>JAKBCE010000289.1 GCA_021808195.1 Pseudomonadota bacterium
GTAGCCCGATCGGGCCCGCAGCGGTTCTTAGAGCGAACGCCAGTGTTCTACAGCTGCAATTCCGTTCGAAGCCGCTCCTCGGGCAGTGAGGCAAGGAACAGGGCATCGTTCAACGCGTCGACCGGATCGCGCTCCATGGCGCTCTGAAGTATAAATTTGAGCCATTCGGAGACGGATTGCGTAGTTCACGCGATGTTGGGCCTGGGTTTCGCGGCATGACGGTCCAGGATTTCACGACGAGCCGGGCTGAGATTTCATGGCATGTCGGTCCAAGATTTCACCGCATGCCGGGCCAGGATTTCAGGGCAAGCCAGGCCAGCCATATCTGATGCGGGACAACCTCGGTACCGTCGCCCCCTTTGGCCCAAAAGGGGATGTCGACGGTGGCACAAGCAAGGTTGTCGATGCACAAGGTTCGAGAGATTTTGCGGCTGCGCGCCGCTGGGCTGACCGAGCGTGAGGTGGCTGCGAGCGTCGGGTGCGCGCGCTCGACGGTCCAGGATTGCCTCAAGCGCGCAGCGGCTGCCGGGATCGGCTGGCCGCTGCCGGAGGGGCTGGATGAGGCGGCGGCAGTGGAGAAGCTCTACCGGCGGGCGCCGACGCTCACGGCCAGGGCTTTTGCCGAGCCGGACTACGCGTATATCGCCCAGGAGTTGAAGCGCAAGCACGTCACGCGCCGCCAGCTGTGGCGCGAGTATCGCGCGCGCCATCCCGATGGGCTCAAGTACACCGCCTTCTGCGTGCGCTACCGTCAGTGGTGCTCCACCACCGGTGCGCAGGCAACCCTGGCCCAGGAGTACCAGCCGGGGGAGTACCTGTTCGTCGATTACGGCGGCGATCCGGCACACGTGACCGATCCGCTGAGCGGCCAGGTGCGCTCAGTGTGGCTGTTCACGGCAGCCTGGGGGTTCAGCCACTGGCTGTACATGGAGGCGACCGAGACGCAGCAGACCGGGGACTGGCTGCGCGCGCAGGTCAATGCACTGGAGGCGGCCGGGTGCGTACCGCAGGCGATCGTGCCGGACAACCCCAAGACCGTCGTCAAGCGCGCGCTGCGCTACGATCCGGAACTCAATCGCGCGTACCGCGACTTCGCCGAGCACTATGGGCTGGCGGTGCTACCGGCTCGTGTGCGTCGGCCTCGGGACAAGGCCAAAGTGGAGACGGCGGTGCAGATCGGCCAGCGCCGGGTATTGGCAGCGCTGCGCGATGCGGTGTTCTTCTCGCTCGCGGATCTGAACAGCGCCATCAGCGAGATCGTCGCCGAACTCAACGCCGCCCCGTTCCAGAAGCGCCCCGGGAGCCGCGATGAGCTGATGAGCCGTTATGAGCGCCCGGCCGCTGCAGCGCTGCCAGTGCGTCGGTACGAGTACGGTGCCTGGCACCGAGCGGTTGTGCACCGCGACCATCACGTCGAGGTCGCCCGTGGCTACTACTCGGTGCCTTACGCCCTGATCGGCCGGACGGTGGATGTGCGTCGCGGCGTACAGCTGGTGGAGATCTTCCACCGCGGCGCACTGATCGCTGCGCATCCGCTGGTCGAGCGACCTTATCAGCGACGCACCGTGTCCGAACATCGCCCGCCGGAGCACCGTGCCTACCTGGCGCTGGGCTTTGACCAGTTGCTCGATCGGGCCAGCAAGATCGGTCCGAACACCGCCGCGGTACTCACCAAGCAGGCGCTCGGCAAGCGGCACATCGGCGAGACGTTGCGCAACGCCCAGGGCATCTTGCGCCTGGCCGAGGACTTCACGCCCGCCGAACTCGAGCAGGCCGCCGGCAACGCTCTGGCGCTGGCCGTGTACAACTACCGTGCCCTGCGCGATCTGCTGATGCAGTTGCGCAGCCTACCTAAGACACACACCTCAGCGTCACCGCACCCCGAGCAGGCCGCACTCTCGCTGCCCGAAGAGCACGAGAACGTGCGCGGACCGGACTATTTCCACTGACCGCCCACTCCAGGAGATTCGCAATGTCGATCGAACCGTTGATCCAGTCTCTCTCGGCCATGCGTCTGCACGGCATGGCCGTCGCGCTCGAGCAGCAGAGCGCGGACCGCAACATCCACTCACTGCGCTTCGAGGAGCGTCTGGCGCTACTGATCCAGCACGAACAGGCCGAGCGGGGCAACCTACGCCTGGCGCAACGTCTACGCTGGGCACGCCTGCCGCAGTCCGGTGCGTGTCTTGAGGATCTGGACATCAAAACCATCCGCGGCATCGACCCGGTGACCCTCGCTACGGTGCGCGATCTGTCCTGGATCAAAAAGCGCCTCAACGTGCTCATCGTCGGCCCCTGCGGCGTTGGCAAGAGCTTCCTCGCCTCGGCGCTCGCGCAGTCGGCCTGTCGCGCGGACTTCGCCGTGCGCTGCTTCCGTCTGCCGCGCCTTGCGGAGGAACTCACCCGCGCCAATGCGCTGCAGCGTCGCTCGGCGCTGCTGCGTCAGTTGGCGAAGATCGATGTCCTGCTGATCGATGACTTCGGTCTTGCGCCCCCGACCGATCAGCTCAAACGCGATCTGCTCGAGATCCTCGATGATCGCTACGACAAGAAATCCACCGTCATCACCAGCCAGCTGCCGATCGAGCAGTGGCACGAATACCTCAGCGAGCCAACCCTCGCCGACGCCATCCTCGACCGCCTCGTGCACAACGCGTACCGGCTCACCCTCAAAGGCGAGTCCATGCGCAAACAGCGCGCCGTCCGGCGCGCCGAGCAGCCCTCGGACACTTGACCGCATCGAACCACTCCGTCACAGTCTCCACGTCCCGCATCGTGGCCCGACATGGCGTGAAACATCCGGCCTGCCATGCCGTGAAATCTTGGCCCGGTGCGCGAATTACGCAACGGATTCCACTTATTGTGCTACCCGGCTTTGAGCGGCGAGCCAGATGGACAGCGGAATTGAGTCATGGCGCAGTCGCTGTACGTAGGGCAGCAGTTTGGGTAGTTGTGGAAGGGGTCTTTTTCCGTGGCGGCGACGCCATTCGGCTTTCATTAGGGCGGCAGCTCGCCCAACCTGTGATCGCACGCCGCGGAACCCGACGGATGCATATAGGGAGGCGATCAGCTGACGGACCTGTTGCTCATCACCACGTCGAACCGTCTCTATTATCCGCGCCCGCAGCGCGTCGTACGCTGAAGAGCTGAACCGCCAAGTCCATACCG
>JAKBCE010000290.1 GCA_021808195.1 Pseudomonadota bacterium
GCAGGAGGCCCGATGACCACCCCTCGCACGGCGGACGGTGCCGGACACCCGGTCCTCTCCTATGCCTTCCGGCCTTTCTTTATCGCTGCGGCGCTGTGGGCGGCAGTCGCCATCGGGCTGTGGATCGGCATGCTCACCACGGGGCGGTCCCTGCCGAGCCGGTTCGATCCGCTCGACTGGCACATTCACGCGATGCTGTTCGGGTTCGTGCCGGCGGCGATCGCCGGTTTCCTGCTCACGGCCGGGGCGAACTGGACGGGGCGTGAGCCGGTGAGCGGCGCGCCGCTCGCGCTGCTCGTGATCCTCTGGAGCCTCGCGCGCCTCGTCCAGCTCATCGGCGCCTGGCTTCCGCTCGGGGTCGTCATCGGGGTGGATCTGGCCTTTCCGATTGCCCTCACCGGCACGGTGGCCCACGAGCTGATCGCGGCTCGCAATCGGCGCAACTACCCCATGATCGTGCCTCTCGTCGTCCTCACCGTGGCGCAGCTGTTGATGGACCTCGCCGCGGAGGGCGGCTTCCCGTCGCTCGCCGGCTATGGCTGGCGGCTCGGGCTCGCCGCAGTGTTGGTCCTCATTTCGGTGGTCGGCGCCCGCATCGTGCCCAGCTTCACGCGCAACTGGCTGCTCGCCCGCCGCCGTGAACCGCTGCCGACGACTGGAGGCCGGCTCGAGTTCGCCGCGCATGCGCTGATGCAAGGGGCCCTGATCGCCTGGGTCTTCCTTCCGCAGGCACGCTGGGTCGGGGTGCTCCTCGTGGGCGGCGCGGTGCTCAATCTGTGGCGGCTGCTGCGCTGGCGTGGCATGGCGACGCGCGAGGAGGCGTTGCTGCTGGTGCTGCACGTCGGCTACGCGTGGCTGGTCGTGGGCGTCGGGATGCTCGGTATCGCCACGCTGATGCCGGCATTTCCGTTGGCGGCGGCGATTCATGCGCTCACCGCCGGGGCCATCGGTACGATGATCCTCGCCGTGATGACTCGCGTCAGCCGCGGACACACCGGGCGCGCGCTGACCGCCGACCGCGCCACGATCTGGGTCTACGCGCTGGTGGTGCTCGCCGCGGCGGTGCGGATCGCCGCGGCAATCGCCGCGCGTGCACAGGAAGACCTTCTCATCGCCTCTGCGGTGCTCTGGATCGGCGCCTTTGGCCTGTTCGCGCTGCGCTATGTTCCGCTGCTGCTGCGACCGCGCCCGACCGGGTGACTCGTGGCCCCCTGCCCTTGTGCGCTGTTCCGCGGACGACACAGCACGCAAGGGCGCGAGGATCCGCACCGCTACGGATGGCGCCGACGGGCTCACCGTGCCCTAATGGATCCTCGGGTGCCTCACCGAGGAGCACGCGCAAGATGCCTGCCACGGACCTTCAAGGGCCGCGTCAACGCGATCGTCCGCGTCGACACAAGATTCTGATCGTGGGCGGCGGTGCGGGCGGGCTCGAGCTCGCCACGCGGCTCGGCGACCGGCTGGACCGGCCGCGTCGGGCACGCGTCGAATTGATCGATTGCAACCGCACCCACCTGTGGAAGCCCCTGCTGCACGAAGTGGCCGCCGGCAGCATGGATCTCAGTGTCCACGAGCTGAGCTACCTCGCCCAATCGCACTGGCATCACTTCCGTTTCCGGCTGGGGGAGATGACCGGTCTCGACCGAGCGCGCCGGGAAGTGCGCGTCGCGCCGGTGCTCGATGAAACCGGGGCCGAGATCACCGCCGAGCGTCTCTATACCTATGACACCCTGGTGATCGCCATCGGCAGCCTCACCAACGATTTCGGGACGCCGGGCGTGAAGGAGTATGCCATTGCGCTCGAAACGCCAGCGGCCGCAGCGCGGTTCCACCGCCGGCTGGTCAACTCCATGATCCGCGCACACGCGCAGCGCGAGCCGCTGCGCCCCGAACAGCTTCAGGTGGCGATCATCGGGGCGGGCGCCACGGGTGTGGAGCTCGCCGCCGAGCTGCACAATACGACCCGCGATCTGGTCTCGTACGGACTCGACCGCATCGATCCCGATGCGGACATCCGCATCAATCTGATCGAGGCCACCGAGCGCATCCTGCCCGCCCTGCCGGAGCGTCTCTCGAGCGCTGCGGCGAAACTGCTCGGATCACTCGGCGTGCAGATCAGGACCGCAGCGCGGGTCGCGGCGGTCCTGCCGGACGGCGTTCGGCTCGCCTCCGGGCAGCTCATCCCGGCCGAACTCGTCGTCTGGGCTGCGGGCGTCAAGGCGCCGGAGGTCCTGCGCGCGCTCGACGGGCTCGAGACCAATCGCTCGAATCAGCTCCTGGTGCGCCCCACCCTGCAATGTACCCGCGACGAGAATATCTTTGCGCTCGGGGACTGCGCGGCCTGTCCGTGGCTCGGCCGCGAGGGGATCGTGCCGCCGCGGGCGCAGGCGGCGCACCAGCAGGCGACTCACATGGTGCGCCAGATCGAGCGGCGCCTCGCAGGCAAACCGCTGCGCGACTATCGTTACCGGGACTTCGGTTCGCTGGTGTCACTGGGGCGCCACAGCACCGTCGGCAGTCTCATGGGCGCACTCGTCGGCGGGAACCTGATGCTCGAGGGCTACTTCGCGCGCCTGATGTACACATGGCTGCGCAAGCTGCACGAACTCGCCCTGCACGGCCCGGCGAAATTGACCCTCGACACGCTCGCGCGGCTCATCACGCGCCGCACCGAGCCGCACGTCAAGCTGCACTGACGCTGACGTTCACCTCGATGGGTACGGTGCCCCGCAGCGTCGCGAGGATGACGCAATAGCGCTCCGCAGTCCCGACCAGCCGTTCACACGCCCCGAGGTCTGCTTCACCCGTCAACTCGAAAGACAGCCGGATCTTCTGAATCCCGACCGGCACCGTCTTGTCGACACCGAGGGTCCCGCGCGCATCCCACACGCCCTCGGCGATGATCCGTCCACCGGTGATCGGCACGCCCGTCGCAGTCGCCACCGCGAGCAGCGTCACGCCCGCACAGGCCGCCAGCGACTCGAGCAACAGGTCCGCCGAACAGGCCACGGCACCGGTGCCGCCCGTTGCCGGATGCAATCCGGCAACGGGCGGACGATCCGCGAGCCTCACGGCCAGCCGCTGCGGGTCGAGGTGCAGCGCGATGCGCGAGGTCACCTGTGCCGATTCCGGCGCGCTGCGGTAGGCCTGTTTGATCGGGCCCTG
>JAKBCE010000291.1 GCA_021808195.1 Pseudomonadota bacterium
GACCTCGACCGCAGTCTCGTTCAGCCACGCATCGAAGGCCTCCGAACCGCCGTCTGCGCCGGCGAAGATCGCGCGCAGGTTGTGATAGCTGCTGCCGCTGCCGATGATGAGTACCCCGTCGCTGCGCAGCGGCGCGAGCGCGGCGCCCAGGGCCCAGTGGCGAGCCGGATCCAGATCGGCCGCGAGCGAGAGCATGAGCACGGGAATGCGCGCGGCCGGATCGATGATCAGCATCGGCACGAACACCCCGTGATCGAAGCCGCGCTCGGCATCGCTGGCCGCGGCGATCCCGGCCCCCGCGAGCAGTGCCCGGACCTGCGCGGCGAGCTGCGGGGCACCGGGCGCCGGATAATTCAGCTGATAGGTGTGCGGCGGGAAGCCGTAGTAGTCGAACAGCATCGGCGGCGCCGAGGCGCTCGCGACCGTCGGCACCGGCGCCTCCCAGTGCGCGCTCACCATGAGGATGGCGCGCGGCGGGGCCGGCAGGCTCTCCAGCAGACCGGCCAGATAGCTGCGCAGCCCCTCGTAGGCATGCGGGCCGAACGGTGCGGGGAATTCCATCCAGAAGCACGGGCCGCCCCCATGGGTCAAATAGATCGCCGGCTGGCGCACGGGACTCTGCACAGGAGCGCTCCTCGGAATGCGGTGCACTCATGCTAGCATCCCTCGGCGATGAGCCACCAAGACGGCAGGCATGCCGACGCACTGCACAACCCGCCGGTCCAGCCCGGCGTCCCCGTGCGCCTCTCGGCGCGGGTCTGGCGCCTGACCTGCGGCAATGCCGGGTTGATGACCGGCCCGGGCACCAACAGTTATTTCGTCGGCGAGGACGATCACTGGGCCCTGATCGATCCGGGCCCTGCGCAGTCGCGCCACTTGTTGGCGCTGCAGAATGCCGCGCCCGGTCCGATCCGGCGCATCTTCGTCACCCACACCCACCCGGATCACTCCCCGGGCGCCGCGGCGCTGAAGCGCCTGACGGGCGCCGAGGTGCTCGGGCGCGTGAGCGCACACGCGCACGGCCAGGACCCCTCCTTCGTCCCCGACCGTGAACTCAGCGACGGGGAGCGCATCACGCTCGGCCCGAGCACGGTGCTGAGGGTGCTGCACACCCCCGGCCATGCCTCGAACCACCTGTGCTACCTGCTCGAGGCCGAGGGGCTGCTGTTCACCGGGGATCACATCATCCAGGGCTCGACCGTCGTGATCGATCCGCCGGACGGGGACATGCAGGCCTACATCGATTCGCTGCAGCGGCTGCTGCGCGAGGATCTCAGCGCGCTCGCCCCGGGGCACGGGCAGCGGATCGACGAACCGCAGGAGGCGCTCTGCGCACTCATCGCACATCGCCTGAACCGCGAAGCCAAGGTATTCGAGGCGCTGAGCGCGCAGCAGCCGGCGACGCTCGGTGAGCTGTGCGAGCGCGCCTACGCCGAGGTGCCCCCGGCGCTGTGGACACTCGCCGAGCGCTCATTGCTCGCGCATCTGCTGAAGCTCGAGACCGATGGGCGCGCCCGCCGGCACGGGGAGCGCTGGCTGGCCGAGCCCTGATCGGGCCCGCTCAGGCCGGCGCGTCCTCGTAGCGCTCCGTCAGCCACAACGCCACCGGCATCACCAGCAGCACCAGCGGCAGCTGCACGAGCGCCCCGGCGATGATGGCGATGGCGAGCGGCTGGAGCATCTGATCGCCCGAGCCGCTGATCGCCGCCCCGAGCGGCACCAGCGCGAGGATCATCGCCAGCGTGCTCATGGTGATCGGGCGCAGACGGTTCAGGGCCGCCTCGTAGAGCGCTTCGCGTCGCGGCATGCTGCGCGCGAGCATCTGGTACTCCGAGACGTAGAAGATCGCCATTTCGGTCGAAATCCCGACGATCATCACCATGCCCATCATGGCGGTGATGTTCAGCTCCACGCCGGTGAGCCACAGCCCGACGAACACCGCGCCCGTCGAGATCAACGCACTCAGCATGATCACCACCGGCGTGACGAACCGCTCGTAGAGGAACAGCAGCAGAATCAGCTCCGCGACCAGCGCGGCGCCGAACACCCGGATCATGCCGTGCACGGCCAGCTGCTCCTGCTTGTACTGACCCCCGAGGGTGTACATCACCCCGGGGGGCAGCAGGCCGGGTTTGCTCAGCACTTGCTTGACGCCCGCGATGGTCGTACTCAACGCGTAGCCGCCGCCGATCTGCGCCGTCACGGCGACGATCTGCGCGAGGTTGTCCCGGGTCAGCTCGGGCTGCCCGGCCACGAAGCGCACCTGTGCGACGCTGGCGAGGCGCAACATCCGCCCATCGGGGGCGCGGATCGGCAGATTCCCGAGCTGGCTGCGGTAGATGCGTCGCTCCGGCGGACTCAGCCAGAGCCGCACGCCGATGTCCTGCACGCTGCCGAGGTAGCGGGTCACCACCGCGCCGTGCAGGTAGTGGTAGACCTGGTCGCGCACCTGCGCCACCGTGAGACCTTCCATCGCCGCCGCCGCCGGATTGACGTGGATGTCGAGCGCATCGCCGGCCGGCACCACGCCGTCGATGACCGAGGCCGGCTCGATGCCCGGCACGCTGCGGATCGCCTTGGCGACCCGCACGGCCACCGCGCCCAGCACCGCCGGGTTCTTCGCGCTGAGGGAGATGACCACCGGCTGACGCCGTCCGACCATGTCGCCGATCATGTCGCTCATCAACTGGTGGGTGTCGAAATCGATGCCCGGCACGTCGCGCGTGACCTTACGGGTGATCTCATCCATCACCGACCAGATATCCGGGCGCTTCGAGGAGGGAATCAGGCGCACGAAGAAATCGCCCTGATACGCCTCGTTCAGATCCCCGCCGAGGCCTGCCCCGGTGCGGCGCGAGTACGTGTACACGTACGGATCCTCATGCAGGATGTGCTCGATCTCCTCGAGCTCGCGGTTCGTCTCGGTGAGCGAGGTGCCGGGCGCCGCCTGGTAATCGAGGACGAAACCGCCCTCGTCCATGCGCGGCAGAAACCCGCTGCCGACGTTGAGGTAGGCGACGTACCCGACCAGCACCAGTACCGCGAGCACCGGGACGAGCAGCATCGGCTTCTCGAACAGCCGGCGCAGCGCCTTGCCGTGCACGCGCTTGAGCCTCGTTTCCTTGCCGTGCGAGGGATCGTGGAAGTTCTTGAAGTCGATCAG
>JAKBCE010000292.1 GCA_021808195.1 Pseudomonadota bacterium
CGGACAACACCTGCCATTTCGGCATCAACAGCATGCTCGCCGACGGCGGACTGCTGCCGGCGCACGGCGAGGACACGACCCGGCTGTACTTCCCCGCCGACCGTCACCAGTTCGCCGCCTGCGTCAAACGCATCTTCAACGACCCGGGGCTGCGGTTTCTCTTCAGCACCCGCGCACCGGTCCCGGACCTGCTCGATGAATCCGGCAAACCGCTCTACGAAGGCAAGCCGTTCGAGCCGGGCAAGGACTACGTCGTACGCTCCGCCCCTGCGGGCGGCGGCTACATCGTCGCCATGGGCGAGACCGTCTATCGCGCGCTCGATGCCGTGACGACGCTCGCCGAAAGCGGCGTGAAGGTCGGCCTCATCAACAAGCCGACCCTCAACGTGGTGGATCCGGAGATGATGCAGCGGCTCGCCCAGGCGCCGTTCGTGCTCGTGACCGAAGGGTGGAACGTGCGCACGGGTCTTGGCAGCCGGTTCGGGTCACAGCTGCTGCAGGCGGGCTTCAAGGGCCGCTACCACCACATCGGCACGTACCGCGAGGGGTGCGGCGGACTGTGGCAGCAGATGGGTCATCAGGGTCTGGATCCTGAGGGGATCGCCCGCGCCGTCCAGGCGCTGCGCTAACCCGTTCGCACACGTCCCGGGCGGTGCAGCCTGCCGGTCCGCCGGCGCGCTGCACCGCCCGATGTGTCGCTCCGGCGCACCGCTCGCCGCGGTGCGCCTGCGGCTAGCCCGGCAGCCGCCCTTCCGTCCAGAGCCGCTCGGCGATGCCCTCGAACGCCGTCCAGGTGGCGCGGGCCAGTGCCCCGCCGACACTCACCCGACGCACCCCGACGGCCGCCAGCTCCGCCACCGACAGCCCCGTGCCCGAAAGGTTGGCATTGACGGGCTTGTCGAGCGTGCGCACCAGCCGGGCGATGAGCTGCAGATCGTGGATGCCCGGGGCGTAGAGGCAATCGGCGCCCGCACGGCTGTAGGCATCGAGCCGCTCCAGGACCTCTTCGGCATCGGGCTGGCCGAGCCAGAACGCTTCACAGCGCCCCACGAGCACAACCTCCGCACCGGAGCGATCGATCGCCTCGCGAGCGGCACGCACGCGCTGCACGGCTTGATCCAACCGGTACAGTCCCTGACCGAGACGGTCCTCGATCGACAGACCCGCCACGCCCGTTTCGATGCAGCGCGCGACATTGAGCGCCACGCCGTCCGGACTGTCGGCGAATCCCGCCTCGAAGTCCGCATTCACGGGCAGATCGGTCCGCCCGACCAGCAGGCGCAGGTGCTCGAGGACTTCCTCCAGGCTCATCTGGCCATCGGCCTTGCCCAGCGCCCACGCGGCGCCGGCGCTGGTGGAGGCGAGTGCCTGGAAGCCGAGCTTCGCCAACCGGATTGCACTGCCACCGTCCCAGGGGTTCGGCAACACGAAGCAGCCCGACTGATGCAAGGCGCGAAATGCCGCACGACGCTGCGCAATCGAACGCATGAATTTCTCCTCACTCGGCCGGCGGGGGTGTGAATCCGAGGGGGCCGGCAATGCGGTTCCAAGCATTGATGACTGCGACGGCGAGCGTCAGCCGCAACACCTGCTCGTCGCTGAAGTGATCGTGCAGCGCCTCGCGGGCCCGTGCGGTCTCCTGGCTTCGCGCCTCGGTCAGGATCTCGGCCCACGCCAGCGCGGCGCGTTCCGCCGCAGTGAATCCGACCGCCTCGTGCCAGACGGCGAGCTGGTCGAGCTTGTACGAAGCGACGCCGGCCTTGCGCGCCCAGTTCACGTGCAGCTGCAGACAGTAAGCACACCCGTTGAGCTGCGAAGCTCGGACCTTGATCAGCTCCACGAGCCCCCGGCCGAGGCCCTCGCCGGCGCTCTGGCTCAGCGTGCGCAGCGCCGCCACGGCCTGGGGCAGCGCGGCGGCAAAATCATCAATGTCGACGTTCGGCGATGCACTCATGAGGGTTCCGGAACGTTGCGGCGTTGCAGATATCAGGGTCCGAATATAGTATTCGTGCCCTGATATATGAGCAAGCGCAAAAGACCCCAGTCGCCGAGCACAGCCATTCCCGCCGTCGGCGAAGGAAAGCGCGGCGAAGCGGGCTATCTCGGGTATCTGCTGCGCCAGGCGGCCCACGCCCAGCGCAAACGGATGGATCGGATCCTCGCTCCCCTCGGCCTGACGCACCCGCAATTCCTGGTGCTCACCATGATCCGCGCCTACCCCGGCTGTTCGAACGCCGACATTGGACGGCTGACGATGCTGACGCCGCAGACCGTCCACGCGATCATCGCCGTACTGCTGCGAAAGCACTGGGTTGCACGACAGCCGCATCCACTCCACGGCCGGGTACTGACGCTCGCGCTCAGTGCAACCGGCGAGAGTCTGCTCGAGCGCGCGCGCGATGCCGCGCTGGCCGTCGATGCCCGGCTGCAGAAGGCACTGAGCGCAGAGGCGCTCGCCGCCCTACGCCACTGGCTGGTCAGCGTGGCGCACGACGAGGAAGAGTAGAACTTCGCCGCACTTCTCTAGAGATGCGCCTCGATGAACGCCTGCAGCTGGCCGCGGCTCATCGAGCCGACGCGCACGTCCGCCGGCCGTCCGTGCCGGAACAACATGAACGTCGGGAAGCCGCGCACGCCGAAGCGCGTTGGCGCCACGGGGTTTTCGTCGGCCTCAAGCGTCACGACGATCAATCGACCGGCGTACTGCGCCGCCGCCTGTTCGATGAGTGGACGCATGATCCTGCACGGCACACAGCGCGCCGCCCAGTAGTCCACCAAAACCGGGTGGGCCGAGGCGAGCACCTCGGCATCAAAGGTCTGATCCGTGACCACCTGCGTCATTCCGCCCATGGCTGCCTCCCCGATGAACCGCATGGCCTCATGCTATTGTTCCCTTCTGCGGGATTAAAGCATCGTTACTGACCTCTTTATTCGGTTCACCGAACAATCCATGGACAAGTTCCAGGCGATGACCCTGTTCGTGCGTATCGTCGAAACCGGCGGCATCGCACGCGCCGCCGAGGGGCTGCACATCCCTAAGGCGACGGCCACGAATCTCGTGCAAGGCCTCGAAACATCGCTCGGCGTGAAATTGCTGCATCGAACGACTCGACGCGTGACCGTGACGGACGACGGTGCTGCGTACTACGAACGC
>JAKBCE010000054.1 GCA_021808195.1 Pseudomonadota bacterium
GTCTATGAGATCGGACCGGCGATGGTTTTCCCCGACAACCGGCGCTTCGGTGTCCTATGGATGAATTCCGATGCGCTGGCCACGGCGTTTCAGATGAAGGGCGCATTCAACGACTTGGCGATCAGCGCGGGCCGATCGGCCTCGCAATCCCAAATCATCGATGTCCTGGATCGTGTCCTGGCCCCTTATGGCGGTACGAGTGCTTATGGCCGCGCGGATCAGTCTTCCAATCGGTTTCTGAGCGACGAGCTCGGCGAAATCGAGGTCAACGCGACTTATATTCCCGCGATATTTCTCGCCGTCGCGGTCTTTCTGGTCTATACGCTGCTCGCTCGCCTGATCACGCTCCAGCGCGGTCAGATCGGGTTGCTGAAGTCGTTCGGATTCTCCGACTGGCGTATCGGGATGCATTACATCGAATTCGCGCTCCTCATCGTGCTTTGCGGCCTTCTGATCGGCATCGGGGCAGGCGTGTACTTCGGCGCTTCGTTGCTCGGCGTCTACCGCCAGTACTTTCACTTCCCGGTACTCGCTTACCACCTCGATCCCAAGATCATCGTTGCGGCCGCATCGGCAGCCGCGGGGGCCGCACTGCTCGGAGCACTCGGTGCGGCGAGCCGCACGGCGTCGCTCGCTCCCGCTGAAGCCATGCGTCCCGAATCGCCGCGCGACTTCCGGCCGAGTCTCCTGGATTCACTGGGTGTCACCGGTTGGCTGAGCCCGGTCGGCAAGAGCATACTGCGCAATCTGGCACGCCGTCCCTGGCGCGCCGCACTGTCGACGCTCGGAATCGCGATGGCAGTCGCCACGGTGATCGTCGGTCGCTTCATTTTCGACGCGGTAGATCATCTGATGGCGATCCATTTCGATGCGGCCGAGCGGCAGGACATCACCGTGATCTTCCAGGATCAACGCTCCCGGCGATCCCTCGCCAGTCTGCGCGCCATGCCCGGGGTACTCACCGCAGAGCCGTTCCGCAGCTTGCCCGTGAAGCTGCGCGTCGGCGCACGCAGCAAGACCGTGACCCTGATCAGCGTCGCGCCAACGACACAGCTGTTTCAGCTCGTCGATGCCAACGGCGCTCGAATCGATCTACCTCCCAAAGGCATCGTTCTTACCCGTAAGCTGGCCAAGCTCCTGGCTGCCCATCCCGGGGACGCCATCGAGGTCGAACAGCTCGATGGCCGCCGGCGTCATTTCCAGACACGGATGATCCGCCTCTCTGATGAGCCGCTCGGCATCAGCGCTTATATGGACGGCTCGGCACTGGCGGCCTTACTTGGAGAGGATGCTGCGGTGTCCGGTGCACGCTTGAGAATAGATACCGCATACGCACCCGAACTCTACGCAACCCTGAAGCGAACCCCGGCCGTTGCCGGCGTGGCCATTCGCTCCGTGACCGTCCAGTCGATACGACAGATCATGAATCGAAGCTTCATCATCATGACGTGGGTCATGACGGGGTTCGGCGTCGTGCTCGTCGTCGGCGTCGTCTACAACAGTGCCCGGATTGCGCTCTCAGAGCGCGGCGCTGAACTGGCCAGCCTGCGTATTCTCGGCTTCACCCGCAGCGAAGTCACTCAGCTGCTGCTCGGAGAACAGGGATTGATCGTACTTGCGGCAATTCCGCTCGGAGCCGCGCTCGGCGCCCTGCTCTGCCGGATGCTGGTGCCCGTGTTCGATCGCGAACTGTTCCGCCTGCCGTTCGTCTTCACCCGCTCGACGGTCGCATTCGCTGCCCTGATCACACTCGGTGCCGCACTCGTCTCCGCCGTCCTCATGACCGTGCGCATCGCGGGTCTCGATCTGATCTCCGTATTGAAATCCAGGGAGTGAACCTTGAAGCTTCCGCGCAAGCCACTGGTCGCCGCCGCCGTGCTCATGGCTGCTCTCGCCGCCGGGATTCTGGCGCTGCGCAAGAAGCCCCTCGACGTGGAAGTCGCGACCGTGCGCATCGCCCCGCTCGAAGTTTCTGTACAGGATCTGGCGGAAACCCGTTCACACGACCGGTATGTCGTTGCAGCGCCGGTTGCGGGGCGGCTGCTGCGCGTGCTGCTGCGCGACGGCGATCCGGTCACGGCCGGTGAGCCCGTCGCCACTCTGGCGCCGCTGCCGCTCACCGCCCGGGAGCGGGAAGAAGCCGTTTCTGGGGTGCAGTCCGCCGCTGCGAACGAGCGCAGCGCGCAGGCACAGCTCAGCCGCGCGCAACAAGAGCTGTCCCAGGCGCGTCGTGATCTGGCGCGGCTTCAATCGATCGCCCCGCAGGGCCTGGCGCCCATCCAGACCCTGGAACATGCCCGCACGAGCGTCGCGAGCCTGCAGATGGAGGTGGCGGCCGCTCGACACCGCGTGATCGGCGCCCAGGCGCAGTTGCGCGGTGCCCAGGCCGCCCTCGTGGCGATCCAATCGCTCGGGGCGGGAAATACCGGCACGCTTACCGTCCGGGCGCCCGCGCCCGGTTACGTATTGCGCGTGCTGGAGCCCAGCGAACGCGTGATCCTCTCCGGGACACCCGTGATGACCATCGGCGATCTGGCGCACCTCGAGGTGGTCATGGAGATGCTATCGACGCAAGCGGTGCGGGTCTCGGCGGGAATGCCCGCCGACATCCTGGATTGGGGTGGCGATCACCCCCTCCGTGCCCGGGTCCGCCGCGTGGAGCCGTATGCATTTACCAAGGTCTCTGCACTCGGCGTAGAGGAGAAGCGCACGAACGTCATCCTGGACTTTCTGGACCCGCCGGGGCCACTCGGCGATGGTTACCGGGTCGAGGCTCGGATCGTGCTGTGGCGCGGCGCGCACGTCCTTCAGGCCCCGCTGTCTGCCATCTTCCGCTGTGCCACGGGTTGGTGCACGTACGTGCTCGAACACAGCCATGCCCGCCTCACCGCAATCACAATCGGTCAACACAACGAAGACACCGTCGAGGTTCGCTCCGGTGTGTCAGCGGGCGAACAGGTCATCATTCACCGACCAAATGAGCTGCAGCCGGGTGACCGGGTGGCCGTGAAGCGCTAGGCGCCGAGCAGTCCGTATCCACTGCCGGGCGCCCAGCGGTCACGTCAGTCAGTCAGCCCGGCGGGAATTTCACCAGGATGGCATCGACGGCGTCTCGAATCGCAGCCGCAGAATTCTCGATGTCTTTCTGCGAGAGCGGCTTCTTTGCCCACCCATGCCAGACCGGCCGATGCGTCTTCCCGTCGAAGACGTCGATCGCCAGCGTGCCCTCACGATAGCGCGTCACATCCACACCGGTTCCCCAGTAGGTGTATCCCCACCAGTACCGGCCGTATCCGTACCAGGGCCACGAGTAGGGCCGAGGATACGTGTGCACATCAACCCGTTCGTGCGAGCCGATTGTGAAATCCACGGAGAAGTCGGCGTCGGCCGCATTCGTCACGTAACGGTAGCCCTTCTGCTCGAGAGCGCTGGTAATCGCCTCTTCCGTTCGTTCCACCACCAGCGGATTGCTGACGCCGTACTGCTCGCGCGGCAGCCAGGTGAACGAATGGTAAGTGGAGAAATTCGCCGCTCGGTCGTAGTCGCTGCCGACCTGCATCGTCTCGCAGCCGGTCAGTGCCAACGCGAACGGCACGAGAAGCAGCAGACCGATCAGCACCCGGGAACGCCAGCGCGTATCCCGTGAATGATTCGACGTGATGATCTGACTCATGGCACACCCACACTCACTGTTGCCCCAGGGAAGGTCCCGTACGCGAACCTGCGCCGGGCGAACGTCCAGGTCCATCCGTACCAGTACCGATCCCGCCCGAACCGCACGGTGCTCGCCGAACCGCGCTGCGAAGCGCCGGCGCACTTTCACAACGCTCGTCACAGCTGCCGCTGAGACGCACAACCGACCCTGTGTGGCCGGGCCGCCTGCGCCCGCACGACTTTCCCGGTGCCACCGCCCGGCGGCGCGATTGCGTCTCAACTCGCGGTGGGCTGTATTCGGCGGAAAATGCGTATACCACACTCGCGTCGGTTCTTTAGCATGGCTCCCTCTTGAGCAGCCTCAGATGAGCACAAGTCACATCTCGGTCCGCGCCCCACGGTGGTTCATGGTGTGCACCACGGCACTGCTGTGCGCACACCTGCTCCCCGGCACAGCTCACGCCCAGGTGTCGCCCCGGAACCTTGCAGTCGAGGTCAGTTTGCGTACTCGAGTCATGACGGGCCAGACCGGCTCGGAAGCGCCCGTAGACCAGGTCACTCTGACGCATCTGGTCAGCTATGCCGATCTGGATCTGACGACGCTGTCGGATCAATCCGAGCTCAGGCGTCGCGTCGCCGAGACCGCTCGTTTCACGTGTGAGCAGCTCGAGCGACTTTATCCACGCCAGTCTGAGAGCGTTGCCCGATGCACGCGGCAAGCGTTCGAGGATACGTCCGCCGAAATCGATGCGGCCATTGAGGCCGCCGAACGCGAAGCCCAGGGCGAGTAAACTGCCGATGATGCCGGTTACGGCGTCAGATGCATGTGCGCAAACAGCCGTGTGACGTCCGGATCGATCTTCGTTGCGGCCGCAAGATCGGCCCGGCCTGCAGCAGTCTGCCGCATGCGCAGTTCAGCGAGACCACGCCCGTAGAGCGCTGCGGCCAGACGCGGCTTCATCCGCAATGCTTGATCGTAGCTGGCAATCGCCTGATGCAGTCTGCCGAGGCGCAGATACACCAGCGCCCGATCCTCGAATACCCCTGAGGTCTTCGGCAGCCGTTCGGCCGCACGGGTGCAATCCCGCAATGCCCGATGCAACTGCAGATTACCTTCGGCGCGAATCCAGCAGCGCGTGTCCCAGCCATACGGCAACAGCGCATCGCGCCGATGGTAGTAAATCCAAAGGTTGATCGCCCGCAGCGCATCGGAATAACGACCGATGCGCGCGTACAGGTCGGCAACCTGCAGGCGCTGAACCGAGGCATCGGGTGCCAGGAGCGCAGCAATATTGATATCCGTCGTCGCCAGCCGGCGCGCGTCCGCCGGCGCGTGCAGCCAGGAGAGCAGCAATCGCGCCCTGGCCAGATGCGCCGGGTATAAATCGGGCTGCTCCCGGATCGCCGCATCGAAATCCTTCAGCGCCAACGCCGCTTGCCCCTGAGCCCGATACACTCGGCCTCGCCGCAGCCGGTAACGGCCATTGTCCGGTTCCATCGCGCAGGCTCGATTCATATCTGCGAGCGCCCGACGGTATCGCCGTTCTGCCGCGAGCGCCATGCCGCGGCGCATCAAGCGGCTTGCAGTCCCCTGCCCGGACGCTGCGGTCGGTGTCCTGCTCTCGCCCGAATGCGAAGTCGAAGGCAACCCCGGCCCCGCCTCCACCGGTGCACTGCCGGCACGCTCAATGAAGTACCGGTGTCCCAGATCGAATACCGGTCCACCGTTGTACGTGAAATACATCATGTGGTGGCGCTTCGAGACGATGATGCGATGCGACAGGAAGAAATCCGCACCCAGCACCAGACCGATACGCAGGCCACGCAGACGAAAATCGCTGAGCATCATCGGGGTGTGCTCGATTCTTTCGTCCCCGATCTGCAACTGCGCCACCGGGACCACCCAGGAGCGCATCCAGCGTCGGCCGATGCCGGCGAACGGACCGGCTGCACGGACACCCGGGGTGCTCGCCGTGATGCCAGCCCGGCGAGCAGCCCTGACCGACAGCATTGAGCGGGGCGAGCCGCTGTCGAACAGCACCCGGATCCGTCGGCCGTTCAGCAGTGCGTGACCGATCAGAAATGGCCGTCGGGCACTGATCGGCCGCAGCCTGACCACCCCTACGCTCTGCCCCCGTGCCCAGTAGGCGAGCGGAGTGCGGCCACAGTGCTTGGCGATGACGAATCGCATTTGTCCGTCGCCAAAGTTGTACTCCACGTCCGCCAGATGCAGGATGGTGCCGCCGAGCAGGCCGACGGCGCCGGACGGAAAGTCATTGCCGCCGACGAGAAATTTCGCATCGTGAAACGGTACGTTGAGGAACGTAAAGACCCGCACCGAGGTGACCGAAGCCCGGGTGCTCCCATTGAACCCGTCCAGCCGCAGCCCCATCCCCGCAAAGTCGTACGGCAGACCGTATTCCGAGCGCGCCTGCGTCGTCAGCATGCTCCAGAATGCGCCGGTGTCGATGATGAAGCGCGCCTTGCGCCCGTTGATCTCGGTCGAGACCATCGGCCTGAGGTCCTTGACGGTGACCGCAACGGCCGGAAGTCGCTCAATCTGACAGCCGCCCGCGGCCGCCGACCCGATGCTCAGCGCCGCGAGCGCCAAGCCACACGCCCATCCCCGGTACTTCATGCCTTCCTTCCGCCTGATTCCGATCTTCGCCGGATGACTTCAGCATCAGCGTAACCGAAGCGGGCGCCGACCTGCAACCGGAGCGCGGGCTGAAGGGGTCAGAAGCGGACCCGCACGCCCCCGAACACCTCGAGCGGTGCCGCTGGACTGATGAAACGGTTGTTCACGCCGGGACCATTGGTCAACGCATGCACCGGGATCCCGGGTGCACCAACCCCCGTCGGGTCACTCAAAATTCCCCAGGTCGCGTAGTGACTGTCGAGCAGATTCTCGATGGTGAGAAACAGCCGAACATGATGCCTCGGACGGTAGCTCGAATGCACCTCCACCACGGTGTAACCACGGAGCGGCGCCAGCTGATTGGACTCATCACCGACGTAATAAACACTGCTCACGATATTGACACTCATACCGATACTCCAAATCGGCGACAACGAAAGATCACCACCGATCTTCCAGCGATTCTCCGGTATCCCCGGAAACTGATCTCCGGGCTGCACGTGGATATTCCCGCTCGCGTCCTGGAAGGGGTTGGAAGACGCAGGAATCACCAGCGCGGTGAGAAACGTCGCGCGCACGAGGCTGTAATGCAGGTAGGCGGACCAGCGCGGAGCGTCGAAGTTCACGCCCGTCTCCAGTCCCTGCCGACGTGTATCACCGATATTGGCGAAATACCCCGAACTCAACGACGTCGCAACGCCGTGAATGTCATCGTGCAGAACCGTGCGAAACACGCTGAAATTCCACCGCATTGCCCCACCGAAAACCGGAATTCGCTCCACGGTGCCGCGCAAACCGATCTCCATGGTGTGCGAGACCACCTGACGGAGCGTGGGCGGATCACCGGAGAGGCTCGCGGGAAGCAGACAGGGGGCCTGCGGATCGGAACACTCGATCTCGCCTGGGGTCGGGACGCGGTTGTTCACCGAATAGTCGCCATAGAGCGTCGTCGAATGCCCGAGGGCATAGGTCGCCCCGATCGACGGATTGAAGTGAACGTAACGATTGTGGCCGCTGAGCCGCGTACCGAGTTGATCCGCAAGATTCACCTGCGCGATGTTGTAGCGCCCGCCGGCGGTCACGGCCAGCACCGCAGTGACGTTGAACGTATCGGTGAGGTAGACGCCAAATGCTTTGTTGACCGAATCAACGTTCACCGGCACCGCATCGCCGTTCGCCAGGGCGCCGGGGGAATTCTCCGGCGTATCGACGAACAGCGCCGAGGGCTGCACGACGAGCTGTGCGTTCAGCAGACCGAGCTGCGCACCGGCGTAATAGCCGCTCGATGCGTAATCCACTGCTGCGCCGACGGTGAAGTGATTGGTATGTCCGAAGATGGCGGCGTCGTTGGCGGTCTGCAGGGTCGCACCCCTGCCCCAGCTGTGCAGCAGTTCTAAATCATTCTCCCCGATATACCGCGTCCCACCGGCCGAGATGTCCGGCAGCGCCTGCCCCGCAGCATTCGTCAGCGGCGTGACGCCGTCCGGCTGGCAAAGCACGCCGGGCAACGTGCGGCATGCGATGTAACTGGTGCCGTTGCCGTTCGCCACGGCCTGGGAGAAGTCGCGGTAATACAGCACGGCGGCGAGCGTCCAGCGCCCTGGCAGCTTCAGTCGGCCATTGAGAATGAGAAACTTCAGGCGATTGAGATTGGCCTGCGGACCGGTGAACACCAGCGAGCGATTGATCGCCAACTCCTGCACCGGGGCGGAACTCTGGCCCTTGAGCGTGTTGTCGTCCCAGGCGTAGCTCAGATCGAGCGACCCTGCCCTGCCGTGCAGACTCACCACGGCGAACAGATCGCGCAGCTGGTCACTGGAGAATTCCCGCCATCCCCGCCAGTTCAGCCCGCGCCCGGCGACGTAGAACCCGAACATTCCCGAATGCATGCCGTACTGCGCACTGATCTCGTGCCGATGAAAGGATCCGCCGGACAGCTGTACCTCGCCGCCACGGTAATTGAACCCGTTCTTCATCGTGAGGGAAATGGCCCCGCCGAGTGCATTCAACCCATACACCGCGCTCGAGCTGCTCAGCTCGACCTGATCGATCGCCGACGGCAGGATCAGGTCCCAGTTGACCGTATCGCCGAATGCCTCATTGATGCGCACGCCGTTCTCGTACACCGCGAGCCCCTGCGGTGTCCCGAGCACCGGCGAGGCTTCGAAGCCACGATAGAGAATGTCCGGCTGGAACGGATCGGCCACATTGTCGTTGATGTTGATGCTGCTCAGCTGAGTATTGAGCGCCCCGGTGAGACTGGCGGTGCCCTGTGCCGAAAGCGAGGCAGCGGTGAGTACCTGAACGTTGCCCGGAATCTCATTGATCGGGACGGCGGATCCGGAGAGCGGCGCGGCATTGATGACGATCGTCTTCAGCGCGTGATGTGCCGTCGGGTGATCCGCCCCTAGGGCTGCAGTGCCCAGGGCCGCAAGCAGCAGACCGCATGCCGCAACGAACGCCACCGTACGGCCGCGCAATCGGCCTCTCCCCAGCGCTCGGGCCATCGAACCTCCCATCATGACGCTTTGCCGGACACTCTCGGCCTCGGCGCGTCCGTCCGGTCGTTATCCCTGCGGATCCTCGCTGCTCCTGCAGCGCAGCGGCAAGGGAAATCTTCCTGATTGCGCCTCGGGCGCATGGCACGCATCGGCGATGCGGAAATGGAACACGGCAACGATGATCCCCGAAAAGCAGGCGCACGGATGGCGTGCCGCATCCCCTGCGTATCCTTCTGCGGTCCTCGCCCGCCCCCGTGCCGTGGCGGTACACTGCTCTGGTTCCGACGTCACTCGGCACCAGACGCCATGTCGATGCAAGAGCCAGTGAGGACCTCGACGATCGGGCCCCGAAGCGCGGCCCCGACCGTCGGTGACCCAGCGCAGCAGCCCGCGGGGAGTGCTGATCCCTCGGGCCCTGCGGCGCGCACCTTTGGGACGGACCGGGGCGCCCATCGCCGTGACGCGCTGGTGGTGGCTGCGGTCACGATCATCACCTGGGTGCTCTGCGGCCTGTTCAACGTCACTGAGGCGCTGCAGCGTCTCACAGCACCCTACGAACGCTATCAGCTCGACGAATTGCCGTCCGTTTTACTGGTCCTCGGTCTGGGCCTTACGTGGTTCGCCGCACGGCGCTACCAGGAAGCCAGAACCGAGATCGGTCTGCGCAAATCCGCGCAGGTCCAACTCGCCGCGGCACTGGCGGACAACCGACGGCTGGCTCAGCAGTATGTCGCGCTGCAGGAAGCGGAGCGCAAAGCACTGGCGCGCGAGCTGCATGATGAGCTCGGTCAATATCTGAACGTCATCAAACTCGATGCCGTCGGAATACGCGACGCGCGCACCCCCGACATCGATGCCGCCCGGAGCCGAGCTGCGGCCATCGTCGAGCATTGCAACCACATTCACTCCGCCCTCGCCACGCTGATCCGCGAGCTGCGTCCACCGGGATTGGACGAGCTCGGACTCGCCGCAGCGCTCGAGCATTGCGTGCAGCTGTGGCGGGTGCGCCTGCCGACCCTGGCGCTGCGCCTGGTCATCGACGGTGAGCTCACCGAGTTGCCCGAGGAAATCGCAGTGACACTGTTTCGTCTCGTCCAGGAAGCGCTGACTAACGTGGCCAAGCATTCTGCGGCCACCCGCGCGGAAGTGCGGGTCACCCGCAGCGGCATAGACGCCTCGACTCCCGCGTCGGTCTCGATCACCATCACGGACGACGGCATCGGGCGCACCGACGAGGAGGACTCCACGGGTCTGGGTCTGATCGGTATGCGCGAACGGGTTTATGCGCTACGCGGAACGCTCAATGTCGCCCGCGCCCCCGGCCCAGGATTCGTCTTGAGCGCCCGCATTCCACTTCCGTCGGAGACACCCCAGTCATGACCGAATTGATCACGGTTCTATTGGTCGACGATCACGCCATCGTGCGTGAAGGGTATCGGCGGCTGCTCGCCGAGCAGCCGGCGGTCCGGGTCATCGGGGAGGCCGCCACAGCCCCTGAGGCCTGCGCATTGGCCCTCAGGCTCCGTCCCGACGTCGTCGTCATGGACATTGCACTGCCCGGCATGAGCGGCATCGAGGCGACACGCAGGATGTTGAAGAGCGCGGCTGCGCCGCGCGTGCTGATGTTCAGCATGCACGAGGACGCGATCTACGCGACGCGCGCCCTGCAGGCAGGCGCCATGGGGTATCTCAGCAAAGCGAGCGCACCGGAAGTCTTGATGTCTGCAATCTATGCCGTGCAGCGCGGCGAGCGGTACCTGAGCCCCGACGTTGCGGCCAACATGGGCCACGCAACGCAACCGGAGCACAGCGGCGAATTTGCGCTGCTGACGCCACGCGAGTTCGAGGTCCTGCGGCTGCTGGTACACGGCGACACGGTCAAAGGCATCAGCGAGACGCTCGGCGTTTCCGAGAAGACCATCGCCAATCATCAGTCCGCCATTCGCGAGAAGCTCGGCGCAAAGAACAGCGTGCAACTGTCACGGCTGGCGGAGCGCCACGGGCTGCTGCCCTGATGCAGGCGGATCTTCAGGCACGAGCCCTTCCCGCATCGGCCTCACCTGCGTCGGCTCGAAGGGCGCAGCCACAGAGCCCCAGTCATTCTGCGCGCCACGAGTGAAGAGAGGATCGAAGCGGCGTCCTGAGGCGGCGCAGCAGGCAGATCGCCGCCGGCACCAGCGCGCCGAAACCGCATGATTCTTGGTATCTTTGTTCGCACCTCCCACTCGCCTTTGCTCAAGCCTCCATGCACACGCCGTTGAGATTCGGCACCGCCGCGCCCGCGATGTTCCTGCGCGTCTGGACCGCCGTGCTACTGACCGGACTGCTCGTGCTTCCCGCTCGCAGCGACGCCGTCGGCCAGCCTCGGTATATACAGTACGCCCAGGTTTCGCGCGGGTTCCGGCTAGCGCAAAACGGGACCGTCGCGAAACTCTACGTTGATCCGCAGGACTGGTGGGGCGTCATCCACGCCGCGCACTGCCTGCAGCGCGACATCGATCGGGTCACTGCCGTCACACCGCAACTCGTCGAAACAGCCAACCCTCCGGCCGGCGACGTCGTCATCATCGGCACCCTGGGCAAGAGCCGCGTCATCGACCGGCTCGCTCGCGAGCACAAACTCGACGTCCGCGCCATTCGGGGTCAATGGGAAGCCACCGTGACACAAGTGGTGAACAACCCGGCACCCGGCATTCGGCGCGGACTGGTCATCGCCGGCAGCGATGAGCTGGGCACCATTTACGGCATCTACGATCTCTCCGACGACATTGGTGTTTCACCGTTGTACTGGTGGGCGGACGTGCCGCCCAGTCACCACGCTGTACTGTATGCCGATCCGGGTCACTGGGTGGTGGGTCCGCCTGCCGTCAAGTATCGCGGCATCTTCATCAACGATGAGGCGCCGTCGCTGACCGACTGGGTCAAGAAGCGATATGGACTCTACAACCATCACTTCTATGTCAGAGTCTTCGATCTGCTACTGCGGTTGCGTGCCAACTATCTATGGCCGGCGATGTGGTCGAGCGACTTCGCAGTCGATGACCCGCAGAATCCAAAGCTCGCCAATCGATACGGCATCATCATGGGCACCTCGCACGAAGAGCCGATGATGTGCGCGGAGAATGAGTGGAAGCGCCGCTACGGCCCGTGGAACTACCCTACCAACAGCAAGCGCATTGATCAGTTCTGGCGCCACTGCATGACCCGCGACCGGCATTTCCGGCAGATCGTCACCCTCGGCATGCGCGGCCACAGCGACACGCCCATGGCGGACTCCGGCAGTATTTCGCTCATGCGGCGAATCCTCCACAAGCAACGCGAAATCCTGCGCCAGACAGTCACTCCCGATATCGACAAAATTCCGCAGGTCTTTGATTTCTACAAGGAGGTTTACCGCTATTACCAGGAAGGCCTGCACATCCCCAACGACGTGACACTGCTCTGGAGCGACGACAACTGGGGAAACCTGCAACATCTGCCCACCGCCGCGGAACGCCAGCGCAGCGGCGGAAATGGCATCTACTATCACCTCGACTATGTGGGGGGCCCGCGCTCGTACAAATGGGTCGATACCTACCCCATTGCCAAGATCTGGCAGCAGATGGGCCTCGCCTGGCGGTACGGTGCGACGCGCATCTGGGTGGTCAACGTCGGGGATCTGCAGCCGAAGCTGTTCCCCATGGAATTCTTCCTGACCATGGCTTGGAATCCTGCCAGGTGGACCGCCGCCAATCTGCATCGCTATACCCTGAAGTGGGCCGCGGACAACTTCGGACGCAAATACGCACCGCAGATCGCACAACTGCTCGCCGGATATACCAAGCTCAATGGCCGCTGCAAGCCGCAGGATCTCACGCCGACCACGTTCAGCCTGATCCACTATGATGAGGCCAGGCGTGTGTATCGCCAATGGAAGTCGCTCACCGCCGAAGCCGAACGCGTCAATCAGGAGCTGCCACGGGCGTATCACGCCGCATTCTATGAGCTCGTTCTTTATCCGCTGAAGGCCTCAGGCATCGTCAACGAGCTGTACATCACCGCAGGGAAGAACGCGCTTTATGCGCGTCAGGGTCGCGTGCGCACGAATGCGCTCGCACGACGGGCCCGCAAACTCTTTGCGCAGGACGCCGCACTCAGCTGGAAATACAACCACGGCATCGAGGATGGCAAGTGGGATCACATGATGGACCAGACCCACATCGGCTATTTCGACTGGAACCAGCCACCGGTCAACATCATGCCTGCCGTCTCCTGGATACAACCCCTCGCGGGACCGCACATGGCCGTGGCCGTGCAGGGCAGCGCGATGGCCGCGCCCGGACCATACCCGAAGCCGAAGCTTGCTCTGCCCACGTTTGACGTGTTCAATCGCCAGACGCGAGCCATCACCGTTTTCAATCGCGGCAATCGACCGTTCACTTTCACGGCCCGTGCCAACCGACCCTGGATTCGCCTGAGCGCCAGCGAAGGAACCGTTATCCGCGGCCAGCAGCTCCGGGTCAGCATTGCCTGGCGCAAAATCACTCCGGGCCACCACCACGGAATCATCACCATCCAGCAGAGGGGTGGTCCCAGCGTCACTGTCGGCGTGCGCGCATTCGATCCCGCGTTTCCCACCCGCTCGGGTCTGCGCGGATTTGTCGAGGCCAACCATTACATCTCGATCGATGCCGCACACTTCACCGGCCGCACCGCGGTTCACGGCGTGCATTGGGCCAACATTCCAGACTACGGAGAGACACTCTCCGCCATGACGGTCTTCCCTGTCACGGCCAGGAGCCTCTTGCCGCCGAAGCCAGCGGCGACGCTCGACTATCGCATGTATCTTTTCAGCCACGGGACCTGCAGCGTCACCATCATCCTCGCCCCGACATTGCAGGCTCTGCCGGACCGCGGCGTACGCTATGCCCTCTCGTTCGACACACAGCCGCCAAAGATCGTCAATGCGCTCGCCAACCCTTCCGCCACCGCGTGGGCGAAGGCCGTGACCGATGGGGTCCGCACGGTCACCACCGTGCTCAACGTGCCTTCCCCCGGATACCACACACTCAAGCTGCGGATGATTGATCCGGGAGTGGTCGTGGAGAAGCTCGTCGTGGCGTTCCCAAACCCGCACGTGCCGCAACGCCCGGGCACACGGGGGTCACGGATCCCCAGCGCGCCGTCCAGTTATCTCGGCCCACCCGAGAGCTATCTCCGGCTCCAGTGATTCCAACGTCCGACGGGCACTGGCCCGTTGTGTACGGTTTCCGCCCTCCCCCGCTGAAGCGACGACACACTTCCGGGCGCGTTTTGCGCGTGGGGAACACCCCGTCAGTGCGCACACCGCCAGACATCAGGCGGTGCGCGCGCGATCCGGTGCAGCAGCTGCGGCATCCGCTCCCGGCGTGAGGCCTCGAACCCCATTGGACTGGCGGAGGTTGGCCGCCACAAAGGACATAATTCACTGCGTTTCGCACGGCTGGTGCGCACTGCGAGCGTGATATCCGGCGGCAGTGACAGGCTGCCCAGTCAACGCGTCATTCGAATCGATTCTGCGCTGGGCTCGCGCCACTTTTGGCGGTGTCGCGCCATATGCTCGTTTGCCCATGCGCTCGGTGGCGCTCCGGGCGGCCACTGCCCCGATCCGAGGTTAAAATGTCAAGGTTTTTTGACATTCCTGCCAGCCTGGCGCATCATCATATGAATTGCCAGAACACACCGGTCCGGCGGCCCGGGCCTTTAGGATTCCATGATTCTGCGAGTGGAGACCCAATCGCGACGCATGCTGAAGGAACTCGGCATGCGGCTACGTGCCGAACGTCGGCGGCGCGGTCTAAAGCAGGCCGAACTGGCCCACGCGGCCTCAGTATCACGCCCGACGGTTATTGCAGCCGAAGCGGGTCGCGGAGTGTCTTCGCAGAGCCTGGCCGCAATGATGAGTGTGCTCGCGCTCGAATTCGCGCACCTCAGCGCTCCGGTGCGCCATCCCCTGATGAATTTGATGAGAGCCGAGCGTGAACGGCAGACCCGACGGCGCGTCCAGCCAGAACCTGCGCCCCCGGCGATTGCGCGGGATGAAGTGAAAGCACACGGCAATCGCATCACGAGCAGGGACGTGGCACAAACGGTCGGACAGCAGCCTCACCGGCGCCCATTACTGAGGGAGCTCATGACAGCGGAGCGTTTGCGCCGTGATCAGCTTGACATGAAAGTTCGGCGTGAGCGCGCTTGACGTTTACGTTTCGGACGAGCACGTCGGCGTGCTTCGCGAGGACATTGCGACCGGCTTGATCGATTTCGAATATCGGCCGGCAACTCCGCCACCACTCGCGGTATCGCTCGTGATGCCGCCCGGGGAACCGCCCGAGGAATATCGTGGCTACAACGGGCTGCCGCCCCCGTTCGAGGTCTCACTTCCGGAGGGAATGATCCTCGAGGCGATCCGCAACCGCTTCGGAAAGCACATCGATGTCGACAGCGATTTCTCGCTACTGCGGCTGATTGGCAGGCATACCCTCGGCCGCGTAACTTTTGGCGGACCGCTCGAGCGGGACAAGGGACTGGACGAAGAAATTCTCGAAGCTGCGCGCTCAGAAGGCGCAGCACGGCGCCTCGCGACGATTTTGCGCAAGTCGCCACAGCTGTTTGGCGTCGCCGGTGTGATGCCGAAGATGTCCGTGCACCCACACGGCAGAACGCGGCCCGGTACGGTTATCGGGCATGGTTCCATCGTTAAATTCGACACAGCCAACTTCACCGGCGCCTGCTTGGTGGAGTACGCCTGCCTCAAGGCCTGTGCGGCCGCCAACCTCACCGTACCAACTGTCGAATTGGCACCGGACCTCACCTCGATCATCGTCGAGCGCTTTGACATTGATGATACTGGCGGTCGCCTGGGGTTCGAGGATGCCTGCGCTCTCTCCGGCATTCGACGAACCGGCAAGTACAGTGGTTCAATCGAGCACCTGTTTCGAATGATCGGAAATTTTGTTGACCCCGCGCACCAGGCCACAGACCGCCGCGCACTACTCACCCTGATCGTATTAAACGACGTGCTGCGCAATGGGGATGCGCACTTGAAGAATTTCGGTTTGCTCTACGGCGAGGACTTGGCGCAACCTCGTCTAGCTCCCGTCTATGATGTGCTTACCACACAGACATGGATACACGGCGATACACCCGCCCTGCCAATCCTCGCATCCGATCCGTCCGCAGAACAGTGGTTCGACGCACAGGGCCTTAGGCAGCTGCAAGTAATCGCCGGACTGCCCGATGCAGACCTGACCGGCTTGCGTGAGCAGTGTGCGCAGATCGCTCGCGACAGCCTCTCGGAGACGCTCGATTCCTGCCCGGCGTGTCCTGAACGGAATGCGCTCGAGGGAGCGCTGAGAATCATCGAGAAGGCCGCGAGCGGGCAGATGCGCGGGGACGTTCGTCGCGCCAAGGGATACCAGCGCTCGGGTGCGCGCCGCACCGACCGGGACCGCGATCCAAGACAATCCTGAGCGCGGTATTGATTCGCAAATCCGCCCTACCTGGGGGATGAGGCAAACCCTCAAAATTGGCGGAGAGGGTGCCACCACAATCAGCATGGAATCAGATGATTTCCGATTCTCGTGCGTAATTCCTGCGTATTAGAGCCGAGTATTCGGAATGATGACCGATGGAATGGCACGACCGGTGTCACGATGCGGACCCGCATCGAATCGAGCGATTGACGGCGCCCACCCAAAGGCATATGCTTTGGCATATGCCATATCCGCGCGGGTGATTCGAATGCCTGACTCAGAACGTCACGTCAGACTGTTCCGCAATGGACGGAACCAGGCTTTGCGTATCCCCAGAGAATTCGAACTCGAAGCGGATGAGGCCATCCTGCGCAAGGAGGGGGATCGCTTGGTGATCGAGCCGGT
>JAKBCE010000293.1 GCA_021808195.1 Pseudomonadota bacterium
CGGTCTGCTGTTCCGTGGCATGGCCGCGGCCGTGGTGGTCTCGCTGGTGACCTCGCAGCTGATCGCGATCGTGATCACGCCCGTGTTCGCGATGGGCGTGGCGGGGCGGGCCCGGCGCGTCCACCGGTTGCCCGGGGAGCGTTGGGCGCGCCGGGAGTACGGGCGGGTGCTGCTGCGGGGCATGCGCCGCCCGTGGATCGCCGCGCCGGTCGCCGGAGTACTGCTCGCACTCGCCGCGTTCGGGGCCTCGCGCCTGCCGACGGCGTTCCTGCCCCATTGGGATGAGGGCATCTTCGTCGTGCCGTACCGTACGCCGGTCGGGACGGGGGTGCGTGAGACGCTGCAGGTCGGACGGGATTTGATGCGCATCGCGCTGCGCAATCCGAGCGTGGCGCGCGTGTCCCTGGTGGTCGGACGCGGGCTCGGCAATCCCTACGCGACGCCCAACAAGGGCGGCATCACCGTGGTGCTGAAGGCGCATCGCTCCGCGAGCGCTCGTCAGGTGATGCGCCAGTTGCGCCAGCGCTTCCGGGCCGCCGTTCCGGATCTGACCACGCTCGAGACGCAGCAGGTGATGATCAACCGGCTCGGCAACCTGTCCGGCTCACATGCCCCGCTGGTCGTGGAGCTGTTCGGCAAGCGCTCCATCGAGCTGCATGACGCCGGACTGCGGCTGCTCGCCGCACTGCAGGCGAGCCACGACTTTCATTCGGTGGTGTTCAAGTCGCCCTCGGCCGGCCCCGAGCTTGAGGTGACGCCCGACAGCCTCGCGGCGCTGCATGGGCTCACGCCCTCGAGCCTGGCTGACCAGCTGCTGACGCGCCACTGGGGGCGCAAGGCGGGATTTCTGCTGCAGGGCGAACAGATCGTGCCGATCCGGGTCTCGGAACACGGTACGGCGGACCGCACGCCGGTGAATTTTGCCGGTACGCAGGTGCGTCTGCCGGATGGACGTCTGGCACCGCTGTCGCAGGTGGCGAAGGTGCATCTGCAAGGCATCGTGCCCTATGTGACGCACCAGAACCTCGTGCCCTACGATACGATCAAGCTCAACCCAGTGGCGGGCGAGGGCTTGTCCGTGGCAGCCCGGCGCGCCGAGCGCATCATCGCCAAAGTCGGGTTGCCGCCCGGGGTCAGCAGTTCCATCGGCGGCTATTACCGCGAGCAGCAGAAGAGTTTCAGTCAGATGATGCTGATTCTCGGGGCCGCACTCCTGATTCTGCTGGTGCTGCTCGGCTATCAGTTCGCGAGTCAGAAGGCCGCAATCGTCGCGATCGTGTCCATCGCGCTGACGGCGGCGGGGACCGTGCTGGCGCTGCTCGCCACCGGCACGAATCTCGACAGCACCGCCTTTCTCGGCATGCTGCTGGTGTTCGCCATCGCGGTGAACAATGTCATCCTGATCTTCTCCCGTGCCCAGCAGCTCGACCGCGGCACCCCGCGGCCGAAGAGCGTCGCGCTCGCCGCGCAGCAGCGTCTGCGGCCGATTCTCATGACCATGCTCGCCGATGTGCTCGGCTTTCTGCCGCTCGCCTTCGGGATCGGTCGCGGCACTGATCTGCTGCGGCCGCTCGCAATCGCCGTCATGGGCGGGCTGCTCATCGGCACCGTCATGACCCTGTGGCTCGCGCCGGTGCTGTACGCGGCGTGGTGGCGAGCGCCGGCCGAGGCGCACTAGGGGGAAGCGCCGCAGATCCCAAAGGCTCGCCGGTCAGTGCCGCGGCGCGGTGCGTGTGTCGGCGTGGCTCACTCGCGGCGGGGCCAACGCAATGGGCCGCTCGGCCGTGAGCAGGCGAAGGACGAGCCGGTTGAGCTTGCGGACATCGACGCCGAACACCACGTGCACCGGTCGTTCGCCCAGATCCGGGCCGTCACCGAGCGGCCAGCTGAGTGTGGTGCCGTAATTGGCGGTGGGGCTGGTGTCGACGTCCACCAGGAGTGTCTTCTCGCGGGTGATGAGCGCCGGATCCAGCCAGATGGCCACCGCGGTTTCGTCCCAGAGCGGGTAGGGCTGGCCGAAGCGGGCCAGATACCGGTCAAAGGGCGCCTGGCCGCGGCCGACCGCCTCGAGCATCGCGTGCGACATGAACGTCGGACTGGTCGCATCGAGCGGAACCTCGGTGATCCGGCGCCAGGGCTGGTGCAGCACGATCGAGGCCGCTTCGGGATCGAACCGCATGTTGAATTCGACCCGCGGGCTGTTCACGTAGGCGCTGGCATGCGCAAAGGGCGTATCGGCCGGTTGTGGATTGAAACTGCCGCCCATGAAGATCAGCTGGCGGGCGAGCGAGGCGAAGTGCGGATCGAGCTTCGCGGCGAGCGCCAGGTCCGTCAGCGGACCGGCGGCGATGATCGTGACCTGGTGCGGGTAGCGGTGCACCATGCGGATGAGAAACTGCGCGGCATTCTCCCGCTGCGCAGGAATCGACGGTGCCCCCTCCGGCAGAGGCGGTACCCAGTACGGTCTGTTCGGGTGCAGAGGCGTCGGGTCGCGCGTGCCTTCCGCGGGCCAGTGGCGCATGTAGGCGCCGTCATAGAAGAGCTTGCCGTATTGATGCTCCCAGGCCCGATTGCGGCGGCGGGAGTCGAGGAGCGGAAAGACCGCGCCCGGGTACACCGGGACCGAGGTGCGGTGCGCGATCTGCAGCGCCCGCAGGATGTGGGCGACCTCCTCGTTGCGCCAGCCATCACCGGTGGGCACGGTGATGCCGAGCAGATGGATGCTGCGATCCTGCAGGAGCATCAGGCTCGCCTGGATGTTCGTCCCGCCGGGGCCCATTTCATCCTCGTCGAAGATCACTTTCGGACGGGCAGCCGCGCGTGCATGCGCCGCGGGCACGGCGCAGCCGATGAACTGCACGCCGAGCAGCAGGAGGCACAGCGCGAGGATCCGGGCTGCGCAGGTTCGGGGACGAATCATGAGACGAGTTCCGTGCAGTGGCGCATGGCGAGGGGAGTGCGTGGACATGCGCCCTCGCCATCAGGCCGGTGGTCGTGGAGAGTCGGGATCATTCAGGTGCGCTGTCCCGGGTTCAGCCCGTGCGGGCGAGCACGATCAGGCCGAGACCGCAGAGGAAGCAGAGGAACATCGCCGTGAGCAGCGCAGTGACGCCGCGGGCCGGCTGCCTGAACTCGCGCCAGACGAACAC
>JAKBCE010000294.1 GCA_021808195.1 Pseudomonadota bacterium
GCGTGCCTGCAGATACTGGATGGCCGTTTCGGTCTTGAGGACCTCGTGCGCGTGCGGGCTGCCCTCGGCGCCGGCGATCCCCGGGGCCATGGGGCGCTTGATGACCACCGCCTGGGGGCGCGCATCGCTGAACGCCCGGGCGAGATCCGTGTACAGCGCATCGAGGTCTTCGCCCATCGTGGTGGCGGTCGTCAGTCCATAGCCGGACAGCGTGCGCGTCAGGTCATATCCGGGCATGTACTGCTGCGGATGGCCGGCGATGGTGACGTTGTTGTCATCGAGGAGCAGCTTGATGTTCAGCTGCTGCGCCACGGCGAGGCGCGCCGCCTCGGCATTGTCGCCTTCCATCTGGCTGCCATCGGAGCCGAGCAGGATCACGGCCTTGTCCGGGTTCGCCATCGCGACACCGTTGCAGAATGCCCAGAGGTGCCCGAGGCGTCCGGAGCTGAATTCCACGCCGGGGGTCAGCTTCTTCTCCGGATGGCCGGGCAGGCCGCTGTCGAATTCGCGGTAATGCAGCAGCCGCTCCGCTGGCATCGCCCCATCGAGCACCGAGAGCAGATACTGGGTTGCGACCCGGTGACCGGCCTCGTCGTAGAAGACGGGCACGATGGGCGCGCCGTTGGCGATGAAGGCCCGCACGATCATCACTTCCGGCACGGTGTCGTACGCACCGCCGGTGTGGCCGGAGAGCCCGCGCGCGCCGGCGAGGGCCGTGAAGAACACGATCGCGTCGCGGCACAGCTGGATGTTGTGGCGCAGGTCGGCCTTTTGCGCATCCGTGAGGGTGCCGAGCTTCGGATCGAGCTTCAGGGGCCGCAGCTGATTGAGATCGATCGGGAAATGTTCATTCGCCATGGGACGTGTCGCCTCCAGCTTCGATGGGTCCGGGCCGGAATAGTAGCGCATGCCGGCGGATGGACTCGCACGCTGTGCGTCCCGCGGGTCGCCGGGGCGGCGGACGAGCCGGTCCGCCGCCCCGGCTTGCGCGCTCAGGCCGGCGGCAGTTCGAGCCGCTCGAGATCCGCGAGCAGGCCCGGGCCATTCGGATGCCAGCCGAGCGTGCGCTGCGTCCAGTCGCTCGAGGCCGGGATGTCCGCTGCCGCAAACGCGCCCAGCCAGCCGAAGTATCCCTCGGCGTCCTGGGGCGCGAGGGATTGCACCGGCAGTTGCAGGCGCGCACCGAGGGTGTGGGCGATGTCCCGCAGGGCCACGCCCTGTTCGCCGACCGCGTGGTAGACGGCGCCCGCGTGTGCGTGCTCGAGCGCCAGACGGTACAGCCGTGCCACGTCGAGCACGTGGGCGGCCGGCCAGCGGTTCAGGCCCTCCCCGACGTAGGCGAGGAAGCGCTTCTCGAGCGCAATGGCGATGCAGCGGCTCACCAGGCCCTGGCGGTGCGTGTCGTGCACCTGCGGCAGGCGCACGATGGAGACGTTGACGCCCTGGGCGGTAAGCGCCGCGCCGGCCGCTTCCGGGTTGCGCGGCAGAGCGAGGCCGCCGGGCGGCAGTGGCGCCTGTTCCGTCGCCAGGCGCCCCGGGGAGAGCAGTCCGGTGCCCGAGGTCAGCACGAGGGGACGGGCCGAGCCTGCCAGCACCGAACCGATCGCCTCGATGGCGCGCTGCTCCTGCTGACCGGCTTCGGTGAACCGGGCAAAGTCGTTGAAGACCTCGTGATTGAACGCGAGGTTGATGGCGCCATCGCACTGCGCGGCACCGTGACGGAGACTCTCCAGGTCATCGAGCGAACCGCGGTGCACCTCCGCGCCCGCGGCGGCGAGGGCGGCGGCCTTGGCCTCATTGCGGCACAGCCCAAGGACTTGGTGGCCGGCCTCGATCAATTCGCGCACCAGGGCGGATCCAATGAAGCCCGTGGCTCCGGTGACAAATACACGCATGATGCTGTCGTCCTTCCATCAGTGGGGAGGGACAACTTTGCGGCATTGAGATATCCTGGTAAAGAAGTGACATTATCCTGGTATAAATCGTAACAGTGGACCGACCCGTCACCCCTGAAAATCGGCTCGGGACGTACCTGCGGCAGCGCCGGCTGAAGCTCGATCCCGGTGCGCTCGGCTTCCTCACCGGCCGACGGCGCACCAGCGGCCTGCGGCGCGAGGAGGTGGCGCAGCGGGCGAACATCAGTCCGACCTGGTACACCTGGCTCGAGCAGGGCCGCGGGGGAGCCCCCTCGGCCGACGTGCTCGAGCGCATCGCGCATGCGCTGTTGCTCACCGATGCTGAGCGCGAGCACCTGTTCGTGCTCGGCCTGGGCCGCCCGCCCGAAGTGCGCTATCAGAGTCGCGCCGGAGTGACCCCTCGCCTGCAGCGCGTGCTCGATGCGCTCGATCCGAGTCCGGCCATCATCCGCACCGCGCTCTGGGATGTCGTTGCCTGGAATCGCGCCGCGACGGTGATGCTGATGAATTACGCCGAACAGTCTCCCGAGCAGCGCAACATCCTGCGCTGGCTGTTTCTCGATCCGCGCGCACGCACCGCACAGTACGATTGGAGCGGTGTGGCGCGTGCGGTGTTGGGGGCGTTCCGGTTCGAGACCACCCGGGCGGGTGCGGCCCAGGACGTCGAGCCGCTGGTCGAGGAGCTGCGCAGCCGCAGTGCGGAGTTCGCGGCGATGTGGCAGGACAACGAAGTCCATGGCGGAACGTATGGTGAGGTCGTCAAGAAGATCCGCCACCCGCTGCTCGGCGCCTTCACGTTCGAGTACTCCGCGTTCGCAGTCGACGGGCGAACCGACCTGATGCTGGTGGTCTACAACCCGGCGAGCCCGCAGGACGCCGAGCGCATCGCGGAACACCTCCGGCGTTTGCCGAACGCATAGCGCGGCGCTCGTTCGGGCCCGCGGGCTTCGTCCCGCTCATCCTTCGGCGGCGAAACGCCAGTCGGGAAAGCGCGTGCGCAGCAGTGTCAGTACGGCGTTCCAGGCGCGCCCGTCGGTCACCTCGAGCGGCAGAGGCGACACGGGCCGATCCGTGTGGGCCGTGTCAGTGACGTAGCCCCAGCGCACCCCGGCGAGACGGCGGATGGGCTCGCTGCGCGAGCGCAACGGAACGGTGGTGAGGAACGTATCGGCCGTCCATCGGAGGCGCTCGTACCCGTTGAGGTTGCCGCACGGCGCATCGAACAGTTCGG
>JAKBCE010000295.1 GCA_021808195.1 Pseudomonadota bacterium
CGCGCTGCCGTCAAAGTTACCGTAAAAACTTCCACTGAATGAATTGCGAATGTACTGAATGCGATCGATATTGCCCAGCAAGCTCAGGCTCAGGCGACCCGTGCGCGTGTAGTCCGTGTCCAGTCCGATGGTGCCGATACCATCGCCGGCACTATTATTCTGACTCAGTTGCGCATTGTCCGCGTACGTCAGTCCCGCCAGGGCATCGATATACCCGGTGGACATCGGCCCGGTACCGAAGCTGCCCGGCTGCAGCGGGGGCATCTGCTGCCCCCAGGCCAGGACCGGCAGCGCCAGCGGCGCGAGAAGGAGAAAGGGCGTGATTTTTTTGACCGTCATGACCGCCGTGCTCATAGGTTGCGAACGGGCCACCCGCCGAGTCCGCTGCTCCAAAAGTCCCACCCGCACTAGCCGCCGCCCATAGGCGCCGGGCGTTCCGCACCGTAGCCGTAATAGTAGTACGCCGAGGTGACGGAGCGGATGCTCTGGTTGAGCACGAGGGACACCGACGGGTGCCCACCGAGCAGCTTCAACGCATCGAGCAGAACCGGCTGGGGCGTAAATTCGGCACGCACCACCACCAGGATCTGCCCGGCCACATGCGAAAGCGTCACGGCCTCCGTGGTCTGCAGCAGCGGCGAGGAATCGAACACGATCACCCGCTGAGGATCATTCGCACCGAGCTGCGTGGCGAGCTGCGCCATGCGGGCGCTCGCCAGCAATTCCGCGGCTTCTTCCGAGCCGGTGCCGGCCGGCAGGAACGACAGCGTGGGCAAGTCGGTCGGCGAGATGAACGCCTCGATGTCGGTCGCCGGATCGCGCAGTGCATCGAGCAGCCCCGGCGCCTCACCCCGCCCGAGCACATGGCTCAAGTGCGGCTTGGCGACATCCGCATCGACCAGGAGCACGCGCAGATCCTTCTCCAGCGCGAGACTCAGCGCGAGGTTGACGGCGGTGAAGGACTTGCCCTCCCCGGCCATGGCGCTCGCGATCATGATGAGGTAGCCCTTCGGCAGGCGCGGCGCGCCCCGACCCATGGCCCGGTCAATCAACGGCTGCTTGATCTTGCGATACTGGCGCACCAGCAGTTGCAAATCCTCCTGCGGGGCGAGGAGTCCCGCGGCGCGCAGCGCGCCGCGTTCGATCGGGACCATCGGCCCGTGCGCATGCGCCTGCGGACCTGCGGGCAATGGGGCCTCGGGTCGCCCCCCCGACGCTTGGGCGTCGGGGGCCGGGGGTGCACTCGGGTCTTTGCCCGACTCCTGCAGCTTGCGCAGCGCTTTCTCGACCAGGCTCATGTGCGCAGATCTCCGACCAGGTTCGAGATGTGAGTGTTCAGCACGAGCACGGCCAGGCCCAGGAGCACCAGTCCCACCGTACCACAGGCGTAGAGCACCATGCTGCGATGCCGCTCGGCGCGCCGCGCACCGGCCCACGCCATGCTGACGGCGCCGAGCACCGTCAGACCCGTGACGGCGCCGAGCTGGCGGGTGCTGACGAAGGTCGGCTGCAGCAGGTGCAGCAGATAGGCCACGCCCAATCCTGCGCCCAATGCCGCGATCAACGACACGATGATCAGACGCGGCCGTTTCGGGGCGACCGGCGTGTACTGCGCCATCGGTGGATCAATGACCTGGAATTTCACCGTGCCGGTGGACGCCGCCTGCTGGCCCAGCCGCGTGCTGTCCAGTCTTCCGAGGAGCGCGTTGTACTGCTTCTTCGTGACCGTATAATTGCGCATCAGATCGGCGTATTGGGCCTGCACCTGAGGCGCGACCTGCATCTGCGCTTTCAGCCGCGCGATCCGCTGGCGCTGATCGGCGATCTGCTGCCGAAGCGACGCAATCACCACTTGCTGAGCATTGTATTTCTCCTCCAGCCGCTGGTAGACCGGATTGGCGGTGAGCCCGAGCGCCGAGGCCGCACTCACATCGCCGTGCTGGGCCGCCGACATCTGCGTCCTTTCCCGAGTCTTCAGCTCTTTGAGGGTCTCGCGAAGGGCGATGACATCCGGATATTTGTCCGTGTACTGCAGCAACATCTGGGCCAGGCGCTGCTCGTCCTGCTGGATCTGTTGCTCGGTATCGAGCGCCGCGCCACTGAGCGGCGCGCTCGTCGGCGCACCCGTCGTGTACTGCTGCCCGGTGTGCAGCTCGCGCGCCAGGGCGTCCCCTTCACGCTGGGCGACGAAGAGATTCTGCCGCAGCGTCGTTAAGCTCTGCTGATCGCTCTGCAGGCGCGTGAAGTAATCGCCCTGATCGCTCGGCAACAGCCCGATGTTGCGCTTCTTGAAGTTCGCGAGCTTCTGCTCGGTCGCGGAGAGCTTTTGGCCATATTGCGCAATCTGCTGATTCAGGAATTGTACGGCCTCCTGCGAGCCCTGGTTCTTATCGAGCAGCGTGCCTTCGACGAACGTGTTGAGCAGCTTGTCGACGACCTGCACGGCACGTTCGCGATCGGGATCCTTGTAGGTGATCGTGAACAGCGCCGCCGAACCCCGCCCCGGCGCGAACTTACCCGTGATGTCCAAGTTCTTACGCAGCTTGTCGATGACGAGCTGCTGCTGAGCGCTGGTGAGCGCGCCCGCCATCAGATTGGTGCCGTTGGCCACCTTCTCGAGCTCCGGGGTGCCGAGAATGGCTTCACGGACCCGCTCGATCTGGTTCTCGACGTTGTCGGCGAGCCCAATGCCGCGCGTCGCCTGACTCAGCGTGGTGCCCGTATCCACGAACACCCGCGCCTTGGCCTCATAGGTATTGGGGATGATGAAAATCACCGCCCAGAGCGCGATGGCGACGCCCCAGGCGACGAACAGGGCCACCCATTTGAAACGCCACGCGCCGCGCAACTGGTCGAGCAATTCCTCGACCGTGGCGTGAATCGGCGGTTTCTGGTCGGGCGCAGTCGGCATGAAAGTGACCTGATCTAGAAGAGGGATTCGGGGACGACCAGCACATCACCCGGATGCACCGGGAAGTTCTGCGACAGCTCGCCCTTATTGAGGAGGTCCGACAGGTGCACGTGGATCACGGTGACGTGGCCATCCACCCGACGCTCGAGCTTGGCATCGTTACCCGCCGCATAGGGAGTGAGTCCCCCGGCGGCGAGCACGACGTCGAGCACACGCATGCCCTC
>JAKBCE010000024.1 GCA_021808195.1 Pseudomonadota bacterium
GGGTCGAGGAGACATGACGGACAGAGGCCCCGCGCAGGCGCTGCGCGGGGCGGGTGGGTCTTTGCCCGAGGCACTCAAAGGTCTGCTCCGTGCACACGCGTACCCGCATCCGGCCGCGAGCATCGCACTGATCGAAACGCCCATTTCCTGGGTCGTGCTCGCCGGACAGTTCGCCTACAAGATCAAGCGGCCGGTGCGCTATCCGTTCCTCGATCAGCGCTCCGCGCAGCGCCGTCAATGGCTGTGCGAGGAGGAGTTGCGCCTCAACCGCCGCTTTGCGCCGGAGTTGTATCTCGAGGTGTGTCCCATCGTAGCCGGCGATGACGGCGCCCGGGTGTGCCTCGGTGCCACGCACGCACAGCAGGTGCTCGAGTACGCGGTGCGCATGCTGCGGTTCGACTCGGAGGACGAACTCGATCGGCGGCTCGCCGGGGGACAGATTGCCCCTGAGCTGCTCGAGACATTCGGCCGCTCGTTGGCGGACATCCATGCGACGCTGGCAGCGGTGGCGGCCGATGTGCCCTGGGGACAGGCGGGGAGCGTGCGGGCACTGTTGAGTGAGAATCTGAGCGAGTGCGCCGCCGCCGCGGCGCAGTTTGCGCTTGGCGAGCGGGTGACGGCACTGCGCGAACCGCTCGCGCGGCGCCTGGCCGAGGCGAGCCCGTGGATGACGCTGCGCCGCATGAGTGGACGGGTTCGCGAATGCCATGGCGATCTGCACAGCCGCAATATTGTGGTGCGCGATGCGCGCCTGGTGCCGTTTGACTGCCTGGAGTACGAACCGGCATTCCGCTGGATCGATGTGGCCGATGAAGTTGCCTTTCTCTCCAGTGATCTGGCCGCGCACGGTTACCGGCGGCATGCGCACGCCTTTCTCGCCGGTTATCTCGAGCGCAGCGGGGATTACCATGCGTGCCGGTTGATCAAGCTGTACGAGGCCCACCGCGCACTGGTACGGGCCAAGGTGGCGGCTCTCACGGCAGGCCCCGGACGCAGCGCCGATGAGCGAGCCGCGCTCGGCGAAGAGTGCGAGCGGCTCGTGGCGCATGCCACTGCTGCCCTCACAGCGGTCCATCCACGGCTGGTGCTGATGAGGGGGCTGTCCGGTTCGGGCAAGACCTGGCTCGCCCGGCAGATTGCGGCCCGGCTCGAGGCGGTGCATCTGCGGTCGGACATCGAGCGCAAGCGTCGCGCGGGTCTGAACGCACTCGAGCATTCCGACTCGGCATTGTCGGCGGGCTTGTACACCGGGGAAGTCAGCGAGCGCGTGTACGATGATCTGGCGCGCGATGCGTACGATGCGCTCAGCGGTGGCTTTGCCGTGATCGTCGATGCGACGCTGCTGCGCCGCGCGGACCGGCGGCGGTTTGCCGAGCTTGCCGAGCGGGCCGGCGCGGCGATTGACCTGGTGAGCTGTACGGCACCGCTGGCGGTACTGCGGGAGCGGGTGCAGGCACGCGCCGCAGCCGGTCAGGACCCTTCGGAAGCGACTGTGGATGTACTGGAATGGCAGCGCCAGCGGTTCGAGCCGATCGGTCCGCAGGAGCCCTTTGCGCGCCTCGAGATCGACACGAGCGAGCCGCAGGCGCTCGAGCGGGCGCTGGCGGGGCTCGCTCTGGCGGCGCGCTGAGCGTTCAGCGCGCGGCCGGTTGCCTCAGCAACTGCAGGAAGGCCTCGGCCGCCGGCTCGACCGGCGCATTGTCGCGCTGCACCATCATCAGCGGCCGGGTGATGGTGAGCTCCGGCAAGGGCAGCTCGCGCAGCTGTCCGGTACGCAGCTCCGCGAGCATGCAGATCCGCGGCAGCCAGGCGATGCCCCCGCCGTGCACCGCGGCACGCTTGAGCGCTTCGGCGTTGCCGAACTCCATGATGTCCCCCTGCACGATGTGCTGGCGCTCGAGCGCCGCGGTGATCAGCTCGCGGGTGCCCGAGCCGTGCTCGCGCATCAGCAGCGGCTCGCCCGACAGATCGCCCGCCTTGAGCGCACGGCGCTTAAGCAGCGGCTGATCGGCGGCGGCCACCGGGACGATCTCATCGTGCTGGAACACGGTGCTGCGCAGGCCGCGCAGGTGCAGCGGCCCTTCGATGAAGCCAAGCATGAAACGCATGTCATCGACGCCCTGGGACACCTGCTCGGTGTTGCCGACGAATAGCGAAATCTGCATGCGCGGGTGCTGTCGACGGTATGTGGCCAGCACCGCCGGCAGGACATAGGTGCCGATCGTGTTGCTCGCCCCCAGGGTGAGCCGGCCGCGTTGTGCGCCGGCGATCTCGCGCATCGCCGCTTCGGCGGTCCGCTCGAGTTCAAAGAGTCGCACCGCGTAGCGGTTGAGCTCCTCGCCCGCCTGCGTCAGGCGCATCCCTTTGGCATGCCGCTCGAACAGCGTCACGCCGAGGCGGCTCTCAAAAGCCTTCAGCTCGCGCGAGAGGGCCGGTTGCGAGACGTGGAGTTTGCGCGCTGAGGCGGTGAGACTGCCGGTGACGGCGACCGTGGAGAAGATCGCCAGGTGATGCAGGTTCATGGCCGGTCAGTATAGAGGCTTGCGCCGCTTAAGCGCAGGCGAGCGCGCCAGCGCGGACCGGCTCGCTCTGCGGTCCGCGCTGGCACCGATGCCCGCGGGCGGGCGGGCCTAGAACCGGCCGCTCTGAAAGTCGCTGAACGCCTGCATCAGCTCCTCGCGCGTGTTCATGACGAACGGTCCGTATTTGGCGATCGGCTCGCGCAACGGGCGGCCGGCGACCAGGATGACGCGCGCGCTCGCGCCGTGCCCGTCGCCGCCGGCGCGGCCTTCGAACCTGACCGCGCTGCCCGCGGTGAGCACGGCAAGTTCGTGGCTGGCCACCGTGGCCGCCGAATCACCCTCGCCGATGCGTACGGCGCCCTCATAAACATAGGCGAAGGCAGCGTGCTCGCTCGGCAGTGCGTGCGTGAACACGCTGCCGGGGGACAGCTCGATATCGAGGTAGGTCGGGTCAGTCGCCGGTTGCACGATCGGACCGGTGATGCCCTCGAGCGCCCCGGCGATCACCTTCACGCGGGCTGCGCCCGCGGCGACCTGCGGAATCCTCTCCGGTCCGAACTCCTGGTAGCGCGGCGTGGTCATTTTCTGCTGCGATGGCAGGTTGATCCACAGCTGGAAGCCGCGCATGCGCCCCTCCTGCTGCTCGGGCATTTCGGAGTGCACGATGCCGCGTCCGGCAGTCATCCACTGCACCGCGCCCGGTACCAGCACGCCCTCGTGGCCGTGATTGTCGCGGTGGCGCATGCGTCCATCGAGCATGTAGGTGACCGTTTCAAAGCCCCGATGCGGATGGTCGGGAAAACCTGCGATGTAATCGCCGGGGTTGTCGGTGCCGAACTCATCGAGCATCAGGAATGGGTCCAGGTCGGGGAGTTGCGGTTGACCGATGACGCGGGTGAGTTTGACGCCCGCGCCGTCGGCAGTCGGCATACCGCGCACGAGGCGTGCGACACCGCGGTTGGCAACAGTATTCATGAGGTTCTCCTCGATATTCTGACGCGTGTGGGTGTCTGACTCAGGCCGCCAGCCGGGCGGCCTCGGCGGTCGCCGCTGCGAGGGCTGCCTCACGTTGAGCCGGGCTGATGTTAACCCCCTCGGCGCGCACGAACGTGACATCCGTGATGCCGAGGAAGGTGAACACGCCGCGCAAGTAGCTTTCCTGGTGATCGAGTGCGGCAGCCGGGGATTGCGGCCCGTAGAACCCGCCTCGCGAGGAAGCCACGATCACTTTCTTGCCGCCGGCGAGGCCTTGGGGGCCGTCCGGGCCGTAGCGGAATGTCTGGCCGGCCACGCAGACTCGGTCGATCCAGGCCTTAAGTTGCGAGGAGACGGAGAAGTTGTACATCGGCGCGCCGATCACGATGATCTGCGCGGCGAGAAATTCACTGAGGGCTGCACGGCCACGTTCCAGATCACGCTGTAAATCCTCGGATGCAGGACTCACCCCCTGCGAGGCAGCCAGGTGAGCTCCGGTCAGGTGGCCGAGGGGCTCGGTGCCAAGGTCGGTGTAACGCACGTCCAAATCTGGGTGCAGCGTACGGAAGCGCTCGACAATGACGGCCGTCAATTGCCGACTGATGGAGTTCTGGCCGAGAATGCTGGCGTCGACGTGCAGGAGTTTCATGGCGGGCCTCGGTGTGGTATAAAAACGGTACCAAGGCTAAGTATGTAAGTCCGAGCCTGGGAAACACAAGAAGGCACAGTCATGCGACAGAGTGAAACCGGCGTAACCCACCAGGCGACGGGGCAGGCGGGCGGGGCGTGTCCGCAGAGCGCCGAGTGCCCGAAGATCAGTCAGGTGCTGGCGCGTGTGGGTGAGAAATGGAGCGTGCTCATCATCATCATGCTCGCCGAGCGGCCGCGGCGCTTCTCGGATCTGAAGCGCTCGATCGGGGGGATCTCCCAGCGCATGTTGACGCTCTGCCTGCGTGGCCTGGAGCGCGACGGACTCGTCAAACGCACGGTATTTCCGGTGGTGCCACCGCGTGTGGAGTACGAGTTGACCGCGCTCGGACAGTCACTGCGCGAGCCGGTGACACAGCTTGCCAATTGGGCCAAGGGGCATCTGGCGGAGCTCGATGCAGCGCGCGCAGCATTTGACCGGCGTGAGGCGCTTGCCGCGCCGGCAGGCGGGGCCGGGCAGGAGTGGGGCGCCGGGGAGCACGTGGGCGGTGCGGCGCACACTGCCAGCGCCGGCTCGCCGCGCCGCTAGCGCTTACTGGCGTGGCGGGCGCTCAGCTCCTCGACGATACGCTTAAGCGACAGCCCCCGGCTCTTCAGCAGCAGCGTCAGGTGATAGAGCAGATCGGCGCACTCTCCGATCAGCTTCGCTTCGCTCTCGCTCACCGCGGCGAGCGCTACCTCCAGACCTTCCTCGCCGACTTTCTGTGCCATGCGGTTGACACCCTGGGCGTACAGGCGTGCGGTGTAGCTGCCTTCGGGCCGCTCGGCAATGCGCTCGGCAATCACCGTCTCGAGTGTGCTCAGGAACGCCAGCGGTGCAGCGGATTCACCGAAGCAGCTGTCTGTGCCGAGGTGACAGACCGGCCCGAGCGGCCGAGCGGTCACGAGCAGCGCATCGCGGTCGCAGTCGGTGCGCGCCTCGAGGAACTGCAAAGTGTGGCCTGATGTTTCGCCCTTTTCCCACAAACACGCCCGGCTGCGGCTGTAGAATACGACCCGCGCGCGTTTGAAGGTCTCGCGCAGTGCCTCGCGGTTCATGTAACCGAGCATGCGCACGCTGCCGGCCGGATCCTGCACGATCGCAGGCAGCAGGCCGCCTTGCTTCTCGAAGGCGAGTGCATCGATGTCCTCGGGGCGCAGCGCTGCGCCCGGGGGCGGGATTGCCGTCATACGCGTACCTCAATACCTTGCGCGCTGAGGGCGCGCTTCAGCTCGGCGATGCCGAGCACTCCGCTGTGAAACACGCTGGCCGCAAGTGCCGCATCGACGCCGGCATCGCGGAATGCCGCGACGAAATGTTCGCTGGCCCCGGCGCCGCCCGAGGCGACCAGCGGAACGCGGCACACCGCGCGCACCGCGCGCAGCTGCTCGATGTCGTAACCGCGGCGCACGCCGTCACTGCCCATGCAGTTCAGAACGATCTCCCCGGCACCGCGCGCCTGCACTTCCTGCACCCACTGCAGCACGTCGCGCCCGGAGTGTCGCGTGCGCTGCGGATCGCCGGTGAACTGGTAGGCGCGGTAGCCCTCGGAGGTGAGCTGACTGTCGATGCCGACCACGACGCACTGGGCGCCGAAGCGCTGGCTCAATGCATCGATCAGCCCCGGATCGGCGAGCGCCGGGGAGTTGATCGAGACTTTTTCCGCGCCGGCATTGAGCACCGCTTCGGCATCGGCGACCGAGCGGATGCCGCCGGCGACGCAGAACGGGATGTCGAGCACGCGGGCCACCCGGTGCACCCATTGCCGATCGACCGAACGGCCCTCGGGGCTGGCGGTGATGTCGTAGAACACCAGTTCATCGGCGCCCTCGTCGCGGTAGCGGGCCGCGAGCGTCATGATGTCCCCGACCACTCGATGGTCGCGGAAGCGCACGCCCTTGACGACCTGACCGTCGCGGACGTCTAGGCAGGGAATGATGCGGCGGGCAAGAATGGTCGTAACTCCTCGGCGGCCATGCGTTCCTCGAGCAGAGCCTTGCCGCTCACCGCGGCGGCCACCCCGAGGCGCGAGAGTGCGTGCAAATCGTTCGCATCGCGTACGCCGCCGGAGGCCTGCCAGGCAAGCCCGGGAAAGCGCTCGCGTGCGGCGCGGTAAAGCTCGAGGTTGGGTCCGGCGAGCGCACCATCGCGCTCGATGTCCGTGCACAGTACGTGCGCAATGCTGCCCGCGGGATACCGTTCGAGTACCTGCCACAGGCTGAGAGCGCCCGCTTCGCGCCAGCCGCGCGTGCGCACCTGCGGCACGCCCTGCGCGTCGTGTCTGATATCGAGTGCCAGGCAGATGCGCTCGGCGCCGAAGCGCTCGAGCCAGCCGCGCACGATCTGGGGCTGCTCGACCGCGGTACTGCCGATCACCACGCGCGCCGCGCCGGCTTCGAGCAGATCCTCGATGCGCTCGAGCGAGCGGATCCCTCCGCCCACCTGCACGCGGATCCCCGATTGCCCGAGCAGCGTGCCGATAACCGCTCGGTTGGCGGGCGTGCCATCGCGCGCGCCGTCGAGATCGACCAGGTGCAGCCAGCTCGCCCCCAGAGCGCGGTAGCGCTCGAGCAGTTCGAGCGGATCGTGATCGTAACGGGTCTCGGCCTGGAAGTTGCCCTGGTAGAGCCGCACGCAGCGCCCGGCGCGCAGATCGATCGCGGGTATGAGTAACATGGCTTTATATAGTGAGGAAGTTTTGCAGCAGACGGGCACCGCTCGCGGCCGAGCGTTCCGGGTGGAACTGCACGCCCCAGAAGTTGTTGTGTCGCACGACGGCCGAGAGGCTCTCGCCATAGTCGACTGCGGCGAGCGTCGGGGTGCCGACGGCCACCGCGTAGCTGTGCACGAAGTAGAAATACGCCTCGGTACCGAGCCCGGCGAGCAGCGGATCGGGCCGCATCGTCGCGAGGCGGTTCCAGCCCATGTGCGGCACCGGGCGCGCGGTGCGCGCTTCGAGTCGGCGCACCACGCCGGGGATGATGCCGAGACACGGGGCATCGCCTTCAGCGGAATACTCGAACAGCAGTTGCATGCCGAGGCAGATGCCGAGCAGAGGCTGGGTGAGGGTGCCGAGCAGCCCCGCCAGTCCGCTGCGCTGCAGGCGCTGCATGGCGTCTGCCGCCGAGCCGACGCCGGGCAGGACGACCCGCTCGGCGGCGGCGATTTCATCGGCATTGGCGCTGACCCGCACGCGCTCGCCCAGCCGCTCGAAGGCGAATTGCAGGGAGGCGAGGTTCGCCCCGCCGCTGTCGATGATGACGGTGCCGCTCACAACACACCCTTGGTGCTCGGCAGCTCCTCGCCCTCGCGCTGCAGAGCCTGGCGCAGCGCCCGCCCGACGCCCTTGAAGCAGCCCTCGACCATGTGGTGGCTGTTCTCGCCCTCGATGCGCACGTGAATTGCAGCGCCGAGGGTGTCGGCGAGAGAGCGGAAGAAATGCGGCACCAGCTCGGTCGGCAGGCCGCCGATGCTCGGGCGCGCGAAGCGCCCCTCGAAGCGCGCGAACGGGCGGCCGGACAGATCGATCGCCACCTGCGCCTGCGCCTCGTCCATCGGCAGCAGGAAGCCATAGCGTGCGATGCCGAGCTTGGTGCCGAGCGCCCGGCGCAGCGCCTCGCCGAGCGCGAGGGCGCAGTCCTCGACGGTATGATGCTCATCGATGTGCAGATCACCGCGGCAGGTGAGTTCGAGCGCGAAGCCGCCGTGTCGTGCGAGTTGCTCGAGCATGTGATCGAAGAAGCCGATGCCAGTCGTAATCTGCACTGGTGCGGTGGCATCGAGATCGACGCGCACTTCGATGTTGGTCTCGCGCGTGCGCCGCTCGACGCGGGCGCGGCGTGCGCTGAGCGCGGCGAGGGCCGCTGGCCAGGTCTCCTCTGGCGTGCCGTCCTGGCGGACGCGCACGCCGCGTACGCCGAGATTTGCGGCGAAGGCGAGATCGGTATCGCGATCGCCCACGACCGCGCTCGACTCGAGGTCGATGGGGTGCTCGCGCAGGTAGTCCTCCAGCAGGGCGGTCTTGGGCTTGCGGCAGGCACAGTTGTCCGCGGGCCGGTGCGGGCAGATAAACACCGCCGCGAAGCGGATGCCCTGTGCGGCAAAGGTGTCGAGAATGAATTGGTGTACGAGCTCGAAGCGTTCGCGCGGAAAGGTGTCGGTGCCGAGTCCATCCTGGTTGGTGACCATGATCAGCCGGTAGCCGCGCCGCTGCAGCGTGCCGAGCGCAGCGAACACCCCGGGCATGAAGCGCACCTTTTCCAGCGCATCGACCTGATGGTCGGCTGGTTCCTCGACCAGCGTACCGTCGCGGTCGAGGAAGATCGTGGCAGTCGGACGGCTCATGACCAGGCCTCCAGCAGCCGGGTGTTCTGCTCGGGCGTGCCGACGCTCACGCGCAACGCGCGCCCGAGTCCGGGATAGCCGCGCGCATCGCGCACCAGCAGGCCCGCCGCACAGGCGCGCTCGAGCGCCGACTGCGCGTCGTGGAATTCGACCAGCAGGAAGTTCGCCGCGCTCGGCCAGACGCGCGCGACTCGTGTCAGCAGCGTCAGTTCGCCTTCGAGGCGCGCGCGCTCGGCGAGCAGCGTGGCAAGCTGTTCGTGGCCCGTCTGCATCGCGGCCGGCTCGAGCCGTGCCAGCGCCGCCTCGACGGTGAGTCTCGGGATGGCGTACGGCGGGATGATCTTGCGCAACAGTGCGATGACCTGCGGGTCGGCGAGCAGCGCGCCGCAGCGCGCGCCGGCCAGGCCGTAGGCCTTCGAGAGCGTGCGCAGTATGGCCAGATTCGGCTGCGCACCGATGTGTGCAGCGAGACTCGGCCGCTGCGCAAACTCGATGTAGGCCTCATCGAGTACCACCAGCGTGCGCTCGGCGAGCGCCGCGGCGATGCGCAGCACCGTCTGCGCATCGAGCAGGTTGCCGGTGGGGTTGTTCGGTGAACACAGAAACACCAGCTTGGTCGCGGGCGTGCAGCGCTCGAGCAGGGCCTGCTCATCGAGCGCGAAGCCCCGCTCGGGGCGCAGTGGCACCGAGAGCACCTCGGCGCCCTGGATGCGTGCCGACACGGAATACATTCCGAAGGTCGGCGGACAGGCGAGCACCGCATCGTGTCCGGCGCGGCAGAAGGCGCGGCAGAGCAGATCGATCGCCTCGTCGCTGCCGCGACCGAGCAAAACCGACTCGCTCGGAACCTCGTAGAGGCTCGCCAGCCGCTCGAGCAGCACGCGGGGCTGGGGCTGCGGGTAGCGGTTCAGGCCGTCCCGGCCGTCGCCGCCGGCGGGATCCCACGGCAGCTCGTTGGCGTGCAGCCGCTCGAGTTCCGGTCGCCACGCGGCATGCTCGTAGACCTTCAGCGCCACGATGTCTGGGCGTGCGAGCGCATTCACCCAACTCATCGGGCCGCCTCCATCGCGAGCCTCTCGAGCCGACGGGTCACCGCGGCCGCGTGCGCATCGAGGCCCTCCAGGCGCGCCAGCGTTACGGCGGTCGGGCCGAGACTGCGCAGGCCGCTCGCGGTCAGTTCCTGGACCGTGATGCGCTTGAGGTAATCGATGGTCGACAGGCCGCTGTAGGCGCGCGCATAGCCGTAGGTCGGCAGGACGTGGTTCGTGCCCGAGCAGTAATCGCCCATCGGCTCGGGCGACCAGGGACCGAGAAACACCGAGCCGGCGTTGACGATGCGCGCGAGCAGTGCGCGCGGCTCACGGGTCTGGATGATCAGATGCTCGGCGGCATATGCATTGGCGACTTCGATCGCCGCATCGAGATCCGGCACGAGCAGACAACGGCTGGCGCGCAGGGAGCGCTCGAGGATGGCGCGGCGCGAGAGGGTGGCCGTCTGCCTCTGCACCGCTGCGCACGCCGCCTCGGCGAGCGCAGCGCTGGGAGTGAGGAGAATCGCCTGGGCCGTCGGGTCGTGCTCGGCCTGCGCGAGCAGATCAGCGGCGACGAATTCCGCGCACGCCGTATCATCGGCGAGCACCATCACTTCCGAAGGCCCTGCCGGCATGTCGCACGCCGCGCCGTGCGGATCGGCTGCGGCAGCCTGTTTGGCCGCGGTGACCCAGGCATTGCCGGGGCCGAAGATTTTGTCGACCTTCGGGATGCTCTCGGTGCCGTAGGCGAGGGCGGCAATCGCCTGGGCGCCGCCGACTTTGTAGACCTGCTCGATGCCACAAAGCTGTGCCGCGAGCAGCACCGCCGGGTGCGCCCGCCCGCTCTGGTCGGGCGGCGTGCACAACACGCGGCGCGGACAGCCGGCGATGCGGGCGGGAACCGCGAGCATCACGACCGCAGAGGGCAGGGGCGCCGAGCCCGCCGGTACGTACAGTCCCACCGCGCCGATCGGGCGGTACAGCCGCTCGCAGCGCACACCGGGTTCGGTCTCGAGACTCACTCCCTCGAGGCTCTGCGTGCGATGGAAACGCTCGATGTTGGCGATTGCGCGCGCGAGTGCTGCTTGTTCGCTCGGGCCCACCTCGCGGCTCGCCGCAGCGAACTCCTCGGCGCTGACGCGCAGGGTCGCCAGCTCGACCCGATCGAAGCGGCGAGTGTATTCGCGCAACGCCGCATCGCCCCGGGCCCGCACCGAGCTGATCACCTCGCGCACCAGAGTGTCGATGTCCGCACGTGCCTGTTGCGCGGGGCGCTCGAGGGCGGCGTCGCGTTCGCTCGCGCTGAGCGCGCTCCAATCGAGAATGCGCATCGGGTTAGGCCAACATCTTCTCGACCGGCAGCACCAGCAGGGCGCTGGCGCCGGCCTTCTTCAGCTGCTCGAGCGTTTCCCAGAAGACGTTCTCGCGGCACACCGCATGCACCGCGACTTTGTCCGGCGAACCCTCGAGCGGAATGATGGTCGGAAATTCGCACCCGGGCAGCAGACTGCGGATCTGCTCGAGGGCGGACCGCGGAGCATGCAGCATGATGTATTTGCTCTCGCGCACCTGTTGCACCCCATCGAGGCGCATCACGAGCCGCTCGACCCACTCGTCCTTCAGCGGCGGCAGACCGAGCGGGGTGCGGATCAGCACCGCGTGGCTCTCGAGCACGGTCTCCACCTCGCGCAGATGATTGGCCTGCAGCGTCGAGCCGGTCGAGACCAGGTCGCAGATCAGATCGGCCCGCCCGAGACGCGGGGCGATCTCCACCGCACCGGACAGGGTGACGATTTCGGCGCTGATGCCGCGCTCGCGCAGGTAGTTCTCGAGCAGAAACGGATAGGTGGTGGCGATGCGCTTGCCCTCGAGACTGCTCGGGCCATCGAACGGTTGGCCTTGCGGTACCGCGAGTGCGAGTCGGCAGCGCCCGAAATCCAGGGTGCGCAGCGGCTGAAAGCGCACCGGATGGCCGCGTGCGGCGAGTTCCAAACGCTTCTCCTCGAGCACGTTCAGGCCGACGAGCCCGAGGTCGCAGACGTCCTCCTGCACCAAGTCGGGAATGTCATCATCGCGCACGAACAGCACATCGAGCGGCATGTTCTCCCCGTAGGCCATCAGCTGATCCTTGCCGCGGGAGATCTTCAGTCCGCAGCGCAGCAGCATCTCGAGGGACGGGTCGGTCAGGCGACCGGACTTCTGGATGGCCAGTTTCAGACGCAGCTCATCCATGGCGGGTTCCCTCGCGGCGACGGGCCGCGCTCACGGCGCGCGGCGGAGCTGCCGGTGCGCCGGCGCTGGCGGCAGCCGAGGCGGCTGCGCGTGCGGCGTGCAGGTGCCACTTGCCGAGCCGCTGCGCCACCAGGCCGTAGCCGCCATTGCCGGTGGCAAGGAAGCGCGCCACGCGCCCGATGGTGGTGACGCTGACGCCGGTGAGGTGGTGAATCTCGCGGTACGGCAGACCGCGGCTGAGGTAATCGACCACGGACCAGCGGTCGGCCATCGCCTGCAGCTCGGCCGGTGTGCACAGGTCCCGGAAAAAGGCGCGCACTTCCTCGCCATCGCGCAGCGCCGCGATAGCGGTGAAGAGGTTGCGCTCGGCGAGCGCTTCCTGGCGGGGCGTGAGGCTGCGATGTGTCTTCATGCCGATCTACTGTAATAGTGTGCTAGTACACTAGCATAGGCGAGGGGCCGGTGCCAGCACCTTGCATGGCGGCGGCAGCCGAGCGGCGGCAGGCTCGCCGGGGGCGCGGTCGGGCAGCGGCCGCGGGCACTCCCTTGACCGGCCGGCGGGCGAACCCCTAAACTTAGTGCGACTCATCGAGACCGGCTGAGGGATAGGCCCTTAGACGCCGGGGCAACCGCCAGAGCCAACCATTCTGGAAAGGTGCCAACTCCTGCGATCCGACCGCGCCCTGAAGGGGCAGGTGAGGCTCGACAGATGAGCGAACTGTGTGGCTCTGCGCCTCGGGCGCGGGGATGGACGCAGCCCGCCCGCCAGGTCCCTGGTGGGACGCTCCGTAAGAGTGCTCGGTGAGCCGAGAGAGTTGCGGAGCCGATCATGCACGCCATTGCCGAGGTTCGCCCGATCGAGCCGGAACATCCGCCGCGGTGTCCGCCGGCCGAGTCCGTGCGCGAAGGCGTATTTGACATTCCGGGCGGTCTCGCCCTGCATCACGGCGGCGTACTGCCGGCCGTACGGGTCGCTTGGCGGATGGCGGGGGCGGCGAATGCGCCGCTCGTGTGTGCGCTCGGGGGCATTTCGGCCTCCCGGCGCGTCTGTCTGACCGAGCAGCCCCGGCAAAGCTGGTGGCGCGAGGTGGCCGGACCGGCGCGTCCGCTCGACACCGATCGGTATCGGGTGCTGAGCTTCGATTACCTCGGCGGCAGCGGCGAGACGACCGGGCCGCGAGCCGGGGAGTGCTTCCCGAGCATCTCCACGTACGACCAGGCTGAGGTGCTCGTGCGGCTGCTCGATCATCTGCGGATCCAGGCGCTGCGCGCGATCGTGGGCGGCTCCTACGGCGGCATGGTGGCGCTCGCTTTCGCCGAGCGGTTCCCCGAGCGGGTTGCACAGCTGATCGTGCTGTGTGCCGCCGATCGACCGTATCCGCTCGCGAGCGCCTGGCGCTCGGTGCAGCGCGACATCGTGCGCTTGGGGATCGAGGCCGGCCGGCCGGCCGAGTCGCTCGCGCTTGCCCGGGCACTGGGCATGTCGACCTATCGCAGTGGCGAGGAGTTCGCCGCGCGCTTCAGCGGTCCGGCGGTGTTCGAGCAGGGGCGGGCGCGCCTGCCGGTCGAGCGCTACCTCGCGGCGCGGGGCGCGGACTATGCCGCCCGCCATCTGCCCGAGGCCTTTTTGTGTCTGTCCGAGTCGATTGACCTGCATACGGTCGAGGCCGAGCGCATCTGCGTGCCGACCGCAGTGGTGGGCGTGCGCGAGGATCTGCTCGTGCCACTCACCGAGGTGCGCGCGCTCGCCGCGCGGCTGCGTGCCGCGCGCCTGTTTGAGATCTCCTCGATCTATGGTCACGACGCGTTTCTGAAGGAATCCCAACAACTGCGCGGCGTGTTCGCCGCGGTGCTCGAGAACCTGTCATGAGTCATTCGACCGATCGCCAATCCCCAATCACCCGCACCGTGCGCGCGGGGCTGGAATCCGACCCGCTCACCGGCGCGGTAGTCCCGCCGATTCACCTGAGCTCGACGTTCGCCTTTCGCGACTTCGGCGAGAAGGGCCGCTACGACTACACCCGCTCGGGCAATCCGACCCGCGATCTGCTCGGTGCGGCGCTTGCCGAGCTCGAGGGCGGTGCCGGCGCCGTGGTGACGGCGACCGGCATGGCCGGCATCACGCTCGCGGGGCATCTGGTGCCCGCGGGCGGACGCATCGTGGCGCCGCACGACTGTTATGGCGGCACCTATCGCCTGTTTGATGCGTGGCGGCGGCGTGGGGAGCGCCAGGTGCAGTTCGTCGATTACGGCGATGAGGTGGCGCTTACCGAGGCGCTCGCCACTCCGGCGGCGTTGGTATGGGTCGAGACCCCGAGCAACCCTCTGTTGCGAGTGACCGACATCGAGCGGGTCGCGGCGCTCGGACATGCCGCCGGCGCGAAGGTGGTCGTGGACAATACGTTCCTTTCCCCGGCATGGCAGCAGCCGCTCGGCCTCGGCGCCGATGTGGTGGTGCACTCCACGACCAAATATCTGAACGGTCACAGCGATGTGGTGGGCGGGGCAGTCGTGGCGCGCGAACCGGCAGTTCATGAGGAACTCGCCTGGTGGGCCAATTGCCTCGGCCTCACCGGCTCACCGTTCGACAGCTTCCTTACGCTGCGCGGGCTGCGCACGTTGCATGCGCGCCTCGAGCAACACGGTCGCAACGCACAGGCGCTCGCCGAGTGGCTCGCCGGCGAGCGCGGCGTGGCCCAGGTGTACTATCCGGGCCTCGCGCGCCACCCCGGGCACGCACTCGCCCGGCGCCAGCAGCGCGGCTTCGGCGCGATCGTGACGCTGGAGCTCGACGGTGGACTGCCGGCGGTGCGCGCCTTCACCTCGGGCCTGGAATTTTTCTCCCTGGCTGAATCCTTAGGCGGCGTCGAGAGCCTCATTGCCCATCCGGCCACCATGACCCATGCGGCAATGGATTCGGCCGCGCGCGCCAAGGCGGGTCTCACTGACGGGCTGATCCGCCTGTCGGTGGGCATCGAGGCGCTGGAGGATCTGCGCGCGGATCTCAGCGCAGGGCTGTCACGCGCCCGTACTCTGGCGGCGGCCTGATGAGGGCCCGCCGGTGCAGCGGCTCGTGAGGGCTGCGCCGGCGTTGCACGATCCTACAGGCGGCTCAGCACCGCATCGCCCACCGCACGGGTGGAAACCGCGGCGGCGCTGCCTGCGACATCCGGCGTGCGGGCGCCGGCCTCGAGCGCCGCAGCCACGGCCTGCTCAAGCGCTTCGGCTTCGGCGTTCAGTCCGAGCGAGTGGCGCAGCAGCAGCGCGACGCTGAGCAGCGTGCCGCAGGGGTTGGCGATGCCGCGGCCGGCGATGTCCGGGGCCGAGCCGTGGATGGGCTCGTACAGGCCCCGGCGGCCTTCCCCGAGCGAGGCCGAGGGCAGCAGGCCGAGTGAGCCGGCGAGCATCGAGGCCTCATCGGTCAGGATGTCGCCGAACATGTTTTCGGTCACCAACACATCGAAGTCGCGCGGCCGGCGGATCAGGTGCATTGCCGCGGCGTCGACCAGCATGTGCTCGAGCGACACGTCGGGGAATTCCTCGCGCATCACCCGGCTGCACACCCGGCGCCACAGGCGCGAGGTTTCCAGCACGTTCGCCTTGTCGATCGAGACCAGCTTGCCCCGGCGCTGCTGGGCGAGGCGCGCCGCGGAGCGCACGATGCGTTCGATCTCCGCAACGGTGTAGGTGCACACGTCGGTGGCGCTGTTGGCATCCTGATGCTTCTCACCGAAGTAGATGCCACCAGTCAGTTCGCGCACGAACATCAGATCGACGCCCGTCAATACTTCGGGCTTCAGGCTCGAGGCGCCGAGCAGTGCGGGGTGTACCTTCACCGGGCGAAGGTTGGCGTAGACCCCGAGCGCGCTGCGCAGGGCGAGCAGCCCCTGCTCGGGGCGCACTGTGGCCTCGGGCGCCGACCATTTCGGTCCGCCGATCGCCCCGAGCAGCACCGCATCGGCTGCGAGGCAGGTCGCGAGGGTCTGAGCGGGCAGCGGCTCGCCGCTCAGATCGATCGCCGCCCCACCGAAGGGCAACTCGGTGAGCGTGAACGTGTGTCCGTGACGCTGCGCGAGCGCGTGCAAGCAGCGCGCACCCTCGGCAATCACTTCCGGCCCGATCCCATCGCCGGGCAGAACGGCAATGTGTGCTTTCATGCCAGTCCCCGGCGTGCCTCGTAGGCGGCAATCTCGGCCTCGCGGCCGAGCAGGAAGCCGAGTTCATCGACGCCGTTCATCAGGCAGTAGCGTGCGAACGGCTCGAGCGGAAAGCTCACCGTGGCCCCGCTGGGCAGCGTGAGGCTGCTCGATTCGAGGTCGATGCTGAGCGGCTCGCCCGGATGCTCGAGCAGCCAGCGGTGCGTGTCGGCATCGACGATCACCGGCAGCAAGCCGTTCTTCAGCGCGTTGTTGCGGAAGATGTCGGCAATCTGTGTGCTGATCACCGCACGCAGGCCGAAGTCCGTGAGCGCCCACGGGGCGTGCTCGCGCGAGGAGCCGCAGCCGAAGTTCGCACCGGCGACGAGGATGGTGCAGCCGCGAGCTTGCGGCTGGTTCAGCACGAAATCGGCACGCGGGGTGCCGTCGGGACCGTAACGCCAGTCGGCGAACAGGTGTTCGCCGAGTCCTTCGCGCGTGGTGGTGGTGAGAAAGCGCGCCGGGATGATCTGATCGGTGTCGATGTCGCTTGCGTTGAGCACGACGGTGCGCGAGCGCAGGGTGCGGATCGGTTCCACTACAACAACTCCCTCGGATCGGTGACGCGGCCGCGCACTGCGCAGGCCGCGGCGGTGAGCGGACTGGCGAGCAAGGTGCGCGCGCCGACGCCCTGACGTCCCTCGAAATTGCGATTGCTGGTGCTGACGGCGTACTGACCCTTGGGCACCAGATCCCCGTTCATCCCGAGGCACATCGAGCAGCCCGACTCGCGCCACTCGGCGCCTGCCTCGAGGAAGATCCGATCGAGCCCTTCGGCCTCGGCCTGCTGCTTGACGTGCTGCGAGCCCGGCACGACCAGCATGTGCACGCCGGAGGCGACCTTGCGACCGCGCAGCAGCGAGGCTGCGGCGCGCAGATCCGAGATCCGCCCGTTGGTGCAGCTGCCGACAAATACGACATTCACGGGATGTTCGCGCAGCGGCTGGCCGGGCGCGAAGCCCATATAGCTGAGCGCCTTGGCAAACATCGGGTCGTCGGCGCGCTCGGGGATCGTCCCGCCGACTGGAATCACCATGCCGGGGTTGGTGCCGTAGGTCATCATCGGCTCGAGCGAGCCGGCCTCGATGTCGACCTCGCGATCGAAGCGCGCGCCGGGGTCGCTCGGCAGCTGTCGCCACTGCTCGAGTGCGGCTTCCCAGGCTGCGCCCTGCGGGGCGCGCGGGCGCCCGGCGAGGTAGCGGAACGTGCTCTCATCGGGGGCAATCATGCCGGCGCGGGCGCCGGCCTCGATCGACATGTTGCACACCGTCATGCGCCCATCCATGTCGAGCGCGCGGATCGCCTCGCCGCGGTATTCGATCACGTGCCCGGTGCCACCGGCGACGCCGATCCGTCCGATGATGGCGAGGATGAGATCCTTGGCGCTGACCGCCGCGGGCAACGCCCCGTGGACGTTTACTGCGAGCGTGCGCGGCTTGCGTTGCAGCAGGCATTGCGTGGCAAACACGTGCCCGACCTCGGTCGTGCCGATGCCGAAGGCGAGCGCCCCGAGTGCCCCATGGGTGCTGGTGTGGCTGTCGCCGCACACCACGGTCTTGCCCGGCAGGGTCAGCCCGAGCTCCGGTCCGATGATGTGCACGATGCCGCGGCGCGCATCGCGCAGGCCCAGCAACTCGACATTGAACGCGGCGCAGTTGCGCTCGAGTGCATGCACCTGGCGGGCGGCCGCCTCGATGCTGATCGGCGCGCCACCGAACACCTGCTCGGTGCGCGTCGGGGTCGAGTGATCCATGGTCGCAAAGGTCAGCTCCGGCCGGCGCAGCCGCAGGCCGCGCTCGCGCAGCACGGTGAATGCCTGCGGCGAGGTGACCTCGTGGATCAGGTGCAGATCGATGTACAGCACCGCCGGGGTATCGGTGCTTTGTGGAACGACCTCATGGCTGCGCCAGACCTTCTCGAACAGCGTCAGCGGCGTGCCCATCAGCGCGCCACCGCGGCCGGTGCGGCCTGCATATCGACGTGATCCAACCAGCCCCACTTGTCGGGCGTGGCGCCGCTGAACAGGCCGAAGAACGCCTTTTGCAGCGTCTCGGTGATCGGGCCGCGCGCACCGCTGCCGATGCTCAGCCGATCCACCGAGCGGATCGGGGTGATCTCGACCGCGGTGCCGGTGAAGAATGCCTCATCGGCGATGTACAGCAGCTCGCGGGGAATGGAACACTCGCGCACTTCGATGCCGCGCTCGCGCGCCAGTCGCATCACCGTATCGCGCGTGATGCCGCCGAGCACGGAGTGGGCGAGGGCGGGGGTGAGCAGTACGCCGTCCTTGACGAGGAAGATGTTCTCCCCCGAGCCCTCGCTGATCGTACCGTCGGGGGCGAGCCCGATCCCCTCGTGAAAGCCGAGGCGGCGCGCCTCGGCGCCGATCAGCTGACTCGACAGATAATTGCCGCCGGCCTTGGCGAGAGCCGGGATCGTGTTCGGCGCCACCCGCTGCCAGGAGGCGATGCATACATCGACGCCCTGCTCCTCGCTCTCGTGACCGAGGTACTTGCCCCATTCCCAGGCAGCCACCGCCACTTCCGTCGGCGGCTCGATCTTCGGGGCGACCCCGATCTCGCCGTAGCCGCGGAACGCCACCGGACGGATGTATGCGCCGCGGGCGAGACCGTTGGCCGCGATCACCTGGCGGCAGGCCGTGTCGATGTCCCCGACCGTGAACGGCAGGCTCATGCGATAGATCTTTGCCGAGTCGAACAGCCGTCGGGTGTGATCGTGCAGGCGGAAGATCGCTACGCCCTTGTGCGTCTCGTAGGCCCGCACGCCCTCGAACACCGATGAGCCGTAGTGCAGGGCGTGCGCGAGCACGTGCACGGTGGCTTTCTCCCAAGGGACGAGCTTGCCGTTGAACCAGATGAACTGAGTGGCCGGTATGGGCATGCGGAATCTCCCGTAGCGCGCTGCCGATGTGAATGTCGAATCTTAAAGCGTGGAGGCCGCCTGTGCCGCTGCGCCGCGCTCATCGCGCGGGCGACCGCCGGCGGATGCCTGCTCGATGCGGTTGATCACCTCGAGGAACGCTCTGCCGCTCGATTCCACGATGTTGGTGCTCACGCTCGAGCCCCGATAAGTACGCTGATTGTACTCCACGTACACCAGCGCCTCGCCCTGCGCATCCTCGCCCTCGGTGACGGCGCGCACCTCGAACTTGCGCAGCATGACGCCGATGCCGGTTGCCGCTTCGATCGCCTTGAAGAGCGCATCGACCGGTCCGTCGCCTTCGGCGGTGTGCTCGATGAGCCGCCCGTCGCTGTGCCGCAGGCCCACCCGGGCGCTCGCAGCCGCGCCGGTGGTGGCGTGCGTCTCGAGGCTCTCGAGGCTCCACGGGCCGGCCGCGGCGCCCTCGGCGCGCAGCACCAGCGCCTCAATGTCGCCGTCGAACAGCTCCTTCTTGCGGTCCGCGAGTGCCTTGAACTCCTCGAACACCTGATTGAGTTCGCTCTCCTCGAGCTCGAAGCCGAGCGCGCGCACCCGGTCGCGGAAGGCGTGCCGTCCGCTGTGCTTGCCGAGGATGAGATTGCTGCGCGAGAGACCGACGTCCTCAGGGCGCATGATCTCGTAGGTCGAGTAGTGCTTGAGGACCCCGTGCTGATGGATGCCAGCCTCGTGCGCGAAGGCATTCTCGCCGACCACGGCCTTGTTGCGCGGTACCGGCATCGCCGTGATGCTCGAGACCAGGCGCGAGGTCGGATACAGCCGGGTGGTCTGAATGCCGGTGGTGACGTTGAAGAACGCGGCGCGCGTCTTCAGTGCCATCACCACTTCCTCGAGCGAGCAATTGCCGGCACGCTCGCCGATGCCATTGATCGTGCACTCCACCTGGCGGGCGCCGGCGACCACCGCGGTGAGGCTGTTCGCCACCGCCATGCCGAGATCGTCGTGGCAGTGCACCGAGAGGCGCACCCGCTCGATGCCGCGCACGTTCTTGCGCAGGTACCGGAACAACTCCGCGAACTCATCCGGCACCGTGTAACCGACGGTGTCGGGAATGTTCACGGTGCTCGCGCCGGCCTCGATGGCCGCCTCGACCACCTGCGCGAGGAACTCGAGCTCGGTGCGCGAGGCGTCCTCGGGGGAGAACTCCACGTCATCGCACAGCTCGCGCGCGCGGCGCACTCCCTCGACGGCCGTGCGCAGGATCTGCTCCTCGGCCATGTTGAGCTTGTACTGGCGGTGAATGGCGCTGGTGGCGAGAAACACGTGCACCCGGCGCCGAGGCGCATCGGCGAGGGCGCGCGCGGCGAGCTCGATGTCCTCGCGGTTGCAGCGTGCGAGCCCGGCGATAATCGGCCCCTCGACCTCGCGCGCCACCGCCTGCACGCTCTCCCAATCACCCTTCGAGGCGGCCGGAAAGCCCGCTTCGATCACATCGACGCCGAGCTCGGCGAGCGCGCGCGCGACACGCAGCTTCTCCGGCCGCGTCATGCTGCAGCCCGGGGCCTGTTCCCCGTCGCGCAGCGTGGTATCGAAGATCAGTACTTTGTCAGGTTCGGCAGCCATGATAAGGATCTCCTCAGCAGAGGTGGGCGGTGGCGACGGGGCGCTCAGGCGCGCTTGTCGTTGAGCCAGGTCATGCGCGCGCGCAGCCGCTCGCCGACTTTCTCGATCGGGTGCTCGATGTCGCGCTTCAGCAGCTTCTGGTAGCGCTTGCGGCCGGTGGCGTTCTCGCGAATCCACTGGCGCGCAAAGGTGCCGGACTGGATCTCCTTCAGCACCTTGCCCATTTCTTTCTTCACGCGGGCATCGACGATGCGCGGGCCGCGGGTGAGATCCCCGTACTTGGCGGTCTCGCTGATGAACTGGTGCATCTTCGTGATCCCGCCCTCATGCAGCAGATCGACGATGAGCTTCAGCTCGTGCAGGCACTCGTAGTAAGCGACCTCCGGCTGATAGCCGGCCTCGACCAGCGTCTCCCAGCCGCGTACCACCAGTTCGGTGGCGCCGCCGCAGAGCACTGCCTGCTCACCGAACAGATCGGTTTCGGTCTCCTCGGCGAAGGTGGTCTCGAGCACACCGCCGCGCGTGCCGCCGATGCCGTGCGCATAGGCGAGGGCGCGGGCATGCGCTTTGCCGGTGGCATTCTGCGCAACGGCGATCAGGCACGGCACGCCGCGACCCTGCTGGTACTGTCGGCGCACCAGGTCGCCCGGTCCCTTCGGGGCGATCAGCACCACATCGAGGTCCTTGCGTGGCTTGATTTGCTTGAAATGGATATTGAACCCGTGCGCGAACAGCAGCGTCGCGCCGCTCTTCAGGGCAGGCTCGATGCTCTCGTAGAGCGATTTCTGCGCCAGATCGGGCACCAGCATCGCCACCAGGTCGGCATCGCGCGCCGCGCGCACCGGCTCGGCGACCGCCAGACCGTCCTTCTTCGCCTTCTTCCAGCCCGGGCCGCCCTTGCGAACGCCCACGACGACGTCAAAGCCGCTGTCCTTGAGGTTCAGTGCGTGCGCGCGGCCCTGGCTGCCATAGCCCATGACCGCGATGCGCGCCCCGCGCAAGGCTTTCTGTTCGACGTCTTTTTGCGAATACAGCTTCATCTCGATACTCCCAATCGGCCTGCTGGCCCGGATGTCAGATCACAGTCGTGCAATAACACGCATAAAAAACCCCGCAGCGGCTTATGGGCCGGTGCGGGGTTCTGGTGTCTTCTCTCGCCCCTGCCTGTCTGTCCTCAGGCGATTGCGAGCACCCCGCACCGGCTGCCCGCAAGGAGCAGCAGTCCGATAAGGAGTACCGGCAGTCGGCCGAGCAGCGCACTCGCCGCGCGGGGCGCGGGTCGGGCTCTGGCCATGTGTGCTGCGGGTACCACGGGCTGTGGGTGCCTGGGCAAAACAAAGTGGAGATGATGGGACGGATGGGAGCACACCCCAGGACTGTTTGTCAACGTCATCGCGGCTCGTGGCAAACGGTGCGTCCCTGGCGAGGGGCGCATGCGACGCGCTATGCTCATTCGCGTGGCACACGAAATGTTACTCAGTACCGACCCGGGGGACAGCCGCCCGCTGTGGCTGCTGACCGAGGGCGAACTCGAGGGTTGGCTCGGCGCGCAGAGCGCCTCGGTCGCCGCCTGGGTGCGCGCGCATGTTTTTCAGGCCGAGCGCTACCGCGTGCTGACGCTGCCCGGGGAGGAGGGTGTTGCCGGGGGGCTGCTCGGGCTCGGCGCGCTCAGCGCGACCGGTGAACTCGGCCCCTGGCACGCTGCGGGAGCCCCGGAGCGCCTGCCGGCACTGCCGTGGCGTCTCGCCAGCGCGCTACCGGCCCGTGCCGCGACGCACTTCGTGCTCGGCTGGCTGCTCGGCGGCTACCGCATGAACCGCTATCGGCTCGACGCACCGCTCGGGCCGGGCGCGGCGCTGATCGTCCCGCCGCAGGCCGATGTGCGCTATGCGCTTGCCGCTGCCCATGCCAGCGCGCTCGCGCGCGATCTGATCAATACCCCGCCGAACGATCTCGGCCCGCAGGAGCTCGCCGACGCGGCGGTGGCGCTCGCGCGCGAGCGCGGCGCACGCTGCCAGGTGCTCAGCGGCGGGGAACTCAGCGGTTTTCCGCTGCTGCGCGCCGTCGGCGCCGGCAGCGTGCGCGAGCCGCGGCTGATCGATCTGCGCTGGGGCGAGAAGGACGCCCCGCGCGTGACGCTCGTCGGCAAGGGCGTGTGCTTCGATTCCGGCGGGCTCGATCTGAAGCCCTCGAGCGCGATGGCGCTGATGAAAAAGGACATGGGCGGGGCGGCCTGTGCTCTCGCGCTGGCGGATTTGCTGATGCGACTCGATGCGCCCCTGCAGTTGCGTGTGCTGATTGCGGCCGTGGAGAACAGCGTCGGCGGGGCAGCGTACCGGCCGAGCGACGTGCTGCGCTCGCGCAAGGGCCTCACGGTGGAGATCGGCAACACCGATGCCGAGGGCCGGCTGGTGCTCGCCGATGCGCTCGCCGTGGCGCAGGAGGAGCGCCCGCAGCTGCTGATCGATCTGGCGACGCTCACCGGCGCGGCGCGCACGGCACTCGGACCGGAGGTGCCGGCGCTCTACAGCAACCGGCGCGCGCTCGCCGAACGACTGCGCGAGCTCGGCGAGGAGGAGTTCGATCCGCTCTGGCCGATGCCGTTGTGGCCGGGCTACGAAGATGAACTCGGCAGCAAAATCGCCGACCTTAATAATGTGGCATCGACGCCATTCGCCGGTTCGATCATCGCCGCGCTGTTTCTCAAGCGCTTCATCGATGCGCCGACCGATTGGGTGCACATCGACCTGTATGCGTGGAATGGCAAGGAGCGCCCGGGCCGTCCCGTCGGCGCAGAGGCGCAATGCGTGCGCGTGCTGTATCGCTTTTTGCGCGAGCGCTTCGGTTGACTCGTCCGCACGACTCGTCGCACGGATGTTCGGTTAGTCGAATTGACCGATTGTCGTATGGATTTTCATCTGTCTGTCGTCAGACTACGAAACAATAGTGCACTGTGAGCAGTCATGAGACAGATGGGGGGCGCGCCTTGGCGCGCAGCAACGGGGGGCGCGGACACGCGCGGCGAGGCGGCGCGCAACTGCGCTGCGGCCGAGCTCCCGCTCGTCGTGCCCACCCGGCTGAGGCGCCTCGAACCAGCGATTGGTCAATGCGCGCAGTTGTCAGCGCGGCGGGTAGCGGTTACAGTTGGGCATCGCATCATCGGATGCTCATGGCGCGCGCGCTTGGCTTGTCGCCCTCGAGTCGCCGTGAAACCGAACCATACAGGGGGATTGATCCACACGAGCGCCAGCCCGGTCACGGTGCCCGCACGTGTACCAAAGTATGAATGTGCCGGTGGACAAGCCGCCGGTCAGCTCGGGTCCGGATTGAGCCGCTTGCGGGCAGGTGGAAAGACCGCTACCTTGCACCGCTCGCGTTTCGTTCCGGTGTTTTTGGGATAGGCAACAGCCACGCCTCAGTATTCACACATGAGCGCTTACGTACACGACACAAATTTCTTCACCCGCCGAACGGCCGTACTGGCAGCCATCATTGCGCTGCACTTGTTTATCTTCTGGGCGCTCGAGGCAGGACTGGCCACCCGCGTGGTGCGGCTCGTAGCCCCGCCCCTTAAGACAACCATCGTGCGTCAGGTGCGCAAGCACCTGCCGCCGCCCCCGCCCCCGCCGCCGCAGCTGGTGCAGCAGCAGGTGCAGGTGCCGCCCCCGATGATCCAGATCAACGTGCCGGCAGCCGCCCAGAGTCATGCGATCACCGTGGTCAAGCACGTGGTCCGTGCCGCACCGCCGCCGCCGGCGCCGATGCACTACACGCCGCTGAGTCCAGCGGGGGATTTCCCCTCGACGCAGGACTACTATCCGCAGGCCTCACAGCGCCTCGGCGAGCAGGGCACCGCCATCGTGGAGGTCTGCGTCGGTCCGAACGGGCGACTCTCGGCCGAGCCGAAGGTCATCCACAGCTCGGGCAGCCCGCGGCTGGATCGCGCAGCATTGCGCTATGCGCGCGCCACTTCCGGTCACTGGAATCCCGAGAAGGCGAATGGTCGGCCGATCAATTTCTGCGGCCATCTGCCCATCAAGTTCCAGCTGAACGACTTCTGATGCACCCGTCCCTTCCAACTTCGACCCCGCCATACAACGCGGCTTATTTGTGATCTGAGGAAATCTATGGCCATCCAACCAACCGCACCCGTCAACAATCCATACGGCATCGCTGGCGTGTGGAACAATGGCACCATCATCGACAAGTTTGTGATGATTCTGCTGCTTGCGATGTCACTGGCGACCTGGTACATCATCTTCACCAAGCTGTGGGATCAGCATCGCCTGAAGAAGTCCGCGCGCGAGGCGGAGAAGTCCTTCTGGTCCGCACCCTCGATCAAGGATGGCGTCGAGAAGCTGAAGAAGGGCAATGAGTTTCGCGCCATCGCCGAGGACGGCCTGCGCGCCATGTCGCATCACGACGGCCGTCTGACCGACCGCATCGACCTGCACGAGTGGATCACCATGTCGCTGCAGCGCTCGGTCGATCAAGTCAGCAGCCAGATGTCCAAGGGCCTCAGCCTGCTCGCGACGGTCGGCTCTTCGGCGCCGTTCGTCGGACTGTTCGGCACGGTCTGGGGCGTCATGAACGCGCTGATCGCGATCGGCCTGGCCGGTCAGGCGAGCATCGGCAAGGTGGCCGGTCCCGTCGGTTCGGCGCTGATCATGACTGCGCTCGGCCTCGCGGCGGCAGTGCCGGCCGTGTGGGGCTACAACTGGCTGCTCGGCCGCAACAAGGTGCTGCAGGACGGACTGCGCAACTTTGCCAGCGACCTGCATGCCTATCTGGTGAGCGGCGCGCGCGTGCCGAGCCCGGAGAGCGGTGGTGCCAAGCCGGCAGCTGCCCCTGCTGGTGCGGTCCGCAAGTAAGAGCCCGGTCTCTTTGACGAACGACGTCGGTTGCGAAAGACGTGCCCCGCGGCTGCGGGGCACGTTCCCAATGCCGAACCCGGGGCGCGGTGCGCCCCGGACGTGAGGAGCTGTCGAAAATGGCGATGAATGTCGGAGCCGACCCGGGAGAAGAACCGGGCGTGATGGCCACCATCAATACGACGCCGCTGGTCGACGTCATGTTGGTGCTGCTCATCATCTTTCTCATCACGATCCCCGTGATCACCAAGACCGTGCCGGTGAAGCTGCCGAAGGCGAATAACATCCCGACGCACACCACCCCGCAGGACATCACGATCGCGGTGACCAAGGACGGGTCGATTTTCTGGAACAACGAATCGGTGAGCAGTGACACCGTGCTGCTGCAGAAGATCGAGCAGATCGCCGTCGAGGTGCCGCAGCCGTCGGTGCACATCCGCGGCGACCGTGACGCCGATTACAAGGCGATCGGACACGTTCTGTACGAATTGCAGCGCGGCGGCATGGTGAAGGTCGCCTTCATCACCGAGCCGCATTCCGGCGCGCTCGCCGCGCAGTGATCAACCTTTTTCGGGCCCGCAAGGCGCTCGAGGAGTTCTGAAGTTATGGCCATGTCGACGGGATCCAGCTCCGGGCCGATGGTCGAAATCAACACTACGCCGTTGATCGACGTCATGCTCGTGCTCCTGGTCACCCTGATCATTACGCTGCCGGTGATGACCCACTCGGTGAAGATGGATCTGCCGCAGAATCAGCATCAGCCGCCGCAGAAGCCCCCTGAGGTGATCAACCTCGGCATCGACTTCGACGGCACGATTACCTGGAATGGCACCGTGGTGCCGAACATGCAGGTGCTTGACGGTTACTTTGCCAGCGAGTCGGGCAAAGATCCGCAGCCGGAGATCCACCTCAACCCCGATGGCATGGCCAAGTACGGCATCGTGGCGAAGGTGCTGGCGGATGCACAGCGCAACCGCCTGACGAAGATCGGCTTCGTCAATACCTCCGAATTCGCTCAGTAATCTCACCCCCTATATCCATGCGAGAACGTTTCATGAAGGTGAAGGGCATAGTTGCGGCAACCGCGCTCGGCGCGGTGCTGCTGTGCGGTGGCGGCATTCTCGGCGTGCAGCCGGCCTACGCGGCGGCGCCGCCGAAGCTGACCCGCGATGTGGCGCTGAAGCTGCAGGCGGCGCAGAAGGACATCCAGAAGGGCAATTACGCCGCCGGCGAGGCTGCACTCGACCAGGTGGCCGGCATGGCGGACGCGCGCAAGAGTCCGTACGCGATGCACGTGATGAACCAGCTGTACGTGTTCGCGTACGAGAAGAGCAACAACTACCCGAAGCTCGCCCCGAAGCTCGAGGCGCTGCTGCACGACGCCTACGCGACGCCGGCGCAGACACGCCAGTTCACGGTGGCGCTGGCGCAGATCTATTACCAGCTGCACAACTATCCGAAAGCAGTGGAGTACGGCACTGAGGCGCTGCAGAAGGGTTACGCCAGCGGGCCGCAGATGTCGACCCTCATCGGCCAGGCGTACTACCTGCAGGGCAACTGGAAGCAGACCATTGCCTTTGAGAACGGGCTGATCAAAGCGGCGATCCGCGCGGGCAAGAAGCCGAGCAAGCAGTCGCTGCAGCTCGTGCAGAGCTCGTGCATGAAGCTGCACGATCAGACCTGCCTGCTGAATTCACTCGAGCAGCTGGTGGTGTACTACCCGCAGCCGCAGTACTGGCAGTATCTGCTGTTCCAGACGTTCAAGAGCATCAAGAGCGATGCCAACCTGCTCGAGGCCTACCGGCTCGCCTTCGACGTCAAGGTCATGCAGCAGGCGCATGAGTTCACCAGCTATGCCGAACTCGCCATCGAGGCCGGCTCTCCCGGTGAGGCCGAGCAGGTGCTGACCGCGGCCTTGAAGAACAACGTGTTCACCGATCCGCACGCCAAGGCGAAGGCCCAGCGCATCCTGAGCGATGCCCAGGCGCGCGCGGCGAAGGATCAGCAGACCCTCGGCAAGACCGCCGAAGAGGCCGCTCGGCAGCCGACCGGCAACTCCGACATCCGCGTCGGGCTGGCCTACTACGGCTACCAGCAGTATGCGAAGGCCATTCATGAGTTTACCCTGGGCATCGCCAAGGGCGGGCTCGCCAATGCCGCCGAGGCGCATCTGCTGCTCGGCATCGCGCAGCTGAAGGCCGGCAACAAGGCCGCGGCCCTCAACGCTTTCCAGAGCGTCAAGGGCGATCCGACCCTGCAGCGTCTTGCGGAGCTGTGGAGTCTGAAGGCGAAGTCGGCCTGAGGCCGGCCGGCGCAGAGCCGAATACGCAGGAGGAGACGGGATATGGCAATTCAGGCCGGTGAGCGCATGCCCTCGGGCGTGCTGAAGACGATGAGTGCCGAAGGACCGAAGGACGTCGCGACGGCCGAGCTGTTCAAGGGCAAGAAGGTGGTGCTGTTCTCGGTGCCGGGGGCGTTCACGCCCACGTGCGACGCGAAGCATCTGCCGGGCTTCGTGCAGCTCGCCGATCAGTTGCGTGCCAAAGGCGTGGATGTGATTGCCTGCATGGCGGTGAATGACGTGTTCGTGATGAACGCCTGGGGCAAGGCCTCCGGGGTGGCGGACAAAGTCATGATGCTGGCCGACGGCAACGGGGATTACGCCAAGGCGCTCGGGCTCGAGCTCGATGCGCGCGGCTTCGGCATGGGACTGCGCGGTCAGCGCTTTGCGCTGGTGATCGAGGATGGCGTGGTCAAACACGCCAACGTCGAGGCACCGGGGCAGTTCAAGGTGTCGGCCGCCGAGCACGTCCTGAGTCAGCTGTAAGTCTGCCGCGGGGCGCAATGCGCCCCGCTCGCACCCGGCAAGGGGGTTCGCTGCACGGCGAACCCCCTTGTTGTTTGGGCGGAGAGCAACGGCCGTTTGCTCAGCGATCGCGCTACACTCGGCCGATGCTCGGTTACGCGCTGCGCCGCATGGCGGGGATCGTCCCGGTCCTGCTCATCCTGCTGACGGTCTCGTTTTTCGTCATTCGCTTGGCGCCGGGCGGGCCCTTTGCCGGTGGGCGAGCCCTCTCGGCACGCACGCACGCCGAACTCGCGCGGCGTTACGGCCTCGATCGGCCGCTCGGGGCGCAGTACGTGGATTACCTCGATGCACTCGCACACGGCGATCTCGGTCCCTCCTACAGTGTCCGCGGCGAGTCCGTTGCTGCGCTGATCGCGGCCGGCTTGCCCGTGAGCGCAACGCTTGGCGCCGCGGCTCTCGGCTTGGCCGTGTTGGCAGGACTGCCGCTCGGGGTCGGCGCGGCATTGCGCCGGGATGGTCTGGTGGATCGGAGCCTCTCGGCATTCGCGGCGCTCACCTTGGCATTGCCGAGCTTCGTGACCGGCCCGCTGCTCGCGCTCGGGTTCGGGCTGTGGCTGCGCTGGTTGCCCGTGGCCGGCTGGCGGGCGGGTGCGCCGCGCTATCTGCTGTTGCCGGCCGTGACGCTTGCACTGCCGCTGTCGGCGGCGATTGCTCGGCTGATGCGCGCCAGTCTGCTCGAAGTGTTGAACGCAGCTTATATCCGCACCGCACGCGCGCGTGGCCTCGGCCGTGCACGCGTGTTGTGCTGGCATGCGCTGCGTCCGGCGTTGGTGCCAGTGGTGAGCTACCTCGGACCGGCTGCGACGTACCTGGTTACGGGCTCACTGGTGGTCGAGACGGTGTTCGAACTGCCCGGAACCGGGCGTTATCTGGTGCAGGGAGCGATCGACAGGGATTACCCGCTGGTGATGGGCATGGTGCTCGTGTACGGCACGCTCACGCTGGTAGTGAATCTCGGTGCGGACCTGCTGCATGCCTGGCTCGATCCGCGCGTGCGTCATGCGCCGCAGTGAAAGGCGAACGCGCGGCACGATGGCGGTCGCGGCGGCGCTGATCGCCGCGCTTGCGCTGTTGGCGGTGTATGGGCCGCAGCTGAGCCCCTATTCCTATCGCGCGATCGATTGGCGCCATCTGGCGATTGCGCCAGGCCGGGTCGGCGAGCATTGGCTCGGCACCGATGCGCTCGGCCGCGATCTGTACGTGCGCACGCTCTATGGGTTGCGCCTCTCGCTGCTGATCGGGGTGCTCTCGAGCGCAGTGAGCGTGTTGATCGGGGTGGGGTGGGGCATGCTCGCCGGTTGGGTGGGGGGGCGAGTCGATGCCTGGATGATGCGCGTGGTGGATGTGCTTTATGCGCTGCCGTACCTGTTCATCGTGCTGATCCTGACCGCGCTGCTCGGACGGGGTCACCTCACCGTGCTGCTGCTGGCGATCGGCGCGGTCGGCTGGCTGACACTGGCGAGGGTCGTGCGCGCGCAGACGCTCTCGCTGAAGCAGCGCGAGTTCATGGAGGCGGCGCGCGCCACCGGGCTCTCGTCCGGGCAGATGCTCTGGCGTCACGTCCTGCCCAACCTCGCCGGCACCATTGCGGCGTACTCGACGCTGCTGGTGCCGCAGATGATCGTGTACGAGAGCTTTCTCAGCTTCCTCGGGCTCGGCGTCGAGCCGCCGCGGGCGAGTCTGGGCAGTCTGATCAATGCCGGGGCACGTCAGATGCTCAGTGCCCCGTGGCTGGTGCTGGTGCCGGCGGCGGTGCTGGTCGTGCTGCTGCTGGCGTTCAATCTCCTCGGTGACGGATTGCGCGATGTCCTCGATCCCAGCGGACGGTGAGAGCGCCGTGGCGCCGGCGGCGCTGTTCAGCATCGAGGCGCTGCAGGTGCGCTTCGCCGCCCCGCCGCGGGCGGCGGCCGTGGCTGAGGTGTCGCTCGCAGTTCAGGCCGGGGAGTGCCTGGGGGTGGTCGGGAAGTCCGGCGCCGGGAAGAGTCTGACGTTTCTGGCGGCGCTCGGATTGGCCCCGCCCGGCGCGGCGGTGAGCGGACGGGCGCGGCTCGGGCAGACCGAGCTGCTCGGCGCGGGCGAGGCGCAGCTCGATCGGGTTCGCGGCGCCCGGGTCGGGTTCGTGTTCCAGGATCCGATGAGCTCGCTCACTCCGCACCGGACGATCGGCGCGCAGATCGCCGAGCCGATCGTGCGCCACCAGCGGCTCAGCCGCCGTGCGGCGCGCTTGCGCGCGCTTGAGCTGCTCGAGCAGGTGCGGATGCCCGAGGCGCGGCGGCGCATGCGCCAATATCCGCACGAGCTCTCCGGCGGCATGCGTCAGCGCGCGATGCTGGCGATCGCGCTCGCCTGCGACCCGCCGTTGGTGATTGCCGATGAGCCGACTACGGCTCTCGATGTGACTTTGCAGGCTCAGATTCTAGCGCTGCTCGCGCAGTTCAAGCGCGAACGGCGCATGGCGCTGGTGTTGATCACGCATGATTTCGCGGCCGTCGCCGGCATCGCCGACCGCGTCGCGGTGATGCGGGCGGGGCGGCTCATCGAGTCCGGGACGGTGCACGAGGTGCTGAAAAATCCTCGCGAGCCGTACACGCGCGAACTGCTGAGCGCATCGGCCGAGCGGTTCGCACCGTCCCCGCCAACGCCCCCCCGGGCGAACGCCGAGGACACACCGGTGCTCGCGGCCAGCGATCTCGAGGTGCGCTACGTCCAGACCATCGGGCGGGTGCGACGGCGAGCATTCACCGCCCTCGAAGCGGTGAGCGTGCGTGTGGCGGGCGGCGAGGCGCTGGGGGTCGTTGGGGAGTCCGGCTGCGGCAAATCCACGCTGATGCGCGCGGTGCTGCGGCTGATTCGGCTGCAGCGGGGCCGCGTGCAGTGGCTCGGCGAGGACCTCACAGGAGTGGCGCCGCGGCGCATCCGGCGTCTGCGCCGCAACCTGCAGCTGGTGCTGCAGGACCCGCTTGCGAGCCTCGATCCGCACCTGAGCGTCGAGCGCCTAGTCGGCGAACCGCTGCAGATCCACGAGCCGTCGCTTTCGAGTGCGGCGCTGCGCGCTCGCGTGCACGCGATGCTCGAGCAGGTCGGGCTCGAGCCGGCCTTGTACCGACGCCGCGCGCACGAACTGTCCGGCGGACAGTGTCAGCGGGTGGGCATCGCCCGGGCGATGATTCTCGCCCCGCGACTGCTCGTGTGCGATGAGCCGCTGAGTGCGCTCGACGTGCGCGCTCAGCGGCAGATCCGCGCGTTGCTCGCGCAGCTGCGCGACGGGCAGGGAACGAGTCTGCTCTTTGTCAGTCACGATCTGGCCGTGGTGCGTCAGCTGTGCGAGCGCACCCTGGTGCTGTACGGCGGACGGATGGTGGAACTGGCGCCGACCGAGGCGCTGCTCAGCCGCCCGCTGCATCCCTACACGCGCGAGCTGATCGAGGCGATTGCGCTCTGCGACCCGGACCTGCAGCCGGCGCGCCTGGCCAAGGTGGCGCTCAGCTTGCCCGCCGCGCCGCCGGAGCGGTCCGGTGGCTGCGCGTTCCGGGCCCGCTGCGCCCACGCCACGGGGCTGTGTGCCGAGCGCATGCCGCCCTGGGTGAACGCTGGGTCGGGCCGATGGGTGGCGTGTCACCACTTCGGCCAATGGGCCGATGGTATGCTCGCCCAATGAACGAACCAACCATCCGGCCGAGCGAGAGCCTGCGGCATGTGCGCTACGAGATCCGGGGCCGCCTCGCACGGCGTGCCCACGAGCTGGAGCGCCAGGGCTACGAGATCGTCTCGCTGAACATCGGCAATCCGGGTGCCTTCGGCCTGCGCACCCCTGAGACGATGCGTCTGGCGATGATCGAGAATCTCGCCGAGGCGGAGGGTTACTGCCATCAGAAGGGGATCTTTCCGGCCCGCGAAGCGGTGGTGATGCAGCAGCAGGCGCGCGGGGTCAGCGGCGTGACTGCCGAGGAAGTGTTCATCGGCAACGGGGTGAGCGAGCTGATCAACCTGGTGCTGCGCGCACTGCTCAACGACGGCGATGAAGTGCTGGTGCCGAGTCCGGACTATCCGCTGTGGACCGCGGCGGTGACGTTGAACGGCGGGCGTGCCGTGCACTATCCCTGCCGACCCGAGAACGGTTTCGTGCCGGATCCGGAGGAACTGGCCGCTCTGGTGAGCCCGCGTACGCGCGCACTGGTGGTCATCAATCCCAACAACCCGACCGGCGCGGTGTACCCGCGGGCGGTGCTCGAGGGGCTGGCCCGACTCGCCGAGCGGGCCGGTCTGGTGCTCTTCAGCGACGAGATCTACGATCAGATGGTCTACGACGGCGCCGAGTTCATCCCGATGGCCACGCTCGTCGAGGACACGCTGTGCGCGACGCTCTCGGGGCTCTCCAAGGTGTATCGCGCCTGCGGCTATCGGGTGGGGTGGGCGGTGTTCTCCGGTCGCACGCATGCGGCTGCGGAGTACCTGAGTGCGATCGACCTGTTGAGTTCACTGCGCCTGTGCAGCAACGTGCTGTCCCAGTGGGCGGTGCAGACCGCTCTGGGCGGCTACCAGAGTATCCGCGACCTGGTCAGTCCGGGCGGACGGCTCTACGAATCGCGCGCGGCGATTGCGCGTGCGGTCGGCGCCAGCCGCTACCTGCGGCTGAAGCAGGCGCCGGCCGGCGCCATGTACGCCTTCATCGGTGTCGATACGGCGCAGCTGCCGGGTTTCGACGATCAGCGCTTTGCGCTCGATCTGCTCGAGCAGAAGCACGTGCTCGTAGCCCCCGGGGTGAGCTTCAACGTGCCGTACCGCAATCACTTCCGGGTCACGACGCTGCCGGACAGCAAGACGTTGGGGGAGGTCTTCGGCCGCATCGAGGATTTGCTCAACGGCTACGCGGCGAGCATGCCGGCTGACAACGTGGTCGCGGCGAGTGCCCGGTTCAAGTGAACGAAGTTCAGGTACATTCTTTAAAGTTTTTGTTAAAAAATAATTTCTAATAGATTGTTTTGATAGAAGTTCCCTCTCATCTCGCGGCCGTAATCGAGGCGGGGGGCACGGTGGTGACACCGACCCGTCAGCGCGCGCACGCGCTGCGGCTTGCGCATGCGGCCGCGCAGCTGGCTAGGGGCCGGCGGGTGTGGCCGAGCCCCGATGTTCTGCCGCTCGAAGGGTGGCTGACGCGCGAGTTTGAACGGCGCGTCGCGCTCGAGCCCGACGCGCCGCGGCTGCTGCGCTCGGCCGAAGAATGGCTGTTGTGGCGCGAGTGTACGGCCGCGGCCACCGGGCATCTCGCCCTGGTCAACCCCGGCACGCTCGCCGAGGGGCTGCTGGCGGCGAGTCGCCTCGCCGGTGAGCTCGGCATCGAGCCGCACCGGGTGTCGGCGCTGGCGCAGTCCGAGACCGAACTGTGGCTCACGGTCGAGCGCTCCGTCGCCGAGCGGACCCACGCCCTCGCAGCCCAATCGCTCACTGAGGCATTGCGCGGAGCCGGCGCGCTCGGCGATGCGCGCAGCGTGGCCTTCTGTGGTTTCCTGCAGCGCAGTCCGCGTCTTGCGGCGCTGCTCGATGCGCGTGCCGCTCGCGGCTGGGAGAGCCTGTGGTGCGAACCAGAGGGCCGCGCGGTCGAGCCCGAGGTCGTATGCGCCGCCGATGAGCTCGAGGAACTCGATCGCATTGCCGGCTGGTGTCAACAACGCCTGCGCGAGACGCCCGGGGCGCGCCTGCTGGTGGTGCTGCCGGGCGGTGCGGGCCGCTGTACTCGGCTCGCGGCGCTGATCCGCCAGGCGCTCGATCCGGCCGGCAGCGCGGCCGAGGCGCAGTGGGTCGGCATCGAGGGCGGTGAGCCGCTCGCGCAGCTGCCGGCGGTACGTCAGGCGCTCACTGCGCTGGCGCTGCTGGCTGGCCAGCCGCTCGACCTCGAGGCGCTGCTCGAGTGGCTGCGCAGCCCGTTTTGGCGTGAGAGCGCCGAAGGGCGCGCGCGGCTCGATCTGTGGCTGCGCGAGCACGCGCCGCCGGCACTCGAGCGCGAGCGGCTGCTGGCGCTGCTCGCGGCGGCACCGCTGCCGATCGCTGCGGCCATCGCTGCGCGGGTGCGCCAAGCGGGCGAACCGCTGGCGTACCCGAGCGGCTCGCCCGAGGAGTGGTCGGAGCGCTTCCAGGGTGCGCTGGAGGCGCTCGGCTGGCCGGGCGCCGAGGGGCTCGACAGTGCCGCCCAGCAGACGCTCCTGCGTCTGCGCGCGTTGCTCGATGAGTATGGGCAGCTCTCGCTCGCCGCCCCGCGGCTCGAGCGCTCAGCCGCACTGCATCGCTTGGGCGAACTCGCCGCGCGCACCGCCTTCCGCCCGGCGGAAGCAGACGTTGCCGTCACCCTCACCACGGCACTACTCGATCCGCTCGCCCGATACGATGGCATCTGGGTTGCCGGCCTGAATCACGAGACGCTGCCGCAGCCGCCGGCACCCGATCCGTTTGTACCGCTCGGCGCGCAGCTCGCCCACGAGTGGCTGGCGGGGAGTGCAGCGGGGCGGTTGCGCGAAGCGCAGGCGTTGCTGCGCGCCTGGCGCAGCGCCACCGACCGGCTGGTGCTGTCCTGCCCGGTGCGCGCCGCGGATGTTGCGCTGCTGCCCAGTCCGCTGCTCGCCCCGTGGCGCGGCACGCCGACCTCGTCCCCCGTACCACTCATCTGGTTGCCCGAGCGGCTCCACCGGGACGGTCAGCTCGAGTCCTGCCCGGACGCCGGGCTGCCCTGGGACGGCCCGCCGGTGCTGCCCTCGGGCACGCGCAGTCTCGAGCTGCAGAATACCTGTCCGTTTCGCGCGTACGCGGAGCTGCGCCTCGGCTGCGAGCCGCTCGGGCAGAGCGAGCCTGGGGTACCGGCGGATCTGCGCGGCCGGCTGCTGCACGCGGCGCTGCAGGGCCTGTGGGGCGAACTGGGCGACTCGAGCGCACTCGCGGCGCTCGGCGCCGAGGCGCTCGAGGAGCGCATCGATGCCTGGGTGCAGCGCGCCACGGTGGCAGTGCTCGGCGGGCAGAGCGCACCGCCGTCGGCCGCCGCGCTCGCGCGCGAGCAGCGCCGCGCGGCGCGACTCATTCAGCTGCTCTGCGAGCAGGAGCGCGCGCGCGCTCCGTTCACGGTGCGCAACACCGAGTGCCTGGTGCAGCTGCAGCTCGCCGGCCTGCGGCTCGATGGACGGATCGACCGCCTCGATGCGCTCGAGGGCGGCGCGCTCGCCATCCTCGATTACAAGAGCGGCCGACCGGCGCGCCCCGACTGGTACGGGGAGCGACCGTCGCACCCGCAGCTGCTGGTGTATCTGGCCGCCGTCGGTGAGGCGGTGCAGGCGCTCGCGACGGTGCATCTGACGGCGCGCGAGATCGGCTTCGCCGGCATCGGCGCGCGCGCCGATCTGCTGCCCGGCCTCGAGGCGGTCAAGCCCGCTGCCGGGCACGCCGATGCCTGGGGCGAGCGGCGCGCGGCCTGGCGGGCGGTGCTCGAGCGCCTGGCGGGGGATTTCGCGCGCGGGGAGGCGCGCGTCGATCCCAAACCCAACGCCTGCGAGTACTGTCATCTGGCGGTGCTGTGCCGCATCGGCGAGCAGCACCGGCCCGAGTCGGAGCGCAGCGCATGAACGCCGCGGCGGATCGGGATCCGGGCACGGACGAGCGGGCACGCGAGCAGGCCACCGACCCGCGCGAGTCGATCGTGCTGCAGGCACCGGCCGGTTCCGGCAAGACCACGGTGCTCACCGAGCGGCTGCTGCGCCTGCTCGGGGAGGTCGAGGATCCGCAGGAGATCCTCGCCATCACCTTCACCCGGCGCGCCGCGGCGGAGATGCGTGAGCGGATGAGCCGGGTGCTGAACGGGCACTGCGGCGAGGGGGCGCGCGGGGAGCGCCTGCGCGCGCTGGCGAACGCGGTGCTCGAGCGCTCGGCGCGGCGTGGCTGGCGGCTGCAGGAGGATCCGGCGCGGCTGCGCATCCAGACCATCGATGCCTTCAACCTCAACCTCGCCAACCGTCTGCCGCTCGCGGCGCGCGCCGGCGGGCCGCTCACCCTCGCCGAGCGGCCCGCCGCGCTCTACCAGCTGGCCGCGCGCGAGACGCTGCAGCGAGCCGAAACCGATGCGGCGCTCGCGCGCGATGCGGATCTGTGGTTCGAGCGGCTCGACAACCGCTGGGGCAATCTCGAGCGGCTCATCGCGCAGATGCTCGCCGAGCGGGCGCACTGGCTGCCACACGTGCTGGGCCATGCCCCCGAGGCGCTGAGTGAGCGGGTGGGCGAGAGCCTGCAGCGGTTGGTGTCGGCCGCCCTCGGTGCGGCGCTTGCGCTGCTCGATGCGCCGCTGCGCGCCGCGCTCGAGCGGTTGCCGGGCGTCGGGGCACTCGCGAGCGATGCGCACACGCTGCCGGCATGGCAGCGCCTGAGCGCCTTGTTGTTGACGCAGAAAGGCGAGTGGCGCCGCGCGGTCAACCGCAGACAGGGTGCGGAGTATGCCGAGCCGGCCGCGCGCAGCGCGTTGCTCGAGTGCATTGCGACCCTCAGCGCACTCGAGCCGGCGCGGGAGCGCTTCGCCGCGCTCGCCGCATTGCCCGATCCGGCGCTCGCGCCGGCGGACGCGCATGCGCTGGCGGCGCTGGCGCGGCTGCTTAAGACCGCGGCGGTGGAGCTGGAGATGCGCTTTGCGCTCGCCGGTGAGGTCGATTACACGCGCATCGCCACCGCGGCGCGCTCAGCGCTCAGCGAGGAGGGCGAACCGAGCGATCTGGCGCTGCGACTCGGGGTGCGCCTGCGGCACATTCTGGTCGATGAGTTTCAGGACACCTCCGCGGCGCAAACCGAGCTGATTGCGCGGCTCACCGCCGGGTGGGAGGCGGGCGATGGCCGCACGCTGTTCGTGGTGGGCGACCCGATGCAGTCGATCTACATGTTTCGCGAGGCGGAGGTGGGCTGTTTCCTCGCGGTCCGCGACAGCGGCATCGGCTCCTTGCCGCTGCGGCCGCTGCACCTGACACGCAACTTCCGCTCCGTCCCGGCGCTCATCGAGTGGTCGAACCAGACCTTCGGCCAGTTGTTCCCGGCCGCGGACGACCTGCGCCAGAGCGCGGTGCGCTTCACCGCGAGCGCTGCGGGCACGAGCGCTGCGCAGGCTCGCACGCCGGCGCCGGTGGAGCTGCGCCTGTTTGCCAGCGAGAGCCGCGAGCGCGAGACCGATGCGCTGGCCGAGCGCATCGCGACGCTGCGCGCGGCGGATCGGCAGGCCTCGATCGCCGTGCTGGTGGCGGCCCGGCGTCATGCCGAGGCACTGCTCGGGGCGCTGCAGGGGCGTGCCGTGGAGGCGATCGGCGTGCACCTGGTGCCGCTCGCCGAGGTGCCGGTGGTGCGCGACTTGCTCGCACTGACGCGGGCGTTGTGTCACTTGGGGGATCGCACCGCCTGGCTCGCGGTGTTGCGCGCGCCGTGGTGCGGGGCGACGCTGGCGACGCTCAGCGTGCTCTCGCAGCGCCACGATCCGCTGTTGCCCCTCGAGGCGCTGCGCGATCCGGGACGGCTCGGGGCGTGTGCGCCGCTCGAGCGGGTGCGGCTCGAACGGGTCGCTGCGGTGCTGAGCGAGGCGTTGGCGCAGCGCGGGCTGCAGCCGTTTGCCGATTGGCTGGAGGCGACGTGGCTGCGTCTCGGGGGCGCCGATGCCTATCCGCGCGAGGCGCTGCAGCACGCGCGTGCTTTTTTGACGGCGCTCGCAGAGCGCGGTGCGAGTCTCGAGCGCGACGGGGCGGCGGCTCTCGATGAGCTGCTCGCCAATCTTTATGCCGAGCCGCGCGCCCAGGGGCCCAATCCGGTGCAGATCCTCACCATCCACCATGCCAAGGGGCTCGAGTTCGACCACGTGTTGATTCCGGGGCTCGACCGACGCGCCAACCACGATCGTGAGCCGTTGTTGCGCTGGCTCGATCTGCCGGGCGCACAGGCCGGGCAGAGCGATCTGTTGCTCGCCCCGGCACCGGCGATCGGAGCGGAGGATCCGCGCGGCATCGGGGTGTTCGTCAAACGGTTGCGTGAGCAGCGCGGGGAGCACGAGCAGCTGCGGCTGCTGTATGTGGCCGCCACGCGCGCCCGCCGTTCGCTGCATCTTTATGCCACCCTCAAGTCCAAGCGCGACGGCGAGCCGCCGCAGCCGGCGCGCGGTACCCCCCTCGCGCGGCTCTGGCCGGCGCTCGGGGCGGGCTTTCTCGCCTCGCTCGAGGACGGACCCGGCGCCGGACACTCGGGCGAGGTGGACCCCGTCGCGAGCGCGATCGTGCGCCTGAAGGCGGGCTGGCAGCCGACGGGCGCGCCGGCGCCGGCGCAGCTGATACGGCTGCCGCTCGGGGACCAGTCGCTCGAGCCGCCGCAGTTCAGCTGGGTGCAGCAGACCGCCCGACAGATCGGCACCGTGGTGCATGCGGCGCTGCAGGGGTTCGCGGCGGCCCCGGCGCTGCCCACTCCTGAGGCGATCCAGGCGAGCGCGCCGCAGCTGCGTGCGCAGCTCACTCGCAGCGGGGTCGCGGCGCGGCAGCTCGAGCCGGCGCTCGCCCGAGTGCTGGCCGCGCTCATCGGCACGCTCGAGGATGCGCGCGGTCGCTGGATTCTGGCGGCGCACCGCGAGGCGGCGAGCGAACTGGCGCTGACCGGGCTCGCCGAGGGGCGGCTGCGCAACATCGTCATCGATCGCTCGTTCATCGACGAGCAGGGCGTCCGTTGGGTGATCGATTTCAAGACCAGCACCCACGAGGGCGCCGAGCGCGAGCAGTTCATCGCGCGCGAGATGCAACGCTATCGGGCGCAGCTCACCGTCTACAGCGCGCTCGCCCGCGAGCTCGGCCCCGAACCGGTGCGCGCCGGACTGTACTTTCCGCTGCTCGGGGCATTTCGCGAGCTCTGAGGCGGCCCATCAATAGGTGCCCGACAGAGCGAATGGACGGCGGCCTTGCGCGTCCGGTGCGCCCAGGTATTGCAACGCCTGACGCAGCGAGGGCGAGGCGTCGGCCCGCGCGGCGAGACGGGCGTGCAGCACGTAACCGGGCTCGGCAGTCAGGCGCAGCGTGCCGCTCAGGGCGAGCGGACCACCCAGATCGTGCAGTCGGCCGCGCGGTTCGCCCGGGCCGCCCGGGAAGTTCACGGTGAAACTGCCGAGCGGGGTGACCTGACCGCTGCTGTCGATCAGGTGGCGCACGGTGAGCCGTCCCTGCAGTCGGGTGATGGCCCCATTGCGTTCGAGTTCGAGGCGGGTGATGTCGGCGCGCAGCGTGCCGCGGATCACCGCAGGCAGCATCGGCAGCAGCGCCGGGTCGAGCGGCAGGTGCACGTTGAGCCCCCGGGCATCGAGCGTCCCGCTGAGGCCGACACTGAGCTCACCGTTCGCCGCCGCGTTGCCCCGTATCGCGCTCACATGGGCGCTCAGACGCCCGCGCAGCAGCGCTTGCGGATGCAGCTGCCAGACGAGCTGATCGAGCGTGACGCCATGCACGCGCGCGCCGGTGCACTCACCATTCCACAGCGAACCGGAGACGCTGCCGCAGGTGAGCTCGGTGTGCAGCGCCGGTACGACCCAGGCGGCCGGCAGGCGTGCGATCAGCACGACCGCGAAGACCAGTGCCGCCAGCACCAGGATGGACGCGCGGCCCACGGCTCAGGGTCGCTTCAGTTCGAGCGAGGCGTTGACCAGCCCGGGCCGGCCGGTGGCCTCGATGCGCGCGGCGGTGACCTCGACCCCCTCGTTCTGGTGCAGCCGCGCGAGCCAGCCGACCATCTGGTCGAACGGCGCCTGCTGCAGCTGCACGCTCAGCTCGCCGCGCCCCATCGGGCTGCTGCCCGCGAGCGCCCCGCCGAGACCGGCCTGACGTGCCGACTGATCGATCAGCACGATCAGCGGCAGGGTGCTGTCGCGTCGCGCCGGGCCGGCGGCGGCCAGCTGCGGCCCCACCCGGCGCATCCAAGCGAGCTCGGCGCGCTGGTGCGCCACGCGCCGGTGCAGCGCACTCACGCGGCCCTCGAGCGGCAGCACCACCGCGAGCACGAACAACACCGCGGCGATCGCCCCGCCGATGCCGAGCGTGCGCCGATCGCGTGGCGAGAGTTCCTGCAGCGAGGGAAGGGCGAGTCTGGCCATCTCAGCTCCCGCGCCGCATGCGAATACCGCCCGCGAAGCCACCCGGAACGAGCCGCCCGCCCGTCAGGCGGGCCTGCCACCCCTGGCGCGCAAGCGCCTGGGTGAGCTGATTGAGCACCTCGACCGAGGGGGCGGTGAGGCTCAGCGTCACGCTGCCGGCCTGGAAGTTCAGTGCCTTCAGCTCGGTGGCGGGCGTGACGGCGCGCGCGCGGGCGATCGCATCGAGTGCAGCGAGAAACCCGCCGCTCGCCTCGCTCGATTGAATCTGCGCCAGGCGCGCGGCCATGAGCGCACGGGCCTGCTCGGTATCGCTCTGCCCGGGCATGACGGTGCGCACCAGCTGTGCGATTGCGCCATCGAGCGCCCGCTCGCGCCGATGCAGCACGATCAGCTCGGCGACCTGTCCGAACAGATGCAGTCCGATCAGGGCCGCGAGCAGCACCGCCGCCCAGCGCCAGGCGCGCCAGCCGGCGAGCAGCGAGCGGCGGGGGGCGTACGGGCCCTGCAGCAGATTGATCGCCTCGGGGGCCGGGAGCGCGCGGGCGAGCAGCTCGAGCGCATCGCCGCTCAGGCGCTGCACCTGCAGCGCCTCGAAGCGCTCGCGTAGGGCCTCGACCGCCGCGCCGTGGCGCAGCCATTCGGTGGCACCGGCATACAGAATGAGCCCGCGGGTTGCCGGATCGGCCAGGGCCAGCTCGAGCGCCTCGCCGAGCGCCTCGGCGGCGAGCAGGATCACCTCGCCCGAGGGGGTGCGCACGGTGACCGAATCGCCCTCGAGCAGCGCCACGGCGTGACTGGGATTGTGCGGCAGCAGTTGGCTGTCGGCGTAGATCGCGGCCGGCTCGAGGCCCGCACCGCGCAGCGCCGCGAGCCACTCGTCCATGCGTTTGCGTGCCACGACCGCGACGCTGGCTCGAGCCGCAGTGCTGCGTCGGCCGATGGCGAAATGCAGCGTGTCGATGTCCTCGGCGAGCTGCTCCTCGAGCGCGTACGGCACCAGCTGCTGCAGCTTCACCCCCGAGCGGGCCGGGGGCAGATCCGCATGCGTCAGGAGCACATCGGCGCCCGGCACGAGCACGATGAGCGTGCGGCCCGCGGCGCGCGCGGCGGCGAGACTGAGCGGTCCGCTCTCCGGACCGTGCCCGGCGCCACCGGCGAGCAGCCAGCTCGCCTGCGAATGAGCGCTGTCGGGAAGCCTGAGCACAAGCGAGTCGGCCATCTGCCAATCCTAGCCCAACTCAGTTGGGCGTGTCGCTGCGCAGAATCGGCTCCACCGTACCGTTTGAATCCCGGTAGAGCACGCTGTAGAAAACGAACGCCTCGCCGTCGGCGCGCACCACGCTGGTCAAGCGGAACCAGCTCGACTTCATGACAAAGAGTTGCTGGAAATTGCTCTGCGGCGCAGCCGCGCCGCTCGCCCCGGTGTTCGGCGTCGTGCCGAGCACGCTCGACATCGAGGCCTCGAACTCACTGGTGGTCGGGAAGCACCCGCCGGCGGCGGCGCGGTCCTTGGCGAACTGGGGCGAATCGGAGCTGAACTGCGTGTGGCCGAGGTACGCGTCGAGCACGTACGGGGAGGCGGTGCAGACATTTAACGCCACGCCGACCGGCAGCGCCGTGACATACGGGGCGATACGCGCGAAGCGTTCGCGACCGAAGCCCGGCAGCGCCAGCAGCTCGCTCGAGCTGGTGATCGGAAGGTTCGGGGTTTGGTACGGCGGGTTCATCTCGACGTAGGTGCTATCGGCGGGCGCATCCGCCAGTGCCGGCGTCGGGCTCTTGTCAATCCAGTTGACGAAATCGTCGGCCCATTGCGGGCGCAAACCGACCAGGGTGAGCAGACGGCGAAATGCATTGAGCTGTTGCGTGTTGACCGTGACCCCGTCGGAGTCGATGAGGTTGTTGAGGTTGAAGCGCCCCTGCAGATCCTCGAGCGAGGCCTGCAGCGTCACCCCAGGAGCCACCGGAATCGGGCCGATCGGACGGGCCCAGGGCTGCTCGAGATCGGTCGTGTTCGGTTGCGCCTGAAAAGTCTGCTGCAGCGCGTAGGCGGCAAAGGCCTCGGTGCCTTCGGTCACGAGCAGCGCCCGGTCGTAGTCGAGCGCTCCGATCGTGCGCCGCGCGGTCATGGCGTTGTGATAGGCGAGCGAGGCGGCAATCATGGTGGCAAGGGCCACCAACAAGATCGCTACGAGTAACGCCACGCCGCGCTGGCGTGTGCGGCCACATCCACGGTTCGGGCGCGGCACCGCGAAGGCGCGTAGCCTCATTCGGCCACCTCGAAGATGCGCACGATCTTGCCCCACTGACGGGTGCGAAGCGTGACCTCGACGGCGAGCGGGCGCATGCGGTAGTAGGTGTCGAGACTCCCCTCGGCACCCACCGCGGGCGGGGGCCACTGGCTGACCCATTGTCGCTCGAGGTTCAGGTAGCGCAGCTGCACGCTGCGCAGATGCTTCAGCAGATTGCGCTTGATCGGAGGATCGTCGAGCGTCGGGTCGAGCACGTTCCAATGCTCCCGGATCAGGGTGCCGTGTTCGAACACGTAGGCCACCCGTTCGAGTTCCGGACGCTGCAGTCCGAGCGGGTTGCTCCAGCCGTCACGGGTCAGCATCACCATCGGCTCGCTCGTCGGGCTCGCCATCAGGGCCGGCTGCCAGCCCTGGCCGTTCGGGGAGCGGATCGGACGCGGTGCGAGCTGCACGAAGTCCTGCTCCATGATGCGCAATGCGGTCTGCAGGGCGAGCAACTGATGCTGGTCGTGGCGGATCGCGCCGCGGGCGCGCAGCGCCTGCGTGATCACGCCGTAGCCGATGGCGAACATGATGGCGGCGATGAAGATCGCCACCAACAGTTCGATGAGCGTGAAGCCACCGCCGGTACGGCGCGTTGCGCGGTGCATCATGGCAGCGCGAGCGGCTGGGCGAGGGGCGCGGCGGCGCCGTTTGTGCCACTCGGTACCCCGGCGATCGGGCCGGCGATCCATTGCGGCGCGAGCGGATTCGGCGGACCGATCGCCCGGCCCATGTAACCGGTGACGGTCGCATACCACTCGTGCGCGTGCTTGTGCTTGGCCGGTCGCGTGCTCACCTCGATGCGCCGCACGCCCGGGATCTGCGTATCGATGACTTTCTCTCGCCACTGCCAGCGGTGCCGGGCGTAGGTGAGGTGACCGGTGCTCGTACCGGTGCGCGGCACGATGCCCGTGAGCCGCACGCGCTCGATCTGATTGAGTGCCACCCATTCGGCGAAGGTCTTGCGCCGCAGGTAGAGCGTCGCGCTCGCCGAGGAGGTGAGTGCCTCGAGCACCGCGGCCATCCCGATCGTGACGATCGCGAGCGCCACCAGCACTTCGATCAGCGTAAAGCCGCGGGATGCTCTCATGGCGAGTGCGCCGCAGCGAGCCGGCGCTCGATGATGTGCCCGTCACGGTCGGGCTTGATGAGAAAGCCGCGCGCAGTGCCGGGGCGGCGCACGGTCAGCTCGAAGGTCGACAGGTCCCCGCTTGAGTACAACACGACCTGCGGGGCGAGCGCGCCGTTGGATTTGGCCTTGGCATGCAGCTTGACGGTACGGCCATCGACCACCACCTTCAGCTGCAGTCCGTGCGCGAGGCGCCGCGGCCGCAGCGCGCCATCGCCGCTCACCGCGCGCCATTGGTTGCGCTGCTCGGAGAACACCACGAACGCGTAGCCCCCCGAATCGAACACCACCCCGTAGTCGCGGGTCTGCAGCTCGGCTTGCTCGCGCGCGTAGTGCAGTAGCGAGCGCAGGCGCCGCGCGTCGGTGTGCAACGCCGGGTCGTGTCCGGAGAGGTTCAGCGACAGCAGCACCCCGGCGGTGACGATGCCGATGATGGCGAGCACCACCAGCATCTCAAGCAGCGTGAAGCCGCGCGCCGGCACGCCGAGCCGCCGGGGCGCGCCGCACACGGCCGGATCAGTTGCTGTTGCCGAGGTTCCAGTTGCCGATGTCGGCATTGTCGCCCGTGCCGCCCGGCTGATTGTCAGCGCCGAGGGTGTAGAGGTCATAGGGCAACCCGTGGGTGCCGGGGTATGCATAGTGATAGGGGTGGCCCCAGGGGTCTTTGACCAGCCGCTGAATGTACGGACCGTGCCAGTTGTCGAGCGCTGCGCCCGTCGGCCGCTTGACCAGCGCCTGCAGACCCTGCTCGTTGGTGGGATAGACGGAATTGTCGAGTCGGTACTCGGTGAGCGCGGTCTCGAGGCTCTGAATATCTTCCTTCGCCTTGGCGATGCGCGCCTCGTCCACCTTGTTGACCACCTCCGGGACGATAACCGCGGCGAGCAGCCCGATGATCACCACCACCACCATGATCTCGATCAGGGTAAACCCGCGCGCCCGCCGGGTGTTCGCGGCGCGCAGCCGCGCGTGCAGACGCTCGATTCGCTGTGTCATGAATGTTCCAGATGCCGCTCGCGCACATCACGGCGCGCCTCGGCTGGATGATAACAAATGCCCGCCGGCGCGCCGTGCCGCCGTGGTGCTCGATTGGACCGGTGCCGCGCGGGACGGTTCCGGCCGGTTGCGCTCAGCCCGCCGCTGCGGCGGCTCGTCGGCCGGCACGGTATACTCGCGGCGCTTTTTTTTCATTCGGGATGGGTGCATGGGGTTTGGCTTTGTATTTCCAGGGCAGGGCTCGCAGTCGGTCGGCATGCTCGCGGAGCTGGCCGCCGGAGCCGATGGCGCGCTGGTGCGCGAGACGTTCGCGCAGGCCTCCGAGGTGCTTGGCTATGACCTGTGGGCGCTCGCGGCGGGCGGTCCGGCCGAGCAGCTCAACGCCACTGAGTGCACCCAGCCGGCGATGCTCGCCGCAGGGGTGGCACTGTGGCGGCTGTGGCGTCGGCGCGGCGGTCCCGAGCCTGAGGTGCTGAGCGGCCACAGCCTCGGGGAGTTCACCGCGCTCGTGGCGGCCGAGGCGCTCGAATTCACCGAGGCGGTGGCGCTGGTGCGCCGGCGCGGACAGCTGATGCAGCAGGCCGTGCCGCGCGAGCGCGGGGCGATGGCCGCGATTCTCGGGCTCGAGGATGCGGTGGTGAGCGAGGTCTGCGCCGCGGCGGCGCTGAACGAGGTGGTCGAGGCGGTCAATTTCAACGCGCCCGGACAGGTGGTCATCGCCGGGGAGCGCACCGCAGTCGAGCGCGCGATCGAGGCGGCCAAAGCACGCGGCGCCAAGCGCGCCCTGATCCTGCCGGTGAGCGTCCCCTCGCACAGCAGCCTGATGCGTCCGGCGGCCGAGCGCTTCGCCGAGCCGCTCGCGGCGGTGCGCTGGCGCGAGCCGCGTTTGACCTTCGTCAGTGCGGTCGATGCGGCCGAACACCGCGATCCGGCCGAGCTGCGCACGCTGCTCGTGCGCCAGCTGGCCAGCCCGGTGCGCTGGACCGACACGGTGCGCGCGCTTGCGGCGCGTGGGCTGAATCCGCTCATCGAGTGCGGCCCCGGCAAAGTGCTGACCGCACTGAACCGGCGGGTCGAGCGCAGCGGCGAGCGACAGTGCCTGGCGCTCGAGGATGAGACCACCCTCGCCGCGGCACTCGCGGCGGTCGGTGCGGGTTGATGCGCATGCAGCAGGGGACGAATTCGATGCTCGAGAATGACGTCGCGTTGGTCACGGGAGCCTCCCGTGGCATCGGTCGGGAGATCGCCCTGGCGCTCGGGCGTGCCGGGGCGCTCGTGATCGGCACGGCCACGACGCCCGAGGGCGCCGCGGCGATCGGCGCAACGCTCAGCGCCGAGGGCTGTCGGGGCCGCGGCGCGGTGCTCGATGTGTCGCAGTCGACCTCGATCGAGGCGCTCTGTGCGGCGCTCGAGGCGGACGGCCAGATGCCCACTATTCTGGTCAACAACGCGGCCGTGACCCGCGATGCGCTGCTGCTGCGCATGAAGGTGCAGGACTGGGAGCAGGTGTTGAGCACCAATCTCACCTCGGTGTTCCACCTGAGCAAGGCGTGCCTGCGCCGGATGATGAAGGAGCGGCGGGGGCGGATCGTGAACCTGACCTCGGTGGTCGGTCTCACCGGCAATCCCGGCCAGGCGAACTACGCGGCGGCCAAGGCCGGCATTCTCGGCTTCACCAAATCGCTCGCACAGGAGCTCGCCTCGCGTGGCATCACGGTCAATGCCGTTGCCCCGGGCTTCATCGACACCGACATGACGCGCTCGCTCGGGCCCGAGCAGCGCTCGGCGCTGCTGGCGCGGATTCCGGCCGGACGCCTCGGCAGCGCGGCCGATGTGGCCGCCGCGGTGGTGTTTCTCGCCTCCCCGCAGGCCGGCTACATCACCGGTGAAACGCTGCATGTGAACGGCGGGATGTACATGCCCTGAGGGGGCGTGCGCGTGCCCCGTAGGATTTCTCTTTCCAAATCAATCACTCACGAACCTGAACGGCGAGTGGCGGGCCGTGGGGTGTTCCCCTAAAATACCGCGCCCCCACCGCGCCTCGGCCGGCGAGGGATCTGAAAGTCCATTCACCCAGACATAAGGATCCATTTCTAATGAGCACCGTTGAGCAGCAGGTCAAAGCCATCGTGGCCGAGCAGCTGGGCGTCAAGCAGGAGCAGGTGACCAATGACGCCTCCTTTGTCGATGATCTCGGCGCCGATTCGCTCGATACCGTCGAGCTCGTCATGGCGCTGGAAGAGGAGTTCGAGATCGAGATTCCGGACGAGGATGCCGAAAAGATCACGACGGTTCAGCAGGCGATCGATTACATCAACGAGCGGCGCACCAAGGCCTGAGGGGCCGCGGCCGGTCGGATCCCGTCGGCGCGGCGGGATCGCCCGGCGGGCGAACGCTTCAACTTGAGCCAAGACGGGTAACGTGTGAGCAAACGTCGAGTCGTGGTGACGGGTCTGGGCATCATCTCGCCCGTCGGCAGTACGGTCGAGAAGGCCTGGAAGACCATCCTGGCGGGTGAGAGCGGCATCGGTCCGGTGCAGCGCTTCGATGTGTCGGCCTTTCCGGTACGGTTTGCCGGCGAGGTGCGCGACCTCGATCTCGAGCAGTACTTCGATTCGAAGGAACTGCGCCGCATGGACGACTTCATGCACTACGGCGTTGCCGCCGGCGTGCAGGCGGTGGCCGATGCGGGCATCGACTTCAGCAAACTCGACGTCACGCGTTGCGGGGCGGTGTGCGGGGCCGGCATCGGCGGCCTCGGCACCATCGAGCGGGAGTTCGCCGAGTACGTCAAGACCGGTAATCCGCGCAAGATCTCCCCGTTCTTCGTCCCGGCGAGCATCATCAACATGATCTCCGGGCATCTGTCGATCCGCTTCGGCCTGCGCGGGCCGAACCTCGGAGTGGTCACTGCGTGCACCACCTCGACGCATGCGATCGGGCTGGCGATGCGCACCATTCAGTATGGCGACGCGGACGTGCTGATCGCCGGCGGCGGGGAGATGGCGACCACGGTGTGCGGACTGGCGAGCTTCGCGCAGGCCAAGGCACTCTCGCGACGCAACGAGGAGCCGCAGCGTGCGAGTCGGCCCTGGGATCGCGACCGCGATGGCTTCGTGTTGGGCGACGGCGGCGGTGCGGTGATTCTGGAGGAGCTCGAGCATGCGCGCGCCCGCGGCGCACGCATTTACGCCGAGCTCGTTGGTTTTGGCATGAGCGGCGATGCGTATCACATCACGCTGCCGCCCGAGGACGGGGAGGGCGCGCGGCTCGCGATGGCCAACGCACTGAAGGATGCGGCGCTGAACCCCGAGGACATTCAGTACATCAACGCGCACGCGACCTCGACGCCCGCCGGCGACAAGGCGGAAACCATCGCGATCAAGCGCGCGTTTGGCGATCACGCCCGGCGGGTCGCGGTGAGCTCCACCAAGTCGATGACCGGTCACCTGCTCGGCGCCGCCGGGGTGGTCGAGGCCATCTTCTGCATCCTCGCTCTGCGTGATCAGGTGGCCCCGCCGACGATCAACTACGAGAATCCCGACCCGGAGTGCGACCTCGATTTCGTGCCGAACGTCGCCCGTGCGATGCGCATCGACATCGCGCTGTCGAACTCCTTCGGCTTCGGCGGGACCAACGGTTCGGTCATTTTCAAGCGTTTCACCGGTTGAGCGGCTGCGGCACCCCGCATTGATCCTGCGCGATCTCGAGCTGGCCCCTGAGGTGTTGCGCGCGCTCGCGGCGCGTCACCCGCGGCGTTATCCGCTGCTGCTCGACAGCGCCGCGGACGGTGCGCTCAGCCGCTTCAGCGTGCTGCTGGCCGAGCCGAGTGCGGCGCTGTGGCTCGATGCGCGCGGACGGCTCGCGGCCGAGGGGCTCGACCCGCAGCTGCTCGTCGCGGGGGCGGGCTTTCTCGACACCCTGGAGCGCTGGTGGCTCGCCGAGCGCGTCCCGCACGGCACACCGGCGTTTGGCGGCGGCTGGGCGGTGTACCTCGGCTATGAGCTCGCCGAGGAGATCGAGCCGCGACTGCGGCTGCCGCCGGCCGCATTTCCGTGGCGGGCGTTTGCGCTGCGCTGCCCGTGTGCGTTGGTGCACGATCGGCATACCGGTACGCTGCGGCTCGTAGCCGAACCGCAAGCGGCCGCGAGCGTGCCGCGGATTCTCGCCGAGGCACGCGAGGCGGCCGAGACGCTGACGCCTGTTGCGAGCGCACCGCTACCGATCGAGGCGGTCGAGGAGGAGGCACCCGAGGCGTACCTCGAGCGCGTGCGCCGTGCCCAGCGTTACATCGGGGAGGGGCAGATCTATCAGGCCAATCTCTCGCGTCTGTGGCGCGCCCCGCTGCCGGCGGGCGCCTCGCTCGCAGGACTGTACGAACGGCTGCGCACCGCCAACCCGGCTCCGTTTGCCGCCTGGGCGCAGTGGGGCGGCGGAGCGATTTTGAGTTCCTCGCCCGAGCGGCTGGTGCGCATCACGAGCGGTCGTCTCGAGACGCGCCCGATTGCCGGCACGCGTCCACGCAGCGGTCGTGCCGAGGAGCACGCACGTGAAGTCGACGCCCTGGTCTCGCATCCGAAGGAGCGCGCCGAGCACGTCATGCTCGTCGATCTGGAGCGCAATGACCTTGGCCGGGTCTGCCGGGCCGGCACGGTGCGGGTTGAAGAGTTGATGAGCATCGAGTCCTATCGGCACGTGCATCACATCGTCTCGAGCGTCACCGGGGAACTCGCCGCGGGGTTGACGCCGATCGCCGTGCTGCGGGCGCTGTTTCCCGGCGGCACCATCACCGGCTGCCCGAAGGTGCGCTGCATGCAGATCATCGCGGAGCTCGAGGGCGCCGGCCGGGGTCCGTTCACCGGCGCACTCGGCTGGCTCGGACGGGATGGCGATGCCGATTTCAATATTCTGATCCGGACTCTGTGGACGCACGACGGGATGCTCGAGCTGCGCGCCGGAGCGGGCATCGTGGCCGATTCTGATCCCGAGCGGGAACTCGCCGAGACGCGCGCCAAGGCACGCGGCCTGTTGGCAGCGCTCGCGCGGCCGCAGGCTGGGGAGCCGGGCGCGTGAGTGCGCCGCAGGTGTGGCTCGAGGGTCAGCCCGAGGGAGGGATCTCGGTGCTCGATCGGGGGCTGCATTACGGTGAGGGGCTCTTTGAGACCATCGCCTGCCTCAACGCTCGTGCGCGTCTGCTCGCCCTGCATCTCGAGCGGCTCGCACTCGGCTGCGAGCGGCTGCACCTGCCCAACCCCGGCACCGACACCCTGCGCCGTCGAATCGAGCAAGTAGCGGCCGAGCTCCCCCGCTCGCTCGTCAAGGTGCTGCTCACCCGCGGTCCGGCGCGCGCCCGCGGCTACCGCTGGGGCGCCGAGCAGGGCACTTGTGCCATCATGCGCTATGCCTGGCCCGAGCCGGACGCAGCGGCGTCGCGGACGGGGGCACGGGTGCGCCTGGCGGCGATGCGGCTCGGGGAGAACCCGGTGCTCGCCGGACTGAAGCACTGCAACCGCCTCGAACAGGTGCTGGCGGCCAACGAGGCCGCGAGTGCCGAGGCCGATGAGGCATTGATGTTCAGCACGGGCGGTGAGCTCATCTGCGGCACGATGACCAATGTGTTTCTGATTGACCGTGCGGGCGGTGCCCCGCGCATTCGTACGCCCGAGATCCGTACTTGCGGAGTGGCCGGCGTGATGCGCCGTGCAGTGCTGCGTGAGGCGACGCGGGCGGGGCTGCCCATCGAAGAGGCGGTGCTACGCAGGGAGGATCTGGCGGCCGCGCACGAGGTGTTTCTGACCAATGCGCGCGTGGGTCTGTGGCCGGTACGCGTGCTGGCGGGACGCGAGCTGCCGGACGGACCGGTCACAGCGCAGCTGGCGGCGCTGATGCAGCCACTGCTCGAGGCACCGGCCGATGGCTGAGCCGGCCCACATGCTGCGCGTGCGGCGGATGATCCTCGCGCTGCTCGTGCTCGTGGCACTCGCCGCGGCCGGCGGTTACGCCTGGCTGGCGCACCATTACCGCGCGCCCGGCCCGGCGCAGCACACGGTGCGCGTGCAGGTCAGAGCCGGCGACACGTTGCGTCAGGTGTTCAGCCGCATGCAGGCCCTCGGCGCACTCAACGCCCCGCGCGCAGTCGAGCTGTACCTGCGACTCACCGGCGCACAGCCGCGCATGGAAATCGGCGTGTACGACATTCCCGCACGGGCGAGCCCGGCCGACATCGTGCAGATGTTCGAGGCGGGCCGGGTGGTGCTCGATAAGCTGACCGTGGTCGAGGGCGCGACATTCGCTCAGTTTCTCGCCGCCCTCGATGCCGATCCGGACGTCGTGCCGAGTCTGCGCGGCAAGAGCGATGCGCAGATCATGGCCGCACTCGGTCATCCGGGCGAGCAGCCCGAGGGGCGTTTCTTCCCCGACACCTACCGCTTCTCCCCCGGCACGAGCGATCTGACCATCCTCGCCATGGCCTATGACCAGATGAGCGCTGAGCTGGCCAAAGTCTGGCACGAGCGGCGCGCCGGTCTGCCGCTGAAGAACTCCTATCAGGCGCTCATTCTCGCCTCGCTCATCGAGAAGGAGACCGGAGTGGCCGATGAGCGCGCGCGCATTGCCGGGGTGTTCGTCAACCGCCTGCGCCGGGGCATGCGCCTGCAGTCCGATCCGACCGTCATCTTCGCCCTCGGCACCCGCTATCATGGCGCGCTGCACGTGCGCGATCTGGCGGTGAAATCACCGTACAACACCTATCTGCACGCGGGGCTGCCGCCGACGCCGATCTGCCTGCCGGGGCTCGCCTCGCTGCGCGCTGCGGTGCGCCCGGACAAGACTCGCGATCTGTATTTCGTGGCCACCGGTAAGGGTGGTCATCACTTCTCGCGCACGCTCGCCGAGCACGATATCCAACTGCGTCGCTACATCCGTCAGCTGCGCAAGGACCGTCTGGCGGTACGCGCGGCGGGTGCCGGGGCAACGCCGTGAGCCGCGGGGCGTTCATCACGCTGGAGGGAATCGAAGGGGCGGGCAAGTCCACCGTGGCGCAATGGCTCGGGCAGTGGCTCGGCGAGCACGGTCTCACCGTGCGTCTCACCCGCGAGCCGGGCGGCACCGAGTTGGCCGAGCGCGTGCGGCGCATCGTGCTCGAACGCGGCCAGGAGCAGGTTTCGGCGCAGGCCGAGACGCTGCTGATGTTCGCCGCCCGCGCCATTCATCTCGACAACCTCATCCGCCCGGCGCTCGCGGCGGGCGAGTGGGTGTTGAGTGACCGCTTCACCGACGCCACACGCGCGTATCAGGGCGGCGGCCGTGGAGTCGATCTGCAGTGGATCGATGCGCTCGCCGCGCACGTGCACGCGGATCTCGAGCCGAGCTGCACGCTGCTGCTCGATCTGCCGGTGCCGCTCGGTCTGCAGCGTGCACGAGCCCGGCGGGGGGAGACGGACCGCTTCGAGGCCGAGACCGAAGCGTTCTTCGAGCGGATCCGCGCCGCCTATCTCGCGCTCGCCCGACGTGAGTCGCACCGGTTCCGGATCATTGACGCAAGCTCGCCGGTGGCGGTGGTGCGCGAGCAAGTCGCCGCTGCGCTCGCGCCGTGGTTGGGCTCACGTGGAGTCTCGAGATGACCCCGACGTGGCTCGAGCCGCAGATGCAACAGCTGCGCGCGGCGTTCGCCGCCGGCCGGTTGCCGCACGCGCTGCTGATTCACGAAGCGCCGGGAGCGGGTGGGGAGTGGCTCGCCCAGTGGGTTGCGCAGCTGGTGTTGTGCCGTGGGCCGGCGCCGTGCGGGCAGTGCCCGGCGTGCCGGCAGGCGAGTCAATGGCAGCATCCGGATCTGATCCGCCTCGCCCTGCTGGAAACCTCGACGCAGATCCGTATCGAGCAGGTTCGCGAGCTGGCGGCCGACCTCGCCCTCACCGCGCACCAGGGCGGCTACAAGGTCGGCGTCATCAGTCCGGCAGACGGCATGAATCGCTTTGCGGCCAATGCGCTGCTCAAGACGCTCGAGGAGCCGCCGCGCTCGACGTTGCTGGTGCTCGTAGCGAGCGTTCCCTCGCGGCTACCGGCGACGATCCTCAGCCGCTGCCAGCGCCTGCGCCTCGGGGCGCCACCGCGAGCGGCGGCCGTCGCCTGGCTCGAGGCGCAGCGCGGGGCAGGCGAGTGGGGTGCCGTGCTCGATGTGCTCGGCGATGCGCCGTGGCTGGCCGCCGCGGCCGATCCGGCCGCGCTGCTCGCCACTGCCGCCGAAATGCGTGCCGATCTGGAGCAACTCTCGACCGGGGGCGCTGATCCCACGCAGTGCGCGGAGCGCTGGGCGCGCGAGCAGCTGCCGCTGCGCCTGAGGTGTTTTGAGAACTGGCTCACGGATCGGATCCGTGCCCGGCTGCTCGGTACCGGGACGGCGGCGGAAGTGCGTCGCAGCGCGCACTCGCGAGCGGCCATGCCGGCTATAAGAGAAGCTTTCGAACTTCTGGACGCGGTGCGGGAGCTGAGGTCATCATTCGACGTGCCACTCAATCGCAGCGTGGCGCTCGAGGCGTTGCTGCGGCGGCTCGCGCCGCGCCGCGCCGCGTGAGGGCGCGGCACACGAGGGCGGGGTTGAAGCGAAGCTGGGGATGAGAACGTGCGAGCCGGTGCCAACAAGCCGAGTCTGCTGACGCTGACGATCAAGGACAAGAGTGCCCTGTATCTGGCCTACATGCCGTTTGTGAAGAACGGCGGACTGTTCATTCCGACCAACAGCAACTACCGCCTCGGCGACGAGGTGTTCATGCTGCTCAATCTGATGGGCGAGGATGAGAAGCTGCCGGTGGCGGGACGGGTGATCTGGGTGACGCCCAAAGGCGCGCAAGGCAAGCGCACCGCCGGCATCGGCGTGCAGTTCAGCGAGCAGGATCACGGCCAGACGCAGAAGAAGATCGAGACGTATCTCGCCGGGGCGCTCTCCGGCGACAAACCGACGCACACGATGTAGCGTCAGACCCGTTCTGCCTCTCTCGCTCCCCTTAGCAGCCTCTCGCTTTCTCTCGGACTTTCAGTAAGATACGCTCAATTCGGTGCCTCCGCAATTGTCTCCGGAGGTCCCGAAATGACCGTTTTGCTTACATGAGGGGTCAAGCCCACACACACGGGTGAATCCGTTGATCGTGTGAATGGGCTTGTACCGGGAGAGCGTGAAGTGGCACGAAAAAGGCTCTCGGACGAGGTCGTGCGAAGGCTCAAGCCGCCCCACAGGGGCCAGCTGCTCGTGTGGGATGACCTGGTGACGGGATTCGGCGTCCGTCTCACCCCAACGGCTACCAGTTTCGTGGTGCAGTGGCGCGACCGATCGGGGCGGAAGCCGCGCGAGAGTCTGCGCCCGCGGTTCCCGCAGCTCTCGACCGCCGCCGCCCGCGATCTCGCGCGTAGGCGACTGCTCGAGGTGCTGGGCACGACAGAGTCTGCCGAGACGCGCCCGCTGCGCCTGGTGATGCGCGAGTGGTTCGAGCGCAAGGTTGCCATGGATGCCTGGCGCCCACGGTACCGCCAGAAAGTGGACGCTCTGGTCAGGCACTACGTTGAAGGCGAGACGAGTCCCTTCGTCAAGTTGACCGAGAGCACCCGCAAGGCAATTGACGCACTCGGCGAGCGCCCGGTCGCCACAGTGTCCCGCGCGGATGTGATGCGCGTCGTGGACGGTCTGAAGCCGGGTGCGGCCGAGCAGTTCATGGCGGTCGGGAGCAGCTTCTACAACGACGCCTTCGAGCGCGGCGTCGAGTGCGTGAATCCATTTCGCAACCGCCTGCGCGTGACGGGCGGCCGGCGAGTGCGGCACCGCACCCTAACCGATACCGAGGTTGTCGCGCTGTGGCGGGCGCTCGAGGAGGAGGGCGATCCCGCGCTGACGTGCTTCGCCGTGCTGGTCTACACAGCCTGCCGGCGTCGCGAGGCGACGGGGATGCGCTGGGACGAGGTCAACCTCGACGCGGCCACCTGGACGCTGCCTCCCGAGCGCCGAAAGACAGGTAAGAAAGACCCGCAGCCGTTCGTCATCACTCTGCACCCCGACCTGGTGGCGATGCTGCGCCGCCAGCCGGTCCTCGAAGGTTCGCCGTACGTTTTCTGGGGGCGCCGCGATCAGCGTCCGTTCGATTTTCAGCACGCGCAGCTCGCTCGGCTGCGGAAACTCGACATCCCTGACTGGCGCCTGCATGACATTCGGCGCTACGTGCGCTCTGGGCTCGGCCGCATGGGTATACAGCAGGCGGTCGCCGAGATGGTTCTGGGTCATATCTCGAAGCCCGGGCTGGTCGGCGTATATGACACCCATTCCTACGTGCACGAAAAGGCCGAAGCCTGGTTGAAGTGGGGAGCGGGCGTCTCGCAACTTCTTCGGGGTGCGTTGTGACTCGGACCCTCCGAAAGGAGCGTCTCTCGGAGATCCTGAGGGATTTTCCGAAAGAATCCGTGGCAGAGTTCATTCTGACCACCTATATACTCCTCGTCGTCGAACAGGCGTTGCAACCAAAGGTGGTCGACTACTCGGCGCGCCGCGGGCAACTTCAGCGGATTTCCGACGCTGCCGCGTCGCTACTTGATGCGATAGCCGATCTGCAGAACGTTGACTTGAGGCCGCCAGCGCAGCGGGCGATGCGCCTTGCGGAGCTGATCGTCGAGTGTGGCGGAGTCCAGGAGCTTGATGACGTGAGAAAGGCGGGGAAGCTGGACGCGATCCACCGCGAACTGGACGCGCGAGATGGCACTCGCGCTAACGAGCGGGGCGAACCGGACGGCGCCGGCTCGGAGTGGAACGTGCACGACGCTTCCATACACGCGCTTCTCCATGTCCACAACCTCATGCATGCGGCGGACAGCGAGATCCGCTCACTTCCCCGCGTGCGCGTCGGGCGCAAGGCCGCAGACACTGCGGGGACGCTTACCGAGATTGCCCGCACGTACCTCAGAATTTTCGGGGTGGCTCCGACCACGACGAAAGCAGGTGTCTTCTATCAACTGGCGGTGGAAATTACAGGACAGTCCGCACCAGAGAGGGCCGTGAGGAAGGCAGTCACAACCGTCACGAAACGACGAAATACGACCAAAAAATAGAACAAATCGTCGTACGGATTCCGCTGTCGCTGCCTTTAATCTCCGCTCGCCAATCGTGGCGAACAGTGGAGGTCGGACGTGCGCTACTTGCCGCGTCGCGGAGCCGCAGACCATCTGACTGCGATCACCGGCCGTAAGTGGTCGGCCCAGGCACTCGCTGACATGGCGAGCGACGGGGTCGGTCCTCCGTACGGGATTGTGCGCGGGAGAGCCCTCTACGAAGTCTCGGGACTCGAGGAATGGGTGGCGTCAGAAATGGCGCGCCCCCTCCCAAAACACTCCAAGCCGGAGCAGTCCGCGGCCCCCTAGATCTAACACCATCGCCGTCCCGCCGTTCCAAAAGGAACGGCCGGGCCCGTTGGAGCGGGACACCGGCCAGGAGATTAACGTGCACAACAAATATAGCACGATCGCGCGTCCGCGAGTGGCTGAGGAAGCCGCTTGAACTTCTACGAGCACCACCTCGGTGACTACCTGAAGGATGCCGGTCATCTCTCGATGCTCGAGCACGGCGCCTATCGGTGCTTGCTCGATGCGTACTACATCCGCGAGGCGCCGCTGCCGGCAGACCGGCGGGCGGTCTACAAGTTGGCGCACGCCACAACGGCTGCCGAGCGGAAAGCTGTCGACTACGTGCTCGGGGAATTTTTCACGGAGACGTCAGAAGGCTACCGGCAGCACCGCGCGGACAACGAGATCAGCCGATACGCCGAACGAGCTGCCCGCAGCCGTGAGAATGGGAAGGCCGGTGGGCGTCCGCGAAAAACCCAGCGGGTTGTTTCTGGGATACCTGAAACAAACCAAGCAGCATCCCAGAGCGAACCTTCCCCAGTCCCCAGTCCCCAGACTCCAGAAGTACTAGATAGTCCTTCCCAAGACACACACTCAGTGCCACTGAGTAGCGCGAGCCTGAGCGCGCGTGTGCTGGATGTCGATCCCGACGCGCTACGCGGAATCCAGGACGGCTACCCTGCCGGCACGTACCGTCAGTCCGAGTGGCTGCTGGCCGAGCGTGAGATCCGCAGCCGCATCGCTGAAGGCGAGAGCGTGGCGAACATGCTGGCTGGCGTCGAGCGGTACGCCGCCCAGTGCGAGGCGAAAGGCAGCGTCGGCAGCCAGTACGTTCTCAGCCCCAGGCGCTTCTTCCGAGAGCGGCAATATCGCGAGCCATTCCCGCTGCCCGCACCGCGAGAGACGGCAACCGATCGAATTCTTAACGCGCTTCCGCAACGAACTTGGGAGCCGCCAGACGATGAGGATTCAAAATGACCCATCGGGTTGATCCAATCGAATCCGCACGCCACACGATCTCAACTCTCGTGGCTGCGATGTACCCGGACGGTCCGCCGCCGGGCGCGAGCCAGGAGGTCCTGGGCGAGTGGATTCGGCAGCAGGTCGACGCGGGCCGGGACGAGCATGCGGTGGCGCAGGCCGCGCGCCTCGACGTCGCCACTGTTCGGCGAATTCTCGGGGAGCGCTCGGCGTGAGCGCGCCGAACCCAGCGGTGCCGAGGGAGCGGCGCTTGTCACGCGGAACTGTCGCACGCCGTGGCAAAGCGACGTACTGGAACCGCTACCGGGCGGAGCGAATTGATCCAGCCAGCGGCGAGGTGCGCGTGGTGCGCGCCCAGATGCGCCTCGGCGAGTTTCGGTCACGGTCGCAGGCGATCGCGGCCCTCGAGGCGTACCTCGCGCTCCTGGATCCGCGAACGGTCACGCCGGGGCCCACCATCACCTTCGCACGGGCGGCGGCACACTTCCTCGAGCTGCGCGCGAGTGTGATGCGACCCTCCAGCGAACGCAGTTACCAGAACATCATCCGCCTGTATCTGTTGCCGAGCCTCGGCCCGAAGCGACTCACTTCCATCGACGCCGGCGCACTCCAGGCCGTTATCGTGCAGCTCCACCAGCGAGGTCTCTCGCGCGCCACGATCGAATCCGCGCGCGCAAGGGCCTGCGAGGTACTTCTGCACGCCAGGCGCTGCGGCTTCGCCACCTGTGTGATCGAGCGTTCCGCCGTGCGGCTGCCGAGCGCCCAGAAGCCTGCACGACCGCCTCGAATCTTCACCAGCGCCGAGATCGAGCGGATCCTGGCCGCGTGCGAAGGCGAGCGGCGGGCATTGTTCGCAGTCATGGCGTTCAGCGGCGTGCGCATCGGCGAATGTCTGGCTCTCTCCTGGGACGCCGTCGACCTCGAGACCCAAACCCTGCATATCCGCGCCAGCGCCTCGGAAGGCGTCGTACAGCCTCCGAAAACCCATCGGAGCACCCGTAGTCTCCCAATGGTGCCGCGGTTGGTCCGGGAAGTCAGCGCGTACCGGGAGCAGCTGCAGGGCGTCGCGGGCGGCCTGCTATTCGCCACGAGGACCGGAAGGCCCCGACGGGCGGATGACGTGCGCCGCCGATGGCTGACGCCTCTCCTGCGCGCCCTGGGGCTGCCTCAGGCCGGTGCGCACGCCTTCCGACACTTCTTCGCGCGGTATCTGGACGAGCTGGGTGCCGGATCGGCCACCGTGCGCGACTACCTCGGTCACCACGACATCACAACCCAAAGCCGCTACGTGAACCGGGGCGCGGATGACCTTCGCGCTCAGATCGAAGGCGCGCTCCATCGCCATGAACCCAACGGACAGAAACCATGAGCCTCGAACAACTTGCGACAGAACGGGAACCGATTGCCACCACGCGCGTCGCTGACACAGATATTTCCGAGCCTCCAGAACTGCACCGTTCGTCTTATCAGTCTCAGTGCAATGAGGTGACCCCGTGACGGATATCGCGCCAGACCAGCGCCGCCCGATCGGCATTTGCCATAACTGTTGGGTGACATGGCGTGCCCGTCGTCCGCGCCCACCGGGGGTCTACTGCCACCACTTCGGCAATGCGGCACGCTTCAAGGATGGTCGTTGGAAGACGCTCGAGAGCGTGAGCGACCGCGACCTGGCCGAACTCCGCAAGGCGGATCTGCTGTGAAGCGGTCCGGCCGGTGGGCGCGGCGTCTGCTCCGCCAGCTGCGGCTGTCTGCCGAGCGCGATGCGGCGTCCGGAAAGCTGAAGCCGCGACGCGAGCGGGCGTACGACCCTGAATTCCAGGCACGGCTGCGGGACACTGACCTACTTGCTCGGCGCCGATCGTGAACACCGAGCGGCCACAAGCGGCCCTGAACAGCCCCGCTCCTTTCGGCCTCTGGCCGTGGATCGCTGCACAGGCGCGATCCTGTGCTGTCGATGTTAGGTCGACGGTTCCCGCCTCGAGGCGGACGGCTATAAGCGGCTGTCGCACCCGCCTCAGCCACCCGCACCATGACCTTGTCCGCCCACCGATCGCCGCCCAGGCGAAGGCTGGCCCAGCCGTGCCGCAGGCTGGTGGGCGACCGCCGAGGGGGATGGGGGTTTGTTGCGGCGGCGCAACAATCGTGGCCAAGCGCGTGGTGCAACCACGCGCAGCGTCGCGAAATTGGCTTTGTTTTTCTGGTGGAGAATGGCATGGCTCGTCCGACCGCAAGGTGCGCCCAGTGCGGCACCGTCTTCGAGTTCCGCCGTCGAGGGCGGCCGCGGGAGTACTGCTCACTGCGCTGTCGCCGGGTGATGGAGCTACGCCGGCGGGTGTGGGATGCGCGCTTTGCCGAGCTGGAGGACGCGCGCCTTCACCGTGGGCCCCTCGCGCATTGGACTTTCCTGACGCCCCGACAGGCAGCGGTGGAGCTGGAGAAGTTGCTCGCGGAGAATCCCCGGCCATGAGGCTCCGCAGCCGAACACTCGCCCTAGCAGTCGATGGGCCCGATCAGCTCGAGGCCGATAGCGATCAGCTCGTCGGTGGGCTCGTACGGATCCGGGTACGCGAGCGCGCTGGCGGGCACGCGCTGTACGCTCACCACGCGCGCGTAGAGACGCGCGCCGGAGTATCCGTGACTGAGTGTCACGGGTCGACCGATCCAGCACGTGCGCTCGTTCCAGCGCGGGCCGGCCTTGCGGTACTCGATCGTCTTCACGCCGGATTCGAAGGCGCGAAAATATCGGGTCTTCAGGGGGACGAAGAGAGGCTTTGTAGTCATGCCTCGACAATAGCGGACTGGCCGCCGGGCGTCGGGATAGCGGATGAGAATCGTCCGCAAATGCGGATGGCCCGCAATTGAGCGCGCAGCGCGAAGACGCGCCGGCCGAGCACCCGAGCGGGATGACGCTTGCCGAGTGGCAGCAGGCCGTCGAGGCCTCGGTCTCCGAGGCGCTCGAATGGCTTCCCGATGCCGCGCTTGAGCGGCTCCGGCGCAAATGTCTCACTGCCTCGGCCAGACGGCGCCGCCGTCTCGAGCGCCGGGACGCTGCTGTCCGCGATCTTGCCGCCCGCTACACCGCAACGAGCGGCCGAGAGCTGGCACACGCGATCGAGCATGACCTGG
>JAKBCE010000296.1 GCA_021808195.1 Pseudomonadota bacterium
GGTCAATATCGAGGTCAATCACGCGACGCTCGCCGGGCTGGACTTCGAGCACGAAGTCGCCGCAGCGCTCACCTACGGCATCTTCGGTTCGATCGACATCAACCGCGGCGATGCCCGCAACGGCTGGGACACCGACCAGTTCCCGAACAATGCGCAGGAGCTCGTTCCGGCGTTCGTACCGCTGCTCGAGAGCGGCGGCTTCACCACCGGCGGATTCAACTTCGACGCCAAGCTGCGCCGTCAGTCGGTCGATCCGGCCGATCTGTTCCTCGCGCACATCGGCGGCATCGACACGCTGGCACGCGCACTGCTCGGTGCTGCCGACGTCGTTGCCGAGCGCAAGCTTGCCGATCTGAAGAAAACCCGCTACCAGGGGTGGGACGGGCCGCTCGGTCAGCGCATCGAGAGCGGCTCGCTCGATCTGGCGGCGCTCGCGGACCTGGCGATCGCCTCGGATTTCCAGCCGACGGTGCGCTCGGGCAAACAGGAACTCGCCGAGAGCCTTATCGCGCGGCACTGCAAGTACTAAACTAGGTGGGTGACCAATCAGCCCATTCGCAGCGTGGCCATCGTCGGCGGGGGAACCGCCGGCTGGATGGCCGCGGCGACACTCTCGCAGTCCTTTCCGCATCTCAACGGTAGTATCCGGCTCATCGAGTCCGAGGAGATCGGCACGGTGGGCGTCGGCGAGGCGACCATCCCGCCGATCATCGAGTACCTCCGTACGCACGGAATCGACGAGAACGAGCTGATCCGCAAGACGCAGGCCACCTTCAAACTCGGCATCGAGTTCAAGGACTGGCGGCGGGCCGGTCACAGCTACATCCACCCATTCGGGCCCACGGGCGCCCCGCTTCGCGGGGTGCCCTTTTACACCTACTGGCACAAGTGCGCGCACGCTGGAACGGCGGCGCCGCTCGACGTCTACTCGCTGCAGGCCATGGCGGCGCGGGACGCCCGCTTCGCACGGCCCACGCCCCGACAGCACTCCCCGCTCTCGACCGTGGTTTACGCGCTGCACCTCGATGCGAAGCGCTTTGCCACCTACCTGCGCGGCTATGCCGAAGCACGCGGCGTACGTCGGACCGAGGGCAAGGTACGCAGCGTTGCTCTGCGCGGCGAGGACGGCTTCATCGAGTCATTGACGCTCGAGAGCGGCGAGCGCATCGGCGCGGATCTGTACATCGACTGCACCGGCTTTCGCGGCCTGCTGATCGAAGGGGCGCTCAAGACCGGATACGACGATTGGACGCACTGGCTGCCGTGCGATCGGGCCATTGCGGTGGCGTGCGAGCGCACCGGCCCGCTCTCCTCGCACACGCTCGCCAAGGCTCGCGATGTGGGCTGGCAATGGCGCATCCCGCTACAGAACCGGGTGGGCAACGGTTACGTCTACAGCAGCCAGTTCATGGACGATGATGTGGCCGAAGCGGCCCTGCTCGGGAGCCTCGAGGGCCGGCCGCTGCGCGAGCCGCTGCGGCTGCGCTTCACGACCGGCCGACGCCGCAAGAGCTGGAACCGCAACTGCGTGGCCATCGGGCTTTCGGCAGGGTTTCTCGAGCCGCTCGAGTCCACCGGCATCCACCTCATCCAGCGTGGCCTGTTCGTGCTGCTGAAGCTCTTTCCCGACCGGAACTTTCACCCCCGCGACATCGAGGAGTACAACCGGCAGCTCGCCTTCGACTACGAGCGGGCGCGCGACTTCCTCCTCGCGCACTATCATTTCACCGAGCGGGACGGTCCGTTCTGGGCGCAGTGTCGGGCCACGGAACTGCCCGAGAGCTTGCGCGAGCGCCTCGAGCTGTTTGCCAATTACGGCCGGTTGATGCGCGATGAGAACGAGCTGTTCTCGGTGCAGAGCTGGTTCCACATGCTGATCGGCCAGGGCGCCCGGAGCGCCGGCTACGATCCGTTCGCCGACAGCGTCGGACCGAACCCGCAGGCGGCGCTCGATGACGTTCGCGCCGTGATCGCCGGCTGCGCCGCCACACTGCCGACGCACGAGGAATTCATCCGCCAGCATTGCCGCGCCGCAGCGGAGTGAGCCGTGCAGCGGCGGCGCGCCGCTGCACGTCCGGCACGCTCAGACCGTGCCGCTGCGCGCACCGACCACATCGAGCGGACGGCCCGGATGCTGACGGCGCACCAGGGTGCTCTTGCCAAACAGCGACTCGAGCAGATCGACGGCGATCTTCGCAGTGCGGTTGTGTTCATCGAGCGCCGGATTGAGCTCCACCACGTCGAGTGAGCCGACGCGGCGGGTATCGGCAATCATTTCCATGCACAGCTGCGCTTCGCGGTACGTCGGACCGCCCGGCACGGTCGTCCCGACGCCCGGGGCGATGTCCGGATCGAGAAAATCCACATCGAAGCTCACGTGCAGATGGGTGTCGGCGTCGATGCCGCTCAACGCCTGCTCCATGGTGGCGCGCATGCCCATCTCATCGATGTAGCGCATGTCGAACACCTCCACGGCGAGCTCGTGCACGAGGCGCCGCTCGCCCTCATCGACGCTGCGAATGCCGATCTGGCGGATCCACTGCGGATGGATGGCCGGGCTCTGCCCGCCGAGGCCGGTGAGCACCCGCGGGCCCAGACCGCACAGGCAGGCGAGGGGCATGCCATGCAGATTGCCGCTCGGGGAGAGCTCCCCGGTGTTGAAATCCGCGTGCGCATCCAGCCACAGCACGCGCAGCTTCTGATGGGTGTCGCGACAGTGCCGCGCCACGGCGCTGATCGAGCCGACCGCGAGCGAGTGATCGCCGCCGAGCATGATCGGCAGGTGCCCCTCGCCAAGCGCGCCGTATACCGCCTCGTGCACCAGCTCGTTCCAAGCCACCACTGCGGCCAGATTGCGGAAGCCGTCGCGTGCCGCCTCGTCGCGGTTACCCGGTCCGGCGAGATTGCCGCGGTCGAGCACGTCCAGCCCACGTGCCTCGAGCGCGGCACGCACGCCGGCCACCCGCATGGCCTCCGGGCCCATCGAGGCGCCGAGCTCCGCGGCGCCCACGTCGGTCGGTGCGCCGATCAGCGCGACGGTGCGCCGCGGCGCACTCATGCGCTCACCGCCTCGGCGAGCTCGGCAACCGTCTCGCGCGCGATGCGCGGCGGGGCGATCATGGCGTA
>JAKBCE010000297.1 GCA_021808195.1 Pseudomonadota bacterium
CAAACTTCCTGACGCTGATGCCCGGTGAGCACCGGCAAATCCGCATCAGCTGCCCGCGCCGGGGCGAACGCTGCGCGCGCGTGCAGCTGAAGGGATGGAATACCCGCGGCACGAGCGTGGCGATCGAGCACGGTCATTGAACTCGGCGCCGATCTGCGGCACCGTGAGCGCGCGGGCCTGATCGCTCAGGCCTGCCCTCTCGGCGAGTCAACCGGATGAGTAGAGCCCATGCGCACTGAGCCCCTGCCTTCGCCCGCCCACGCCACCGTTGCTCCTCACGGAGCGCAACGGGGAGCGTTCGCCTCGATCACCACGCTCTTTTTCGCGTGGGGCTTCATCACGGTCACGGTCGATCCGCTGATTGCGGCGATGAAATCGATCTTCCAGCTCTCCTATGCCGAAGTGATGCTCACGCAGTTCGCGTTCTTCATGGCGTACGGGGTGATCTCGCTGCCCGCCGCGGCGCTGCTGAGGCGACTGGGGTACGCCCGATCGATTCTCACCGCGCTCGGGATCATGATCGCCGGATGTCTCTGGGTGCCCTTCGCGACCGCGATCGGCACCTTTGCCCAGGTGCTGGTGGCACTGTTCATCATCGCCAGCGGCATCACCATCCTGCAGGTCGCCGCCAATCCGCTCGCCGCCGCACTGGGGCCACCAGAGCGGTCGCATTTCCGGCTGACGCTGTCCCAGGCGTTCAATTCGCTCGGCACCGCCATCGCGCCGTACCTCGCCTCGAGCGTGCTGCTCGCCGGCGGGATATTCACCGTTCATGCCGGAGCGATCACCGCGGCGCAGCGCACGACCTCGCTGCACCACATCGACCTCGCGTTCCTGGGCGTCGCCGCGCTCATCGCGCTGCTGGCGCTGTTCATCGCCTCGGTGCGCGGCAAGCTCAACCTGCCACAGACTGCGCCGCAACACGCCTCGGTACACGCACACGCCTCTGCACCGGCCACCGGCTCGCTGCGCGAAGCATTGCGCTCACGCTGGGCGGTGCTCGGTGCGGCCGCTATATTTCTCTACGTCGGCGCGGAAGTCTCGATCGGCAGCGCGATGGCCATCTTCCTGCATCGCCCCGACGTGTTCGATATCCCGCTCGAGCAGGCCGGCAAATGGGTCAGTCTGTACTGGGGCGGCGCGATGGTCGGCCGCTTCATCGGCAGCGGACTGCTGCGCCGGCTGCGGGCCCCGGTGCTGCTCGCCGGCACCGCGGCCATCGCCGCCGCCCTGTGCCTGACCGTGAGCCATGCCCCCGGGGCAATGGCCGGCTGGGCCGCCCTCGCCGTGGGCCTGTTCAATTCGATCATGTTCCCGGTCATCTTCACCCTGACCCTCGAGCGCTCGAGCGCCTCGAACGCCGCAACCTCGGGTCTTTTGTGCATGGCGATTGTCGGCGGGGCCGTGCTGCCGGTGATCGTCGGGCAGGTCGCCGACGCCACGGGCCTTCGGTCCGCGTACCTCGTGCCGATGCTGGCCTACCTGTGCATCTGCGCCTTCGGGATCGGCGCCATTCGACCGGTTCGGCTCGCCCCCGCCCGCAGCGAGCGCTAGGCCCGCGCCGACACTCAGGCCGGTTCGGCGGACGCCGGCAGGTCCTGCGCGGCGGCCGGCTGTCCCGGGGCGAAGTAGCTGTCGTGCGCGCGTGCCGCGCGTACCTCGCGGGCAATGTTCTGGCGCAGCGAATAGAGCACATTCTCGGCGCGCGCGACCGCGCCCTCATCGATCAGCGGGTCCGGCGCCGCGGGACGCATGCCGAGCCCGGCAAAGATGTAGAACCAGGACAGATCGGTGAACAGTTCACCGGAGCGGGCCCTGATCCGTCCGGTGCCCCGATACAGCTCGATCCTCTGCCGCAGACTCTCCGGCAGCCGCACGGCGTGCACCTCCCGCCAGAACGGGGTGTCATCGCGCAGTGTCCCCCAGTAATGCAGGATCAGGAAATCGCGGATCTGCTCGAGCTCCTCGGTCAGCTCCCGGTTGTAGGCCGCGATATTGGCCGGATCGAATGCGCGATCGGGGAAATGATCGAGCAGATTGAACACGCCATTGATGACCAGCTGGATACTGGTCGACTCGAGCGGCTCGAGAAAGCCAGAGGCCAGTCCGAGTGCGACGCAATTGTGGCTCCAGAGGTGGCGGCGATGGCCGGCCGTGAAGCGCAGCACGCGCGGCTCGGTGAGCGGCGTGCCCACCTTCCCCAGCAGGTCATCGGTCGCCGCGGCGTCACTGACATGCGCGCTCGAATACACGTATCCATTGCCGAAGCGGTGCTGCAGCGGAATGCGCCACTGCCAGCCGGACGCACGCGCGCTGGCGAGCGTGTACGGTGGCCGGTTCCCGCTGATTGCCGTCGGCGCCGCAACCGCCCGATCACAGGGTAGAACCGCGCGCCAATCGACATATCCGCTGTGCAGGACCTGCTCGATGAGCACGCCCTGAAACCCGCTGCAGTCGATGTATAGGTCCGCCCCGAGACGCTCCCCATCGGTGAACACGAGTTCCTCGATGAAACCGTCCGCCCGACGCGTCGCCGTCGCCACGGTGCGCTCGAGCCGCTGCACACCGAGTCCGGCCGCGAATTGACGCAGAAACCCCGCGACCGTGGCCGCATCGAAATGCAATGCATAGCGCAGGCCTGCCGCCGCACCCGATGCGCGCGGATCAGGGAAGCGGAACTTGCCGGCCGTCCCGAGCGCCGCACAGAGACTGAACTCCCCGATCCGGGGATTTCGGTTCGCCGCGAGCGCACGGTGCCAATAATGATGGAACGGCCGGCGCTCGATCGTCGTGCCGAACGTCCCGAATGGATGCCAGTACTCGTGGCCGCTCAGCAACCAATCCCGGTACAGAATCCCGAGTTTGTACGTGGCACCGGTCGCGCGTACGAATTCCGTCTCATCGATTCCTAAGAAACGCAGCAGATCGACGAACGGCGGAATGGTTGCCTCGCCCACCCCGATCGGGGCGATCTGCCCCGACTCGATCACGCTGATCGCGGTCCCCGCCGGGGCGGCCCGGGCCAGTATGCTGGCCGCGAGCCACCCGGCGGTTCCCCCGCCGACGATGGCGATCGAACGAATTCGCCGCTCGTCGGTCATGACGGCCTCA
>JAKBCE010000298.1 GCA_021808195.1 Pseudomonadota bacterium
TGCACCATCTGCACGATGCGTTCGCCGGTCTCGTAGGCGATCTGCGCGCGCTCCCGATGCGGGGCGGGGATTGCCGCGGAGCCCGGCAGCTGCATGCCGAGCGCCTCGGCGATGGCATTCATCGTGCTCGCCGTGCCCATGACGTTGCAATAGCCGGTCGAGGAGGTCGAGGCGGTGACGCGTTGCATGAAGCCGTCGTAGTCGATCTTGCCGGCGGCGAGCAGCTGGCGCGACTCCCAGACGATGGTCCCGGAGCCGACTCGCTTGCCCTCGAACCAGCCGTTGAGCATCGGTCCGACCGAGAGCGCCACGGCCGGGATGTCGACCGTGGCGGCGGCCATCAGGCACGCTGGCGTGGTCTTGTCGCAGCCGATCGTGAGCACGACGCCATCGAGCGGATAGCCGTGCAGCACCTCGACCAGGCCGAGGTAGGCAAGGTTGCGGTCGAGCGCAGCGGTCGGCCGGCGGCTCGTCTCCTGGATCGGATGCACCGGGAACTCGATCGGCACGCCGCCGGCGGCGCGGATGCCGGCGGCAATGCGCTCGGCGAGCACCAGGTGGTGGCGGTTGCAGGGCGAGAGGTCCGAGCCGGTCTGGGCGATGCCGATGATGGGCTTGCCGGACTGCAGCTCCTTAAGCGTCAGGCCATAATTGAGGTAGCGTTCGAGGTGCAGCGCCGTCATGCCCGGGTCGGCCGGATCGTCGAACCAGGCGCGCGAGCGCAGCTTGGGCTTGGAGTTCCGATCGCGTTCCGATCCGCTCATGCCGGTTCCGTTTCGAATCCTGGGTTGAGATTAATAATCATATAATATGTCGGACGGGAGGCAAACCCCCGTCCGCAGGCCGCGGATGACCGCGCGAGGCGGATATACTGCGGTCGCCCTTCCCTGTGCCGATGCGAAAGATGGATCCGTGGCCCAACCGAGAAATCCGCGCGAACGCAGCTTGACCTATGGCCTGGTGGAGACCCTCGGGCAACTGATCGTCACCGGTGCGTTCGCAGCGCAGCCCTTTCCGACCGAAGGGGAGCTCTCGCGCCAGCACGGCACCAGCCGCTCGGTGACGCGCGAAGCGGTGAAGATGCTCACGGCCAAGGGTCTGCTGCAGGCCCGTCCGCGCCAGGGCACAAGCGTCACCCCGGAGTCACACTGGAATCTGCTCGACCCGGATGTTCTGCGCTGGCTGCTCGAGCGGAAATTCTCCCTGCAGCTGCTCGCGGAGTTCACCGAAATGCGCCTCGCCATCGAGCCGGCCGCCGCGGCGCTCGCAGCGAGCCGCGCCGATCGCGAGGCGATCGAGCAGATTCGCGCCGGCCTCGAGCGCATGCAGGCCGCCGGTCAGGGCGATGACGAGCCGGTGGCGGCCGACATCGCCTTCCATACCGCGGTGCTCGCCGCCACCGGCAACCGCTTCTTCGCGCAGCTCGACCCGATGATCAATACGGCGCTGCGCATCTCGATCCGCTTCACCAACCGCATCAAGGGCCGTGCGGCGGGCATCGCCCAACATGAGGAAGTCCTCGATGCCATCGTTGCAGGCGATGCCGAGCGCGCCGCCCTCGCGATGCGCGCGCTGGTCGGGGAAGTGTTGGAGTTGATCGCGACCGCATCGGCTCAGCCGGCGCCGCGGCGCGCAGCGCGCAGCGCCGGCTGAGACCCCGAGTGCGGGCGTGAGCCTGTGCGAAAAACGACTGTTAGGAAAAATTTTGCAGTCATGCGCGACGTGCACGCTCAGATTGCGCGCCGATGCCGCGGCGTCTCAACTCAGCGACGGTGCGCGAGACATTCAGGCTCGATTCAGCGCGAATTCCTCACTGTGTGTCATCAAGTGACCCGTCACAAACCTCTTGAAGCGCCAGGAAGGCCGCGGTGAGTCAGCCGGTGCAGCCGCCCCGGGCCGCGCAGGTGACATCGCCCCGGGGAATTGGCCGCGGCACCTGTGGCCTGCCGCGATCGGCAACGGCGCAAGCGCAAGCCACCGGCGCGCCGCAACGGCACAGGAGCGATGCAGACACAGTGACTTCGCAACGCACCAAATCCTGGCGGATCCTCATCACCGCGAGCGACACGTCGGTCGCAACGGGCCTTGCCGATCTGCTCCTCGAGCGCAGACACCACGCCGCCGTGCATGCCGATCCGACCGATCTGATGGCCGCGGTGAGCGCCGAGATGCCCGATCTGGTGATGCTCTGCGTCGCCGCCGGGGCCGAGCCGGATTACGCCCTCGGCGCCACGCTCTCCGGCATGCTAGAGATTCCGTACATCGTGTTCGCCGCGCAGTGGGACGAGCGCGGCGCAGCCGCTGCCGCCGAGCATGGCGCACTCGCGTTCATCGCCGGCAGCTATCCGACCTTGCCGCAGTGCGTCCCGGTGATTCTCGGGGCGCTGCAGCGCTCGGTCGAAGTTCGGGAGCTACGGGCGCGACTCGTGCGTATGAGCGAGGCGCTGGAGCGCTCGCGGACCATCAGCATGGCGTGCGGGGTGCTGATGGAGCGGCTGCACCTGAGCCGGCAGGACGCATTCGAGACGCTGCGGGCCGCGGCGCGTGTGCGGCGCATGCGGCTGCTCGACAGCGCCGCCGGCATGCTGACCGCGCTGGAGGCGATCAACGAACTCGGCAGCCTGCCACGGCGTACGGTGTCCGAGCCGGACTGTGACCGGGTTCGCAGTCCCGCGGCGAAATCCAGATAACATAAAAACCCGGGACGCACCTTATTCCGTGCGCCCCCGCTCAGACGCACGCCGCGTCTCTCCCGGCGCCGGCTCTCCCGCGCCCCCCCAACTCACCGGGGCCCCAACTCGCCCTCGCATACGCCCGTGCGCCGCGCATCGCTCGGCGCGCCGATTATGGAGTGCGTGATCATGGAAACTCAGCGACTGCGAACCGTTCAGCATCCGGGGCGCATCGGCGATTTGCTCGATTCGCTGATCGCTTCCGTTCCCCTGGTGCTCGCCGGGGCGATCCGCGTGGCGAGCGCGGCGGTACTGCCAGCGCCGTTGCGGCTGCTCAGCCGTCTCATCGACCGGCGTGACTCGGTGTGGCGGGCCTGGAGCGAGGGTGGACGGATCTGGTTCTTCGAGGCGCTGTTTTCGCTCGA
>JAKBCE010000299.1 GCA_021808195.1 Pseudomonadota bacterium
GGTGGCGGCCTGTCGCGACGCGGGTATCGTTCCGGTCATGATCACGGGCGATCACCCGGCGACCGCGCGGGCCATCGCACAGCGGATCGGACTGCTTGCCGAGGGCGGCACCGTACTCACTGGGGTGCAGCTTGACGCCCTGGGCGACGCGGCGCTCCGGGAGCAGGTCCGCACCGTGCAGGTCTACGCTCGCATCGCTCCGGAGCAGAAAGTCCGGCTGGTCAATGCGCTGCAACGCGACGGTCAGATCGTCGCCATGACCGGCGACGGCGTCAACGACGGACCGGCCCTGCAGCGCGCCGACATCGGGGTCGCCATGGGCGTCACGGGTACCGACGTGGCCCGGGAAGCCAGCGCCATGGTACTGCTCGATGACAACTTCGCGACCATCGTCGGGGCGGTCCGCGAGGGGCGCCGGATCTACGACAATCTGCGCAAGTTCGTGCGCTACATTCTGACGACGAATTCCGGCGAAGTCTGGACCATCTTTCTCGCGCCGTTCCTCGGCCTCCCGGTCCCGCTGCTGCCGATTCAGATCCTCTGGATCAATTTAGTCACCGACAGCCTGCCCGGCATTGCGCTCACCGCCGAGCCTGCAGAGGCGGATGTCATGGCCCGTCCTCCGCGTCCGCCGACCGAGAGCCTGTTCGCTCGCGGACTCGGCCTGCATGCCCTCGTCGTCGGCGCGCTCATGGCCGCACTGGCACTCGCGACCCAGGCGTGGTTCCTGCAAAGCGGTTCGAGCGCCTGGCGGACCGCCGTCTTCACCACGCTGTGCTTCACGCAGATCGGGCACGTGCTCGCCATCCGCTCCGAACGCACGTCGCTGTTCGCACTGCGGTTGCTCGGCAACGTGCCCCTGCTGCTCGCCGTATCGCTCGCCGCAGCGCTCCAGTTGCTGGTCGTGTACGCTCCGGCGCTGCATCCGCTGTTCGGGACTGAGTCGCTGAGCGGCGGACAGTTCGGCGGGTGCATCGGCGCCGGGCTGCTCATCCTGGTGGTCGTGGAACTGGAGAAGGTGTTCCGCCGGCACCGAGCGCCCGACCCGGAGTCTTGATCCGCCCTGTGGCGCGCACCCTCGGTGGATCCGCGACCCGTGGCCCGCGCACCATGCTCAGTGGCGGTGCATGGCAGGCGCATCGGCCATCAGCACCTCCGTGCTCAGATGCGTCCCGTAGGTCACTTGATGCGGCACGCAATTCGACTCGTAACGGATATTGCGCGTCGTGAACAGCGGCAGGAAGGTCTCCTTGAACTGCTCGATCAGTTCGCAGTTCCCCTGATCCTGAAGACTCGAATTGCTCGCCAGGAGCACCACATTCTGCCAATGTGCACCGACCATCGGCCCGCTGCTCTTGCCGTGCTCCGAGGAGGCCGGCACCAGCACCTGCATGCTGACCTGCACGCCGGGAAAGGTCTCCACGCCCGAACCACGCACACACCCGTATTCGTGCACCTTCAGGTCGCGTGCACCGAGCTTCTGCAGCATCTGCTCCACTTCCTCGCGCAGCCCGCCGCAGGAGTAATACGTCGTGAAGCCCTGATAGATGAATCGAACGTGACGGTTGGCCCAGACCGCCTGAACCGCCCCTTGAGCCGCCGACACCAGCGGGACTGCACCGAGCAGCACACCGGCCGTCACGATTGTCAGTCGAGAAAGGATCTTGGCGCGCATGACACGTTCTCCTGCAGACTCTGCCGCACATCCACCGAACGGCGTTGTGCCGTTCGGGCATTTGATGCGTACACGCTATCGCCCGCCGCTGCAGGGCGCAAGCCGGTACTGTCCTCCTCCGTACGGCGGATCGCATGTGCGGTGCGCGAGCGCGGGTGGTTCGCAGGCGACGCAGCCCAAAGGCACAGTTGAGGCTACAGTCAGGAGCGCCGCGTCACAAAGAGCATTCGACCCGCGATCCGTGGGTAGTTCTCCTGATGCGCACCGTCGGCAGGCGGAATACCGTCGCTGCATCGACCCGCTCGTTGCGGAGATTGCGGATGAAACGCCTCTATTTCCTGTCCCCGGATGTCGAGACGACGCGCCGGGCGGTCTCGGCACTGCGCCACGCCGGGATCGGCGATCCGAACCTGATGGTCATCGCCCGCCATGACATCCCTCTGGAGGACCTACCGCCCGCGGGCGTCGACCGGACCGACGCACTGCCCGGGCTCACCCGGGGGCTCGCCGCCGGCGGGGCACTCGGCGCCCTCGCCGGAATGGTGGTTCTGACCTTCGAGGACCTCGGCTTCGCGCTCGGTGGCGGCGCGATCGCGCTGTTTGCCCTACTCGGCGCCAGCGTGAGCGGTTTGATGACCCTCCTCGGCGGCGCGTCCGTGCCGAGTTCACATCTGCAGAAGTTCCACACCGCCATCGAAAAGGACGGCAAGGTGCTTCTCATGGTCGACGTGCGCGACGAGCGTGTCGAGGACATCAAGACCCTCGTGTCGAACGACAGTCCGACCACCGAATTCGTCGGCATTGAATCGGGCGCGCCCCTCGTTCCCCCATGACCGGCGGCCGGCGGCGTCCCGACCGCGCTGCGCGGCACATCGAGCGCGAGCAACCCCACCGACCTCCACTGTTCTGCCGCTGGAGCAACATCATGAGCGCACCACACACGCCGCTTCGGCACAACGCAGGTGCCCCTCTGCCCGCAGCGCATTCGACGTTTTCCTCGCCGCGCGCGCTCGCGCTGGATCCTCACCTGACGCAGGGTGAGAAGCTGCAACTCCTGTATCAATGGGCGTATGACGCCGCCGAGCGCGATGTTGCCACCGAGGAGGGGATGCCCGGTCCATACGAGGATCTGCAAAGAGAGGTTCAGCTCGCACTGAAGGCATTGCAGGTGGACATCGACACCGAGCACAGCGGACCGACCAAGCATCACGGTATCCCCGGCTAGCGTGCGACCCAAGCGCCGGCCCGCACTGATCCCCGATGCGATCCGCCCTGCTCTTAGCGCTCATCCGACACGGCCCCGCACTGCCGGCTGCACTCTTCGTGCTGATGGGAGTGCTGGTCTACCGCGGCGGATCGCGACTCGTTCATCATGCGGACGTCCTGGCCGGCGCAAGCG
>JAKBCE010000300.1 GCA_021808195.1 Pseudomonadota bacterium
TGACCTTCTATCAGACGGCCAATACTGCAGGCTATGCCAATGCGAATTTCATGGGATGGGACATCTATACGGTGCTCACCGGCAACAGCAACTCGCCGTCGCTGACGCCTTTCGGCCTCAGCCTCAGCGGTACAGTGGCGGCCTGCGTGAATGAAGCGGGCTGCGATCCGCTCACGGTGTCGCTGAGCGACGTGGGCTTCACGGCTCCCACCAGCGCCTTCGCGACCGCGCTCACCGACATCCAGACTGGTACGGGCTCGGTGACGCAGCAGGCGTACTACGATCTGACCAACACCTACTTCGGCATGGGCGGCACCATCGCCGGCAGCGCCAATCCAGTGTCGCTCAGCGCCACCGGCGGCATGACTAGGGTAGGCGGTGGACCGGTGTCGGGTGGTCCGTATTCGCTGACGCTGGTCCAGACTTTCGATACCAGCTGCACTGTGGAGAGCTGCGCGGCCTTCACGGTCGGCGGCACCATCACCGGCGCGACAGTACCGGAGCCGGGCACGCTCGCGCTGTTCGGTGCCAGCCTGCTCGGACTGGGCGTGTTCATGCGCCGCCGGGCGGTGCGGCAGGGCTGATCCGCCGCGCGCGCCCCGACACCTTCGTGTCACCGGGAACGGCCCCTTCGGGGGCCGTTCTCGTTTTGAGCACCCGCCACACCTCCCGGTCGCCTACATCGCTACAGTGCCGGCCATGGACCAGCCCCTGCAGACCTCTGCGCCCCGCTCAATGCCTTCACCGTCGACGTGGAGGACGACTTCCACGTGGCTGCACAGGCAGCGACCGTGCCGCGCGAGAGCTGGTCGAGCCGGGAGTGCCGGGTGGAGCAGAACATGGAGCGGCTGCTCGCGCTGCTCGCCGAGCGCGGGGTGACGGGCACGTTCTTCGTGCTCGGCTGGGTCGCCGAGCGCTATCCGCGACTGGTCCGGCGCATCGCAGCCGCCGGACACGAGGTGGCCTGCCACGGCTACTCGCACCAGCTCATCTATGAACAGACGCCGGAAGTGTTCCGCGACGAGACCGCGCATGCCAAGCAGCTGCTCGAGGATGCGCTCGGCGCGCCGGTGCACGGCTACCGGGCCGCGAGTTTCTCCGTGATCCGCAAGACGCTCTGGGCGCTCGATACGCTCATCGATCTGGGGTTCCACTACGACTCTTCTATATTTCCCATCCGCCACGACCGCTACGGCATCCCGGACGCCTCGCCGGAACCGGGCCGCGTCACCGCGCCCTCGGGGCGCGAGCTGGTTGAGTTCCCGATGGTGCCGGCGAGCGTCTTCGGCATGAAGGTGCCGGTGTGCGGCGGAGGCTACTTCCGGATCTTCCCCTACTGGCTGACCCGCGCCGGACTGCGCCAGATCAACCGCCGCAGCCGGGCCTTCCCGTTCTATCTGCATCCCTGGCAAATCGATCCCGAGCAGCCGCGCATCCGGGTCGGGGCGCTTTCGCGCTTTCGCCACTACACCAACCTGCATCGCTGCGAGGCGCGACTACACCGCGTGCTCACGGAGTTCCCGTTCGCGCCCATGCGCGAAGTACTGCAGGCGCGCGGCCTGTTCAGTGCGGAAGGGCCGGTCGCGCCCTGAGTCCGCGAGGCCGCTGATCCGGCCTCATCCCGGTAGCCCCGCAGATCGGGGGCATTTCGGCCGTTCAGGACCTGCGCACATCCGACCGCCCTGCCCGCCTCGCCCGGGTGGTGCGTGCCGCCGCACCCAGGGAGGCGCCCAGGGAGACACCGAGCCCCGTGCCCAGCGCCATCCCAATGGCCAGGTTGTGCAAGGCCGCTCCGATGCCGGCGCCAAGCGCCAGTCCCACCGCGAGTCCGATACCCATATATCTTCCGGCCATCGCCCGCTCCGACTGCCTCGCGCACAGCGTCCGCGGGTCGGCCGCCGGAATCAAGCCGATCGCATTTGAAGCCGGAGCACTAGCGCGGCGGCACGTACCGCGACTCGGCGAACAGCCGCTGAAAGCCCATCAACGCCCGCGCCCGACGTGGGCCGCAACGCGCCCTCTTTCCCTGGGGTGCTCGCACGGCCGTCTGACGTGCGGCGGAGCGCGACCCACTGCGGTGGCCCCAGAATGGAAAACGCCGCGAAATCGCGGCGTTTTCCATCGAGCAGGCTCCGAATCTCACACTGCGCGGCGTCTGCGCAGCGTGAGCACCATGTCCAGCAGTCCCAGGTCGGCCAGCGCGAGCGCAGCGGCCCCCGTCTCCGGAACCGACGCGCCTTCCTGCAGATTGCCCAGGAGGTAATACGGGCCCCCACCCGCTCCGGTCTGGGTAATCACGATCGAGGTCAGCTGGTCGGGAGCGCCGTAGAACAGCGACCTGGACGGATACGAAACCGTCGAGGCCCCCGAGTCGACGACCGTGGACCCGTTATAGGCCACGAAGGAAAACGGCGTGACATCGGCGGCCATCTGGAACGGGGCACCGTCAACGGGTGAAGCAAAGCTGATCGTCACGGGGTTGATGAACTGATCAGTCGAGAAGTTGCCCAGCAAAATGCCCGCGATGCCATATTGTGTCCCGTCCTGCGGGTCGTAATAGAGATTCGGGCTGAACGTCACGCCGGCGAACTGGTTGGTCACGACCGTGTCCGCCGCCAGCGAGGGGGTCGTGAACTAGTTCGTAACGCTCGGGCTCGCCAGTCCGCTGCTCGTGCCATTGAGAAGACTAGCCTGTGCCGGCAATGCGCACGCCAGCGCACTGATTGCGCCGGCAACCTATCGCCTGCTCGCCAACCCCGCCCCGCAGCCCCGGCCCCCCTCCGTCTCCGTCCTCATCCCCGTTCTGGCCCGAAACGCCAAGGCTCGATCACGCACCTCCCCCAAGAATGCATTCCCGCCGTGAGCCCGCTCACAACTCCCACTAAACATAAACACGGCTGCACCCTGTCGCCGTTCGCATACAGCTCGAGAATCAATCGCATTCCAACAGCGTTGACGCAGTCTCATGCGTTTGACTGTCGTCACTTGTCCACATCTGTTTCCGGAAGCATTTTCGCGGCATGCTAGGAACCGTCAGCCGAGGCGGCGGTCTATCGCCGGTCGAGG
>JAKBCE010000301.1 GCA_021808195.1 Pseudomonadota bacterium
CATGCGGCGGCTGAAGGAAGAGGGCGTGCAGTTCTCGCTCGATGACTTCGGGACCGGCTACTCGTCCCTGCAGTATCTGAAGCAGCTGCCGCTCGATCAGCTGAAGATCGATCAGACGTTCGTGCGCGACATCGTGACGGACCCGAACGACCGGGCGATCGTCGCGACCATCATCGCCATCGCCCGCCATCTCGGCCTCGATGTGATCGCCGAGGGCGTCGAGACGCAGGCGCAACTCGAGGTGCTGCGCGAGTGCGGCTGCAGCCGCTACCAGGGCTATCTGTTTGGGCGTCCGGCCGAGGCACAGCGGCTGTTCGGGACGTGAGCTGCGGACACCGCCGCTTACGATCGAGCGGCGGAATCGTTGCGGGGAAAGTCGAGCCGCAGCGCCGAGCGGATCTGATCGCGCTGCCGGGGCCACACGCCCGCCTGCTCTGCATACCTCGGCCAGCGCTGCACGACCGTGCGCACCTCATCGAGCAGAGTTTCAGCACGTCCACGCTTCAGGCCCGCCGTCGTGGCGCAGGTGCGGAAATCCTCCAGGGTGAACCCGTCCCGTTTGCCATTGATCGTCATCTGGTGTGAGCCGGTCCAATGCCCCACCGGGTTGTAGGCATACGTCACGTCGAAGGCCGGGGCGAGTGACCACTCGCCCTGCGGGTTCATCAGGAACGCGATGTTCTTCACGTGGTCGTCCTGGTTTCGGGCGACGACGTTGAACACCATGCGGCGAAACAGCTGCTCGGTGGCCTGCATCGGCAACTGCAGCCGCCGGATGACGCCAAAAGCCTGCTCGTAGGAGTGCGCGCCGGCGGCATTGAAGTCCAGATCGGCGAGCGCAGCGAGCGACTGCATGTGCAGCTTGCCCCCGTCTTCGGTGCGATCGAAGCGGCGGGTCATGAAGTGCCGCCGTCCCCCTTCCTCCAGGATCCGGCATTCAGTCATCTGCAGGCCGGCGTCCCGTGCCATCAGCCCATAGGCATATTCGATGACGGTGTAGCCCTGGGGATCTTCCAGTTCCTTGTCGCGGTTGCCGCTCACGCCGTCGAACTTCAACAGCCAGTAGCCGAAGCCTGCCGGCGCGGTGACCTGCCCGGAACGCACCTCGTTGGTCTCGGGGTTCCAGGCGATGATGGCCTTGGCACGAGCACCGCCCGCCGAGGTTCCGACCCGCAGCAGATCCTGGAGCGCACCGTTGCGCCGTGCGGCGGTAAACGAGTCGTGCAGTGCGCTGCGGCGCTCGAGGATGTCGGCGGCCAGTTCAACCAGAGCGTCGACGCGGATCGTGCTCGTACGTCGATGCCGCGGACCGGTCACCGGGGCGAACTCCAGCGCGCCCATGCCGCGCGTACCGATGTAACAGAGGCGCTCGATGGCGTTGAACGTCTCGGGTGAGCGGCCTTGTGTGGCAAGCCAGGCGTTGATCAGTGCGGTGCCGAATTTGTCGGGCAACGAGTCGGCCAGCAGTCCCGGCAGGCCGTGGAAGGAGATCCGTGGGAGCGACGGGAACGTGTAGATGCGCGAGGCGAGCGGCATGCTGAGCGGGGCGACTTCGATCCCGCTGCGCGCGAAATCCGGATCGTACTGAAATGCCGCGACGTCGCGTCCGTCATCCAGGGAGACTGCGGCGATGCGCCGCCCCCAGAGTCTCACCTCGGCCGTCGTGCTCATGCCCGGGGCTTGCCCTTCGCGGTGTCGGGCCGTTGCGCGGCGGGGGGATCCCACGTCCAGGGCTTCGCCTCGGCGGCATGGCCCGACGACCCTGTGGGCTCGGCATCCTCCGCCGTTGCACGGGCGTGAGTCACGCGCTGGCGCTGTTTGCCCCGCAACTTCAGCTGCGCGATCGGACTCACCGGCAGTTCCGGGATCAGTCGATCGAGCCCTTCGATCAGCTGCAACACGCGCAGCACGCGGATGAAGGTGAGCAGCTCCGTGCCCTGTCCCCGCTCGATCCGCTCCAGGGTGCGCTTGCCGATGCCGGCCTGTTCGGCGAGCTCGGCCTGGGTGAGGTTTCCCGCGATGCGATGCTGCTCGATGCGCTGGCCCAGCGTCTGCAGGGCAGCGGGATCGGTCAGATCAGAATAGACGGTCATAAATCGCCGTAAATTGCGAGTAATGGCCGAATCCGTTCAGGACTCGTTATATGTGGCGAATTATACGCTAAAAAATAGATATGTGGGATTCGTTATACATGGCGAATTAAACACAAAAATCGATTCTATTCGTCATTTTTGACGAATAGAGGCATACATTGGGGGGCAGGAAGCCTGGCCTTCAGCCTCGCCCCAGAGGCTGCCCTCGACCCGGATCGGTCCCCTGGGGCCGGCTCAGATCTCGATGCGCGAAAACCGCCAGGCGCCGACGAGGGTCAGGACGACGGCGAGGCCGCCCATGACCGCCAGGTCGAGCAGGCTGGTGAAATGCCCGCGCGCGATCAGCGCGCCGCGCAGCCCGTCGACCCCGTAGGTCAGCGGATCAATCCGGGTGAGGGCGGCGAGCAGCACCGGCAGGTGCTCGAGCGGATAGAGCGCACCGGAGAGGAAGAAGATGGGCATGACGAGGAAGTTCATCACCATCTGGAAGCCCTGCATGTCGCGCAGAGTCGAGCCGACGGTGGTGCCGACGGCGGTGAACACCACCGCAATCAGCGCCAGGAACGCCAATCCGAGTGGCAATCCGCCGACGCCCACGGGCCGAAAGCCGGCCGCGACCGCCACGGCCGCGACCAGCAGTCCCTGGATCAGCGCGGTGGTGGCGGCCCCGCAGGTGCGCCCGATCATGATGTGCAGCCGCGGCACGGGCGCGACCAGCGTCTCCTTCAGGAAGCCGAACTGCCGGTCCCAGATCAGTTGGATGCCGGAGAACAGCGAGGAGAAGAGCACCGTCATCGCAATCACGCCCGGTGCGACGAACTGCAGGTAGTTGCCTTCACCGCCGCGGCGGAACACCGGGGAGAGGCCGTAGCCGAGGGCCAGCAGGTACAGCAGCGGCTGGCCGAGCGAGGCCGCAATCTGCACCCGGGAGCGGAAGTAGCGCTTCAGTTCGCGCAGCCACAACA
>JAKBCE010000302.1 GCA_021808195.1 Pseudomonadota bacterium
GATCCCGGCGAGCCCACGCAGCGTGAGACCACCTCGCCGGATCCGCGGGCGAAGGCGACGGCGCGACGGGCGGGAAGCCGAACGCGGCTGGAGTAGGCGCTGGTCAGCCGTTCGCTGCCGGTGCGATCCCGCAGCAGTCCGCATCGCCACCTGTGCACGGGAGGATGTGCCGCGCCGGCCGGGTGTCGAGCGACTCGGGGATTCGGCCGTTCTGCGATCGGGCCGCCCGAAGAACACGGCGACATCTGGCGGCGTCCGAAGAGGAGACGTCGCGCTCCCCCGAGGGGGGCCGGTCTTGCTGCGCGGCGGCACGGCCGATGGCCGCGTCCAGGCGGGCGGTCGGGCCGCGAATCTGATGGTGTCGCCTCCGCCACCTCGCGCTACGGGCTGCATGGGCACTCCCTGGCCGCAGGCCGAAGATCCCACGCTGCGGCTGCCGAGGCCGGGATGATCCCGGTTCACGGTGCGCGGCGAGTTCGCTGGCGCGTCGCGGCCTCCGCTCCTTGCGCCGCCGCGCGAGAACCGTCGCTCCCGGGGCGCGGTGTCGATGGCCGATCCGGCGCGCCGGACGGACGCGTTCTGCGCTCGAGGACGGAGCGCACGAAAATGCGACGGAGCGCGTGTCGCGCTCGGGCGCCTGGCGCGCGAGTCAATGGTCGGATCGATGTCGTGTCATGTCGCGACCGTGCCCAGTTGAGGAGAGGACGATGAGCGATGAGTATCTGTCCAATTTGGTGCTGGCGGGCATTCCGGAGCGCCATCGCGCATTCATCCGGGAGAAACTTCAGCCCGTTACGCTGAAATTCCGCCAAGTGCTTTACGAGCCGGGACGGACCATTGGGTACGTCTATTTTCCCATTGATTGTCTGATTTCGCTGCTGACCACCGTGGACAAGCGTCGCAGCCTCGAGGTGGGCATGGTTGGCAGAGAGGGCATGGCGGGGATGCCGTTCATCCTGGGCGTCGGAAAATCCGGAGTTCGCGCGATCGTTCAGGGCGGCGGCAAGGCACTGCGCATGTCCGCGGCGTGCTTCCTCCGGGAATTCAACAGCAATCCGCCCCTGCAGCAGGCGCTGTATCGATACACGTTCGCGCTGCTGACGCAGATATCGCAGACGGCGGCCTGTAACCGGTTTCATGAGGCCGATGCGCGCCTGGCGCGGTGGCTGCTGATGACCCGTGATCGCGTCGGCGCCCCGGAGTTCTTTCTCACCCAGGAATTTCTCTCGCATATGCTCGGGTTGCGCCGCGAAGCGGTGAGTCTGGCCGCTGGCGTGCTGAAGCGCCGAGGCATCATCTATTATTGGCGCGGCCGGCTGCGAATTTTGAATGAGAAGGAACTCGAATCGTCTTCCTGCATGTGCTACCGCGCGGTTCAGGAGATCTATCGACGCACACAGGGGTGATCGGCTGCGCGGGCGAGCATGCGGGCGCCTTCTGCGGCCCGAGCGCGCGCCGCAACGCTCGGTGCACAGTCACTTGAGCGCGGCCGTCATGTGATCGCACATGCGCGGGGAGAACAGCTGACACTGCGCGCCGCCGAGCATTTTGGCGTTGATCATGGCGATGTCGGCGTGGCGGATGACGGTGTCTGCATCGGCGCTGTCGGTCGGGAAGAGCGCAATGCCGATGCTGACCGTGACGCGCAGCATCTGCGGATCAATCGAATGGGGGCGGTGCAGGGAAGCGAGCAAGTGCTGCGCGCAGAGGGTTGCGTCACGTATCTGCTCCACTTCCGGCAGCAGGATGATGAACTCATCGCCGCCATGGCGACTCACCGTATCGGACTCGCGCACCGTGTGGATCATTCGATGAGCCATGGAGCGCAACAATGCATCGCCGCTGGCATGACCCATGGAGTCATTGATCTGCTTGAACCGATCGACGTCGAGAAATAGGACGGCAAGCAGCGAGTGACGGCGGCGCGCGAGCGAGATCGCCTGCGTCAGCCGCTCGTTGAGCAATAATCTGTTGGGAAGATCGGTCAATGTGTCGTGCTGGGCTCTGTGGACCAACTCCAGTGCCCTTGAGCGCGTCACGCCGACATCGCGAAAGACGATCACAGCGCCGCACAGCTCGCCTCGCTCGTTGTGCATGGGCGCGGCCGTGTCGTCGATCGCGGTCTCGGAGCCGTCGCGGTGAATCATGACGCTGTTGGGGCTCAGCGTCGCGGTCCTGTTCTGCAGGATGGCGGTGGCCAGTGGATTCACTGCGGGCGCGCGGCTTTGGCCATCGATAATGTGCAGGACCTGCAAATGCGAGCGTCCGCAGGCTGCCGCGCGCGACCAGCCGGTCATGCGTTCGGCGGCGGGATTGAGGTATGTGACGGTGCCGTGGATGTCGATCGCTATCACCCCGTCAGCAATCGAGTCGAGAGTCATCTGCAGTGATTCGACGGCGGATTGCGGGGTCGGCGAATGCACGGAGTTTGCCCATGATCGATCCAGCACGGTGGGTAGGGTGGCGCGACAGGTCGGGTCAATCTGTGCGCTATCGCACAGAGGTGAGGTCGGCACAGGTCGTGAAGCCTGGACCCTGGGGCTTGAAGTGCCGTCGGACAATCGGGCCGAGGCGCTGTTGAGCGCGGCTCAACATGAGGGCGTTCGCGTCACGGCGAAGCATGTCTGGCGGAGGTGAATGGTTCTGTGCGCCGAGCGGTGGATCGCGACAGACCGTGTTGTCGGTGATGACGGTCTGGGGGCTCTGCGGTTGCGTGCCGGAGTGTCCCGCCAGTGGGCGCTACGTCGTGGTCCGCGTGGTTGGGGCGTGCGCGCCCAGGTGCTGTGGTTTCGGTGCGTCGGCGGCGGTGGATCGTGCGCGGGGGCGAGGGCTTTTCGAATTGGGTCGTGAGCGAGCGGTGTGTTGCGAGACCCTCGAGGCTGTGCACGCCGGTGACGGTGCGCCGGACCGCGAGGCGTGGGCGCGCCAGTTCTTCGAGAACTGGCGGGCGAGTCTGAAGTGGCAACGCTTGAAGCCGTACGAGAAGTTCGTCCCGATCATCGAGCGACAGTGGGGCGGC
>JAKBCE010000303.1 GCA_021808195.1 Pseudomonadota bacterium
CGCCGCGCTCGCATTGTCTTGCGCTGTCGCTCAGGCACAAGGTGCCGCAAACGGCGCTTCGGCAGACGGAGGCCAGGCTGCCGAGGTGCAGAAATCAAGCGTCAAGCAGGTGCTGATCCAGGCGCCGTGGCTGTTCAATGCCAGAACGCGCTATGCGCACTCGATGCCGGAGATCTCCGGCACCGAGATCACGGTGACCCGCGATACGTCCGTGGTGCAGCTGAAGCAGCAGCCGCCGATCATCAACAATCAGCCCCGCCAGCTGTTCGACCAGATGCCGGGCCTGGTGCTCGCCGAGCAGCAGAACCCGGTCAATCTCAACCTCTCCTACCGCGGCCTCGGCAATCCGCAGGAGAGCGAGTACATCCTGATGATGCAGGATGGCATCCCGATGGAGATGGACTGGATCGGCTTTCCGACGCTCTATTACCTGCCGAACTTCCAGTCGATCGCCGAGGTGCAGATGATCCGCGGCGGCTCGGGCCTGCTCTACGGGCCGGAGCCCGAGCCGGTGATCAACTTTATCTCGCGCAAGCCCGGCAAGACCCTCCAGGCGAGCACCGATCAGGTGTTCGGTAGCGACGGACTGTACTCGACGTACAGCTCGATCTCCGGCCCCGCCGGCCGCTGGGAGTATCTCGCCGATTTCTCCCACCGCCAGACCCACGGCCAGCGGGCGAACGGCGATTACACCGTCAATTCCGGCGACCTCGAGCTCGGCTATCACATCGATCCGGAACAGAAGCTGAGCCTCGCGGTGCACGCCTATTCGCTCGAGAGCGGCATGGCGGGCTTGATGAGCGGGGCGCAGTTCCACGCCAATCCCCGGCAGACGACCACGCCGGACGATCGGGACTGGGCGGATCGCTACACGGCCGTGCTCACCTACCGCAATCAGATCGACGACAACAGCCTGTTCGTGCAGAAGGTCTGGACCGGGTACCAGGATCTGCTCACCCGTGCCGACCGGTACACGGCGGGCAGCAATCCGGTGGGCACCAGCGCGACGCTGGCGGCGCAGAAGTTCCACTACACCGGGCTCGATGGGCGCTTCCTGCGCCACTGGGGTCACGGCAGCGCATTCACGCTCGGCTACACCGCGTATACCTCGGGCAGCCCGTACACCGAGTTCAACAGCACCAATCCGCTGATCGCACCGTATGGCTCGAGCGGCACCCTCTTTTACAACGATGAGCGTCGCACCCGCTACGTGGCAGTGTTCGGAGAAAACCTGTACCGCTTCGGGCGCTTCCACATCGTGACTTCGGCGCGACTCGATCACGAGCAGTTGAGCTCGCGCGAGACGGCCGCGCCGCATCCGAACTTGGTCAACGCCACGTACAACCGCACCGTGCCGCTGTTCGGCATCGGCTTCGGCAACGATTTCGGGCGCGGCAACGAGACCTACCTCAACGTCTCGCAGGGCTATCGCCCGGTGCGTTATCTGGATGTCTCGAGCCCATTCAGCAATTTCGCGAGCGACAATAATCCGGCGATGACTCGCTACCTGACCTATGAGGCGGGCGTACACGGCTGGCCGGAGCCGGGCCTGTACTACGACGCCAGCGTGTTCCAGGTCAACGCCACCAACATGATCGAGAGCGAACAGCTGACGCCGATCGAGGCGATCAACGTCAGCAGCGGCGATCTGCGCAGCCGCGGCCTGGAGGCCTCGAGTTCCTACGACGTGCTGCGCCTGTGGCCGGCGGTGCCGGCGACGGAGCACCTGACGGTGTTCGCGAACGTGAGCATCCTGAATGCCACCTTCACCTCGAGCCGCATAGCGGGCGAGACCGGCAAGGTTCCAGCCTTTGCGCCGCATTACGTGCTCAAGGGCGGCGTGACGCTGCGCGGCGTCGCGGGCCTGACGGTGAGCCTGATGATCGATGCGGTTGGGGCGCAGTACTTTCAGAACAGCGACACCGCGATCGGCACCACCCCGGCGCTGATCCCGGCCTACACGATCGAGGATCTCACCGGTCAGTATGCCTGGGGCAGGCACTGGCGAGTCGAGGGCGGCGTCACCAATCTCGGCAACCATCGCTATTACTCCCGGGTATTCCTCTTCGGCGGGCGGCTCGAGCCGGCGCTCACGCGCCAGTTCTATCTCGGCGCCGCCTACCACCTGTAGGGGCGAGCGCGCGGGCTGCTATCATCGGGCCTGGCGCGCCGGCCGGTCGGCGCAGGAGGCCTCGGATGATCAAGGGCAGCTCGGTCCGCCACGCGGACCATCCGATCGACGCTCTGTTCCTCGACCGCTGGTCGCCGCGGGCGATGAGCGGCGAGCCGCTTTCTTCCGAGGAACTCGCGAGCCTGTTCGAGGCGGCACGCTGGGCGCCGTCCTCGGGTAACCAGCAGCCGTGGCGGATGCTGTTCGCCCGGCGGGATACGCCCGAGTGGCCGGCCTTCTTCGCCCTGCTGGCGAGCGGCAACCAGGCGTGGTGCGCGCAGGCCGCGGCGCTCGTGGTGTTTGCCTCCCGATCGATCAACACCTACACGGGCAAGCCGTCGGTGACGCACTCGTATGATACTGGGGCGGCCTGGGGGTACTTCGCGCTGCAGGGGTACCTCAAGGGCTACGTGGTGCACGGCATGGAGGGATTCGATTACGCGCGGGCGCAGCGCACGCTCGGGATCCCCGAGGATTATAGGGTCGAGGCGATGGCGGCGGTGGGGCGTCCGGCACCCAAAGAGGTGCTGAGCGCCACTCTGCAGGCGCGCGAGACACCCAGCGACCGGCTGGCCCTTGCGCAGACGGTGTGCGAGGGACCCTGGCGGCTGACGTAGGTCGATCGCAGGAAGCGTGGCTACGGCATTGGATCACTGCCGTGCGCCGGGATGATGTGACCGGCGAGGAGGTCATCTGCTAGCATGCGACCTCGCCGCGGCGGCGCGGAGAGGTGGCAGAGCGGTTGATTGCACCGGTCTTGAAAACCGGCGTCCCTTCACGGGGACCGTGGGTTCGAATCCCACCCTCTCCGCCAATCGTGCTCTTGCAGATCAAGGCGGTATGAGGTTG
>JAKBCE010000304.1 GCA_021808195.1 Pseudomonadota bacterium
CGCTGGTGGAGAAATTCAACAGACCGTAGCTCGGTATGTTGACGTTGCTGGTATCGATGGTCTGTCCATTGACTCCGACGTACGAGTCGGAATTGAACGCACCGGCGGCGGTGATATTGTTGTTGTTATCGAACGCGTACTGCGAGCCGGTGCGCAGATACGTCAATCGCGGCTCTATCAGGACGCTGCCGACGTGCCCTATGTAGTACATGCCGAAGCTCATATTCGAAGTCGGCGTGTAGGGGATCGGCACATTGTGATAAATGATCGTGCTGCCGTCGGGGTTCGTGTTCCCGTTCAGGTAATTCTTGAATTTCGCGCTGACGATGCCGATATTGGCGAAGACGTAGAAATTGTGCACCGGCGAGGCGTCGCCGAAGATGTTCACCCCGTCGTACGTCGAGGAAGCGTACGCGAGCAGTGCGCCGCCGCTCGCGAGTGCGGTGGGGATGGTCTCGTGCGAGTAGTCCAGGTGAGAGTAGCTGACGTCGAGCTCCATGTCGGTCACGGGGCCCCAGCGCCGCTTGTGGATCTTCAGCCCGACGATCGTGTCGGTGCCTTTTTCCAGATGCACATTCTGCGCAGGGATGACCACATACGGTCCCGTGCCACCGCCATTTTCCGGGTACCGGTAGGACCAGCCGTAGTTCGCATAGAAGGCGAGCCACCGCAAGGCCCGCCAGTTCACGCCGACGAACGGTTCAGCGCGGAAAAAAGTCTTGTGGGCGGTGGGCGACGGATTGACGGTCAAGCAATTCGGATCGGGATTGATCTGACTGAGGTCGCCGCAAGGATTGTACTGAGTGGCGAGCGGAAATACGGACGTCTCGTTCGGGTAGAAATCCATGCTGTAGCTGACTTCCCGCACGCCCGGGGTGATGCTGAGGGTCGAGATCGGCTTGATCGTGTCCTGCACGAACAGGTCGGCGTTGAGCTGGTTGAAGATGTCGCTGTCGTATTGGCCATTCGGCGCGCTCGGCGAGCCGTACAGATTCGGCGGCGGGGTCGGGCCCGGGGAGACGGTCTCGGCGAAGGTCTGATACGGATAATACAGCTGCTCCTGCGAATAGTATTGACTGAACTGCAGGTAGCCGCCAGCCGCGACGTCATTGTACGGCAGATGGAACGCAAGAGTCAGTTTGTCACCGAATACGTGTGTCGAGGGACGGTTGATTTCCCAGCTCGACTGGTTCGGCGGCAGATAGTCATGCAGCGGCGTGAAGTGCAGTCGGTGTTCGTGGTAGAAATACACCACATTGTGCACCGAGGTGATCTTGGACAGCCGGACGTTGAGCTTGCTCCAGAGCATCTCGATGGCGTTCGTGTCGAGTTTCCAGTTCACCGCGTAGGGCAGCGTGGTGTAGAAGCCGGTGGTCTGTTGACTGAATAGCGGCCCCGGAGTGGTCGGTCCGGTCAGGTACACGCCTGGAATGGGGCTGACCGGGATGGTAAATGGACGCTGAGCACTGGAGCGCGAAACGTAGGCGCCGATGCTGAAGTCACCGTCACCGTCGGCAAACGAGTGGCGCGTCTTGATGTAATAGGCGTAGTTGTAGCTCGGGTTCTTGTAACCGTCCGAGCCCTGCATGAAATTATTCGCATCGTTCCAGCCGCCGGCGATGACGGTACGCCAGCCGTCGAGATCACCCGTTTGCACATCGAATGCGACGTTCTTGGTCTGGTAGCTGCCGTAGGTCACGGCGACGTCACCGCCGAATTTCGCACTCGGCTGCAGAGGGACGAAGTTCAACGAGCCGCCGATATTGGTCCACCAGCGGTCTTTGGGCTGTCCCGGTCCGTAGGTGACATTGATGGTCTGCAGGATCGAGGTCTGCGGAATCAGCGTCGCCTGCCAAAGATCGTTGCCGGGGTTGTTCATGGGGATGCCATCGAACGTCGGCTGCACGCTGCCGTTGTCGGGATTGCCGCCGGAATATCCGGCCCAGCCGATTTTGATGCCGTTGATGCTGATCGTGGATTTCTGCGAGCCGGTCGCGCCGTAGGAGGAGACGCTGACGCCGGGTACCAGCATCATCGCCTGGGCGACGCCGCCGACACGGCTGCTGGCGCGGATCTGGTCCTGGTCGAGGGTCTTGACCGTTTCGCTGCTGACGAAGTCCTTCTTATGCCGCTGGATGCGCGCCGTGACGAGGATTTCGTTCAGGGTGGCGATCGACGCCGGGCCGGCCGATGCCGCTGGCGCCGGGCTCGGCAGCGCAGCGTGCGCAAGCGCTCCGGTGGCGAGCGCGCCGGTGATGGCGGCGCGAACTGCGAGTTTGATTCGTGTATTGCGCGCCGGATTCCCAAGGGTGGCGGCTGGTGCGGTGCTGGTCATCGACAACTCCCCGGATGATGTTGTGTCGCAAACGAGCTCGCGGCGTCCTAGAGGGAAGGCTGCGGCCCGACTGGCGGGGAATGTTGCGGCGGGAGTGTGTCAGCTTCGTGACGAAATCATGAACGCGCATGCGTGCGGTGCACGGTCTGTTCCATGTTAGAAGTCAGGAGTGTGGGTCCGGCCGATGATGAGGTCGGCGGCGCGATTTTCGATCGGGTGCACCCGGTCCGTCGCGTCTGTGGTGTGCAGGCGAGTGCTTCGCAGGTCGCTCGGCGTGGCCGTTGCGGTGAGTGACCGAGTGGCGGCGCAGGGGCTGCGTGCGAGTCAGATGCGAGGCTCTCAGGATTTCCTGACGGAATCCTGACGGGGTCGGCCTTCATTGCGAGTCGGGGAGGCAATGCCGACGTGTCTCTTCGGCCTCCTGGGGGGAGGCGGGGTGCGAAGAGGTCTGAGTGGCCCCGGGCAAAAGCCGTGCAGACTGAACCGTCTACGAGGGCAATTTGGTGCAGATTCGCACCGTCTCGCGGGCGTCACCGGCGTTGGCGCCGGCCGCCGTCGTTCAGGAGTGACGATGGACCGGCAGCACCAGCGCGATCACGCCGAAGGCCGGGTGATCGAAATAATTGCGCTGATAGAACCGGACCCGGCGCGTCTCGTTCATCACGAAGGTCAGAT
>JAKBCE010000025.1 GCA_021808195.1 Pseudomonadota bacterium
AAGCGCTTGTACGTAGCGCCGCGCACAGCGCCCGCTCCGCACGCACTATTCGCCGTCCGCTCGCTGCTCACCCATCGCACCCAGTGCATCAGATGTCCCATTGCGTCGTCTCCTCTGTCGTGCGTTCGTCCCGAAAGCGATTGAATTACCATCTGGCGTGTCCAAACATTACGACCTCTCATTACGTCGCATTATTATTGAGCGCCTACGGGCGCTGCCGTTCGTGGGCGGATGCGCCGCGACCTCGATCTTTTCCTTCATGCGCAGATGCAAGAGCCCGCTCAATGCACACCTCTTTGACAAGCTGGCCTACGTGCTTGAGCTGACTCGAATAAGGTGCCGGAGCAATATCGCGAGGCCGCATAGCCGCAAATTCACCGTGACTATCCCGAAAAGTCTGACCGTGAATCGACCACCGATAACGCCGAACACCGCAGTAGCCGCACGCTCACTGCGACACTGCGCGCGTTCCCGCGTCAGTAGGGCCGTAGGGAAGCTGCATTTCCGGCAAGAAACCGAGTCCACATCTTCGCTCGCATCGGTCAAAAGCGCTTCCACTCATCAGCCGTCGAGTGGGCGACCCCAAGCGACGGGCTCCAGCCGCACTACAACCGCTAACAGCTCCAATTCCCATCTTCTTTTGCCTGGGCTTTCTGCTTGAAGATGACGTGGAACTCAAAATATCGACGTCGATCCCCCTGGCGAAATGATTCCACCCGCATTGGTCCAGAATCTCGTCTCTCCCAAGCGCACCATCCGTGATGCGAAAGCCCGAATTGCAGCGTTGCATCGCCGGTTAGTGCAGCGACTTTGCGCTGGCCTGCCGAAATGTAAGTCCGACTGCAAATGAACGTTGGAAGCCCTTCCAGACCGTGATGTCACCGGTTCCCGGGCTATAGGCTCCGAAACGTTCGTGGTCATGAGGCCAAACTCCCTGTCCGGCGTGCACCACACGTACGTCCAAGTAAGACGCAAAGGCCTTCTTCTTCTTTACATACAGATCAAGGAAAGCCGTAATAAAATGTGTGTTTATTGCGTTAACGCGCTTGGTGTTCCACACCGGATCCTGAAACCAGGAGATGTTCCATAAGGAGTTGCGCATCTGCCGTGGGACAGGATCAAGGCCGATGTCATGACCTGCTTCTTCGAACGTGAGCAGATAGCGCTGCGCGTGCACCGCGTCTTTGAATACTCGCAAGCCAGCCCGTCGATAACCGACGGTGCGATCTCTATTTCCATTGATGATGAGCAGCGGCACATGAATTCCGGACAACCCGTGCGCACCCCAAGCATTCAACGGCGCGCCACCCGCCGGAGAAATCGCAACGACAGCCCTCAGATGCGCTACATCAATTGATCGCTGCAGCGCGCCACCCCGACAGTATGGCAATAGCAGCCCGCCGGGAACGTCCTTGGCCATCCGACTGTTCGGGTCGAGTATCGCGCCCGCCGCGGTCAGCACGCCATAACCCCCCAAGGAATAGCCGATCAACGCTGTTCGACGCGGATCAATCCAGTGCTTCTCCGCAAGCGTTCTCTGCAGGGTCTTCGCGACAAACGCGATATCGAGCGGCCGTCGGAGCACCGGCTCGGCAAATTTCGAGAAGGACGACGGATCATCATGATCAATGGCCGCGACCACATAGCCCTTGGACGCCAGATTTTCGGTGATCCAGCTCAACGCCACCGGCGCATCCTCGGTGTAACCATGCGAAACAATGACCAGCGGATAAGGACCACCGGAAAACGGCGCATCACGCACCGCGATACCGGGAATCGTAAAGTGCGCGGGTGGCAATGGCGGCTCCGAACGAAACTCGCCAGAATAGTCGATTGGCTGTGCGCCGCGTTCGGCACGCGCCGGATACCAGATATCGACGACCAAGGTCCGATTGCGCTTTGGCGCGCTGTGCGTTTTCGGGTTGTAGGCGAGCACGTCCGGCTGCGCGTGTTCGGTCAGCGTAACCGTTACCATGCCAACTGAATGTGGTCCGAGCCTCGCCAGTGCAGGTGCGTCCGGCCCATATTCACTCGGAGGCTGCTCAGCATGCGCCGGCAGCACATTGACCAAAAAGGCGACGAGCGCAAGCAATATCAGCGGCGGCGCCCGCCGACACCGCTCAGCGGCACTAAATCCGCCACGCATCGCTTTTCGCCCCACGTTCAATTCCGCCCCCTCGAGATATTCAGCAAATCCGCCTCTAACCTTCCGCATTTTCATCCAGCGCCGGACCGAGTAAGTCACCTGGTACATCGCGGAGTCCCCCTTACACATGGTTCCGAACAAGCGCGAGCATGCATTCTGGCAAGCCCCGACGTGGGCTACGCCTAGGTCGCCTGCACTAACGCCCCCGGAAATGAAACTGCCAATTACGGCGCCGCCTCAGCTCCTGACACATCACTTCAATTGTCGTGCTCGGAGAATTGATAGTTAAAGCCGAGCTCTATCACTCGGGGGCGCATGGGCGTCTCCGTCAGAACCGACTGAGAATTACTGGTCAGGAGACTTTTGTTTACATTCGTAATGTTCGTTCCCGAAAGAGTCACCGTCCAGCGCCCCCTGGACACTCCCGCCGCAAAATCATAGGTCGTCCAGGCCGGCAGAATATACGCCTCTACGTTTCCCGACGCGGAATATGCATGTGCGCGATGCTGAACCCCAAACTGCACATACGGAATATAATTTCCCACCGACCAGTCGTAGCGCACCAGAGCACTCATTTGGAATGGCGGCGAATTGGCGAGCGGACTACCGATCTTTCCGTACAGGTTGGCAAGTGGTTCCGCTACGCCATGGTTGTACCAGGTGGTGATTGGCTGACCGAAGTTAGGGGTCGCCGGGTTATTGTCGACAAGTGCCGGTGAGTTGACGAGCTCACCACTGTTCCAGGATGCCGAGGCGTTAATCGTCAGCCCCTCCATCGGGCGCGCCAGGATCTGCAGCTCAATACCCCTCACGCGGTAATCTGGTCCGTTGGTACCGAAAGCCAGGTTACCGAGACCACATTGCGGACATAGGAATGCTACCTGCACGTTGCTCCAATTCTCTTGGTACGCCGATCCATCCACTTCGAGGCGATTCTGCCACCAAAGAGTCTTCCATCCAATCTCGTTATTGGTGAGATTATCGGATTGGTACGTCAGAGGCGTAGAGAACTGATACACACCATTTTGATTGGGCAGCTGCTCGGAACTGCCGCGATTGAACCCCCCGGGCCTGAATCCCTGGGAATACGTGTAATACACCATGGCTTGCGGCAAAATGTGCCACTCGAGATCCACTCGTCCGCGCTTGCCGGTCTCGACGAACTGATTCTGGGACTGTTGCTTCGGGTTGGAAAAATTTGTTCCATTTGGCGACAGACAGGGTCCGAAATACGAAGTCGGCGCAAATTGCTTGCAGCCAAAACTCCCCACGTCACCCCCGAGCTCCTTATTGAACATGTCGAAGTAGCGGATACCGCCCGTAATCGTCAGTTTGTGCGGAATGATGTCATAGCTGACCGAGGCATAAACCGCCTTCTGGGTGAATGTGTGCACGAAATCGTCGAAGAAGCCCACGCTCGCGCTATGCACGCCAGGTTGATTGGCCGGCGCCCCCGGCCATGGCTGGATCGGCAAGAAGCAATTTGACGTCGGGCCGCCTAGCGAGCAATCCGGAACGCTTTTGTACAACCACTGGGTGGTATCGTAGATTTTGTAGTCCTCGTAGAAGAATCCGACAAGGCCGCGCAGACGCCAGTCGTCCGGCGTACTGATGCGCACTTCTTGCGATAGATGGGTGTTCCGCTCCGTGTCAGTCCAGACAGCACTTGGCGAATAACACGTTGCATTGGGATTTCCCTGTGCGGAACTATAGGACACGCCCGTGCACTGGTAATAATACCCATATCGACCGCGCGCGTAGTTCGTGTAGTCTTGCTTCTGATCGACGTTCCGATCAAGGTAAGCGCCGGTGTAGATTAGATTTAAATCGCCGATTTTTCCGTGCACGTCAAGTTCGGTATTTTCAAATTTGTCTTTGTTATATGACGGATTGAACAGGTTTACCGAGTATGGCGGCAGCGACTGCCCATTTGATCCCAAGGGCATCTCATAGAACACTCCCTGTGCATCCATGGTCTGGTACATCTGCGACAGCAAGACGTTCCAGTCGCGATCGAATTTGTAGAGAAACTCCCCGCGGATACCGCGGTAAGTGACGGGATTGATGTGGTTGGCGGCAATTTGATAATTATTGATGATGGTGCTGTTTGTCGGGACAATTCCACCGTTTGATGCTGCGATCCCAAGATCCGTAGGCGCGCGCGCGAACGTGGCAGGAAGATTATTGATGTAGCCGCCTCTGTCGGCGCTGAACACGACGATTCGCGCAGCCAATTTGTGTTTGATGAGTGGCAAATTAAACACTGCATCGGCATTAGTATTTGGGCCGCCATGTGCCGTAATTCCGTATCCGGCATGAACATTTACCTGAAAGGTGTCAAGCTTCGGCTTGTTCGTTATGAACCGCACGACACCGGCCTGCGCACCGGCGCCAAACAGCGTTCCTTGCGGCCCCTCGAGGACCTCAACGCGCTGCAAATCAACCGCATAGATATCGAGGTTGCGTCCCGGCAACGTCGTTGACTGGTTATCGAGATACTCTGCGACGTTTGGGAATCCTCCGACCGAGCCCTGTCCTTGTGTGAAAACCACTCCGACAGACAGGCCTCGCATGAACACCTGACCTTGACCCGGCCCTATGGTTCCCGTTGAGACATTCGGCAAATATTTAACCAAATCACCGAATGTCTTTACATTCATGTCCTGCAGACTTTTACCGGTGAATGCCTGCATGGTGATCGGCACGTCCTGAATATTTTGTGCCTGACGCTGCGCAGTGACGATGACCTCTTGTAGCTGCATTCCACTTGCCACCGAGCCGGCCGTGTCGGCGGCGATTGCGGCATGCACTGCCGAGGCACTCAGCAGTGCAGCGACGGTCCGTGATAGCTTGTTGTCACGTTTCATGTGCAGATCTCCGATAGTTGTTGACTGTCCATTTGCTTGATCAGGAATCAGTATTTATGTGATCGTCAGTTATGCGCTTTACGACGAGTCACCTTGGCATGGCGCCGGACTTCGGTTATGGACCGACCTGTTGCGATCCTGAAATCGATCAGCGGACTTTTGGACAGCACACCGGTCGTCTCGGCGCGCGGCATAGCGAGAGAACAGCAGAGATTTGTCTTGGACTGCGTGCACCGGTCGTCGATTTGTCGATAGGTCTCTTAATTGGTCGAGGACAATCAAGCTTGACGACCAAGACGCTGATCAGGAATTTGCATCTGCCTAGAACTCATTTAATGAACATGTTGGATCCGTCGAAATTACCGTGACGGAGCAAGGAATCTGGCTCTTTGCGTGCACGGCAACTTAAAGGCCCGATCAGCGCGCATCACCAAGCTCATGTGCTGCACGAATTCGAACGGATTGGCCTCACAAGGTGCCCAAGTCGCCCTTGCCGGATGTATGGCGTAGTCCTGTGTCGGGCTCTCTGACTCACGCATGGCAAATTAGGTGGGTTTACGTGTTTCACCTGATGTGTATACGGCGAGCAGCCCGCTCTGTGTGACGGAGAGTGGTTTTCGGCGGGACGTTCACATGATTCTCTCCATGACGTTCTCTGGTCCAGGGAAAGAAAGTGACCAGATCTTCTGATTGAGTGAGGTGCTGCCGCACTGCCATCTTCTTAAGGTTACCGACGCCGTGAGAAGGCGCGATTTATAGACATCGATCTCATCTCGAGCTCGAATTCACGCCAAGCACTCATTTGAGGAGATGATCGTGGTCGTTCTTGAAATGGCCCCCTCGTTAATCGGCTGATAGTCAGGGCTAGATTCATTGCGGGCTTCGTGTATATTTAGAGAGCGGCCACGGAGGCGTAAATCGCCGTCTGTGGTCACATTGCCTTCTTCTATATTCGCAGTTTTCATGCCGTACTCGACTGTCGCGCCCCTTGCCGCGCAGTTTCATCCGGCATCGTTCGCGGCTGTCATATGAGCCGCGCCGCTGCAGTTATCGGGTCGCGAATAATTGAGCAACGCCTTCGGGCCACTGTCTCATCCTGTGTTCCCCATTCTTGTTTTAGGCCAACATACAGGAATGAGCCGATAGTCACGTTGAATATTTTTACCGATCGATAAAGTTTTCTGGGTCCTGTCGCAAAGGGTTCCTACAGGCGAGAGCTTTGATATGGTCCAGCGCTGCGAGTCTCACGGGTACAGCGCGGAACGAATACTGTTGGTCGAATTTCTGCGTGATATGTAGTTGCACAAGACGGGTTCGCGGGGCCAATTTTCCAGTTTGACTTTGCAGTTTTTTTGCGGAGCGCGCTTCAGACCCGGGTCGATGTAAATTGACTATCCCAGCACGTGGCGTTCGTGGCTATCGCCACGCCGACCGATGAATCATTGGGACAGGGATCAGACTTTCCATCGATTCTTCTAGATCGAACCCAAGAGGCTCACTTGAGCGTGCTTGGGATGTGTCGATGCCGCTTCCCACACTACCAGCCTGGCCGAGCGCGCCTCTCTTCGGTCGGCAGTGTCTTACAACTGGATTTCATCACGCGGGGGCGAATGCGATAAGCACGGCGAGACTGATTCACCCGTTGATCCGCGGCGGACATTGACGTACCGGGCCCATGTCTGGGGCAAGCGAGACGGTCCCGCATCATCACTAGAAATCGATCGCTGCTCGGCTCAGCTCACGGGAGCCGGCCTGGGATCGTGAATGCACCAGCACAGAACGTCGCGTCGATGACGGGAATACGCTGGGGAGCAGTAGCTCAGGAATGTCAAACCATGACGCGCCACAGTTCGCGGTAAGCTCATGAGGTGCGCATGCCGGTATGCACTGTACGCTACGCTCCGCCTACACGGGCAAGTGGACGAACTCCAACCAAGGTTCAATCCGATTGGTCTGGATCTGCCGATGATTTCAAGCACTCGAGCGACGCGTTCGTGAACGACGGCGAGGTGCATTAGGATAATGATCCGATTCTGAGGAGTTGCCGCTTCATCATGAGCCAAGACGCAGGTCACGAACTTCGCGTGGGATTGGTTGGGTTCGGTCTTGGAGGTCAAAGCTTTCATGCGCCGTTGATCTCGGTTACGCCTGGCATGACACTCGCCACGATTGTGACTTCGAATGAGGAGCGCGTGAGGCAAGCAGGATGCACGTACCCGAAGGCGCGAATCGTCACCTCAGTGAAGTCGTTATGGGAGCGGGCGGCGGATCATGATCTTGTGGTAATAACCACGCCCAACCGGTTTCACGCGGCGCTTGCTCTGGATGCCCTTGCCGTGGGACTGCCTGTGGTGGTGGATAAGCCGTTTGCGCGTTCCTCGGCGGAGGCGCTTCGCGTCATTCATTTCGCCCGCGAGAAGGGATTGCCCGTCATTCCTTATCACAATCGCCGGTGGGACAGCGAGTATTTGACTCTCCGACGACTGATCGACTTGGGAACCCTTGGGCGGGTCTTTCGCTTCGAATCTCGCCTCGAGCGGTGGCGACCGCAAGTGAAGGACGGTTGGCGTGAACGCGGCGAGTCGGATGAGGCAGGCGGTCTGCTGTACGACCTCGGGACCCATCTGATTGACCAGGCATTATCGCTGTTCGGTCCCGTGAAGCAGGTGTACGCCGAACTCGATCTTCGGCGACGTGCCGCGCAAACTGACGACGATGCCTTTGTGGCCCTGAGTCACAGCAATGGAGTGCGCTCACACCTGTCGACGAGCGTCGTGGCTGCGCACTTTGGCCCCCGCATGCGGGTTCTTGGGGAACTCGGGGCATTTGTAAAGCAGGGCGCTGATCCTCAGGAAGCTGCACTGAGAAGCGGGATGCTGCCCATCGGTCCGGACTGGGGCATGGAGCTGCCCGGTGCGTGGGGCTTCGTGACGGACGGGACGCATAAACAGTCCGTACCGAGCGAACCGGGCGCCTACCAGAACTTCTACGCGGGAATTTCCGCCATGCTGCGTGGGGCAGCGCCACCGCCGGTCCTGCCGGAGGATGCAGTCGCAGGTCTTCGGATCATTGAAGCAGCGCAGTGTTCAGCCGCCGAACACCGGGTGATAGAGCTCGAATCAGATTCTTGATTCCGAGGACAAGGCGATGGCCGTGTCCGCGAGTCTGGTGGTGGGGCCGGTGACTCGCGTGCAACGGTCGGAAACGGACAGCGCCCGGGCAATTCCGGCAGCGTCCAGTGCATAGTGTCGCCGGAATGAGTACGGAGATGGATCGGTACTCGAACCTGCAGGGCAAGGAGGACTTGAGGATGGGACAGAGTTCAAATCGTAATGCCGCCATGACGAGATGTGACTGAGTCGGCGTTCTGAGCTCAGCAGCACGCATGTCCTTGGGAATCGGGACTCGGACCAGTCTTCACGCCTTGGCGGGAGCGCCGAGCATTACTACAGGGGCAGCAGGCGGCGGCTACTAGGCGAGCAGAGCATGGGAGACATAGACCGCAAGCGCGACACCCAGGATTACCATGAGCGCCGCCAGCGCGAGGTCCATTCGGGCGCCGCCTGGACGCCGCTCGGCAGATTCGATGGCCTGCCCAGTTTGAATAAATCGTACTGCGGCCATGGCAACCATGGCCGTACCGGCAATGATCAAGATCAGGCCGGCCACGTCTCCAAATCCACCGCCGGGGACCGACACTCGCCGACCATTGGCGCCGGCCAGCGATTGCGCTGCGATTTTTAGGAATAAATTGAACTTGGCTACGAGGAAGCCAAAGGCCATGACGGCGATCGCCGTGCGCACCCAGGCGAGGAACGTACGTTCGTTGGCCGCGTGATCGGAGTAATGATCAATCATCTGCTGCATCCTCATGCCGGTCTCTGCACCGTGATTGGGATCGCTACTTTGCTCGCCGGTACGAAATGGTACCAACAGAAACGGCTTGCAACCCGAGGTTCATGAATTGACAGAGGCGGCGGTGCGCCGAATGCGGTCCTATCGCCGGAGGGGAAGATGCATCGAGTGCAAAGAGGTGCATGTGATGCCCCCATCCCGAACGGCAGGCGAACGGGGTAAACTCAGGATATGGCAACTCCTGCAAATCTTCATCTGGGTCATTCGGGCGAAGCCTATCCAGATGCATTCTATGTTCGCCTCGGCGATCATCGATTCGTATCGACTTTACATTCCCAGGGCGCGTGGCAACCCGGCGAGCAGCATTTGGCGCCTGCCTCCGGTCTCGTTTTGGCCGAGGTGGAACAGCGCCTGCCGAGTGAGAAATTGGTATCCCGAGTGTCGGTCGACGTGCTGGGGGTCATTTATTCTGGTGAATTCAGCATCGACGTTGAGGTGGTGCGGCCGGGGCGCTCCATCGAATTGATCGAAGCGACTATGCGTCATGGTGATCGGACGAGCCTCCGTGCCCGCATCTGGCGCCTCTCCTGCTCAGACACCGCACACATTCAGGGCACCGAGTGGGCGCCATTGCCGCCACCCGATGCGATGCGCTCTCGGGCGCTCCCATTGAAATGGGGCGGCGGCTTCATTGAATCCCTGGATGCCCGTCAAGAAGAAGACGCGCGCCCGGGATGTGGACGCACTTGGATTCGCACGCGCTACCCATTGGTGGCGGGCGAAATCGATCCACCCGTAGCGGGATTCCTTAAGTTGGTGGACACGGCCAATGGCCTGGTGGCGCGGGAACACCCAAGTCGTGTCTTCTTCCCCAATGTGGATCTCACCGTGCACTTCTTTCGCCAGCCTGAGGCGGGATGGGTCGGGTTCGATACCCGGGTCAACTTCGGTCCGACCGGTCTGGGAGAGACACTATCCGTCCTGAACGATTCCCGGGGGCCAGTCGGTACCGCCGCTCAATGTCTGACGGTGCGCATAGGGGAGAATGGACCCAGTGGTCCAAAATGACGCTTCGTACTGCCTCAAGTAATTTTGTTACCGATTGCCTTATCCACCAGGTCACTGAATTGTCTTTCTCGATCGCTTTCCGGTCGCCGTGTGAGCTGCACCACCCAATGCGCGTCTGATCCCGCAGAGGACAAGAGTCCTTGGCCGCGCGAGACGTGTTGCAACACCATCGGCCAGTAGCATCTCATGTGAGGCAACGATCACAGCCGGTAACATCCCTGGTAAGGCAATGTGAGGGCTGGGTCTTTTCGCCTGCGCCAGCGGCAAATCGATCCTGCACATGATCTTCAGCACGTGGCGCTTGAACATCGCATTCGCCAGATCGAGCGACACGCATGTGAAGTTGCGCGACAAATTGGCCCAATCCGATGAGGCCATCCTCGAGGACTTCGGCACGCGCAAAATGACAGCCGCGAAGACCCATGACCTGTGCGTGCCACTCAATGAGCGCTGCATCGAAGGTCCGCCGCGTTCACCACGCCGCACATCGGGTTCTGTTCTGGAAATATGCAGGGCGGCTATACCAACGGGCACAATCGAGCGCGAAGCGAGCTCGCTGGGGAAAGCTCTCCCGAGAGGAGCCGCGACGGAATACATCTCTTTTGGCAAAGTCGGCGATAGGTCCAAGTACAAAGCGTCTTATCTGGCGATCGCTCGGTTCAAGGAACAGATGGAACAGGATGAGGGGTCCGGAAGCGCAGCAGTCACCCGCTGTGGGCGCACTCTCCTTTCCCGTGATCTGAGACGCGGATTTCCTGTTTGCCCGCAAGTGCGCAGCCGGCGAAGACAATCAAGCTCTCTGCGAGGCCAACGTAAACCCAGTTTCAATGTTCTCTGAGTTCGCAATACCGCAGATAGCTCACGCCGTCGGCTCACGACCGACTTCGTGCGAAATCCCTCGACCCGGGGGCAGAAATTCCTCGCCCATGAGGGCCATTCGCTTGCAGCCAACCCCACGTTCCATTGGGCCTATTTTCCGCTGCAGAACGTCAAGGGGCACCGTGTGCTGCTTGCAATGGCGCCGGAGAATATCGCTCCATGCCCCTTCGGAGCCCGCCCGATAGCGATTTGCCGAGTCCTGTTCGCCGTAGGTCAATACTCGACCGAAATCGCCTCCATGGCTCTGACATTACGGCCAGTCATGCCGTAACGTGGTGGTATCCGCCCGCTCAAAGCTGGGAATCACATTGCCCTATCCGCTCGGGAAGAGCCTCCGCTGAGGAGTCACCCCGGCTTCCCCCGAACATCCCCTGGAGCTGCAAGCGACCAGCCAGCAATTGACCTCTGCCCAAGTCTCTTGACGAGGTTCTCCTCGTGCCGACTCAAGCGTCAGTTAGCGCGCGACGCCTTTATGCGGCGTCCGGTCGGAAGAATTCCTCAGTTCTCAAAGGCAACTTTGAGCCCAGCCGGAACCTTCATACAGCAGCCCACGAAAGCTCAACGCTTCATTGCCTCGAAGAATTCGCTGTTCGACTTGGTATCCTTGAGCTTATCGAGCAGGAACTCGATCGCCGCCAGCTCGTCCATCGGATGCAGGAGCTTGCGCAGGATCCACATCTTGGCGAGCTCGCCCTGATCGGTGATGAGCTCCTCCTTGCGCGTGCCCGAGCGGTTGATGTTCACGGCCGGGAACACACGCTTCTCGGCAATGCGCCGGTCGAGGTGAATCTCGCTGTTGCCGGTGCCCTTGAATTCCTCGTAGATGACATCGTCCATCTTCGAGCCGGTATCGATCAGCGCGGTGGCGAGAATGGTCAGACTGCCGCCTTCCTCGATGTTGCGGGCCGCACCGAAAAAGCGCTTCGGACGCTGCAGGGCGTTTGCATCGACGCCACCGGTGAGCACCTTGCCCGAAGACGGCACCACGGTGTTGTAGGCACGCGCCAGCCGGGTAATCGAATCGAGCAGGATCACGACGTCTTTCTTGTGCTCGACCAGGCGCTTAGCCTTCTCGATAACCATCTCCGCGACCTGCACGTGGCGGGCGGCCGGCTCATCGAAAGTGCTCGACACCACTTCGCCCTTGACCGTGCGCTGCATCTCGGTCACTTCCTCGGGCCGCTCATCGATGAGCAGCACGATCAGATAGATCTCAGGATGATTGGCCGTGAGGGAGGTCGCGATGTTCTGCAGCAGCATCGTCTTGCCGGCTTTCGGCGGCGAGACGATCAGTCCGCGTTGGCCCTTACCGATCGGCGCCACCAAGTCGATGGTGCGCGCGGTGAGATCCTCGGTCGACCCGTTGCCGCGCTCGAGCTTCAAGCGCCGGGTCGGGTGCAGCGGCGTGAGGTTCTCGAACAGCACCTTGTTGCGCGAGCTCTCCGGCGAATCGAAGTTGATCTCGCCGACCTTCAGCAGCGCAAAGTAACGCTCGCCGTCCTTGGGCGGGCGGATCAGCCCGGAGATCGTGTCGCCGGTGCGCAGATTGAAGCGGCGGATCTGGCTTGGGCTGATGTAGATGTCATCGGGACCGGCCAGGTAGGAGCCGTCCGCCGAGCGCAGGAAGCCGAAGCCGTCCTGCAGGATCTCGAGCACGCCGTCGCCGTAGATATTCTCGCCGTTGCGCGCATGCGCCTTGAGGATCGAGAAAATGATGTCCTGCTTGCGCGAGCGAGCGAGATTCTCGAGTCCCATGGACTCGGCGACTTTGACGAGCTCGTGAATAGGCTTCGCCTTGAGCTCAGTCAGATTCATCGAGTTGCGCGACTGCGCAAGCTCGGCCGGACTGATGATTTCCGACTCGTCGGCCTCGAACACGTCGTCGTGCAGGTCCTCCGGCCGTCCTCCGGTGTTGCCGTTGGCGCGGTTGCCGTCGCGGTCACGATTGCCGTGGCGCTGACCCTTGGACCGGTTGCGGCCCTGATTACCGAGATAGCCTCTCACAGGTTACTTTCCAGAAATGCCGACAGTTGAGATTTGGAAACGGCGCCGACTTTCTGAGCTTCGACCGTGCCGTTCTTGAACAGAATCAGCGTCGGGATGCCCCGAATGCCGTACTTCGGCGGCGTCTGCGGATTCTCATCAATATTGAGTTTGGCGATCTTGAGGCGATCCTGGTACTCGCCGGCGATCTCATCCAGGATCGGAGCGATCATCTTGCATGGACCACACCATTCCGCCCAAAAATCGAGCAGCACAGGCTTGTCGGACTGCAGAACGTCCTGGCTAAAAGTAGCGTCCGTCGTATGGACGATGTGCGGATTGCTCACGCGGTTCAACCTCCGTCGAAGGCAGTTTTCAGTCGGGATTAGCGAAGGGCTGTCGAGGCCGGGTGGCGGGCCGTGAACGCCTCTGCCGGAAATACCCGTCAAACGGTTACACTAAACTCGTGCAGTAATGAGGTATCGAGCTTGATTCAATTTGGATGCGGCCTGCCTCGAGCGCCCCTGGGGGCCGGCAGACGCGGACCGGATGGCCCGCCCACTAGGATGCTTTTTAGCGCTTCCGAAGCGCTTTTGCAAGCGCCTACCCAGACCTCCGTTCAACACTGTGACTCGGAACCTCGGCCGTTTGCTCCGGCCACCCCCACGGCATGCCCCCTGGGCGTCTTGTGCATCGCAACATCGTCGCCGTGGCGGCTGAAGTTCTCATCGCTGCGCCCCACGTGCGGCACGGTCCGTCGGCTGAGTTCCGACCCGCCCCGCGCTGCAGATAGACCCACCACTGGACCATGCCGGCTGTCCGCAAAGGCTCGCCAGCAGGTACGATGGGCGCACAATTCGATAGACATATGCTACCACAACCGCTTGGGCGGCGCCTTCCTGGGGACATTCCGTCTCGGCCGGCGCACGCTGGAGAATCGATGAACGAATCCTCTGGACTCACCGTCACCTTCGACAATCTGGGACTGGCGGCACCGGCGCTCGCCGGCATCCGCGCTGCGGGTTTTACGCAGTGCACGCCGATCCAGGCGCAAACGCTGCCCATCGCGCTCACCGGGCGTGACGTGGCCGGCCAGGCCCAGACCGGCACCGGCAAGACTGCCGCATTCCTGGTTGCCCTGTACCACACCCTGCTCACTCGCGAGCCGCCGCCGGGCCGCACCCCGACCTCGGTGCGCGCGCTCATTGTCGCGCCCACGCGCGAATTGGCGGTGCAGATCCATCATGATGCCGAGACTCTCGGTCGGCACACCGGTCTGAAACATGCGGTGGTCTACGGCGGCATCGATTACGAGAAACAGCGGCGCACGCTCGAGGAAGGCATCGACGTGCTGATCGGCACGCCGGGACGGCTGATCGATTATTACAAACAGCACGTCTTCGATCTGAAGCATGCTCAGGTCCTGGTGCTGGATGAGGCCGACCGCATGTTCGACCTGGGCTTCATTGCCGACATCCGCTATCTTTTGCGCCGACTGCCACCGCCCGAGCGGCGCCAGTCGATGTTATTTTCCGCGACGCTGTCCTACCGTGTGCTCGAACTCGCCTACGAGCACATGAACAACCCCGAGCTGGTCCGCGTCGAGCCGGACAAGAAGACGGTCGACCGGGTCCGCCAGATCATGTACTACCCCGCGATGGAGGAGAAAATTCCGTTGCTCGTCGGGCTGCTGCGCCAGAGCGAAGCACGCCGCACCATGATCTTCGTCAATACCAAGCGCATGGCCGAGAAGCTCGAAGCGGTGCTGCGCGCCAACGATTTCCATGCCCAGGCGCTCTCCGGCGACGTGCCGCAGGCGAAACGGCTGCGCTTCCTGCGCGACTTTCACAATGGCGAGCTGGCAGTGCTCATTGCCACCGACGTCGCCTCGCGTGGACTGCACATTCCGGAGGTCAGCCACGTATTCAATTTCGATCTGCCGCAGGATGCCGCCGATTACGTGCACCGCATCGGGCGTACTGCCCGGGCAGGCGCGGAAGGCGATGCGATCAGCTTCGCCTGTGAGGAATACGCCGTCGCGCTGCCGGACATCGAAAGCTACGTCGGGCACAAGATCCCCTCCGCCTCGATCGCCCCGGAGATGCTCGCTGCGGGCCTGACCGAACCCGAGGCGTTACCGGAGCATCGCCATGGACCACGCCGCGGCGGCCCGCGCTCGGGCCGGCGTCCTGGCGGGCCCGGAGCTGGCGGGCGCCGCGGGCGCAGCAAACCACACCGGTCGGGTTAGCGCGCCGGCGCCGGCCACGCAGGGTATGATACGGTCGTGCACCATACGATGGCGCCGCGAGAGCCGCCGCGCCGGCTCTTGTCCCTCGACCCGCGGTCGCAACGCACCATGACGGACACTGACACCGAAGACAACATCGATCGCGAGCTGTTTCGCAACATGGAAAAGCTACGCCAGCTGCGAATCGAGCATCGCGATCTCGATGAGGTCATCGGCCGGCTGTCCCTCGACATGCACATCGACGAGCTGCAGCTGAAACGCCTAAAGAAGCGCAAGCTCGCGCTGAAGGATCAGATCACGCGGCTCGAGAGCGAGCTCATTCCGGATCTGAACGCCTAGCCAGACGCAGGCGACGCTAATCCGCCGCGGCCGCCGACTGCATCAGTGTCCAGAGCGCCTCGACATGGCGCCGTTCGGTCGCCTCCACGCCGAATGACACCCGCACCATCCAGCGGTCATCGAGCAGCGCCGGAGTGAGGTAGGCCTGACCGGACTCGTTGATACGCCGAGCCCACGCCAGGGTATGCCGGTCGAGCGCATCGCCTGTGAGTTCCGGCGGCTCGTGCCGCACGCACACGGTCTGCAGGGCCACTGGCGCCAGACGCCGCCAGCCGGGCGTCGCGTCGACCCGCTCGGCCAGCCAGCGTGCATGGGCCAGATCGCGCCGCAGGCGGGTCTGCAGACCGCTCACCCCCTGCTCGCGAATCAAAAACCACAGCTTCAGCGCCCGAAAACGCCGGCCTAGTGGGATACCCCAGTCGCGCAGGTTGCGCGCGCGCTCATCGACCGCGGTGCGCAGATAGCTCGGACTGCTCGACATCACCCGGATCAGATGCTGTGGATCGCGCACGTAGTACAGCGAGCAGTCGAACGAGGCGCCCAGCCACTTGTGCGCGTTCACGATCAGTGAATCGGCCAGCTCGATGCCCTGCCACATCGGGCGGCATTCCGGCAGGATCATGGCCGCCCCGGCGAGCGCCGCATCGACGTGCAGCCAAAGACCATGCACGCCGCTGACCTCGGCGATGGCTGCCAGGGGATCGACGGCAGTGGTGGCGGTCGAGCCGACCGTCGCAACCACCGCGCAGGGGTGCATGCCGCGTTGCAGATCCGCGGCGATCGCCTCGCGCAGCGCCTCAGGGCGCATCCGATACTGCTCGTCGACGTCGATCACGCGCAGGTTCTCGCGCCCAAACCCGGCCAGCAGGGCCGCTTTCTCGACCGAGCTATGGCTTTGGCTCGACAGATAAACCGTCAACGGCTGGCCATATCCCTGTAAGCCCCCTCGCGTCGCCGCGTAGTCCGTGGCGCGCTCGCGTGCGCACAACAGGGCCACCAGGGTCGCGGTCGAGGCCGTATCCTGAATGACGCCGCTCCAGCAATCCGACAGTCCCATCATCTGACGCAGCCAGTCGGTGGTCAGATCTTCCAGCTCGGTGAGTGCCGGGCTCGCCTGCCAGTTCAACCCCAGCTGAGCAAGCCCGGTGCTCGCCAAGTCACCGAGTACTGCGGCAAGCGCGCTATTCGACGGGAAGTATGCGAAGAACCTCGGATCCTGCCATTGAGTACAGGCCGGCAGGATGACCCGGGTCAGGTCCCCGAGCACCTGCTCCATCGGCTCCGGATCGAGCGGCGCGGTGCGCGGCAATTGATTACGGACCTCCCCGGGCTGCACGCGCGGCACGACCGGGAATGCCCCGGCGCTGCTGTCGCGACGGTAATCGGCGATCCAATCGATCAGCTCGTGGCCGAAGCGGCGAAAGGCCTCATGGTCCATGCGCAAGGCTCAGGCGGTGCCGCCGACGGTCAGGCCTTCGATCTTGAGCGTCGGCTGACCAACGCCGACCGGAACGCTCTGGCCCTCCTTGCCGCACGTACCAACGCCCTCATCAAGCTTCAGGTCGTTACCCACCAGCGTCACGCGCGTCAGCACGTCCGGGCCGTTGCCGATCAGCGTGGCGCCCTTCAGCGGCGCGCCCAGGCGGCCGTTTTCGATGGCATAGGCCTCACTGGCGGAAAACACAAATTTGCCCGACGTGATGTCCACCTGTCCGCCGCCGAAGTTCACGGCGTAAATCCCGCGCTCGACCGAGCGGATGATCTCCTGCGGATCGTACGGGCCAGGACGCATGTAGGTGTTCGTCATGCGCGGCATGGTCACATGCGCAAACGACTCACGCCGCCCGTTGCCGGTTGGCCGCTGTCCCATCAGGCGGGCATTGAGCCGATCCTGCATATACCCGCGCAGGATTCCATCCTCGATCAACGTCGTGCACTGCGTCGGAGTGCCCTCATCGTCAATATTCAGCGAGCCACGCCGCCGCGGCAGTGTCCCGTCATCGACCACTGTGCAGCCCGGCGCGGCAACCCGCTCGCCGATGCGGTTGGCGAACGCTGAGGTGCCCTTGCGGTTGAAGTCCCCCTCGAGCCCATGGCCGATCGCCTCATGCAGCAGAATGCCCGGCCAGCCCGCACCGAGGACCACCGTCATGGTGCCCGCCGGGGCCGGTACAGCCTCGAGGTTCACCAACGCTTGGCGGGCTGCCTCGCGCGCCAGGCGCAGCGGGGTCTCCTCGGCGACCAGCTCGGCCAATGAGTATCGCCCGCCGGCCCCGCAATAACCCTGCTCGCGTCGCCCGTTTTGCTCAACCAACACCGAGACGTTGAAGCGCACCAGCGGACGGATATCCGCGGCCAGGTCTCCTTCGCTGTTGGCGATCAACACGACCTCGTGCACCGCCACCAGACTGGCCGTCACGTGCACGATGCGCGGGTCGATGCGGCGCGCCTCGCGATCGACGCGCTCCAGCCAGGCAACCTTCTCCGGATCAGGCAGCGTCGAGAGTGGGTCGACCGGTAGATACAGCTGATGACCGCCGCGCGCACGCCAAGCGGCCACCCGTCGCTGCGTGCCTTGCACGGCAATGGCGCGAGCCGCGTGCGAGGCCTCGGTGAGGGCTGGCAGGAGGATCTCATCGGAGTAGGCGAAGCCGGTCTTCTCTCCGCTGAGCGCACGCACGCCCACACCCTGTTCGATGCTCGCGCTGCCGTCCTTGACGATGCCGTCCTCGAGCGACCAGGACTCCTGGCGCGAGAGCTGAAAGTAGATGTCGGCGAAGTCCACCGAGTGCGTGAGCACCTCGCCGAAGACGTGCTCGAGACGGCCATCGAGGCCGCTCGGGCGCAGAATGAGATCGCGGGCAAGCGCGAGCGGATCGGTATGAGTCGGTTCAGTCATGTACGCTTTCCGTTTCGGATGCGGCGGCAGAATCAGCCGAGCACGCGGTGCTCGAGCGCCGGGAAACTCTGGCGGTCGCGCCGCTCGGCATCGAGGTCGATGTCGGCCGTGACGCAACCGCGCCCATGGGCAAGACGCGCGAGCACTCGGCCCCAATGATCGGCAATCAGACTGTCGCCGTAGGTCTCGCGGCCGCTCTCATGCACCCCGGACTGCCCCGGAGCGATCACGGCGCAGAGGTTCTCGATCGCCCGCGCGCGCAGCAGCACTTCCCAATGCGCTCGCCCGGTGGCGGCGGTAAACGCCGCCGGCACCACGAACAGCTCCGCACCACGTGCGCTCAGCGCCCGGAACAGCTCCGGGAAGCGCACATCGTAGCAGACCGAAAGCCCCAGGCGGCCAACCGGGGTGTCGAGCACCACCGGCTCACGTCCCGGCACAAAGTGCTCCGACTCGCGATAGCTCTCAGCCCGACCAGGCAGCTGGACGTCGAACAGATGGATCTTGTCGTAGCGTGCCCGCCGCTCGCCAGCGGCGTCATACACCAGCGAGGCAGCCGCGAGACGGCCATCGGGCGCACCACCCAGCGGCAGCGTTCCGCCGACGATCCACAATCCGAGGCGGCGGGCCGTTGCAGAGAGAAAGGCCTGGATCGGTCCGTCGCCGTCGCGCTCCTGCACACCGCGCCGCTGCGCATCCGACCGCGCCATGAACGCAAAGTTCTCCGGCAGCACCGCCAGCTGCGCATCGCGCGCCGCAGCCTCCTCGAGCAGCAAGCCGGCATCGGCAAGATTGGCCGCCACGTCCGGACCGGAAGTCATCTGGATGGCAGCGACAATGCTCATGCCGAAAGCCTACTCCGTCCGGCGCGCGCGCGCCTCAAAGCGCCACGACATCGAATTGATCGATGCCGTAGAGCGTCTCGACCTGCAGCCGCACCGTGCGCCCAACCGCCTGCAGCAACTCCGCCAGCGCCGCGGATTCGGCATCGAGGAGGCGGTCCACCACCGCCTGATGCGCCAACACCAGCAGTTCTCCGCCGGCGGCCGGCTCCTGGCGCAGCAGCTCACGGAATATCTCGTGACAGACCGTCTCGGCGGTCTTGACGAAGCCACGCCCCTCGCAGGCCGGACACGGCTCGCACAGCAGGTGCGTCAAGCTCTCGCGAGTGCGCTTGCGGGTCATCTCGACCAGTCCGAGCGGCGAGAGACTGACGATGCGGGTCTGAGCGCGATCGCCGGCCAGGGAGCGCTCGAGCGCCGCCAGAATCTGCCGACGGTGCGATTCGGCGTGCATGTCGATGAAATCGATGATGATGATCCCGCCGAGATTGCGCAGACGCAGCTGCCGGCCGATCGCCTCGGCAGCATCGAGATTGGTGCGAAAGCTCGTCTCTTCGAGATTGCGGTGGCCGACGTAGCCGCCCGTGTTGACATCGATGGTGGTCATCGCTTCGGTCTGATCGATCACCAGATGCCCGCCGGACTTGAGCATCACCTTGCGCTCGAGCGCCCGGCTGATCTCCTCCTCGATGCCATGCAGATCGAAGATCGGCCGCGGGCCGTTGTAGAGTTCCAGATGCGCCGCCACCCCGGGCATGAACTGGGCGGCGAATGCACTCATGCGCGCCAGTGTGTCGGCCGAATCGACCCGCACCGCGCTCACGCCTCGGGACAGCTCATCGCGCAGCAGGCGCAGCGCAAGCGGCAAGTCCTCGTGGACCACGCTGCCGGCGGGTGTCTCGAGCGCGAGCCGGCGCACGTGCTGCCAGAGCCGATCGAGGTACACCATGTCCTCACGCAACCCCTCGGCGCTCGCCCCCTGGGCAGCCGTGCGCAGGATGTAGCCGCCGCCGGCCCCGGGAGACCGCAACGCGGCCACAAGCGCCTTCAGCCGCGCCCGCTCGTCTTCCTCCTCGATCTTGGCCGACACGCCGATGCCCTCGCCGTCGGGCAGATAGACCAGATAACGGGCTGGCAAGGTCACGAACGTCGTCAGACGCGCCCCCTTGGTGCCGATCGGATCCTTCACGACCTGCACGAGCAGTTCGTCGCCCGGGCTGACCAGCCGGCGCACATCGGTCTCGACGTCCACCCCGGCGCTCGCGAGTTCGTCCACCTCGAGCGAGGGGCTGACGATGTCATCGGCATGCAGGAACGCGGTGCGCTCGAGCCCAATGTCCACGAATGCCGCCTGCATTCCCGGCAGCACGCGCATGACGCGTCCTTTGTACAGATTGCTCACCAGACGGCGGCGGCTGGCGCGCTCAATGAAGAACTCCTGGACGACTCCCTCTTCGATGAGCGCGGCGCGTGTCTCGCAGGGCCCAACGTTGAGCAGAATCTCCCTCAAGCGCGGCTTCCCCGCCAATAACCGATTCCGGCCATGCGCAGCAGTTCCGCGGTTTGCGTGAGCGGCAGGCCCACCACGCCGGAATAACTGCCCGTGACCGACTCGATGAACACCGCGCCGAGACCCTGGATCGCATACCCGCCGGCCTTGTCGCGCGGCTCACCGGTCTGCCAGTACGCCTCACGCTCGGCGAGCGTCAGGTCGCGCATGCGCACTTCGGTGGCGCTCAACCGCACCTCGACGCTGCGCTCACTGGCGAGTGCCACGGCCGTGAGAACCTGGTGAACACGACCGGAGAGTCTGCCGAGCATGGCCAGCGCGTCGGCCCGGTCGGTCGGTTTGCCGTACAGCGTGCCATCGAGCACGACCGCCGTATCAGCCGCCAGTACCGGCAGAGACTCCCCGCGTGTGCGCACGGTCATTGCCTTTTCGATGGCGAGCCGCTCGACGTAATCGTCTGCGGACTCCCCGCGCAGGGCCGTCTCGTCCACGTTCGCAGCCACGGCCTTGTGCGGAACGCCGATCTGCCAGAGCAGGTCACGCCGCCGCGGCGAGGCGGATGCGAGGCACAGGACCGCAGTGGCAGGCTCTAGGCTCATCAGGCGCGATGATACGGATGATGGGCGAGGATGCTAAGTGCCCGGTAAAGCTGCTCGGCGAGTACCACGCGCACCAGCGCGTGCGGCAGGGTGAACCGCGAGAGCGAGAGCAGCAGGTCGGCCCGCGCGCGCACGTCGCTCGCAAATCCGTCTGGGCCACCGATCAGAAAGACCAGGTCCCGCCCGGCATGCATGCGCCCGGAAAGCCAGCTCGAGAACGCCTCAGTGCCCATTTCGGTGCCCTTTTCATCGAGCGCGATCACGAATTCCTCGGGATGCACGGCGGCGAGGATTTTGCGTCCCTCGGCCTCAATCGCGCGGCGCGGATCTGCCCCCCCTGTGCGCCGCCCCGGCTCGATCTGCACCAGCGTGAGCTTCAGGCGCGGACCGAGCCGACGTGCGTAGTCTTCATAGCCCTGGCTAACCCAGGGTGGCGGGCGCGTGCCGACCGCAATCAGCCGCACACGCATCGCAGGGGGGGCCGTACGGCAGCCATTACGGCTGGACGGCCGGCGTCGGCGCGTCCGCCGCGGCGCCCGGCTCCCAGAGCCGCTCCAGTGCGTAAAACTCCCGCACCCGCGGTAGCATGACGTGGACGACGATATCCTGCAGGTCGACCAGCACCCATTCGCCTTCACGCTCACCCTCGGTGCCGAGGGGGCGCTTGCCGTTCGCCTTGGCCTGCTCGATGACCCGATCGGCAATCGAGCGCACGTGCCGGTCGGAAGTCCCTGAGGCAATTACCAGCAGGTCGGCAACGTCGGTCAGGCCCCGCACGTCAATCACTTTGACGTTGACGGCCTTCATGTCCTCGAGCGCCGCCTGCACGATGCGCAGCAGGGCCGGGGCGGCCTTGGCCCGGGGGCGGGAAGTCTTGCCGCGACGGGCGGGGGTACGGGTACTCATGCGGGGGGAGAATAGCACTGGGTGTCGAGCAGAATCCGGCGCACCTCATCAGGCACCAGATAGCGCGGATCATGGCCGGCGACGATGAGCTGGCGCAGCTCGGTCGAGGAGATCTCGAGCTGCGTCACCGCGTGCACGTAAATGCGCCCCGCGGTCTTCTCATGCAGGTCGCGGATCGAACCGGTGCCACGGTCCACCATCACCTCGCCGAGCGGACCCATGGTCGGAGCCTTCCAGCCGGGTCGGTGGGCAACCACTACGTGCGCGAGCTCGAGCAGTTCCCGCCAGCGATGCCAGTGGGGCAAGCCGAGAAATGCATCCATGCCGAGCAGCAGACAGAGCGAGCGCTGCGGAAATTCGGCCCGCAGCTGCGCCATGGTGTCCACCGAGTACGACACGCCGCTGCGACGCATCTCGCGGTCATCCACGGTAAAGGCCGGCTCGCCAGCCACCGCCGCCCGCACCATGCGCAGCCGCAGCTCGGCACTGGCGAGTGGTTGCTCGCGGTGCGGCGGGCTGCCGGCCGGCAGAAACCGCACTTCCGTCAGGCGCAGCAACTGCCACAGCTCGAAGGCCGTGCGCAAGTGCCCGTAGTGAATGGGGTCGAAGGTACCGCCGAAAATGCCAATGGGTTGCATGGTGTCCGTGCGTCAGGCCGTGCCGGCGGCACGGCGGTTCTCAGGCTATTTGATCATGGATCGGGGCGCGGGCAAGGCCGGCCGCGCGCACAGATCGGCCGCAAGCAGCGCCATCTCGTCCCAAGGGTCGCCGCCGAGACGCCCCTTGATCATGCGATCGGCACGCGCGGCGCGCAGCATCAGGTTCCGCAGCGACAAGCGACCGGCCCGCCGCAGCGCGGCATCGAGGCCCGGATTCGGCCGCTGCCAGGAGGGACGCGCACCGCCGGCAGCGGGGCGGCCCAACGCCCCCGACAGATCGCGCAGCGCCTTGGTCAGCGCCCAAAGCACCAGTGTCGCTTCGGTGCCCTCGGCCCGAAGTCCCGCCAGCACGCGCAAGGCCCGCGCCGCATCCCCCGCCAGCGCGGTCTCGGCGAGGCGGAACACATCGAATCGGGCGCTGTCGGCGACACCGGCGCGCACCGCACCGACCGTCGCGCCGCAATCCGGGGCGAGCAGTCGCAGTTTTTCGAGCTCCTGATGGGCCGCGAGCAGGTTGCCCTCAGTCCGCTCGGCGAGCAGCTCGAGCGCCTCGGCATCAAGTGCGAGACCCATGCGCCGGCTGCGCGCACGCAGCCACGCCACGAGCTTGCCGGCCTCGACCGGCCAGACCGGCACCCACGCACCGTGCGTGACGAGCGCCTGGGCCCATTTGGCCGACTGTGCTTCCCGATCGAGGCGCGGTGCCAGAATCAGCAGCACCGTGTCGGCATCCGCACGCTCGATCATCGCCAGCAGCACCGCCCCGCCGGTGGTACCGGCGCGCGCGCTGCCGAGACGCACTTCGAGAAGTCGGCGCGAACCGAACAGCGACAGCGTGCCGGCCGAGGCGCGCACATCTTCCCAATCGGCGGCCCGCTCGATGAAGTGCACCTCGCGCTCGGTGAACCCTGCCGCGCGCGCACGCGCGCGCACGGCGTCGGCGGCCTCGGCAACGAGCAGCGGCTCGTCGCCGGAGATCAGATACGCCGGCAGCAGCTTCTGAGCGAGGTGCGCTTCGAGGTCGTCGGGGGTGAGTTTCAAGTGCGTCCGCCGCTGAGGGCCGGAGCGCGCATTATAACCGCGCCACGGCCGGCGCAGCGGGCGGTTCGTGGGCATGTCCGCACCGATCTGCTAGGCTGAAACGCATGATGAGTCCCGCACCAACCGCCGGGCCGCGGCGCCGCCTGTACCCCCCCATCAAGCCGTACCGCACGGGTCGGCTGCGCGTGTCCGACCTGCATGAGATCTACTTCGAGGAAAGCGGCAATCCGCAGGGTAAGCCCGCACTGTTCCTGCACGGCGGGCCCGGGGGCGGCACCGATCCGAAAATGCGCCGCTTCTTCGATCCTGAGCACTACCGGATCGTGCTGCTCGATCAACGCGGCTGCGGCAAGAGCACACCGCACGCGGCGCTCGCCGAGAACACCACCTGGCACCTGATCGAGGACATCGAACGGCTGCGCGAGCACCTCGGCATTCACCGCTGGCTGGTGTTCGGCGGCTCGTGGGGTTCGACGCTGGCGCTCGCCTACGCCGAGACGCACCCGGCGCGGGTGACCGAGCTGGTGCTGCGGGGCATTTTCCTGCTGCGCCGCTGGGAGCTCGAGTGGTTCTATCAAAGCCCTGGGGGGGCCGCGGCGCTGTTCCCGGATCTGTGGGAACGTTATATCGAACCGATTCCGCCCGCCGAGCGCGGCGAGATGATGCGTGCCTACTACGCTCGGCTCACCAGCGAGGACCCCGGCGTGCGCGCCCGCGCGGCACAGGCCTGGTCGAGCTGGGAGGGCGCAACGAGCTATCTGCGCACCGCAGCGGACTATGTCGCGAAATTTGCCGACGGTCCGTATGCGGAGGCGTTTGCGCGCATCGAATGCCACTACTTCGTCAACGGCGGATTCTTCGAGACCGACGGCCAGTTGCTCGCGAACGTGCCGCGCATTCGGGATATTCCCGCCGTCATCGTCCAGGGTCGCTACGACGTGGTATGTCCGATGCGAAGCGCATGGGATCTGCACCGCGCCTGGCCGGAGGCGGACCTGCGCATCGTGCCCGATGCCGGTCATTCGGCATTCGAACGCGGCACTCTGCACGAGCTCGTGAGCGCGACGGACCGCTTCCGGTAGGTCGGACTGCACGGCCGGGTTTGTTGTACGATCCGGCGGTGTTTGAATCAGGGCGCATTGAGGAGGCGACCGTGTCCGGCAGGCATGCTCTTGTTTCATCCCGACGCGGCGTGCGCATTCTGACCGCCGCACTCGGAGTGCTGGGCACGGCGCTGCTGCTCAGCGCGGCGCCGGCGCGTGCCGGCACCGAGGTTGCGGTGCTCTATGCCGGCTCACTGGTCAACCTGATGGAAGGGGCCGTCGGTCCGGCCTTTGACCGGGCCACTGGCGATCATTTCCGCGGCTACGCCGGCGGCTCGCAGTTACTCGCCAATGAGATCAGCGGACACCTGCGGCGCGCCGATGTGTTCCTGAGCGCCGCCCCCGCGGTGAACACGCGACTCATGGGCGCCCGCCACGGCAATTGGCTGGCCGGATACATCATGTTCGCGCGCTCGCCGCTCGTGATCGGCTACAACCCGCACAGCCGCTTCGCGCCGCAGTGGCGGACCCGCCCATGGTACGTCGTGCTGCAACAGCCGGGCATTCGTCTGGGACGCACCGATCCAAAACTTGATCCGAAGGGCGCCCTGACGCTCGAGCTGATGCAGCGTGCCGCCGCCTATTACCACCTGCCGGGGCTCGCTGAGCGCGTCCTCGGTGCCGCAGAGAACCCGGCGCAGGTCTTACCGGAGGAGACGTTGGTCGGACGGCTCCAGTCCGGTCAGCTCGATGCCGGATTCTTCTATTCGACCGAGACTGTCCCGGCCGGCATTCCCGAAGTGCGCCTGCCGTCGTCCGTGACCCCGCATGCCCTGTACACGATCGCGCTGGTCCGCGACTCGCCCCACCCCCGTGCGGCGGCAGCCTTCATCGCTTTCCTCCTCGGACCGGCCGGGCGGCGGCTGTTGCGCGCGCATGGCCTCGAGGTCCTTCAGCCGCGCTTCACCGGCAATGCCCGCGCTCTGCCGGCGAACCTGCAGCGGCTCCTCGGCAGCGGCTCGCGCCCATGAGCGAACCGCGCCGGGGCAAACCGGTACAGCTTGGGCGCTAGGCACTGCACATGAGGCGCTCGGCAGCCGCACCCCTGCCCTGGCTGGCCGGGCTGTTGGTCCTGTACCTCGTTGCGCCGCTCATGGCCGGCGTGCAGGCGGCGCTCGCCACCCAATGGAGCAGGGTCGACTATGCTGCCCTGACGCGCGCCTGTGCCGTATCCCTCACCAGCGCGAGCGCCGCAACGGTGCTCACCGCGCTGTGCGGAATCCCGCTGGGCTTTCTGCTCGCGCGCGTCCGTGCACGCGCCATGGGGCTGCTCGGCTTTCTGGTGCAATTGCCGCTCGCACTGCCGCCGCTCGCCAGCGGCGTGCTGCTGTTGTTTCTACTCGGCTACGATGCGCCTCTCGGCCGGCTCACCCACGGCGCCCTCACCGATTCCTTCCTCGGCATCGTGCTCGCCGAAGCGTTCGTCTCCGCCCCCTTCGTCATCATCGCGGCGCGCTCGGCATTCGAAGCCATCGATCCGGCGATCGAAGACGTGGCGGCAACACTGGGCCGCGGACCGCTGGCGGTGTTCCTGCATGCGAGCCTGCCGGCTGCACGGCCGGCGTTGCTGGCCGGCTTGCTGCTCGCCTGGCTGCGCGCGTTTGGGGAATTCGGCGCCACGGTCATGGTCGCCTATCATCCGTACTCGCTACCGGTCTACACCTACGTGGCGTTCGGCGATCAGGGGCTGCCGGCGATGCTGCCGGTGCTGTTGCCGGCGATCGCCCTGGCGTTCGCCATCATGATCCTGAGCAATATCGTGAGCGTACGGCGCATGCAACGCGCATCCCGCGCGCCGACAGCACGCCGCACACCGCGCGCTGCGCCGCCGACTCAGATCGCCACAACGGGCTCGAACGGCCTGTGTCTTGAAGTTGAGAAGGATCTGCGCGGCTTCCGGCTCGCCGTCCAGTGGTCGAGCAGTGCCCGGCGGCTCGCGATTCTCGGCCCTTCCGGCTCGGGCAAATCGCTGACCCTGAAACTGATTGCCGGACTCGAACGTCCGGAGCGCGGCATCATCCGCATCGGTTCGCGCGAGCTGACCCGGCTCGAGCCGAATCTTCGCCGGATCGGTTACGTACCGCAGAGCTATGCGCTGTTTCCGCATCTCGATGTGCACCGGCAGCTGCTGTTTCCGGCGGGTGCCGACCCGGCCCTCGCTGCCCACTGGCTCGAGCGGCTCGGGCTAGGGGAACTGCTCGAGCGGCGCCCCGCACAGCTGTCGCTCGGTCAACAGCAGCGGGTCGCCCTCGCCCGCGCGCTGATGCGGCCGGCGGATCTACTGCTGCTCGATGAGCCACTTTCGGCGCTCGATGCACCGTTGCGCGCCGCGATGCGCCGTGAGCTGCGCACGCTGCAGGCGGAGCTGCCCGTGATGACGCTGCTCGTCACGCATGACCCCGGCGAGGCTTTGCTGCTCGCCGATGAGATCCTCGTCCTCGCAGACGGTACGGCACTGCAGAGCGGTCCGGCCGCGCACGTGTTGCGCCGCCCCGTAAACGAGCTCGCCGCCCGGCTGCTCGGCGCCGACAACGTGAGCGAAGGACTTACGGCCGGCCCACAGCAGATCGTGCTCGGCGAGGGGGTCATCCTCGAAATCCCAGGTACCCCGCTACCGGCTGGACGCGTCGGTTGGAGCGTACCGGCCGACCGCATCTGGTTGCACGCGAATGGCCGCTACCGCGGCCAAGTCGAATCGCTGATCGAGGGCCCACTGCCTCGGGCTGTGCTGCGCTTCGGTGAGGCGCGCATCAGCGCCGCCTGCGCACCGCAGCTCGCGCCGGGTCAGGACTGCCGGTTCGACCTGGATGCCGAGCGGATTCAGGTCTGGCCCCTGAAATAGGGATCTCGCCCCCGAGCGCCACCGTGTTGGCCCCACCGCCGCCTTCGAGCTATGCTGCGCACAGACGAATCCGGGCACGCAGCAATGCGGCCGGGGAGGCGGACAGGCTCATGGTCACCACCGTCGAGGCCCCCGTCACGCGCCGCCAGCAGCGCACTCGCAGCGCGCGATCGGCACGCCCAACGCGCGCGCTCACCGAGTTCGCGCACCGGCCCGTGCAACACCGGGCACGGGGCGATCATGGATGACGAAGTCCGGGAGAACCCGCCGCGCCAAGCGGATGGGGCGGACAGCGTGCCACCTTCCCAGCCGCCACTACCCGGCGGACAGCGACGCCTGGAGCAGGTTCTCGATGCGCTGTTGATGTTTGTCGGACTGATGGGCGCCGACGGACGGCTGCGCTACGTCAATGAGAAGCCGCTGCAGCTTGCGGGCATCAGACGCGAAGACATCATCGGGCGGCCACTTGCCGATACGCCCTGGTTCGCGCATTCCGACACCGAACGAACACGCGTGCGCGATGCCCTGCAACGCGCCGCGGCGGGTGAGATCGTTCACGAGAACTTCACCATCACGACGGCCGGCGGCGATCTGCGCACGATTGACGCGATCATCAGTCCGCTGCGCGATGGCTCCGCCGCAATAGAGGAACTGGTCGGCTCGGCGGTCGATGTGACCGAGCGCCAGCAGCAGCGTGCGCGCGTGCAGCGGTTGACGCAGATACTGCGCCTGCAGAGCAGCATCAATGCGGCGGTCGTTCGTATCCGTGATCGCAGCGAATTGCTGCGCGAGGCGTGTCGCCTGGCGGTCGACTGCGGCGGCTATCACAACGCCGCCCTGTGGTCCGTCGAGTCGGACGGTCGCAGCGCCCGGCTGATGTTCCGCGCCGGCGGCCAGGGTATCGAGCTGCCCGCGCAAATCACGATTTCAGACGGCTCCGATCCGGACGACAGCCTGACCTCGCGTGCACTGCGCACCGCACTGCTGTGCATGAGTGATTTGAAGCGATCCGAGCCGCCGGTCGGCGGCCGTGCACAACTGCTCGCGTTCGGCTACCAGTCGCTTACAGCGCTGCCGCTCGTGGTCGCCGGCAAAGCCGTGGCCGCACTCTCGCTCGCCTCGCTCGATCGCAACCAGATCGACGACGAGCACGTGGCGCTGCTGCAGGACATTGGCGCCACCCTGTCGTTCGCACTGCACTCGCACCACCTGCAGCATGTCGCCGAGTTCCTGCAGTGCTTCGATCCCCTGACCGGCCTCGCCGGGCGCACAGTATTCGTCGAGCGGCTGGAACGCATCATCGGTGCGGATAACACTCTGCCCACCGACCGCGCCGTCGTCACCTTCGACGTACGGCGTCTCACCCACATCAATGACAGTCTCGGCAGACACGCCGGCGATGCGCTGCTGCAGGCCGTTGCCGAGCGGCTGAAGCGCGGTGCCGAGGGAGAAGCGCACGCAGCCTACCTCGGCAGCGGCACGTTCGCGCTGCTCGTGCCGGGCGCACAGAGCTCAGAGGAGAGCATCATGGCGCTGCTCGAGGAGACGGTATTCAGCGAGCCATTCCTGCTCGACGGTCGCTCGATCCGTACCGCCTGCCGCATCGGTCTCGCGCGCTATCCGCAGGACGCACGCCACGGCGCACCGCTGCTCGAGTACGCCGAGGCGGCCCTGAAGCGCGCCAAGGACCGGGGCGAACCATATCAGCACTACCAATTGGCGATAAGCGGGGAACTCGCCGAGCAACTGCTCCTCGAGCATCAATTGCGCGAAGCACTCGACAGTGCGCAGTTCATCGTGTTCTACCAACCGCAGGTCGACACCCGCAGCGGCACCATCATCGGGCTGGAGGCGCTGCTGCGTTGGCGCCACCCGGAGTTCGGCATAGTGCCGCCGGACCGGTTCCTGCCGGTTCTGGAATCCACCGGTCTTATCGTTCCGGTCGGTGAGTGGGTCATCCAGCGCGCGATCGAGGATACTCACCGCTGGCACGCTTGCGGAATTTCCCCACTGCGCGTCGCGGTGAACGTCGCGCCCGTGCAATTGAAGCGTCGACGGTTCGTGCACAACGTGCTCGACAGCGTTACCGGCATCGCAACAGAGTGGGCGTTGGACCTGGAGATCACGGAGAGCAGTTTCCTGCATGATGTACACGGCGCCAACCGCGACCTCAGCGAATTGCGCCGAGCGGGCGTGCGCGTCGCGCTCGATGATTTCGGTACCGGTTACTCGTCACTTGGCCTGCTGTCACGGCTGCAGGTCGACACGCTCAAAATTGACCGCAGCTTCATCGCCGGTCTGCCGCAGGATGCGCGCAGCGTCACGCTGGTCTCGAGCCTGGTCGCAATTGCCTCGGCATCGCAGTTGACCGTCGTGGCCGAAGGCGTGGAAACACAGGCCCAGTTTGACCTGCTGCGCAACATGGGCTGCCACCAGACCCAGGGTTACCTGCACGCGCGGCCCGCACCGTTTGATCCGATCAGCGCGATATTGCCTCGTTGCGCTGCAGGCAACACCTGACTTTGCATGTAGCGAAACGATTCTCATGCGCAACCGCGTCGCTCCTCGAGTTGTGAGCAGTCGGGCTTGAGCGTAGCATGCAGGCAGACAGACAACAGCAACGCACGGCAATGCGGCGGCAGAGGCAAGCATCCAACCGCGCCGCACTGCATCAGGATGGGAGGCATCATGGGCATCATCTCCTGGCTGATCGTCGGCCTCATCGCCGGCTGGGGCGCCGGCAAAGTCATGAAGGGCGGCGGTTACGGCATCTTCGTCGATATCGTTCTCGGGATCCTCGGCGGCCTGCTCGGCGGGTGGTTGTTCGGTCTGCTTGGCATATGGCACGGCGGGGGACTGATCGGTTCGATCATCGTCGCCTTCGTTGGCGCGGTGATATTGGTCTGGATCACTCGAGTGTTGAAGAAGGCCTGAGTCTCTCACCGGCGCCACCCGGCTTGGCACAGCGTGCTTGCGCGCGCTGCGCAGCGACCACGCGCAAATGCGTTATCGACTGGGATCGGACCAGGAGATGGCGCCGGCAACGCGGCGTCATAAGCCGCAGGGCACGTGCCAATCGCTATCATGTGCACATGAGCCTGTCGGGAGAGCTTAGTGAAGAAATGCCGGCCTATTGGCGGTCTGCTGGTCGCATTCGCGTGGCTGGGAGCGCCTGTTCACGCGCAAGTCCAGCGATTCTCCGTGACGGAGCTCGGGGCACTGGGCGGCAGCACCAGCACGGGATACGGGATTAGCGACAGCGGCGAGATCACCGGCGTCGCGATGACCGCAGGTGGCACCGCCCACGCGTTTGTTTATTCCCGCGCTCGCGGCATGATCGACCTCGGGACGCTCGGCGGCACCACGAGCACCGGGTACGCAATCAACTCAAGCGGTCAAGTGACGGGCGTGGCAATAGCCGCCGACGGCATGGGACGCGCATTTTTATATACCCCCGGCAAAGGCATGATCGGCCTCGGGACACTCGGCGGCACCACGAGCACGGGGTACGCCATCAATTCAGGCGGTCAAGTGACGGGCGTGGCAATAACCGCCGATGGCATGGGACGCGCATTTTTATATACCCCCGGCAAAGGCATGATCGACCTCGGGACGCTCGGCGGCACCACGAGCACCGGGTACGCAATCAATTCAGGCGGTCAAGTGACGGGCGTGGCAATAACCGCCGACGGCATGGGACGCGCATTTTTATATACTCCCGGCAAAGGCATGATCGGCCTCGGGACACTCGGCGGCTCCACGAGCGCTGGGTACGCCATCAATTCAGGCGGTCAAGTAACGGGTGTTGCCATGACCGCAAGCGGCAGGGAACAGGCGTTTCTATATACGCCGGGCCGAGGACTGATTGATCTCGGAACACTCGGCGGCGTTACCAGCGTCGGCCGCGCGATCAATGCAAATGGGCAGATCACGGGAGCGTCCATCACCGTCGATGGAGAGCGTCATGCGTTCCTATATGAGAACGGCGTGATGCGTGATCTTAACTCCATGATCGGCACCAGGATAGCGTCCCGGGTAACTCTGACATCCGGAAAAGGGATAAACGAGAATGGCTGGATCGTCGCAACTGGCGTCAACTCCCGCACGGGTCAAATGCACACGTACCTGTTGAGAAGACGCTAAGCACGCTCCAAAACTTACACGACGAACGCCCCACTTCAGCGTTTTCTGTAAGCGCCCCGCGCCCGGCGTGAGGCTGGGCAGATGGGACAACCGCTTCGCGCTCGATCGGTCCGATGACGGTATGGAGCTCGAACCCGGAAACAACCCAAGTCGCAGCATCAGCGCCGTACAGGCTCCTGAAGAACCAATAGCAGTTCTGATGGCCAGGTTCGTCCATAGTCAGCATAGCCCCATCACACAGGCATCGAGTCCAGACCGACGTCGCAAAGGGAAGCTCCGTGGATTTGGGTGAGGAGTCCACGATCTTTGATTCGCCTCGCCTGAACCAGAGGAGGCGGCGTGTCGCTGAATTTGGCCGATATGCCGATAATTGGGCCCTTGCGCTGCCGCGGCCGAGCCATCGGGCTGGCCGGATCGCTCTAAATATCTTCCCAGGGACTCACGGGGGTGGGGAGGATAGCGCCGGGCCGACGGTATGTTGGTTCGGATGCTTCGCTGATGCCGGCGGAACCTTTCAGTACTGCGGGTGATTTCTCAGCGCGAGCAACGCCTAAGTCATTGAATTAGTGCTCTTTTGGTCATTTGCGTAGTAACACTCCTCATAGAGGAATGAGCCACCGTCAGCGCAGGAATGGAGCGCACCGAGCAGCGAGTGATGGCAAGTGGTGCGGCCCATGGGAGCGGGCTTGCCGTAGCGTGAACCGAAGCCAGCAACCACAGCGGCCAACGGTCCGAAGCGCTATCGCCGCCGAGCGGGCCGCCGGCCGGCGAGTCCAATGGTATTCTGCGCCACGATGCGGCCCATGTACGAAGCCAGGCTCGTCAACCCGACCTTCGGTGATCCGGGGGTGTACATCGACCTGAAATTCGAGCGCCGCGCGCTGCTGTTTGATGTCGGCGATGTGTCAATCCTGCCGACCCGGAAACTACTGCGGCTGAGCGATGTGTTCGTGTCGCACACTCACATGGACCACTTTGCGGGCTTCGACCACGTGCTGCGAGTCTGCCTCGGCCGCGACACCGGAATGCGCCTCTACGGGCCGTCGCCGTTCATTGCCCAGCTCGGCCACAAGCTCGCTGCCTACACCTGGAATCTCGTGGCGAATTACGCGACGGACTTTGTCATTACCGCGCACGAACTGGGTGCCGACGGCCACATGCGCCGCGCGCAATTCCGCAGCCGGGGTCGCTTCGAGCGCGAAGATCTGCCGGCGCAGCCCATCCGTGACGGGATAGTGCTCGACGGCCCGGCGTTTCGGGTACGCACCCTAGCGCTCGAGCACCACGGGATCGATTCGCTGGCCTTCACATTCGAGGAGCACACGCACTTGAATGTCTGGAAGAACAGGCTGCAGGAGCTAGGGTTGCCGACAGGCCCCTGGCTCACCGCATTGAAGGAACAGGTGCGCGCCGGCGCTGCGGACTCGACGGCGATCCACGTGCGCTGGCGAACCCGTACCGGATCGCGCGAACGGGCGATTCCGCTCGGGGAATTGAAGACCAAGGTACTCGAATTCCTCCCCGGACAGAAAGTCGGCTACGTCACCGATGTCTCAGACAGCGCGGCGAACCGCGCAGCCCTGACCTGCTTCCTGCAGGCGGCCGATTTGTTGTTCATCGAGACCGCATTTCTCGAGGCCGATCGCGAGCACGCGGTGCGCAAGGCCCATCTCACCGCCCGTGCCGCCGGCGAGATCGCTCGGGCGGCAGCCGTGCGAATGGCCATCCCCTTTCACTTCTCCCCGCGTTACCTCGGTCGGGAACAAGAGCTGAGACTTGAATTCGAGCATGCTTGGCGGGGCTGATGCACACGGGAACGCCCGCCGCTGCATCGGCTGCAACCCCGGCGCGGAGTACAATATCCGCAGACGCAGAGGTTGCGCCAGAGAGACACGGACCGTGAACGACGACACGCTTGAGAAGATTGAAACGAAGATCGCATTTCTGGAGCGCGCCAACGCGGAACTGAGCGACGTCGTGTTCCGTCAGCACCGGGACATCGAGGCGCTGCGCGAGCAGATCGTATCGCTCGCCTCGCGATTGCAGTCCTACCAGGAAGAGGTTACGCCGCGCAAGCCGGAGGACGAGCGGCCCCCGCATTATTGACCGCACGTCGCGGCGGAACGCCAAGCGGCATCACCGCACGTCGTCCGTGCGGCGGATGAACGCGGCGATCCGGGCATGCAGTTGCTTCAACGCCGGGACGTGCACGTAGATCATGTGTCCCGATTTATAGTACTGGTACTCGATATTTTTCTGCAGCGCCGCTGGAATCTGCAGATGGTGCATCTCGTACCAGCCTTCGTAAAACGGGGTCGTAATGTCGAAATAACCGCCATTGACCATGACCTTCAGCAGTGGATCTCGCTTCATTGCGATCGCCAAATCCGGCAGCACCGTGAAGCGAGCCACCAGCGGATGGCTCACCCCCGGTGGCCGATGCAGATAGTCCCAGATGTCATCGATGGGCACGTCAGTCCGATAGGTCATGCCGCGCCCGAAATGCAACGTGTTCCGTACGTACTCGTGCCACGCCGCAAGATATGCCGATGAGATTGCCGCGCTTTGCGGATCGTATTGGGACGTTCCGCGCAGCGGATACAGCGTCGGGCCCGTGAACCGGCTGTCGAGCGTACCGGTGGTCAGCTCCTGACCGGCGAGCAGTTGCTTTTCGAAGGCACCATAGTCGATGCGCAGATTCGACCTGAGCAGGTATGCGATGGGCAGTCCCGTGAACGCATGCAGCTTGGCGGCGATTTCCCGACGATGCGCCCTCGAGAGCGCGTTACCCCGCAGCAATGCCACCGCGTATTCGGTCGTTGCGAAGCGCTCGACTTTCCTCAGCAATGGGCGCAAGTGCCTCGGCTGCACCGGCAGGCTGTGATGGTACCAGGCAGTAGCCGCATATGTCGGCAGGGCGAGGATGTAGGGCTCTTCGATGCCAGGGTTGAGTTTGGGCCGCTCCGGCATCAGATCTGAGTTGAGATAACAGGACAGCAATATGATGCCGTTGAGATCGATGTAATCGTGTTCCTCGAGCGGCAGAGCCAACCCTGCGGCACGCGTCGTTCCGTAGCTTTCGCCCAGCAGGTATTTGGGCGAGTTCCAGCGCCCGTACCGGCTGAGGAATTCTCTGATGAAGGCGGCAAAAGCGTGGATATCCTGATCGACGCCATAAAACGCCTTCTTCGCACCTGTGCCGGCGATGCGCCCGTAGCCAGTGCCGGGTGCATAGATGAAGACGAGATCGCTGACGTCCAACAGACTGTAGCTATTGTTGACCGTCCGATACGGAGCCGGCGGGGTGTGGGTGTGATCCGCCGTTACGACGCGTAGCGGCCCGAATCCCCCCATCTGCAGCCAGACCGTCGAGGAGCCCGGTCCGCCGTTGAACAGGAAGGTGATCGGCCGGCTCGCCGGTTTCGCTCCGCGCTTGAAGTATGCGACGTAGAACATCGAAGCTTCGGCGGCCGGATTGCGCTTGGCCGTCACATCGCTGTACTTGTTCCAGCCCTGAGCGTGAACGACGAGAGTGCCGGCGACGGCGCGATAGGCGATGGGGACACGCCCGATGGTGACAGTACCGTTCGATGTCACCGCGGTGGAGTGGAAATACGGGGCCGCCGGCCGCAGGTGCTGCGCCGTAGCAGCGTGCGTGCTCGGAGTGCCGGCAGCGGCGAGCGCGACGGCCAGGCAGCAACAGCTGGCAAGAGAGTTGGCGAAACGGCTCTCGCGGTGGATGAACGTCATCGTCTGCTCCATAACCGCCAGCTTGCCCCCCCGTGGCGCAAGCCTCGCGCAATCCGCCGAGCGCCTGACCGGCTCGTGATCTGTTATTGATCAAGCGTACAACAATGGGTCGGGTCGTGGCAACTGTGCCTCGAGGTGGCGAGCACCGCAAGATACGGCCGCTGCGCCCTCGGTGCGGATCATGGGTCCGGTCGCGAGCCCGGACTGCCCTGACCTGGGCGCGCGCCGCGCATTGCAGCCTCGACGGGCGGCTCAGCGACGGCAGCGGCCGGTCGGGCGGTCAGCCAGATCGGTCAGATCATGGGCACGTAGCCAATCGCGAGCTTCCACGGCATCTTGCTCGAACCAGGCACGAGCGCTGCCTAAGCGAAAACTGTAGCCCCAGGCATCCATATCGGCGAACAGCCGCTCGCGGCCCACTCCCGGCAGAGCATCGGCCAGCAGCACCTGCAGATAACATACGGCACACTCCTCGGCATCGTCGCCGCCGGCGTCGGTATCGAGACCGGTACGCCGGTCGCTGCTCATGCAGATGAAGTGGCAGGCTTCGTGCAGAATGGAATGCACCGGTGTGTCGGAGCGCGCATACAATCGATCCGCCTCGAGCCCCGCTTCGCACTCGCCCCAGTACGAGCCCGGAATCCTCAAGCCGGAGTCGATCGGCTCGAGACGCAGACCGTACCGGGCGAGCAGGCCGCGTACGTCATCCGGTCCGAGGCCGCCGAGCGTCAGAACCTCGGCGCTCACAGACTGGTCAGGCGACGCATGACGATGTCGGCGAGTTCCCGCCCCATGGCCCCCGTGAGAATCGACTGCTCATGTTCCGTCGCGAGCAGCAGGTTTTCGCTGAACGTGTATGAGCGCGTCGCGCTCACGGTCTGAGTCGCAAGCAGGGTCTTCCCGCCAGCGCTCACCGCGAAGTGTACCGTGTAGGTCACCTCGTATTCGGTCGGCCGATTGGTGGCGGAAACCGACAGGACGCGACGCAGGACCTGATCGTGCACATCGATGACCGCCGAGGCCTGCGCCGGATTGTTTACCGGGCGGGCGCCGGAGATGAGCAGATCGCGGCGCAAACTCTGCACGAAATCGCTCTGCGGATTAGCCGCCTCGATGTACGGCCGGCGCATCACGGCCGGCAGGACCATTCGGCCCTCGAGGTGAAAACCGCAGCCGGCGAGCAGCATCGCGACGAATGCGAGTCCGATGAGCAGCGTGCGGCGCAGCATGCGGGCGTTCCTTCGGCTCAGACCACGATGTTGATGAGCTTGCCGGGCACGACGATGAGCTTGCGGATTGGCTTGCCCGCGATGAACCGCTTGACCTGCTCATCGTCGAGGGCGGCGGTGCGTACCGCCGCCTCATCGGCCGCCGCACTCACCTGGATACGGCTGCGCAGCTTGCCATTGACCTGCACCACGAGCTCCACAGTGTCCTGTACGAGCGCGCCGGCATCGACCTCGGGCCAACGCTCCTCGACGGCCGCGCGCTCGTGCCCCAGCGCCTGCCAGAGCGCGTGGCTGATGTGCGGAACGATCGGCGCGAGCACCAGCGTGATGATCTCGAGCGCTTCATGGCGGACCGCACGGCCCGCCGGCGTGTCGTCCTCGAATCGCGCCACGGCATTCAGCAGTTCCATGCAAGCGGCAATGGCGGTGTTGAAATTGCGTCGTCGGCCGATGTCATCGGTGGCCTTGGCGAGCGCTTGGTGGGTCGCTCGGCGCAGTGTCCGCTGACTCAGCGACAGCGCCGCACGATCGAGCGGCAGCGGCAGACCGCCCTGCACGTGTTCGTGCACCGCGCCCCAGAGGCGCCGTAAAAAGCGCGCAGCGCCCTGCACGCCTTCATCCGACCACTCCAGAGTCTGCTCCGGCGGCGACGCGAACATGGTGAACAGCCGGGCCGTATCCGCGCCGTAGCGGGCCACCAGCCCCTCGGGATCGACCCCGTTGTTCTCGGATTTCGACATCTTGCCGAGACCGCCGTACTCCACCCGGACCATCTGTCCGTCGGCCGCTTTCGCCTCGAAGATCTCCGCGCCGTCGGCATCGCGTCGCGCGCGCACGTCGACGGGATTGTAGTACCGCCGCCGGCCATCGGCCGCGGTGCTGCTGTAGATGTGATTGAGCACCATGCCCTGAGTCAACAGATTGGTGAACGGCTCACGCGTGTTCACCAGGCCGAGGTCGCGCATGACCTTGGTCCAGAAGCGCGAGTAAAGCAGGTGCAGGATGGCATGCTCAATGCCACCGATGTATTGGTCGACCGGGAGCCAGTAATCGGCACGCGCATCCACCATGGCCGTGTCCTGGTCCGGACAGGCGTAGCGCAAGTAGTACCACGAGGAATCGACGAACGTGTCCATCGTGTCAGTTTCGCGCCGTGCTGCGCGGCAGCAGCGCGGGCATTCGCAGCGCAGGAACGCCGGCGACTTGGCAAGCGGGTTGCCACTGCCGTCCGGCACTAGATCCTCCGGCAGACGCACCGGCAGCTGCTCGTCGGGCACCGGAACCTCGCCGCAATGTTCGCAGTGGACCAGGGGGATCGGACAACCCCAATAGCGCTGACGGGAGATACCCCAGTCCCGCAGCCGGTACTGCACGCGCTTGCGCCCGAGGCCGCGCCGCTCAAGCTCCCCGGCGATCGCCTCCACGGCCGCCTGGAACGTCAGGCCGGAGAACTCCCCAGAGTTGATGGTGAGGCCATGCTCGCCGTAGGCGCTATTCCAGGGCGCCTCCACGCGCTCGTACGCGCCGTTCGCAGAGCGCACGACCATGGCAATCTTCAAGCCGTTGCGGGTCGCGAATTCGAAGTCACGCTCATCGTGGGCCGGAACGCCCATCACGGCGCCCTCGCCATAGCCCATCAGCACGTAGTTGGCGACCCAGATCTCGATCGGCTCGCCGCTGAAGGGGTGCAGCACGTGCAATCCCGTGCGCATGCCCTTTTTCTCCTGCGTCGCGACATCGGCTTCCATGACGCTGCCGCGGCGGCACTCGTCGATGAATTCCGCCAGCTGCGCATTGCTCTGCGCCGCCGCGAGCGCCACCGGATGCTCGGCGGCCACCGCCATGAACGTGACCCCATAGAGCGTATCCACGCGCGTGGTGAACACCTTAAGAGCACCCTCGGCACCAAGGACGGCACGGGTGTCGGGCGCATACGGGAAGGCGACCTCACAACCTTCACTGCGGCCGATCCAGTTGGCCTGCATCAGTTTGACGCGCTCGGGCCAGCCCGGCAGCTGTTCGAGATCGGCAAGCAGTTCGTCTGCGTAGCGCGTGATATTCAGGTAGTACATCGGGATTTCGCGCTTCTCGACGAGCGCCCCGGTGCGCCAGCCCCGCCCCTCGATCACCTGCTCGTTGGCGAGCACGGTCTGATCCACCGGATCCCAGTTCACCACCCCGGTTTTGCGATAGGCGATGCCCGTCTCGAGCATGCGCAGGAACAGCCACTGGTTCCAGCGGTAATAGGTCGGATCGCAGGTGGCCAGCTCGCGGCTCCAGTCGATGCCGAAACCGAGCAATTTCAGCTGGCTGCGCATGTACTCGATGTTCTGGCGCGTCCAGCGCGCCGGCGGCACGCCGTTGCTCATGGCAGCGTTCTCAGCCGGCAGACCGAACGCATCCCAGCCCATGGGCTGCAGCACATTGCGTCCCTGCATGCGCATGTATCGGGCGATCACATCGCCGATGGTGTAGTTGCGCACATGGCCCATGTGCAGTCGCCCGGACGGGTACGGGAACATCGACAGGCAGTAGAACTTCGCCTGCCCCGGCTCCTCACGCACTTGAAAGGTGCGGTGCGTCTCCCAGTACTGTTGTGCGGCGCGTTCGACGGCCGCCGGATCGTAAGTCTCGTCCATCGGGCAAGTGCCTGGTTTTACTGTGCTCATCGGATAGGTATCAGAGGGCAGATGATCGCGCGCATTACGGCGAACCCATTGTACGGCGGCGCTCGCGCTGCCGCAGCGCGAACGCCGTCGCCAGTGCGCCAAGCGAGAGCAGCACCGCAAGCCCATTGCCCACACGGGCAAAAGGTGTCATGCCGCTCATCGGCGTGACCGCCGACCGCAGCACAAAGGGACGCATCGTGGGAGCGCGAGCGATCACCTGGCCCTGCGGTCCGATGACACCCGAAATCCCGTCATCGGTGGACACGATCATGAAGCGACCTTCTTCCTGAGCACGCATGCGCGCCATCTGGAACTGCTGGGGCAGCTCGGTGGTGTTGCCGAACCACGCATCATCGGTCACGTTCACGAGGGCATTCGCCCGGGGCAACATGCGCAGCATGTAGCCCCCGTATGCCACCTCGTAGCAGACCGTCGGCCCGAGTTCCAGGCCGGCGACCGGCAAGGGCTTCTGGCGTCGGCCGCCGGGCGTAAAGCTCGAGTAGGGCAGATTCATCCGCTCGAGCCAGTGGCGCACGAAGCGCGGCAGGGGAATCGATTCCACGAACGGCACCAGATGGTCCTTGTCGTACCAGCTGGCCCGATTGCCGAGCGCAAGAATCGAGTTGTAATAGCGTCCCGAAGACGATTCGCGCAGCACGCCAAGCACGAGGGCCGATCCGTGCTGGCGGGCGGCGATATCGAGATGTTCCACGTACGGGAACAGATTGTTGACCAGCTCCGGTAATGCCGATTCCGGCCACACGATCAGCTGCGCGCCGAACGCCGACTCGGTCAGGCGCTGGTAGCGGGCCAGGATCCGCTCGGCGCGCTCGGGCGCCCACTTGTCCTGTTGAGAAATATCGCCCTGCACGAGGGCAACCGACACCGGCCGACCCGAGGGATGGGTCCAGGCGACGCCGCCGAGCGCTGCGCCCACCAGCCAGGGGACGAGCAGTGCTGCAGCCGCGAGCACACGCACGCGCGCCGAGCCGCGCACCAGTGCCACGAGCGCCCCGGCACCGAGGAGCAGGACCAGGCTCACCCCGTAGACACCGCCGAGCGGCGCCAGGCGCCCGAGCAGCGTATCGGTCTGGGTATACCCGAGCGAGAGCCACGGAAACCCCGACAGCAGCCAGCCGCGCAGCCACTCGGCGAGCAGCCAGACCGTCGGTGCGGCGAGCAGCCAGCGCGCCGGTCCGCTCGGGAAATAGCGCACCACCACGTAGCCGGTCAGGCCGTGGTAGGCCGCCATCAGCCCCATCAGCCCCAACACGGCGAACAGCGTGAGCCAGATGGGGGCGTGGCCGACGGTGTGAATGGCGAAATAGAGCCAATAGGTGCCGGCGGCAAACGTGCCGAACCCGAAGCTGAAGCCGAGCCAAGCCGCCTGGCGGGCGCTCGAACGCTCCCATAATCCCAGCAGCACCGCGGGGCTGACTAGCGCCAGCGGCCACCACTGCAGGGGCGCGAACGCGCACGCGAGCAGCGCGCCGGCGCCCAATGCGCCGGCATGGCGTCCGAGCGTTGACGCTCGCTCGCCGATGCCGCTCCGCCCGAGCCTGGTGCGTCGTGCCGGTACCATGAGGTCCGACGAAGGCTCGGCACTCAAATCGCCGACTCCGACTCACGCGGGACGTTCGTGCCGACCGGCAACACCACCCGCAGCGCATCGATACGCCGACGGTCAGCTCGGGTAATGCGGAACTCGAACCCCTCTATGGTCACGGCTTCGCCACGACGCGGCAGACGACCGAAGCGGCGCATCAGTAGCCCTGCGACCGTCTCAAAGCCCTGCTCCTCGGGCAGCCGTGCGTTGAAATATTCGTTGAATTCCTCGATCCGGGTCACGCCGCGCACCAAGTACTGCCGATCCGCCTCCCTGCGGATGTTCTGATCGTCGTCCACGTCGAACTCATCGTCGATTTCCCCCACGATCTGCTCAATGACGTCCTCGATGGTAATCAGCCCCGCGACGCCGCCGTACTCATCGACCACGATGGCCATGTGCTGACGGTTGCCGCGGAACTCCTTGAGCAGCACATCGAGTCGTTTTGACTCGGGGACAAAGACTGCTGGACGCATGTATTCGCGGATGTCGAAGCGCTCCTGCTCCTCCTGGCCACACAGCCGCAGCAGATCCTTGGCGAGCAGGATGCCCGCGATGTCATCACGATCCTCATCGAGCACCGGAAACCGCGAGTGACCCGACTCGACCACGATGGGCAGGATCCGCTTGACCGGATCGTCGCGCTGCACGCATACCATCTGCGCACGCGGCACCATCACATCGCGCGCATGCAGATCCGACACCGTGAGGACCCCTTCGATCATCGTCAGGGCATCCGCCTGGAACAGACCGCGCTCGCGCGCCTCGCGCAGCAGTTGCAGCAGATCCTGCCGGTCACGCGGCTCGGACGCGAACGTGCGCCACAAGCGCTTTAGCCACTGGCGAGTTTCACCCGGCGGGCTCATGGCAGGCTCCGGTAGGGATTAACGAACCCGAGCGCGCGCAAAACCACCACTTCCCGCCGTTCCATGCGCCGCGCATCCGGCTCGTGCTCGTGATCGTAGCCGATCAGATGCAGCGCGCCGTGCACGATGAGATGCGCCCAGTGCGCGCGCAGCGGCTTACCCTGTGCGATCGCTTCGGTGCGCACAACCTGCGCGCAGATGACCAGATCCCCCAGTGGCTGCGGCGCATCGAGCACCGGCGGCAACGGGGCAGCCGGGAAGGACAGCACGTTGGTGGGTTTGTCCTTGCCGCGGTAGCGCGCATTCAACCGGCGGCTCTCGGCAGGGCCGACCACGCGCACGCCCAGTTCGCGGCCGGTGGCGCGCCGCCCGAGCGCCGCGGCCGCCCAGCGGAGAATCTCTGCACGGCCCGGCGCCCAGGCGCGCACCCGCCGCTGCAGATCGAGGCGCAGAGGACGCGAGGCGTTGCGCGCACGCGCGGCGCTCATCGGTGCGGTCCTTCCTGGCGGGAGCTACCCGAGCGCGACTCGTATGCCTGCACGATGCGCTGCACCAGCGGGTGACGCACGACATCGCGCGCATCGAAGAACGTGAATGCCACCCCATCCACCCCGCCCAGCACGTCGATGACATGACTCAGGCCCGACTGCCGGCCGGCGGGCAGATCGGTCTGGGTGACGTCCCCGGTAACCACGGCCTTGGAGCCAAAACCGATACGGGTGAGAAACATCTTCATCTGCTCGACGGTGGTGTTCTGCGCCTCATCAAGAATGATGAACGAGTCGTTGAGCGAGCGTCCGCGCATGAAGGCGAGTGGCGCCACTTCGATCACATTGCGCTCGATGAAACGCGAGACGCGGTCGAACCCGAGCATTTCGTACAGCGCGTCGTACATCGGGCGCAGGTACGGATCGACTTTTTGCGTCAGATCGCCGGGCAGAAAGCCGAGCCGCTCACCGGCCTCCACCGCGGGCCGCACCAGCACCACACGGCGGATGGTCTCGGCCTGCAGGGACTCGACGGCACAGGCGACGGCAAGATAAGTCTTGCCGGTACCGGCCGGGCCGATGCCGAAGGTCAGGTCGTACGAGCGGATGTTGGATAAATATTGGCGCTGATGATGTCCGCGCGCACGCAGCCCGCCGCGTGGCAGACGAATCGAGGCCTCTTCCTCCTCAGCCAGCGCCGCGCGTCCCGACTCGTGTTCGCGCAGAGCGAGGTGCACGCGCTCGGGCGTCACCTCCTCGCTCTTGGCCAGCGCAAACAGCTCGCGCAGGGTCTCCTCGGCGTTATCGGCCCGCGCCCCGACCACGCGGAAGCTGTCTCCGCGTCGACGAATCTGCACATCGAGCCGGGCCTCGAGCAGCCGCAGGTTCTCGTCGAGTGGTCCACACAGATTGGCCAGGCGCGCGTTGTCCGCTGGCTGCAAAGCGAATTCGCGCGACGCTGCCGACGTGCTCACTGCGCCAACCGCCCGCGCAGGCTGTGTGGCAGCGCCGTCGTCACCGCGACATCGGCAAAGCGGCCGATCAGCTCGACGGGACCGGCGAAATTGATCCAGCGGTTGTTTTCCGTGCGGCCGGCCAATTCGCGCGCGTCCTTCTTGGCGGGGCGCTCGACCAGCACGCGCTGCACCGTGCCGACCATGCCTTCGCTGATCCGACGTGCCTGTGCATCGAGCTGGGCCTGCAACCGCGCCAGTCGCTCGAGCTTGACCGGCTCGGCCGTATCATCCGGCAGCGACGCTGCGGGCGTTCCCGGACGACGGCTGTACACAAAACTGAAGGACTGATCGAGCTCGGCGTCTCGCACCAGCGCGAGCGTCGCTTCGAAATCGCGCTCGGTTTCGCCAGGGAAGCCGACGATGATGTCCGAGGTGATGCTGATATCGGGCCGCACGGTACGCAGCCGGCGCACCCTGTCCTTGAATTCGAGCGCAGTGTAGCCGCGCTTCATCAGCGCAAGCACCCGATCCGAGCCGCTCTGAACCGGCAGATGCAGATGGTTGGCGAGCTTGCCGACGTGAGCATATGCCTCGATCAGGCTGTCACTGAATTCCACCGGATGGGAAGTCGTGAACCGAATGCGCTCGATGGCCGGGAGGGCCGCAACGTGATGAATCAGCGTGGCCAGATCGACCTCGACGCCATCGCTCATCGCGCCGGCGTAGGCGTTGACGTTCTGCCCGAGCAGCGTGACTTCACGCACACCCTGCGCGGCGAGCTGGCGCACCTCCTGCAGAACCGACTCGAACGGCCGGCTTACTTCCTCCCCGCGCGTGTACGGCACGATGCAGAAGCTGCAGTATTTGCTGCAGCCCTCCATGATCGACACAAACGCCGAGCTGCCCTCGGTGCGCGGTGCCGGCAGGTGGTCGAACTTCTCGATTTCCGGAAAGCTCACATCCACCTGGGCGCGCCCCGTGCGGTGCAGCTCGGCAATCATCTGTGGCAGGCGATGCAGGGTCTGCGGACCGAATACCAGGTCGACGAACGGCGCGCGCGCAGTGATCGCCTCGCCCTCCTGGCTCGCAACGCAGCCGCCGACGCCGATCAGGACCTGCGGGCGCTGAGCCTTCAGCCGCCGCCATTCCCCGAGCAGGGAGAACACCTTTTCCTGCGCCTTTTCGCGCACCGAGCAGGTATTCATCAGGAGCACGTCCGCCTCGGCTGGATCGTCGGTGGGCGTCAGGCCCGCGCCAGCGCGCAGCACATCCGCCATGCGGGCGGAGTCGTACTCGTTCATCTGGCAGCCGAAGGTCTTGATGTAGTAGTGGCGAGGCATGGGCACTGGGATGGCGGAGAGGGAATTTTACGGCCAGGAATGCCCGGCCGCACGACAGCCGCGGCGAATCCGCTATCTTATTGTTTTTCAGCAGGTTGTGCCGGCATTCGCCCCTCCGGGGCGCGCGCGGGCGGTGGTCGGACCCACCGCCCCAAGGTAATCGACGCTCAGAAGGGGATGTCGTCGTCGAAGTCCGACCCCTCGCCGCCGCCGCCCCCACCGCCCGCGGCGGGCTGACCGTAATCGGCACTCTCGCGCGCAGGAGCGCCACCGCCGGAGCCGCCTCCGCCACCTCCCCGCCCGCCGAGCATCTGCATGTCGTTGGCGACGATTTCCGTGGAATAGCGCTCGTTGCCCTGCTTGTCCTGCCACTTGCGGGTGCGCAGGCTGCCTTCAATGTAGACCTGGGAGCCCTTGCGCAGGTACTCGCCGGCGACTTCCGCCAAGCGGCCAAACAGCGCAACCCGGTGCCACTCGGTGCGCTCCTGCTGCTCACCGCTTTGCTTGTCCCGCCACGACTCGGTCGTTGCGATGCGCAGATTCGCCACCGAGCTGCCCGAGGGCATTGCACGCGTCTCGGGGTCGGCGCCCAGATGACCGATGAGAATGACCTTGTTGACCCCACGCGCCATGAGCATGCCCTCCGGAAAAGGTGGGCATTGTAGACGGCTCGGCCCCCGACGCGAAGCTCGGCACATCGCGCGTTCGTTCATAAAGCCGGTCGCAGCCGCGCCGAGCCGGTCCGAGGCCAAGACGCGTAGACTGGACGGTCATGCAGGAAATTCGTATCCGCGGGGCCCGCACCCACAATCTCAAAGGCGTTGACCTCGATCTGCCGCGCGAGCGGCTCATCGTGCTCACCGGACTGTCGGGTTCGGGCAAGTCCTCACTGGCTTTCGATACGCTCTATGCCGAGGGCCAGCGGCGCTACGTCGAATCGCTCTCCGCATACGCGCGACAGTTTCTCTCGGTGATGGACAAGCCCGAGGTCGACCACATTGCCGGCCTGTCCCCGGCGATCGCGATCGAGCAGAAGGCCACCACGCGCAATCCGCGCTCCACGGTCGGCACGGTCACCGAGATCTACGATTACCTGCGGCTGCTGTTTGCGCGCGCCGGCGTCCCCCGCTGTCCGATCCATGGCCAGGACCTTAGCGCGCAAACCGTCAGCCAGATGGTCGACCAGGTGCTGAAGCTCCCGGTGGGCAGCCCCATTGCGTTGCTCGCTCCGCTCGTGAGCGAGCGCAAAGGGGCGCACGAGGACACGCTGCGCATGCTGGCCGCGCAGGGCTTCGTGCGTGCTCGCATCGACGGACAGGTCCACGAACTCGGCAGCGCGCCCGGGCTGGACCCCAAGCGCGCGCACACCATCGAGGCGGTCGTCGACCGCATGCGAATCAAGACCGATGTACAGCAGCGGCTGGCCGAGTCGTTCGAAACCGCGCTGGCGCTCACCGGCGGGCTGGCCCGCGTGGTGCTGCTCGATGCGGCGGCGCAGGCGGATCGGGCCGCGGGAGGCGCCGAGTGGCTGTTCTCGAGCGGGCACGCCTGCCCGATCTGTGGCTACAGCGTACCGCCGCTCGAACCGAAGCTGTTTTCCTTCAACAATCCGATCGGCGCCTGTCCGGGATGTGACGGCCTCGGCACGCAGCAGTTCTTCGATCCCGAGCGGGTGGTGGCCCATCCGGAACTCTCCCTAGCCGGTGGCGCGGTGCGCGGCTGGGACCGGCGCAATACGCATTTCTTTCACCTCATCCAATCGCTTGCCCGGCATTACCACTTCGATATCGAAACCCCCTGGCAAGATCTGCCCGATGCGGTACGCAACGTCCTGCTGCACGGCAGCGGCGAGCAAGCCATCGCATTCCGGTACGGAACCGCCGACGGCGCGCGCGCCAAACGGCATCCCTTCGAAGGCATTCTGCCCAACCTCGAGCGGCGTTATCGCGAAACCGATTCGAGCGCAGTGCGCGCCGAGCTTGCGCGTTTTCGCGGCGTGCGCTCCTGCGCAGAGTGCGGCGGAACGCGGTTGAATCAGGCGGCGCGCTGGGTGTTCGTGAGCGGCCGGAGCCTGCCGGAGCTGACCGCCCTCAGCATCGAGCGGGCGCTCGAATACTTCGGCTCATTGCACCTGTCGGGCTGGCGCGGCGAGGTCGCCGCGCAGATCGTGCGCGAGGTGCTCGCCCGACTGCACTTCCTTGCCGACGTGGGGCTGCGCTATCTGACGCTGGATCGCAGCGCGGAGACGCTCTCCGGCGGGGAAGCTCAGCGTATCCGTCTCGCCAGCCAGGTGGGCTCGGGCCTCACCGGAGTGATGTACATTCTCGATGAGCCATCGATCGGACTGCATCCGCGCGACAACCGCAAGCTGCTCGCCACGCTGAAGCGCTTACGCGACCTTGGCAATACCGTGATCGTGGTCGAGCACGACGAGGAGGCCATCCGCGAGGCCGATTACGTGGTCGACCTCGGTCCCGGCGCCGGCGCGCATGGCGGGCAGGTCGTGGCATGCGGCTCGCCGGCTGAAATCGAAGCAAACGAAGCGTCGCTCACCGGGCAGTACCTGAGCGGTGCGCGACGCATTGCGATACCGCACCCCCGGGTGGCGCCCGCCCCGCAACGGCAGATCCGCATTCGCGGCGCCTCTGGCAACAACCTGCGCGCTGTGGATGCAGAAATCCCGATCGGTCTGCTCACGTGTGTCACGGGCGTGTCGGGCTCGGGCAAGTCCACCCTAATCATTGACACGTTGTTCAACCACGCGCGCGCGCGCTTCACGCCCGGGTCGCCGGCGGCGGCGCCCTGCGCGGGCATCGAAGGTCTGGAGCACTTCGATGCCGTCATTGACATCGATCAGAGTCCGATCGGACGGACACCGCGCTCCAATCCGGCGACCTACACGAACCTCTTCGGCACCGTCCGCGAGCTGTTCGCCGCCGTGCCGGAAGCGCGCGCCCGCGGCTATGACGCGGGTCGATTCAGCTTCAACGTCAAAGGGGGGCGCTGCGAGGCCTGTCAGGGCGACGGGCTGCTGCGGGTCGAGATGCACTTCCTGCCCGACATCTACGTGCCGTGCGACGTCTGCCAGGGTCAGCGCTACAACCGTGAGACGCTCGAGATCCGCTATCGCGGCAAGAACATCCACGACGTGCTGCAGTTGACCGTTGAAGAAGCGCTGCGATTCTTTGCCAACGTGCCCTCGATCGTCGGCAAACTGACGACACTACGCGATGTCGGGCTTGCCTATCTGCACCTTGGGCAGAACGCGGCCACGCTCTCGGGCGGAGAGGCGCAGCGCGTGAAGCTCTCGCGCGAACTCGCCAAACACTCCGCGGGGCGCACGCTCTACATCCTCGATGAGCCGACGACCGGCCTGCATTTTCACGATGTTGCACAGTTGCTTGAGGTGCTGCAGCGTCTGCGCGATCAGGGCAACACCATCGTGGTGATCGAGCACAATCTCGACGTGATCAAGTGTGCCGATTGGCTGATCGACCTCGGCCCGGAAGGCGGTGAAGGCGGTGGACGCATCGTCGCCTGCGGCACGCCCGAGACGGTCGCGGCCCAGTCTGAGTCGCATACCGGCGCATACCTGCAGGCGATGCTCGCGGCGGCGAGACCCGCGGCCGCAACAGCACGGATGAAACGCGAGCGCCCATAAGACACACGGCCCGGGCGGCGCGTGTGTGCGCACCGTCCGGGCCGCGTGAAGCTGAAGTCAGCCGGGGCGAGAGCCCCGAGGACGACTGCTTATTTCTTCTTCGGCGGGGTGGTCGTCGAAGAACTGCTGCCGGAAGCCGGCGGCGTGGTGCTACCACTGCTGCTGCCCGAGCTCGCGCCGTTGCTGCTGCCGCTGGTGCTGCCGCTGGTGCTGCCCGAGGTGCTGCTGCTGCCAGAGCTGGCCGGCGCTTCGGTGCTCGAGCCGGAAGAGGCCGGCGCGGCGGTGCTGGAAGAAGAAGTGGACGAAGAAGCCGGAGCAGCCGACTGGCTGGACGGCTGCTTGGCGCAGGCCGTCAGGAGCACTGCGGCAGCGATCGCGCTGAGAACAACTTTAGTATTCATCTAAGATACCCCGGTGAAATAAGAGCTTCAGAGGAAAGAACAGCTTTTGAACGAGTTATAGTCGTTCCGCGAGTCCTTCACGGGTCGCGCGGGCCAGAATTCTATAGGTTAATACGGTGATTTGAAACCGTCTGGCTGTCGCCGGACGCCGACAGCAGTGGATTGCCGCAGTCGGTTGCCGCGGTACGGCCGTTATGCGTAAGCGCCGAGCCAAAAGGATGGCGTCTCCGCCGAACAGACCAAGCGGCACGCGCCAAGTTCCGCGCGAGGACCTAGAATGCCGCAAATACTCATTGACGAGCCCAAATTCATGGATCCAACCGCCCCTGCCGTGCATTCGCCTGGCGAAGGACTCACCGATTTGTTCGGTTCACATTGGCAAGACGTGTGCCGGCGTACCACCGAGGCACTGCAAGTCTGTGGCTTCGAGGCTCTGCTCGTGCACTCCGGGTCGCTGCAACCGGTGTTTCAGGACGACCGAACGTACCCGTTCGAGGTAAACGCTGCGTTCAAGGTATGGCTGCCCCTCTCGGACGTACCGGACTGCTTCGTGCATTTCCAACCGGGCCGCCGACCGCGCCTGCTATTCCACCGTCCGACGGACTACTGGTACAAGTCCGCGCCACTGCCCGAGGCGGAGTGGACGACACAGCTCGACATTCTCCCCTGTGCGGATCTTGCAGCGGCCCGGTCGGCCCTGCCGGCCGACTTGGCGCGCACCGCGTATCTCGGCGAGGACTTCGGAGCACTGGCGGCATGGGGTGTGGGCGCCGTCAATCCGCCGCGACTGATCCGCCATCTGGATTATTCCCGGGCCGTGAAGAGCCCGTACGAACTCGCCTGCCTACGCAGCGCAAATCGTCTGGGCGCGCGCGGACATCGTGCGGCCGCCCGGGCGTTTGCCGCCGGAGCCTCAGAGTTCGAGATCGAGCTGGCCTTCCTCGCCGCTTGCGGGCAGCGGGAGCAGGAGCTGCCCTATAACCCCATCATTGCCCTCAATGAGAACGCCGCGGTCCTGCACTACCAGGTGCTCGAGAAGCGTCCGCCGCAGACGCGTCGTTCGCTGCTCATCGATGCCGGCGCGGAATGCGGCGGTTATGCCAGCGACATCACCCGCACGCATGCCGCCACCGCCGGGGATTTCGCCGACCTCATCCGCCAGATGGATGTCTTGCAGCGGAGCCTGTGCGCACGCGTCAAAGCAGGCGCAGACTGGCGGGACATTCACCTCCATGCCCATCGGCTGATCGCGCAACTGTTGCGGGAGGCGGACCTGATCGTCTGCGGGGTCGATGAGGCGCTCGCGAGCGGCGTGACTCGAGTGTTCCTGCCGCACGGCATCGGGCATCTGCTCGGCCTGGAGGTCCACGACGTCGGGGGCTTCATGCGCTCGCCAGACGGCGGTGACATCGAACGGCCCGAGGGGCATCCCTATCTGCGTCTCACACGCACCCTTGAGCCCGGCTTCGTCGTGACGATGGAACCCGGGCTCTATTTCATCGAACCGCTGCTCGCTGCGGCCCAGGCGGACTCGCGTGCACGACTCATCCGCTGGTCGCACGTCGATGCGCTGCGGCCATGGGGGGGAATTCGCATCGAAGACGATCTGGCGGTCGGCTCCAGCGGATGCGAAAACCTGACCCGCGATGCCTTTACCCTGGAAGGCTCGCCAGGCTAGCGCGAGGGCACGTGGCTCATCGCGGTCGAGGCGGGTAAGCGGTACCGTCCTTGTGGCAGAAGCGCCGCTCGCCGCTTGCAAGCTGCAGGTCGATATCCGGGTAATTCACAGTGTCGCGGCCCGGATCACGCGTGCCGACCTCGAGCAGCACCGCTTCACCTGCCGAGCGATTCTGCAGGTGATGGGCGAGCGGATCGCCCGCCTTGAATCCCGCACAGTCCCCCGCTCGCAGGAGCTCTTCGCCGGCGTCGGTGACCAGCACCACCTCACCCTGCACGACGTAGACGAATTCATCCTCTGCGCTGTGCCAGTGTCTCTGACTGGACCACGCGCCCGGAGGCAGCTTCAGCAGGTTCACTCCGAACTGGGTCAATCCCGCCTGTTCGCCCACACGCCAACGCTGGCGGGAACGGCAGGGTTCATCGTAGGGCGGCGGATAGCCGCTGCCGACGGCCACGGCAATGCCTGCGAGTTCGATCTTCCGCATGGCCATACTCCCGACAACATACCGTCCCATCTCAACGCATGCGCACAGCGCCGCGTAACGCTAGCCGCGGACGCCACCTATCCTCGGTGCACGGTGGATCCGCTAATTAGCGCTTCGACAGCAGGTCGCGAATCTCCCCGAGCAGCTCCTCGGACTTGGTCGGCGGCGGCGGGGCTGCGGGGGCAGCCGGCGCAGGGCGGCGCAGGCGATTGATCACTTTGATGACCGCAAACAACGCCACCGCGATCAGCAGGAACTCAAAGATTGCCTGCACGAACAGGCCATATTTGAGCAGCACCGCCTTGCCCCCGGCACCATCGCCGAGCGGCACGGCGAGATTGCTGAAATCGACCCGCCCGATGAGCAGGCCGAGGGGCGGCATGATGACGTTGGCGACCAGCGAGCTGACGATCTTGCCGAACGCGCCGCCGATGACGAAACCGACCGCCAGATCGATGACGCTGCCCTTAATTGCGAATTCTTTGAATTCGGACAGAAGACTCACGCCGAGACTCCTCCCACAATCGTTTGAAGGACAAGCGTACCCCATCGCTCCGACAGTCGCAAAGACGACAACGGGCGGGTCGCTCGCGCGGTCCGCCCGTTATCGCTACGCGGCCGTCTCGATCAGGCGGTCTTGGCCTTGCGCCGCCGCGGGGCCTTCTTGCCTTCTTCCGCACCGCCCTCCGCTTCCTCCTGCGGCGCTTCGCTCTTGGGCGTGGCAGCCTTGCGCCGAGTCTTTTTCGGCTCTGGCGCCGCTTGCGCCGCGGCCGGTCCGTCCACCAGCTGCATCAGCGCCATCGGTGCGGAATCGCCCGGACGGGGATTCATGCGCAGGATGCGCGTGTAACCGCCTGGTCGCGCCTTGAATCTCGGGCCGAGATCGGCAAAGAGCTTCTCGACGATCTGTGCATCTCGCAGGCGGGCGAAGGCCAGGCGCCGATTGGCATCGCCATCGGTCTTGCCCAGCGTGATCAGCGGCTCGACCACCCGGCGCAGCTCCTTGGCCTTGGGCAGCGTGGTCCGAATCGTCTCGTGCCGCAGAAGCGACACGCTCATGTTGCGCATCAGCGCATGCCGGTGCGAGCTGTTACGCGACAGTTGCCGGCCAGTCAGGTGGTGACGCATTGCAGAAAATCCTTAGATCGTAGGTTCGTCGCCGTGCTTGAGGCTGGCCGGCGGCCAGCCGTCGAGCCGCATGCCGAGCATCAGGCCGTGGCTGTGCAGCACTTCCTTAATCTCGGTGAGCGACTTCTTGCCGAGGTTCGGCGTCCGCAGCAACTCCACTTCGGTGCGCTGCACCAGATCGCCGATGTAGTGGATGTTTTCGGCCTTGAGGCAGTTGGCGCTGCGCACGGTGAGCTCGAGCTCATCGACGGGGCGCAGCAGAATCGGGTCGAACTGCATCTCGGTGACCTTGGCAGTGGTCTCCTCCTCGCCCTGCAGATCGACGAACACCGACAGCTGATCCTTCAGGATGCTGCCAGCCCGGCGGATCGCCTCTTCGGCGTCGATCGTGCCATTGGTCTCGATATCGATCACGAGCTTATCGAGGTCGGTTCGTTGTTCAACGCGCGCGGCATCGACCGCATAGGTCACGCGGCGCACCGGGGAGAACGACGCATCGAGCTGCAGGCGGCCGATCGGACGGGTCTGCTCCTCAAACGCGGCACGGGCCGCCGCCGGGCGATAGCCCCGACCGCGCTCCACGCGCAGCGTCATGCTGAGCTCACCCGCCTGGGTGAGATTCGCGATCACCAGATCCGGATTCACTACTTCGACGTCGTGATCGGTCTGAATATCACCGGCGGTCACCGGCCCTGGGCCCTTCTTGTGCAGGCGCAGCTCGGCACTGTCGCGCGTGTGCATGCGTATCGCGACGGATTTCAGGTTGAGCAGAATATCAACCACATCCTCCTGCACACCTTCGATGCTGGTGTACTCGTGCAGGACGCCGTCGATCTCGACTTCGGTGACCGCGCTGCCGGGCATCGAGGAGAGCAGCACTCGCCGCAGGGCATTACCAAGCGTGTGGCCAAAGCCACGCTCGAACGGTTCAATGGTGACGCGAGCTTGGCGAGGGGCAACGGGTTGCACCTTCACCACGCGCGGCTTCAAGAATTCTGTCACGGATCCCTGCATTGCAGTCTCACCTTGCCGGCCGATCGCCGGCGCAAAAAGCGAAAACGTGGGCGCAAACGCCGGGGGGCGCACTGCGCCTCCCGACACGCGGCCGCTTACTTCGAGTACAGCTCCACGACCAGGTTTTCGTTGATATCCGGAAGGACATCATCGCGGCCCGGCGGCGCCTTGAATACGCCGCGGAACTCCTTGTCGTTGACCTCTACCCACTCGGGCAGACCGACCTGCTGCGCGATGTTGATGGCGTTCTGGATGCGCAATTGCTTGCGCGCCTTCTCGCGGATCTCGACCGTGTCGCCCGACTTGACCTGATAGGACGCAATCGTTACGGCGCGACCGTTGACGTTGATGCCCTTGTGACTCACCAGCTGACGCGCTTCGGCGCGCGTTGCCGCAAAGCCCATGCGATACACCACGTTGTCGAGCCGGCATTCGAGCAGGCGAAGCAGGTTCTCACCTGTCGCGCCGCTGCGCCGCGCAGCCTCAGTGTAATAGTTGCCGAACTGCCGCTCGAGCACACCGTACATGCGGCGCAGCTTCTGCTTCTCGCGCAGCTGCATGCCGTAGTCGGACAGACGGGAACGGCGCTCCCCCTTGATGCCGCCCGGCGGCACACTGAGCTTGCATTTGCTCTCGAGGGGCTTAACACCGCTTTTCAGGAACAGATCCGTGCCCTCGCGGCGAGCGAGCTTGCACTTGGGACCGAGATAACGCGCCATGCTGGAATTCTCTCTTGCCGGGTCGGTGCCGATCAGACTCTGCGCTTCTTCGGAGGACGGCAGCCGTTGTGCGGAATCGGCGTGACGTCCGCGATGCTGGTGATTTTCAATCCGCAACCGTTCAGGGCACGGACTGCAGATTCGCGACCAGGACCGGGGCCACCGACGCGCACCTCGACGTTCTTCACGCCATGCTCCTGCGCAGCGACACCGGCCTTCTCAGCCGCGACCTGCGCAGCGAATGGGGTGCTCTTGCGCGAGCCGCGGAAACCGCAGCCTCCCGCCGTCGCCCACGACAGGGTGTTGCCCTGACGGTCGGTGATCGTCACGATCGTGTTATTGAATGACGCATGCACGTGCGCAATCGCATCGAGCACGTTCTTGCGCGCCTTCTTGGGCTTCTTGGCGGCGCCGCCGCCCTGCTGCTGTTTCTGCTCAGCCATGCTGCAAATTCCTCAGATCAAGCCTTGCCCGGAGGCGCGTTCAGCTTCACGGCCTGCTTGCGCGGGCCTTTGCGGGTGCGCGCATTGGTGCGCGTACGCTGCCCGTTCACCGGCAGGCCGCGGCGGTGACGGATGCCCCGGTAGCAACCGAGATCCATCAGCCGTTTGATGTTCATGGAGACTTCGCGGCGCAGATCGCCCTCGACGGCGAACTTAGCGACCTGACTGCGAATCGCATTGATCTCGGCCTCGGTGAGGTCCTTCACGCGCGTCTCGGGATTGATGCCCGCCGCGTCACAGGCGTTGCGCGCCCGAGTGCGTCCCACGCCATAGATGTGCGTGAGGCCCACCCAGACGTGCTTGTTCAACGGAATATTGATGCCGGCTATGCGTGCCATATTGCTGTACCGAAACCGCGGGGAAAACGCGGTAGTTTAACCAAAAGAGTCGCCAATCTCTAGACTTGGCGGTGCCACTGTCCATCCCTGGCGGAGGGGCTCCCCCACGGCCGTCCCGGCCGCGCGGCGGCACGAATCGAGGACACGTTGAGTGTTCTCGACTCGCACTCAGCCCTGTCGCTGTTTGTGCCGTTGATCGGAGCAGATGACGTACACCACGCGCCGGCGGCGTACGATCTTGCAGTTCTTGCAGATCTTCTTGACCGAGGGTCTGACTTTCATGATGCGCTCCGCGCAGTCTTAAGGGCGGATCGAAGTGATCCGCGGCTTGAAATGGCGCCGTGCGCCGGGGAAGAACGATTCATCATCCGCGCAGCCTCATCCGCCCTGACCGGATCGGCCGTAGCCGAGCAGGTTGGCCTTTTTCATCAGGCCCGGGTAGTGATGCGACATCAGGTGCGCCTGCAGCTGCGCCATGAAATCCATGACGACCACCACCACGATCAGCAGCGACGTGCCGCCGAACTGGAACGACACACCCTGTTGGCCTTCGAGGAATACGGGCAGCAGACAGACCGCAGCAACGTACAGAGCTCCCCAGAGGGTCAGGCGGGTCAGCACCTTGTCGATGTAATCGGCGGTCTGCTGACCCGGGCGGATACCGGGAATGAAGGCGCCGGATTTCTTCAGGTTGTCGGCGGTCTCGCGCGAGTTGAACACCAGCGCGGTGTAGAAAAAGCAGAAGAAGATGATCAGCACGCCGTACAGCACCATGTAGAGGGGCTGACCGAAACCGAGGGCCGCTGCGACGTCCTGCATGACGCTCGCTACGCCACCTTTGGCGCCCGTGCCGAGGAAGCTTGCGATGGTCGCCGGGAACAGCAGAATGCTCGAGGCAAAGATCGGCGGGATCACACCCGACATGTTGATCTTGAACGGCAGATGACTGCTCTGCCCCGCGTACATGCGCCGGCCAACCTGGCGTTTGGCGTAGTTCACCGCGATGCGCCGCTGGGCACGCTCCATGAACACCACGAAGAAGGTGGTTCCGACCACCAGGATAATCAGCAGCAGTGCGAACGGCCCCTGCATGGCGCCTGAACTCACCGCTTCGGCGGCCGTACTGATCGCGCTCGGCAGGCCGGCCACGATACCCGCCAGAATGATCATGGAGATGCCGTTGCCGATGCCACGCTCGGTAATCTGCTCACCCAGCCACATCAAAAACACCGTGCCGGTGGTCATGGTGACCGTGGCGGTGAACATGAACTGCCAGCCGCCGACCAGTGTCATGCCGCCCTTGACCAGCGCACCGGCCGCCGCAAACGACTGGAAGATGGCGAGCGCCACGGTCCCGTAGCGGGTGTAATCGGTCATCTTGCGCTGACCCGCCTGTCCTTCCTTGCGCAGCTCGATCAGGCTCGGCACCACCATGGACATCATCTGGATGATGATGGAAGCCGAGATGTACGGCATGACCCCCATGGCGAAGATCGACAGGCGCGACAGCGCGCCGCCGGAGAACATGTTGACGATGCCGAGGATGGTGCCGGACTTCTCGCTGAAGAAGCGCGCCACCTGCGCCGGATTGATGCCCGGAACCGGAATGAACGTCCCGATTCGGTAGACGATCATGGCACCAATCAGGAACAGCACGCGCGTGCGGATCTCCCCAAGACGGGCCGCTTCGCTGAGTGCTACAGCTGGATTGTTGAGCGTGTTCGCCACGGTGCCTTCCGGTTGAGTCTGATTGCGCGGTTGCGCGTTCCTCGACCTACGCCTCGACCTTACCGCCGGCCGCTTCGATGGCGGCACGCGCGCCACGCGTCACGGCGATGCCCTTGAGCGTTACGGCCTTCTCGAGCTTGCCCGAGAGCACGACCTTGGCGCGCTCGGTGCCGACCGGCACGACGCCCGCCTTCTTCAGGGCCTCGACATCGATCAGTTCCGCCTCGACCTTGGCGAGCTCACTGAGCCGCACCTCGGCACGGGTCGCGGCCATGGCCGAGCGGAAACCGACCTTCGGCAGCCGGCGCTGGATCGGCATCTGGCCGCCTTCGAATCCGACCTTGTGATAACCGCCCTTGCGTGCGCGCTGTCCTTTCACGCCGCGTCCACAGGTCTTGCCCTGGCCAGCCGAGGCGCCGCGCCCGACGCGCAACCGGGGGCGCTTGGCACCGGGAGAAGGCTTCAGTGTATTCAATCGCATGTTCGAAATTCCTCTCAACCGGCCTGCTCGACCTTCAGCAGATGCACGGCCGTCTGGATCATGCCGCGATTCTCAGGCGTATCGGCCACCTCAACGGTCTGGTGGATCTTGCGCAGACCGAGCCCACGCGCGCACGCGGCGATATTGGCGAGCTGCCCATGCAGGCTCTTGACGAGCGTCACCTTGAGCGACTTTGCTTGCTTGCCCATGTGCTTCAGCCCGTGATCTCTTCGACGGTTTTGCCCCGCTTGGCCGCGATGTCATCGGGCGAGCGGATCTCGGCGAGCGCCTTGACGGTGGCGCGCACGACGTTGATCGGATTGCGCGAGCCGTAGCTCTTGGCGAGCACGTTGCGCACGCCGGCGCACTCGAGCACCGCGCGCATGCCGCCGCCGGCGATGACGCCAGTACCTTCGGAGGCCGGCTGCATATATACGCGGGTCGCGCCGTGGATGCCCTTGACGGCGTAGAACAGCGTGTTGTTCTTCAGCGCCACGGTCACCATGCTCTTTCGCGCCTGGGCCATGGCCTTGGAAATGGCCACAGGCACTTCACGCGCCTTGCCAAATCCAAAGCCGACACTGCCGGCGCCGTCACCGACCACCGTCAGCGCGGTGAAGCCGAACTGGCGGCCGCCCTTGACGACCTTCGCCGTGCGATTGACCGCGACCAGCTTCTCGACGAGCTCATCGGCCGGTTGGGTCTTATCCGTTCTTGCCATAGGGTTACCTGACCTCAGAACTCGAGACCCGCTTCGCGGGCCGCATCGGCGAGCGCTTTAACGCGCCCGTGGTATTGAAATCCCGCCCGGTCGAATGCCACCTGAGTGACGCCCGCGGCGCGAGTGCGCTCGGCAATGACGCGGCCAACGGCCTTCGCGGCCTCGATGTTGCCCGTGCCCTTCAGGCCGGTGCGCACCGTCTCCTGCAGAGTCGAGGCACTCGCAATCACCTTCGCGCCGGCCGAATCGGTGACCTGCGCATAGATGTGTCGCGGGGTGCGATGCACCGTCAGGCGTGCAACGCCGAGGTTGCGAATGTGCGCGCGGGTCTTGACGGCGCGGCGCAGCCGCCGATCCTTCTTGCTCAGGCTCATTTCTTCTTCCCCTCTTTCAGGGAAATCTGCTCATTGGCGTAACGCACGCCTTTGCCCTTGTAAGGCTCCGGCGGGCGGATGTCACGAATCTCCGCCGCCACCTGGCCCACCTTCTGGCAATCGATACCCTTGATCAGAATTTCGGTCTGGCTCGGCGTCTCGATGGTGATGCCCTCGGGGACCGGGAAGTTCACCGGATGCGAGAACCCAAGAGTCAGGTTCAGCGCCTTGCCCTGCACCTGGGCGCGGAATCCCACGCCAACCAGTTCGAGCTTCTTCTCGTAGCCCTTCGACACGCCGACCACCATGTTGGCGAGGTGTGCACGGGTCGAGCCGGCATGCGTGCGAGCTGCGCCCGGATCATCATATTTGACGGTGATGAGCTTGTCGGCCTGCATCACTGACACCCCGGGGGCCAGACTCAGGCTGAGGGAGCCCTTGGCCCCCTTCACGGTCACGGCGCCGTCGGCGATCGTGACAGCCACGCCCTGGGGCAGCGTAATCGGAGCTTTGGCGATTCTGGACATGGATCAGTCTCCGGTCACGCGACGATGCACAGCACTTCGCCGCCCTGGCCGATCGAGCGCGCCTGCTTGTCGGTCATGACGCCCTTCGGAGTGGAGACGATCA
>JAKBCE010000055.1 GCA_021808195.1 Pseudomonadota bacterium
CATGATCCGAAAGACCGAACACGGCATCCCGGGCACCAAGTACCTGACGCGCGAGTTCTTCGAGTCGGCCGAATATCAGCGCATCGCGGAGCTTGCCCGAACGCTCGCCGGACTGATCGGCGAGGGCGCGTTCGTCACCCGCGGCGAGGCCCGCCAGGCCGTCGGCTCGTTCAAGGAAGTGATGAAGTGGCTGTTCGATCAGGCGCGCAAGGGCCAGACGATCCAGCGCTACAAGGGCCTCGGGGAGATGAATCCGGAGCAGCTGTGGGAGACGACCATCAACCCCGAAACCCGCCGGCTCATGCAGGTGAAGATCGAGGACGCCGTCACCTCGGATGACATCTTCACCACCCTGATGGGCGATCAGGTCGAACCGCGCCGCGAGTTCATCGAGAAGAACGCGCTGTCGGTCACCAACCTGGATATCTGAACAGCTCTCGCGCCGCCCCGGCCTCGTCAGCTGACGTCATCCGGCAACGCCGCCTTGCGCTGCGCGATGTACTCGCGCAGCTGCTCATCCCTGGACGGATCGAGCGGCGGCGCCTCGTACCCGGCGAGCATGGCCTTCCATTTCTTGTTCGCCCGGGTGAGTTGATCCTGAGAGCCCTCGGCACTCCACTGCTCGTAGGAGTTGTTGTCGGCGACCTCGAAGTCGTAGAACGCCGTCTCGTAATTGGCCAGCGTGTGCGCCGACCCCAGGAAGTGCTTGCCGGGGCCCACCTCGCGGAACGCATCAAGGGCGAAGGCGTTCTCGTCGAGCGTCATGCCTCTGGCCAGGGTATGCATTGCCCCGCATTGATCGACGTCCATGACGAACTTCTCATACGACATGGCGAGCCCGCCCTCCAGCCAGCCCGCAGAATGCAGAATGAAATTTGCACCGGCGAAGAAAGCCGGCCACATGGAATTCGCACTTTCGTAGGCCGCCTGGGCATCGGCGACCTTCGAGGCGCACAGGTTGCCGCCGCAGCGCAGCGGAACGCCGAGACGGCGGGCCAGCTGACCGATGACCAGATAAGCGAGCGCTGGCTCGGGTGTGCCGAACGTGGGTGCGCCGCTGCGCAACGACATCGAGGAGAGAAAATTGCCGAGAATGGCCGGTGACCCGGGCCGCTCCAGCTGCGCCAGCGCAACACAGAACACGGCTTCGGCGAAACACTGCGCCAGGGCGCCGGCGGTCGTCACCGGACCCATCGCGCCGCCGAGAATGAACGGCACGCACACCGGGGCCTGATTGGCCGCCGCATAGGTGCGAATGACCCGGCTGGCCTCCCCGTCGAGCACCAGCGGCGAATTGACGTTGACGTTACCGAGAATCACACAGTGCTCGGCGACGAATTCGGCGCCGAACAGAATCCGGCACATCTCGATCGAGTCCGCCGCCCGCGCGGCGTTCGTGACCGCACCCATGAATGGCTTGTCCGACCATCGCATGTGCGCATAAACCATGTCCAAGTGCCGCTTGTTCACCGGCACGTCCACCGGCTCGCAAACCGTTCCGCCGGAGTGGTGCAGCCACGGCGCCAGATAGGCGAGCTTCACGAAATTCTGAAAGTCCTCGAGCGTACCGTACCGCCTGCCACGGTCGAGGTCCGAGACGAACGGTGACCCGTAGGAGGGCGCGAGCACGGTTGCGGTACCGCCGATCCGTACGCTGTGCGCCGGGTTGCGCGCATGTTGAACGAACTCCCGGGGCGCCGAGCGACGAACGATCTCTCGCGCTAGGCCCGCCGGCACGTGCACGCGCCATTCGCCGGAGATGGATGCGCCCGCCTGGCGCCAGAGCCGGATGGCCTGCGCATCGCCGCGGATTTCCAACCCGATCTCCTCGAGCAACCGATCCGCGTGCCACTCGATCGACTCGAGCCCTTCGGCCGACAGCAACTCGCATGGCGGCATGGCCCGTGTGATGTACGCCGGGCCGGCTGGTCGGATCGCGCGCTGCGCCCTGCGTGCATCGCGTGCGCTGACGCGCCCCTTGCGCGCCGCCGTCGGGCTATCGGACATGAGCCAGTTCCGCCATGTGTGTGTCGCAACCAACGCTCGACGCGAGCTTGGACACACACCATAGCGCGCAGCGCGGCGCAGGTGCCTTGGTTCCAGCCGCCCATTGCTAGGAATTCGACCACGATTGCGCTCGCACCCTGGGTGGGGATACCGGTCACGGCTGCGGCCCAGATCCCCGGCCGCCTATCGTCCCCGGCTCTGAGCGACGACGCGAAGGCTGTCCCGCGAACCCCCGGGTTCGGCGGCACCCCCGGGCGGGGCAATCGCCCGCCAACGCTCGGAGTGCCACCCCGTCCGCGGCGCACGCCGGGCAACTCTCGGCCGAAGACCGATCATCCCGGCTTGCGCCGGAAGGGCACTTGCGGCACCGTCAGCACCGGGGGATTCGTACTGCATCGAACGACTCGCTGCCCGGGCACCGGTGCGCCGACGATTCGGTACAACAAATTGCGGCGGAGAATCGACGAACGTGAACTCGGCAGACCAGAGCTCCGACCTTGCCGCAGACGGCCGCTCGTGCAATCAGGGGTTGTTCCGGGCCATGCTGGCTGGGCCCGGGCGCACGCTGGCGGATGCCTTCGAGAGTCTCGAGCGCGCACCCCACCTCGAGCGAGTCCTGCGTCACCCCACTCGGCCCCTGATCGGCGCGCGCCTCACCGTGGCGCCGGATGAAGGCGAGGGCTACTGGGAATTGACCCGCATCCGGGATGAAATTTACGTCGTCATCGCCAACGTCGCGTACAACGAGCCGCGCTTCGAGCTCGTCCCGGGCGATGGTCTGGTCCAGTTCGACTTCAAGATCTCCGGTGACCTGACGCTTGCAGTCAGCCGCACCGAACCGGTTCGGTGGAATCGCCCCTCGCTGCTGGTCTGGTCGCAGCCCAAGGGCGTGGACATCAACGAGTGGACGGCCCCGCGCGCGCGCGAGCAATTCATCATCGTCAGCATGCGGCCGCAATTCTTCGCGGAAACCTTCCTGCCGGCCGGAACCGGGGTACCGGACGCTCTGAAGGCGTTCGTCTCCGGCCGCGCCGAGCAGATCACCTACTGCCAGCAGCCGCTGTCCGCGCAGACCCTGGATGTCGCCATGCGGCTGATCAATAACCAGCACGCCGGAACACTCGCACTGGTATACACGGAAGCCCTGGCCCTTGAGCTGATGTGTCACGCCGTCGCGAGCCTGTCGGCACCGACGGCCGTGCCCGTGGAGCAGTTCAGCGAGCGCGAGCTGCGCTGTCTGCATGCGGCGCGAGCGATCGTGATGCGCCAATTCGCGCCTGCGCCGACAATCGACAAGCTCGCCCGCTCGGTCGGTATGTCGAAATCGATCCTGACCAAGGGCTTCAAGGCCGTATTTGGGGAGACGATCTTCGACTTCAGCCTGAGCTGTCGGATGCGTCACGCCCTAACTCTCATTCGCGACCAGGGATGGTCAGTCGAGCGGGCCGGCCAGGCGGTCGGCTATGCGCATCCGACGTCATTCACGACGGCTTTTCGCCGTCATTTCGGCATGCGACCGATCGATATCCGGCGCAACAAAGCGCACTCGCGGTCGAACTCCTAGAAAATCCCCCGCGCGCACGAAGGCGGCTCGCGTCTCACGCGCGTATCGTCTCGACAAACTGGCGCGTGTCGGTTAGACGCCGGCGGCGGGCTGTAACCAGACAGCTGCGCATGCGGCGCATCCATGGCCATGTACCGGGGGATCGATATGCAAGACTCAAGCGCGCGGTCGTACCGCACCAAGCAGGCGCTCGGAGCTCAGCGGCGCGTTCTGCCTGCCGTTGGAGCGGCTGTCTGCCTGGCTCTCTACGGACAGCTGCCGCAGGCCCAGGCTGCCGATTCGACCCAGACTGCAGCGATAGCGCCGGCCGGCCAATCCGCACCGCATACGGCCGCCGCTGCTGAGGACGCGTTGCCCGCGACGCTGCAGGAAATCACGGTCACCGCGACCCGACACCGGCAGTCCGCGCTGTCGGTGCCGGAGAGTCTGGCCGTCGTCACGCCCCAACAGCTCTCCGACGCGGGGGTCACGGGCATCGCCTCGCTCGCCAACGCGGTTCCGGGCCTCAGCATGTTCGATTTCGGGGCGCGACTGGCGGGAGCGACCGTACCGATCATCCGCGGAATCAATGCCACAGGTGAGCCTCTGCGGGGCTTTCGCAGCTTCGAACAGAGCCCCGTAGGAGTCTATGTCGACAACTCCCCGGTAGGCGGATACATCCAGCTCATCGACCTGAACCGCATCGAGGTTCTGCGCGGACCGCAGGGCACCCTGTATGGCGCCGGCTCGCTCGCCGGGACTATCCGGCTGATTCCGAATGACCCAAAACTGAACCGATTCTCCGGCAGAGTGGACGTTGGCGGCGACAGCGTGACCCACTCCACCGGGACTGGCTATACCCTCGGCGGCGTACTGAACCTGCCCATCGGCCACAAGCTGGCATTCCGCGCGGCTGCCAAGTATGACTACCAGCCCGGATGGATCAACGTCTACGGTCTGCTGAAACGAACCAACCCAGGACTGTTCGGTACCCCGGTGCTGGCCAACCCAGCCGACCCGGTCGGTAGCTCCGCCATTTACTCACACCGATCGGACTGGAACTGGCAGAAGACCTTCACGGGGCGCGCCGCGCTCCTGTGGCAGCCGATCGACTCCTTCAAGGCGGTGCTCGCGATTCTGCATACCAGTCTGCGCGGCGACGGCGGTCCACAGGTGAATCCCGACTTCAAGGGTGGCGTCTCACCGATCGATCCCACGGTGAGCTTGCCGCCTGGCGGACCGTATCAGGAATTCTCGCAGATCAATCAGCCGTATTCGCGCTACACGAACCTGCTCAGTCTCGACATGAGCTACGACGCCGGATTCGCCACGCTGGCGTCCACTACCTCTTATCGCACGACCAGCGGCCAGCTCCTCGAAGACGACAGCTACCGCATCGCCGGCGTAGATGGAGGGGCGTACCTGTCGTACTACGCCGGAATGCCCACCAATCCGCGTTTCGTATACGACTACCAGTTCGCCGATCACTCGCATGCCTTCACGCAGGAGGTGCGGCTGGTATCGAACACCCGACTGTGGAACATGTTCGACTACGTCGTCGGAGCGTTCTACGACAAGCAGACGCGCCAAGGTGCCTGGAATATCGCCAATCCCGGCTCGCCGGAGCGCTCCGTCGCCCAAGGCTGCACGAGCGCGGTCTACTACGGCTCGACGTATCCGGCGTGCCTGGTCACGAGCGGCCCCAATGATCTCGTCTTCACGCAGGTCGATACCCAGAGATTCCAGGAAGAGTCCGTCTACGGCGATCTCACGTGGCATTTCGCCCGGCACGCTCGCATGACTGGCGGCTACAGGCACTACATCGAGCAATTCACCGACGCCCAGCTGTACGACGATTACACCTTTCCCACGTTCATTCCGGCGACGCCGCACAACGCTCCGGCTTCGGCGAACATCGGAAAACTCGACGTCTCCTACCAGTACGTGCCGAACCAATATGCCTATGCCCTGTGGTCACAGGGGTTTCGTCGCGGCGGAGCCAATTCGGTACCGCTCACCGGCCCGTTCCAGGAGAGCCCGCTGCTGCGAACCTACGCGCCCGACCGTACCAACAACTATGAAATCGGGCTGAAGGGGCAGTTCGCGGACGGACTGAGCTACGCTTTCGACGTCTTCGACGTCAAATGGAACCGACCCCAGATTTCCTCGAGTCTGCCGGACGGCAATCTGGCCGTCTTCAATGCCAACACGGCCGAGTCCAAGGGCTTCGAGCTCCAGACCTCCGGGCCACTGTTCTTGCGCGGCCTCACCTACAACTTCGGCATCACCTACGCAGACGCCAAGCTGACCAGCGGTTTCTCGCTGCCCGCCAATAACGGCCTCGGCACCGTCGTTCCGGGCGAGCTTACCGGCTCATCGGGCGAGCGGCTGCCGGGCAGCCCCAAGACCAGCATCACTGCGGACATCGATTACCAGCGAATGCTCGTGCCGGGCTACCGGCTCGCGCTGTCCCTGACCGGCAGCTATCGCAGCCCGGCCATCATGGCGCTGACGGCTGCTGAGGGCTCATCGGGCATTCAACGGTCCTCGAGCTACCTGGTGATGAACACATCGGCATCGCTCGCCCACTATCCATGGCGGACAACCGTCTACGTCACCAATCTCGCGAACAAGCGTGAAATACTTGCGCCTCCGACCCTGTTTGCGTTCGACAACCTGACGAACGACTACGTCGTGAACCCGCCGCGAGTGATCGGGGTGCGCGTCGGCTACCGCTTCTGATCGAGGATCACGCGCCGGCCGGCAGCTCGATCTGCCGGCCGCGCAGGCTCGCTATGAGGGGCGCGAGGTGCTCGCGGTAGTGTCGCCAACGCCCTGAGGAAGAGCCGTAAATCGGCCGTCGCACCTGGGCGGCGCTGGCGGTGAGCGAGACTGCCGAATTGCGCTCGATTGCGATCGCCGAGTCGCTCCAGGTGAGCCCGCAAAATCGCGCGGCTGCCGAAGCCGTGCCAATCGGATCACCGACCAATAGCTCGTACTGAACCTCGTGGATGTTCTCGCCCAGAGTCGCTCTCCAGTGCCTGACCAGTTCGGCATACGCGGCATAGTAGCGCGCGAGATCGTTGAAATCGTAGCTGAACGGGTATGCATCACCGAACAGCGTGCGGAACATCGCGAAGCAGCTGTCGAGCGGCGTACGACTCACGAGCAGCAGCCTCGCCCGCGGCAGGGCGCGCTGGATAGCGCCCAGATAAAGGTAATTCATCGGCAGCTTCTCAATGATCCACTCGCCGCGCTGCGCGCGGGCGAGCTGCGCATATCGGGTCGCCACGGCACGCGGGTCTGCTGCTGCCGCGCGGGCGAACACGTCGCCCGGCACCGGCCCCGTCCGTGCGGACTCTCTACCGAGCAAAGCGCGGGCAAAATTCTCGGTTTCCCCGTTGGAGCGTACCCCGGGGAGATTCAAGAGAATACGCTCGAGCAGCGTGGTGCCGGATCGCGGCAGACCGATGATGAAGATGAATCGCTCGGAGTTCTCTGCGTCGTCGTGCGCTTGCGGCGAGTTTCCCGGGAAGACCTCCGTGATCCGGCGCAACTTGTGCTCATCGAGACTGACGTCGTAGTCGAGGTGGCGACGTCGGGTGCCCGCGGCCTCGGCGAACCAGCGAAAAGCCGACTCGAACTGCTGCAGATCGTCCAGCTCCTTGCCGAGGGCGTAACCGAGAAACACCCGAGCCCGGTCATCGAGGCCCGGTCGCTCAAGGATCCGACGCAGCTCCGTGACGTGATTCGCGGCGGCCGTCTGCACCCTGAGCTCCGAGCGCAGCAGAAAGCTGCGGTATTCGTGCGCATCGAGTCCGATGGCACGACTGCAGGCTGCCTCGGCTTCATCGAGCCTGCCGAAACTACGCTCGCTCGCCGCGAGGTTGTACCAATGCCGGGCCGTATCCGGCGAGAGCTCGGCGGCGCGCCGATACAGGACATTAGCGCGTTCGTGGCAGCCGAGATGCAGCGAGACGTACGCGAGTGCGTCACACGCATCGGCCCCGGCAGGCTCGAGCGCGATGGCCTCCCGAACCACCGCATCCGCCTCCGCGGGGCGGCCCAGTTGCACGAGGATCGTCGCCAACAGTCCGTGCGCCGAGGTGTACACGCGGGCCTCAGCGACGGCTTGCTCGGCGAGGACCCGCGCCTCCTCCAGACGCCCGGCGCGCATCAGGCGCAGGGCCGCGAAATCAGGTGTTGTGCCGGGCATAATCGCAGCGTGTGGTGGTGGAATCCTTATACCGCGCGACGAATCGAGGGTCGAGCCTGCCCAGGCGCAGATTCGAGGCACGCCCGCGAAAAACCTGATTTCCTAGCATCCGAGCGCGATTGGCAAGACCACACCGGCAACCCCCGCGTTATGGTCGTGCGCAGGCCGGCCGCCCATCCAGGAAGCGACGCGTGACTTCGATCGATCCACTGCTGCAACCCTACCAGTTGAAGCACCTCACGCTGCGCAACCGGATCATGACCACCGCCCACGAGCCCGCTTACCCTGAAGAGGGCATGCCGAAGGCGCGCTACCGCGCCTACCATGTGGAGCGGGCCAAAGGTGGCATCGCTTTGACCATGACCGCGGGCTCTGCGGCGGTGTCGCGCGACAGTCCGCCCGCATTCAACAACATCCTGCTCTACAAGGATGAAGTCGTTCGCTGGATGAAGGAGCTGGCAGACGGCTGCCATGAACACGGTGCCGCGGTGATGGTTCAAATCACGCACCTCGGGCGTCGCACCCGCTGGGACCGCAACTTCTGGCTGCCGGTGGTCTCGCCGTCGCACCGCAAGGAAGCTGCGCACCGCGCCTTCCCCAAGCGAATCGAGGAATGGGACATCCGGCGCATCGTGAATGACTTCGCCGACGCCGCAGAACGCATGAAAGCCGCGGGTCTGGACGGCATCGAGCTCGAGGCCTACGGCCATCTGATCGATCAGTTCTGGTCGCCGCTGACCAATGATCTCGAGTCCCCGTATGGCGGTTCGCTCGAGAACCGCATGCGCTTCACGTTCGAAGTTCTCGCAGCAATTCGCGAGCGCGTCGGTCCGGAATTCATCGTCGGCATCCGCTACACGGCAGACGAGCTGCTCGCCGGGGGCGTGACGCGGGAGGACGGACTGGAAATATCCCGCCGCCTCAAGGCGAGCGGCATGGTCGATTTCCTCGACATCATCCGGGGACACATCGATACCGATGCCGGCCTCACGGACGTGATCCCGATCCAGGGAATGCCGAGTGCGCCGCATCTCGATTTTGCTGGCGAAATACGCGCCGCCATCGGTCTGCCGACCTTTCACGCCGGACGGATTCAGGACGTCGCGACGGCGAGACACGCCATCGTAACCGGCAAGCTGGACATGGTCGGTCTGACGCGGGCGCACATCGCTGATCCGCACATCGTGCGCAAGCTCAGCGCAGGCCGTGAAGACCAAATCCGCCCATGCGTGGGCGCCAATTACTGCCTCGATCGGATCTACCAGGGCGGATCGGCTTACTGCATTCACAATGCCGCCACGGGCCGTGAGCTGGCAATGCCTCACGACGTCACACCTGCGCCGCTGAGACGCAAAGTCGTGGTGGTCGGAGCCGGGCCCGCCGGTCTGGAGGCCGCGCGTGTGGCGGCGGAGCGCGGCCACGAGGTGCTCGTATTCGAAGCGGCCTCCGAACCCGGCGGACAGATCCGGCTCGCTGCACGCAGTGCCCGTCGCCGGGAGATGCTGGGCATCGTCGAGTGGCGAATGACTCAATGCACTGCGCGCGGCGTGCAGTTCCGCTTCGACTCCTGGACCGACGCGCAGGAGGTGATCGACGAGCATCCCGATGTGGTCATCGTGGCCACGGGAGGGCTGCCGCACACCGACGTGCTCCATTCGGGCAACGAGCTGGCCGTCTCGAGTTGGGATATCCTGTCCGGACGCATCAAACCAAGGGCCACCGTGCTGCTGTTCGATGACGCGGGAGACCATACCGGTCTGCAGGCTGCGGAGATCATCGCCTCGAGCGGAGCCCAGATGGAGTTCATGACCCCGGAGCGCACGTTCGCGCCGGAGGTCATGGGCATGAATCTGGTCCCGTACGTGCGCAGCCTGCAGAAACTCGACGTGACCTTCACCGTCACGTTCCGGCTTCGAGGAGTACGCCGGGAGGGCGACGTCCTGGTGGCCGAAGTCGGCAGCGACTATGAGGACATCCGCCGTGAGCGACGCATCGAGCAGGTCGTGATCAACCACGGAACGCTTCCCAACGATGCGTTGTATTTCGAACTCAAGCCGCTGTCCGCGAACGGCGGCGAAATCGACTATGACCGGCTCATCGCCGGCCTGCCGCAACCGGCCCGGACCGACACTCGCGCCGGGTTTCAGCTCTATCGCATCGGCGACGCCGTTGCCTCACGCAATACGCACGCCGCGATCTACGATGCCCTGCGGCTGGTCAAGGATATCTGAGACCGTGCCCTGCGAGCGCGCCCGCATCCTGCCGCCGACATGACCCGCGCCGCTCCCCGAGCAGAGTCCGCGTTGTCAAAGACCACCGCACAGCCATCATCGCCGCCCCAGCGCACGGCCGTGGCCAGCGCCGGTTTGACGCTGGTGGTGATAGGCGGGAGCATGTTCAACATCCTGCCGCTGATCGCAGCGGGCGCTGCGGACAAGCTGGGATTTTCCGCTTCGCAGGCGGGCATGCTGTCCTCGGCGTTGACTGTCGCATCGGGACTAAGCGCGCTGCTCGCGGGAATCTGGGTGCGCTCCCGGTCCTGGGTGCATGCCGCGGCGCTCGCGCTCGGCGGCATGTGCGTCAGTCTGCTCGCGGCCCTCGGCGTGCACGGCTACTGGCTGTTCGTGTCGCTGCAGGCGGCCGCGGCGTTCTTCGCCAGCGCAGCGTTTTCCCTCGGCATGACCATCGTCTCCGATGGACACGAATCAGCGCGCAGCTTCGGCGTGGCCATCTCCGCCCAGGCTGCCTATCAAATCGCCGCCCTCTGGGCCGGACCGTTGCTGCTGCGCGGCTCGGGGCTCGATGGCGTGTTGCTCCTCCTGGCCATTCCCGCCGGCCTCGCGATCCTCGGCGCGCGGGTGCTGCCGACCCGCGGCCGGGCGCTGCCACCGGCATCGCGCGGTAGTCTGCTTCGACCCGCGATGCTGCTCGCGTTCACGGGCTTCACGCTGTTTTTCGTGGGTGCCGGTGCCTATTGGACGTACATCGAGTTGCTCGGGCAGGCACAGGGCATCACGCCTGCGCTGATTGCCGATTGTGTTGCGCTCAGCGTGGCGGCCGGTATTCCGGGCGGCCTGCTCGCCGCGGCGCAGGGCAACCGGCTCGGTCGCCTCCCGCCGCTGGTGCTCTCGGGTGCGCTGATGGTGATCGCCGCTCTTCTGTTGCGCGGCGCCGGCGGTGCACTCGTGTTCGGCGTCGCAGGCGTCCTCTATTACTTTTCCTGGTGCTACTCGCTCACCTACCAGTTCAGCCTCATCAATACCGTGGATGTCACCGGGCGCGCCGTGGCGCTGACGGGTGCCTGCGCATTCTTCGGCTCGGCGGGCGGCGCGGCGCTGGCGGCCGCGTTCGTCGCGCCCGCCGGCTACCGGGCCGTGGTCTGGATCGCCGGGTTAGCCGCCGCGCTCAGTGTGGTCGCCTATGCACTGGCTTCGACGCTGCATAGGCGTGGTGGGGCGGTACAGTGACTGCGGCGCGCAAAAGAAGAACGATGTCGATCGGCAGTGGAACCTCTGTGAATCGACCGATTCCACGGGCGCGGTCAGGCTCGTGGCCCCTGCGGCACGGATCCGGATGCGCGAAATCGCGAATCGGTCTCGCGCTGCTCAGCGTCGCTTCTCTCCCCATCCGCGCGAGCGAACGCGGCACGTTCGCCTAGACCCCGCACGATGTCGTACCCCGCCGAGAACGTTGCGTCTCATGCTCACCGCACGAAAGAGGCGGTCGTCGGACTCGTGCTCGTTCTCATCGGCGCGAGTATGTTCAATATCCTGCCCCTGATCACGGCGGGCGCTGCGGACAAGCTGGATTTCTCGGCCGGTCAGGTTGGATTGATGTCATCGGTGCTCACCGTCACCTCCGGCATGAGCTCGTTGTTTGCCGGCCTCTGGGTACGGTCGGTCTCCTGGCCGCGCGCCGCCGCCGCATCGCTCGCCAGCATGGGCTTGTGCCTTGTGCTGGCGCTGGGGGCGCATCGCTTCTGGCTGTTTGCCGCCCTGCAGGGCGCCGCCGGGTTCTTTGCCAGCGCGGCCTTTTCGCTCGGCATGACGGTCATATCCGATGGGCGCGACTCGGCGCGCGGCTTCGGTGCAGCGATGGCTGCACAGGCGGCGTACCAGATCGGAGCGCTGTGGGCGGGACCACTGCTGTTGCGTCTCCCCGGCGTGAGCGGCGTCATGCTGCTGCTGGCGATACCGGCCGGCCTTGCCATGATCCTGGCGCCGCTGCTGCCGATGCGCGGCCGTCCGGCGCCACCGGCCACGCGCGGCGGTCTGTTCCGACCGGCGGTACTGTTGACTTTCCTCGGTGCGGGCATCTTCTTCGTCGGTGCGGGCGCATATTGGACCTATATCGAGCTGATGGGACAGGCGCGCGGCATGTCGAGCCAGCTCATCGCGGACTGGATCGCGGTGAGTGTCGCGGCCGGCATTCCCGGCGGAATGCTCGCCTCGGCACAAGGCAGCCGCTTCGGCAGCCTCGCGCCACTGACGCTCGCGACCGCGTTGGTCGTGCTGGCGGCGCTGCTGCTCAGCGCGGCCCACGGCGGCGCTTTAGCGTTCGGTGTGGCCGGAATCCTCTATTGCTTCGCCTGGTGCTACGCGCTCGCCTATCAATTCGCCTTCGTGAATGCCATCGATGCAACCGGTCGTGCGGTCGCGGTCACGGGAGCCTGCGGCTCCTTCGGTACTGCCGCGGGTGCCTCGCTGGCGGCGTTGTTCGTGAGGCCGAGTGACTACAGTGCGGTGATCTGGATCGCGGCCATCGCGGCCTGCCTCAGCGTCGCACTGTATGGGCTGTCTGCACTCCTGCACGCACGCGCGTCGGGCGCCGAAGACCGGATGTTCCGTGGGGTCAGCGGCGGCGGAGCTTGAGCACAATTTTGCAGGAGGTGAACATGTTGGTGCATGTCGAGGAACACGTCTGGATCACCCTGAGCGACGGGTGTCGCCTGGGCGCGCGCCTGTGGATTCCGCGCACGGCGCTCCAGGACCCGGTCCCGGCCGTGCTCGAGTACATTCCCTATCGCAAGCGCGACGGCACGCGCAGGCGTGATGAGCCCATGCACGGGTATTTTGCCGAGCATGGCTATGCCGCCGTGCGCGTCGACATGCGTGGCTCGGGGGAGTCCGACGGTCACCTCGCGGACGAATACCTGAAGCAGGAGCAGGACGACGCGCTGGAGGTCATCGCCTGGATCGCGGCGCAACCGTGGTGCAGTGGCTCGGTGGGCATGCAGGGCAAGTCGTGGGGTGGATTCAACGCCCTGCAGATCGCGGCGCGCCGGCCACCGGCGCTGAAGGCGATCATTACGACGTTCTCGACCGATCACCGATACGCGGATGACATCCACTACATGGGCGGCTGCCTGCTCAACGACAATCTGTGGTGGGGCAGCATCATGCTCGCCTACCAAAGCCACCCGCTCGATCCGAAGATCATCGGCGACAGCTGGCGCGAACGCTGGCTCGAGCGAATCGAGCGACTGCCGTTCTTTCCGGCGCTGTGGCTCGAACATCAGCGCTACGATGCCTACTGGAAGCATGGCTCGGTCTGCGAGGATTTCGCGGCGATCCAATGCCCGGTGCTGGCCATCGGAGGCTGGTCGGACGCCTACACCAACGCCGTCCCGCGATTGCTGCAGGGCCTGCAGGTCCCACGGCTCGGCATCATCGGCCCCTGGGGACACATCTATCCGCATGACGGATCGCCCGGTCCCGCGATCGGCTATCTGCAGGAGGCCGTCCGCTGGTGGGATCAATGGCTCAAAGGACGGGATACCGGGATCATGAACGAGCCGATGCTGCGGGCTTACCTCGAAGATCCGGTCCCGCCGTCTGGCACCCGGACGGTCATGCCGGGACGCTGGGTGGGCGAACCGTCCTATCCGTCGCCGAATATCCAGCCCCGTCGGCTGCATCTGCGCGCGGAGGGCCGCCTCGCCGAGCAGGCCAGTACGTCCGGTGGCGTTCTCCTCATCCGCTCACCGCAGAGCCACGGCAAGGCGGCCGGCGAATGGATGGCAACCGGCTGCCCCGGGGAACAGCCGACCGACCAGCGGCTCGACGATGGTGGCGCTCTGGTGTTCGACACGCCCGTACTCACCGAGGACGTCAGCGTGCTCGGCCCGCCAGTGCTGCAGCTGCGTGTCGCCGCCGATGCGCCCATTGCGCAGCTGTCGGTTCGCCTCAGTGATGTGGCGCCTGACGACAGTGCCACGCGAGTCAGCTACCAGGTGCTGAATCTCACTCACCGGGACGGTCATGCGTCCCCCTCGCCCCTGGAGCCCGGTCGCTTCTACGACGTCCGCGTGGTGCTGAACGCGTGCGGGCATCGGTTCACGCCCGGACATCGCATCCGGGTGTCGATCGGAACCGCCTACTGGCCAATCGTCTGGCCCGCGCCGTATCCGGCCACGCTCTCGATTGACACCTCGACCAGCGCCATCGAGCTGCCGGTGCGACACGCCAGTCGGGATGCGCAGGTCACGTTCGAGGCGCCGGCGCACGGCCCGATGACCCCGGTGACCGTCGTCGATCCCGGCAGCGTCCGCCGCCTCAGCATCCAGAATCACGTCAGCGGCGAAAACACCTATATCACCGAAGGGATCGGTGGGTTGTTCGGTGAAGGCATTGTGCGTCTCGATGACATCGATCTCGAGGTCGCGCACAGTCTCAAGCGTGAATTGACCATCCGGGACGATGATCCGCTGTCGGCGCACTATGTGCTGACCCAATCGTACGAGATGGGCCACGAGGGATGGCGGACCCTGATCGCCACCCGGGCCGACATGCGCAGCGACCGGGACAATTTCTACCTCACCGGCACGCTCACCGCGCGGCTGAACGGAGAGTGCGTCGCCGAGCGGCAGTGGAATGTGACCCTCGCGCGCGATCTGATGTGAGTCAGGCGGGTGGGGCGCCGGCCGGGCCCGCCGACTGCAGCCCGGCGGTGCCTAGCGATTCACCGTGGCCATGCCAGCCGGCGGATAGCGCGTGCCCGCGGCCGCCCCGGGCGGGAAGACCTGTGCGAGCGCCTGCAGATCCAAGTCGCTGAGCTGCACCTCGAGTGCACCGAGGTTCTCGGAGAGCCGTTCGCGCCGCTTGGTGCCCGGTATGGCGATGACGTCCTCGCCCTGGGCGAGCACCCACGCTAGCGCCAGCTGCGCGGCGGTGCAGCCGCGCGCGGCGGCCAGCGCGTGCACCCGCTCGACGAGGTGCAGATTGCGCGCGAAGTTCTCGCCCTGAAAGCGCGGATGGTTGCGCCGGAAATCATCTTCCGCCAGGTCCTCAGGCCGCGTGATTGCGCCGGTGAGAAAGCCGCGCCCGAGCGGGGAGTAGGCCACCAGGGCGACCCCCAGACGGCGGCACGCCGCCAGCATGCCGTTCTCCTCGACGTCGCGCGACCACAGGGAAAACTCGCTTTGCAGCGCAGCGATCGGATGGACGCGAGCGGCACGCTCGAGCGTCGTGGCCGAGGCCTCGGACAGCCCCAGATAGCGCACCTTGCCCGCGGCGACGAGCTCGGCCATCGCGCCGACCGTCTCCTCGATCGGCACCTCGGGATCCACCCGATGCTGGTAGTACAGGTCGATGTGCTCCACCCCGAGGCGCTTGAGGCTTGCCTCGCAGGCGGCGCGCACGTACTCGGGACGACCGCTGATTGCGCGGCGCGCCGGGTTCGCCGCATCGCGCACGATGCCGAATTTGGTGGCCAGGAATACCGCATCGCGCCGGCCGCGGATCGCCCGGCCCACCAGCTCTTCATTGGTGAACGGTCCGTACATGTCCGCAGTGTCGAGCAGCGTCACGCCCCGCTCCAGCGCCAGGTGGATCGTTGCGAGCGACTCGGCATCGTCGCCGCTGCCGTAGAACTCGCTCATACCCATGCACCCCAAGCCCAGCGCCGAGACGCGTGGCCCATTGCGGCCGAGAACCCGTGTCTGCATGGTTAACTCCTTGTTCCTGATGGAAACTCTGCGGATCGACCGCCTGCGCCTGCCGTGCAGTATATCGCTCCGAGCCCGCTCGCCCCCGCCCCGCCTCGCCGCGCCCCCGCTGAGGTGGCGCGATGGCAGAATCCCCGCCAGCACTTTTACGTTCCGAAGGGGAACGCGACCATGTCCACCGCCCATTTGCCCCCCTCCGCACTGCAACTCAGCCCGCGCCGGCATTCCACGGCCGCGCGC
>JAKBCE010000305.1 GCA_021808195.1 Pseudomonadota bacterium
ACTGCAGCGCCGCGTTGATGTTGCGGTAGGTCGCGTAGAAGGTGGCATTGCCCTTGCCGTCCGGCGTGTTGATGCCGGCGATGAAGTCGATTTCCTTCTGCGCACCCGTCCAGACGCTGGACGGCGCCTGGGCGAAGTTCGTGCCGTAGTTGGAATTGAAAGACGTGATCGCGTCGCGAACGCCGGCGGTGTTGCCGTTCTCGTTCTGGTAGATACCACCGTTGAACTGCAGCTCGACGCCCTGGAAGTTCTGCTTCAGACGGAAGTTGACCACGCCCGCGACCGCATCCGCGCCGTAAATCGACGAGGCACCGCCGGTCTGGATCTGCACGCTCGAGATCAGCGCGGTCGGGATCATGTCCAGGTCGGCCGCACCGCCGCTGCGCGGATCGCCCGGCTGCAGACGCTGGCCGTCGACCAGCACCAGGGTACGGTTCGCACCGAGGTCGCGCAGGTCAACCGTAGCCGTGCCGTTACCGCCGTTGATGATGTTCGAGCCCTGATCGGCGAACACCTGCGGCAGCTGGTTCAGCATGTCTTCGATGCGGGTTGCGCCCGTCTGCGCAATCGCCTGCGCGCTGACGAACGTGACCGGACTCATCGACACCTGGTTTGGTGTGGCGATGAGCGAGCCGGTGACCACGACCTCCTTGAGCTGGCTGGCGGCCGGCGTTTTGATGGAGGCGCTCTGGGAATTTGCAGAGGCATTCTGCGCGTGTGCCATTCCGAACGTTGCCGCCAGCGTTCCGCCGGCGAGAACAGCGCGAACGGCCGAGCGCACCAATGGATTGCCCGGATTCTTGTTCAGCATTCTCGTAGTTCTCCCAAATAGAAGTAGTGCGGACCCGGAGGTCAGCAACTGGGGGCGTCGGGTAAAGAAGCCACGAAACTCGGACTCCATTCCCGATCGCAGTGCGCTCGATGAGGCGGCTCGAGCGCTAGCGCAACAGAAGACCTTGGGAAAGTTCCGCACTTCTGTGGCTTCTTTACCGTTGGACCGACTATATCACGGTGTCTGTGCACCGCAACATATGCGGGGATACACAGCTCATCGCAGCGGATCGAGCATTCGCCGTGGTTCGGGTGCGACGCACCACGCGGAAAGACTGATTTTTTCATGGGAATGGCGTTGCATGGGCCGCGCGGCGCTCGCCGGGGCAGGACTAAGATGCCGCAGGCTGCCGTGAGTGAACTTTTTTTGTTGCACGAGTGAAACGCTTTTGCGCCGGATCCGTTGCGCCTGAGCTACAGCACCCTGCCGCACGCAGCCGGAGCGGGGCCGCTATCATGGCGGGCACGATGCCCCAATCGCTCACGAGCTTCGAGCACGAGATCAATGCGCGGCTGCGCGCCGGCGACGTAGCCGGTGCGGCCGCAGTCGCTGCCGCCTGCCGCGCCGCCCTGCCCGAAGCACGGGCCGGCTGGCATTTTGGCAGCGTCGCGGCGCTGCTCACCGGTCAGGCGGACCACGCGCGGGCGCTCGCCGAACAGTGGCTCACCGGTCATCCCGGGGACCCCGAAGGGCTCCTGCAGAGCGCCGAATGCCACCTGGCCTGCGGCGACCGGGGCGCCGCGCTGCGCGCGGCCGCAGCGGCGATCAACACCGCCGGAGCCCCCGAGATCTGCGATGCCATCGGCCAGTTCCTGTTTCACGCCGGCGAATATGGACTGGCGCGCACCGCCTACGACCGGGCGCTCACCTCGCGGCCGGATGACCCGGACTACGCGGCGAAGCGGGCCGTCATTCATCGCTCGCTCGGCGCATTCGCGGAGGCGGCCGCCGACTTTCGCGCCGTCCTGAAGCGCTTGCCCGGGGACCCGGACAGTCTCAAAGCACTGGTGGAGCTCGAGCGCCAGACCCCCGAGCACCATCACCTCGGTGCGCTCGAGGCGGCCCTCGGCACCGCAGGTGCCGAGTCGAAGGACGCCGCAACGCTGCATTTCGCGCTGGCCAAGAGCTACGATGACCTCGGCGATTACCCGGCGAGCTGGCGCCATCTGTGTGCCGGCAATCGCATCGAGCGCGCCGGACTTCGCTATGACCCAGCCATCGATCGGGCCGTGATCGATCGGCTCATCGAAGCCTTCCCGCAACTCGAGTCCCCCGCGCCCGACACGACGGGCGAGTCGCCCATCTTCATCGTGGGGCTGCCGCGCAGTGGCACCACACTCGTCGAGCGCATCCTCGGGCAGCACTCCGCCGTGCACGCCGCCGGTGAGCTGCCGGCGCTGAGCGAGGCGGTGAGTCTCGCGGTGCGGCGCACCAGCCGGGACGCGCCGCGCGACTGGGCGCAGTTCGCCGCACGCTTTGCGAACACCGATCCGGCCGATATTGCCCGCGAGTACCTCGCGTTCGCCCGCGCGCTGCGCGGCGAGCGGCCGCGCTTCTCGGACAAGCAACCCACCAACTTCTTCTTCTGCCCGCTGATCCTGCGCGCCTTCCCGCAGGCGCGCATCGTGCACCTCACCCGGCACCCGCTCGCATCCTGCTACGCCATTTTCAAGACCCGCTTCGTCGGCGGTTATCCGTTTGCCACCGACCTCGGCGAACTCGGCGCGTTCTACCTCGGCTACCGGCGGCTGATGGCGCACTGGCACCAGATCCTCCCGGGGCGCATCCACGACGTCGCCTACGAGGACCTGGTCACTTCATTGGAGCCGACGGTGCGGCGGCTGCTCGACTTTGTCGGGCTGCCCTTCGAGGCGAAATGCCTCGAATTTCACCGCAACCCCGCGCCGACCAGCACCGCGAGCGTCGTGCAGGTCCGCCAGCCGCTCTACGACTCTTCGCTCGCGCACTGGCGCCACTACGAGGCCGAACTGCGCCCGCTCGCCGAGCAGCTCACTGCCGGCGGCATCGCGCTGCCGTAGCGGGCCTCAGCGCAGCCGCTCGACCTTGCAGCCGCTGTCGTCGGGCAGCTGCAGCCAGTACGAGCCGAGCAGTTGCCGGGAGATGGTGACCTTGTCGCCGCGGTTCACCAGCAGGTCGTGATTGGCGTAGTC
>JAKBCE010000306.1 GCA_021808195.1 Pseudomonadota bacterium
TTCTCACGCAGCGTCGCCGCATCGACCGGTGCATCGGAGCCCCAGAGCAGACCCTCGAGCGAGAGCAGCTTCTCGTGGATGCCGTCCGGGACCCACAGTGTGGACTCCGACGAGCCGGCATTGCTCGTCATGTGCATCAGCGCCACATGCCGGGCACGCTCGAGGGTCGCAATTGCCGCGTCGGCCTCTCGCTGTTCGGGCAGGCCGCGCACGGCCGCCTTGAGGCTCTTCAGCTGCGCAGCGAGCCCGTCGAGATGGTTCAGCGCCACGTCGACCTGTGAGATCTCGTGCAGCACCGACTCGGTCACCTCATAACGCTCGGTCATGCCGGCGAGGGTACCGTGCGAGGCCGGATCGTTGAGCACGGTGAACGTCTCAGATGCGCTCGTGCCGCCGAAAGTCACCGTGGCGGTGTACGTCCCTGGCGGCAGCAGCGCGCCGTTGTGCGGTCCGCGGTTGAACTTCGGTGCCGACCGCCAGCGCACCGGGCCCTGAGCGTGCAGATTCCAGTAGATGCGATGCAGCCCGGCCTGCCCCGCTACCCACGGCACCTCGCCGTGTGTGCCGCCCGTCGCGCTCGCGGCGGCCGGCGTCATCGCTGCGGCCTTGCCCTTGTGCAGCCCCTGATAGGTGCGCACGACCTGGCCGCCGGCATTGCGAATGATGAGCTCTCCGGGCTCACGCATCGAATGGGCGAGGTAGTAGCTGAAGGCCGCGCCGTAGTGCGGGTTCTGGCCGTAGTAGGCACCATCGCCCATCCACTCGGTGGTCGAGAACGGCCAGTAACGCACTGCCGCCTCGGGCTTGAACAGCGTAAGGGCTGCGTGCGCGACGTGCGCGTTCCACTGCTGGAACGGTGTCAGGTCATCGAGGATCCACGCGCCGCGGCCATGGGTCGCGACCACCAGGGAGTTGGTGCGAGCCTGGAAGGCCAGGTCGTACACCGCGGCATCCGGCAGGCCGAGCCCGAACTTGTACCACTGACGGCCGGCATCCCACGACACGTACAGGCCGTTCTCCAGACCGGCGTAGTACAGATTCGGATCATGCAGATCGCGGCGCACGACGTGCGCGTAGACGTCAGCCGGCAGATTCCCACTGATCGAGCGCCAGTGCGCGCCGTAGTCGTTCGTGCTGTACAGATACGGCCGGAAGTCGCCGCTGAAGTGCCGGTCGACGGCAATCAGCGCACTGCCGGGGTTCGTCGGGGACACGTCGATCGACTCGACACGCCCCCAGGCCGGCAGGTGCGGAATGCGCGCCGTGACGTTCTGCCAGTGCTTGCCCCCGTCGCGGGTCACCTGCACCAGTCCGTCATCGGTACCGACCCAGATGACGCGGGAGTTCGACTGCGCCGGATCGATCGTGAGGATCGCATCGTAGTACTCCGCCCCGGAGTTGTCCTGGATGACAGGACCGCCGGAGGGCCCCTGCTTGGCGCGGTCATTGCGCGTCAGATCGGGACTGATCACCTGCCAGGTGCGGCCGCGGTTGGCGCTGCGGAACACCACGTTGCCGCCCGCGTAGAGCACCTTCGGATCGTCCGGGGCGACCGCAAAGGCTGCCTCCCAGGCGAAACGGTACCGTGCCCCGTCGGCGCCGCGACCGTTGTCGTCGCGCGGGAACGGCTGGATGTCGTGCAGCTGCTCCTCGGAGCGGTTGTAGATGAAATAAGAGCCGTTCTGCCCTTCGTTGTAGATCAGGTTCGGGTCATCGGCGGCGACCATGCCGTAGATGCCGTCATCGCCGTTGAATCCGTCCCAGGCCCGGTCGGAGATGCCGAGCGGGTTCTTGCTCGCGCCCGGACCGCACCAGGAGTTGTTGTCCTGAAGTCCGCCGCAGACCTGATAGAACAACCCGCCGCCGGCGGCGACGTGATAGTACTGTTCGATCGCGATGTTGTGCACGAACGCCCAGTGCTTGCCATTGTCGAGCGAGAGCGCCACGCCACCGTCGTTGCCCTCGATGATGCGCCCGCTGCCGCTCGGGTCGATCCAGATCGCGTGGTTGTCGACATGAATGCGGTGCGCGATGCGCTGCCAGGTGCGCCCGCCGTCCTCCGAGGCGAGCAGGCGCATCGAGAGCGCGAACACGTGATTGGGATTCTTCGGGTCGACCGCGATGTGCGAGAAGTAGAACGGCCGCGCATCGACCGATTGATCCTTGCTGACCAGCGTCCAGTGCGCGCCGGCGTCATCGGAGCGCCACAGCACGCCCTGGTGGCTGCCGATCACCGCGTACACGACGTTCGGATCGCTCGGCGCCACGGCAAGCCCGATGCGCCCGACCGCGCCGCTCGGCAGACCCTGGCCGTGCAGGCGCGTCCAGGTCTTGCCGCCGTCGACCGACTTGTAGATCGCATCCTCGGGACCACCGGAGGAGTAATGCCAGGGCTCGCGCCGGAACCGGTAGGTCGCGGCGTACACGATGTTGGGATTGCGCGGATCCATCGCCATGTCCGAAATGCCCACCTCAGGGCCCACGTACAGCACCCGCTGCCAGTGCGCACCGCCATCGGAGGTGCGGTATACGCCGCGCTCGGTGCTGTTCTTCCACGGGTCGCCCATCGCGCCGACCAGCACTGTGCCGCTGTGGTGCGGGTTGACCAGGATGCTCGAGATCTGCAGCGTGCCGCTGAGGCCGACGTGGCGCCAATGCGCTCCGCTGTCGTGCGACACGTACACGCCGTCGCCGTAAGAGATGTCGTTGCGGACGTTCGATTCGCCGGTGCCGATCCAGACCACGGCCGGATTGCGCGGATCGAGCGCGAGTGCCCCGACCGAGGCGACCGCCTGGTGCTGGAACAGCGCCGTCCAGGTCATGCCGCCGTCATCGGTGCGAAACACGCCGCCGTCGGCACCGCCGACGTAGTAGACCCTGGGGTTACCGGGCACTCCGGCCACGGCCGTCACGCGGCCGCCGGCGAGCGCCGGACCGATCTGCCGGAAGTGCACGCGCGAGCTGACGGGCATCGGCAGCAGCGTGCGCCCGTGGGAAT
>JAKBCE010000307.1 GCA_021808195.1 Pseudomonadota bacterium
CACGTTGCCCATATTGTGCATGTTGGTGTAGATCTGGGCGTTGTTATTCACCAGCCCGGAGTACGCCTGACCCGCATTCGGCCCGGCGGCGTAGACGACCTGGCCGACCGTCTGTCCGTTGACCGTACTGCCGATGATCGAGGCGGTATTGCCGAGACCGAAGAACTGCGCGGCGAACGTACCATTGATCCAGCTGACGCGAAACTTGTCATCGACCGAGAGGTTTCCTCCCGGCAGGAAATACAGCTCAGCACCGAGCGAATCGACACGCGGGTGAATACCGTCGTTGGGCGTCTGCGCGAACTGCCCGGAGAGGTTGCTGAGATAGGTGATCGACTGGTTGTAAATCCCCACGGTGGTGCCAGTGCGCACGTCAAAGCCCGGGTAGACGGAGATGCTCGAGAGCGTGTTGCCGCTGCCAACGGCGCTCACCGGGCCGCCCGCGTTGTATTCCTCTCGATCGTTGAGCAGCTTCGCATACACGCGGATGAAACCCTTGTGCGCGGCGAGGTCGTGCGTGATGTTGCCCTTGAGCTGGTAGCCGTTGACGCCGATGAACCCCTGATCGCGCAGCCCGGTGCCATGCACGTAGAAACCGTCGAGGTGGTAGCGCCAGGTCCTGTTGATCGGGCCACCGACCGCGAACGTCGCCTTGGTCTGTCCGAACCCCAGACCCTGCGACAAAGTGAACTCGCCGCTCTTGTGCCGGCCGGTCGCACTGATGAAGTTGATGACCGCCCCCGGAGCCCCGGCGGCGAGCGTCGCGGCGCTACCGCCCACGGTCGCCTGCATCTGCTCCGAGACGTCGAAGCGCGTCCAGTAATCGTTATTGCCGAAGTTCATGTCGCCGAAGAGGACCTGCGGCAGCCCATCTTCCTGGATCTGCACGAACGGCGCACCACCGGTGGTCACCGGCAGGCCGCGCACGGTGAAATTCGCATTGCCGCCACTGCCAGCCTGATCCTGGACGGACACCCCGGGAATCAGGCGCAGCATCTCGGCGATCGACTGCGGCGCCATGGCCACAATCAGCTTGCTCGGAATCGTAGTGACCTGCTCGGAGGTCTCCAGGTTGCTGCGCGACTGAACCGAAGCGGTGACGACGACCTGCTGCAGCATATTGCTCGGCGGGGCGATCAGCGTGGATGCACCGCCCGAGGTGCCGTTGGCGGTCTGTGCGGACGACGAACCTGCCACCGGTCGCGCCGGCGCGGCCGCGACAATTTGTGCTGTGCCGAGTGCCACCGAGACGGCGGCGGCGACGCTCATGAACCGCACCGTGCGCACCGCGGCGGCCGGCGCCCGGGTGCAATGAGATTGCTGTTGCGACTTCAGATGTTTCACGTGACCCCCCTATTGACGCTTTGACGCCTGCTGCACCGCGTCGTGATACGCGGGCGCGGCAAAAGTAGACCACAAGATACAAACGTTTGCAATCCAGGACGCAGACGATTGCAGTTGCGCCCCGGCAACGCTGATTCAACCCATGGCGAGCAACAGAGCGCCGGTGATTCCGGCCTGGCCGGCGAGCGCCGGAGCCACGATCAGGCGCTCGAATCCGCCCGCCCGCGCCTCGATCGGCAGATAGCCGCCGAGCTGCTCGGCGGCGACCGCGCGGATGCGCGGCAGCAGATCGGCTCCGCTCATGACGCCACCGCCGAACACGATGCGCTCGCTCGCGTACATCAGGGCGATCGTGGCGGCGAGCTGCCCGAGATATCCGCCGATGATGTCAGGTCCGGCGTGTCCGATCGGCAGCGCACTCATCGGCGCCCCCCAGCGCGCCACGATCGCCGGACCGCTCGCCAGGCCCTCGAGACAGTCGCCGTGAAACGGACAGACGCCGCGGAATTGCGCATCACGCGGATCACGGCGCACACGGATGTGCCCCATCTCCGGATGCAGCAGGCCGCGAATCGAGCGGCCCTGGTCGATCACACCGCCGCCGATCCCGGTCCCGACCGTGACGTAAGTCAGCGAGTTTGCATCCCGTCCGGCGCCGAGTCGCGCCTCGGCGAGCGCCGCGGCATTGACGTCGGTGTCGAGCGCGACCGGACACCCGAAACGCTCGAGCGGCGCCACCAGGGAAGTCCCGGCCCAGCCCGGCTTGGGCGTGCTCAGTATCGACCCCCAGGTGTGCGAGCGAGGCTCGATGTCCACCGGCCCGAAGGCACCGACGCCAAATGCGCTGAATGCGCCGGCGTTCGCGCGCACCTGCTCGAAGAATGCAACTACCGCCGCGAGGGTTTCGGCGGGCGTCGTCGTCGCAATGACGGTGCGCATCTGCGGCGCAATGTCCGTCGGCCCGTAGCCCGCCGCGCAGACGAACTTCGTCCCGCCCGCCTCGATGGCTCCGTACAGTGCTCGCCTGTTCACGTCATTCCCCCCGATTGACCGCGCTGCGCCCCGAGGAACGCCATGCACAGCATAACGCGGCCGTGCGCGGGCTTCAGCCCTGCCACACGGTGTCCCGCGGTGCGTCCGACCAGAGCGCCGGGCAGCTCGCGAACTCGAGGGACTCCGAGGCTGCGCCTTCCCCGTGACGGACCGTCCAGCGGCGCGCGGCGAAGTCCGCGATCAGTTCGGCGTGGGCGGAGCCCGCCTCCCAGCGCAGCGCCAGAACGTTGGGCGCCGTGCACCCGATCCGTAGCGCACCACCGAACGCCGGGTGTGTGTTACGCAACCGGATCAGGCGCAGCAGGTCTGTGCAAACGGGCCGCGCGAGCTCCCGGAGTACCTCGTGCAGGCCGTAGCGACCGCGGTTGATGTCGCGCCCCACGCCGGAACGCTCGAGCAGCGGCATGTCGTTTCCGCCGCCGAGCAGGCCGACGTAATACACCTGGGGAATCCCGGGCAGAAAGAATTGCACGGCGCGCGCCAGCAGGTAATCCCGATCGATGCGGCCGAGCGCGTCGTAGAAGGTGCAATTCACCTGGTACAGATCGAGGTTGGACGCGGCCGCGCCGGTGGCGCGGCGACTCTGTCCG
>JAKBCE010000056.1 GCA_021808195.1 Pseudomonadota bacterium
CATCAATGCGCCCCTGACGCGCCACCCGCGCCGCGAGCAGCTCGCGCCGCCGCGGCTCAAAGCGCCGGTGCAGCTCGGCCAAAAAACCCAACGCCTCCTCGCTCAAAATCTCCTCAAAGCGCGGCTCTATCGCCGCCTCCATCCGAACGCCCTGCGGCAAGCGTTGTGTCGTCATGCGGTGCGCGAGTCCTGTTCAGCCAACGTATCTGCCCAACGGAAGCGGGCGAGGACTCTGATCGTACCGACCCGCGACGGCGATTCCGTTGCACCGAGCCGACTGATATTGGCCTTTCTGCGACAAAAGACGCCCGCGGGGGCGCGAGCGCCCCCGCGGATGCGCTATGCCCTTAGCGAACGGGCTGCGCGGCCATCTCGAGGTGCAGCGCTTTGCCCGAATACGGATGCGCGCGCGCAACCTCTTCGTTCAGTTCGACCCCGAGGCCCGGCTCGCTCGGCGGGATGACGTAACCATCCTCCCAACGGATCGGACGGCGCAGGATCTCGGCATGAAATCCTTGCCAGCGCTGGATGCTCTCCAGGATCAGGAAATTCGGGCTGCAGGCCGCCAGATGGATGTTGGCAGCGCCGACCACTGGGCCGCAGTACAAGTGCGGGGCAATCTGAGCGTGGCGCGCTTCGGCGAGCGCTGCAATCTTCTTCCCCTCGAGAATGCCGCCGGCTCGCCCCAGGTTCAACTGCAGAATCGCTGCGGCACCGGTTTCCAGAAGCCGCGCAAATTCGTACTTGGTCGTCAGCCGCTCGCCAGTGGCGATCGGAATGCGAGTCCCGCGCGCCACCTTAGCCATCTCCTCCGGGGCATCCGGCGGTACCGGCTCTTCGAACCAGAGCGGATCGTACGGCTCAATTCGGCGCGCGAGCCGCAGGGCCCCCGCTGCAGTCATTTGCCCGTGCGTGCCGAGCAGCAGATCGGCGCGTGAGCCTACCGCCGTACGCAATTTTTTCATGAACAGCTCGACGCGATCCAGCGCCTCGAGCGACGGTTGCCGTCCATCGAACGCACTGTAAGGTCCCAACGGATCAAACTTTACCGCCGTAAAGCCTTCCGCCACGTACTCCGCCGCACGCTCGGCAGCCAGATCCGGATCCATGTACACATCCGTGCGATCGCCCGGCTTCGGATAGATGTACGTGTACGAGCGCAGCCGCTCGTGCACGCGGCCGCCCAGCAGTTTGTATACAGGCTGCCCGGCGGCCTTGCCGACGATATCCCAACAGGCCATCTCGAGCGCACTCAGCACTCCGACCAGCGACGGATCGGGCCGCTGCGTGAAGCCCGCGGAATAGACTCGCCGCCAGATCCGCTCGATGTCGTGCGCCTCCTCGCCTTCCAGGTAGCGACCGAACACATCCTCCAGCATACGTGCAACGATGTGCGGGTCATACGGTACCCCGTACGCCTCGCCAACACCGCGCACTCCGTCCGAGGTGGTCAGCGTACAGAACACGAAGTACCGCCCGCCGAAGTGCGGCGGTGGATTGTCGACCACGAAGGTCTGAATATCACGCAATCGCATCCGTTCTCCTTCAGGCGCGCAGCCGCGCGCCGCTTGGGTCGTAAGGTGGCTGTTGCAGACGTTCGGCCGCACGGCGCTCGCCGAGCAGCTCAATGCTGAAACCCTCGCGCGCATCGCGAACCGCAGAGTCGATGTAGCCGAGCGCAAGGGAGCGTCCGACGCGGTGTCCGAAGGCCCCGGAGGTGACCCAGCCGACCACTTTGTCGTCGTGCCAGATCGGCTCATCGCCCATCGCATCACAGTCGTGCGTGTCGATGGCGAAGGTCGCAAGGTGTCGCTTGCCGCCGTGTTCACGTTCGGCAAGCGCGGCGGCACGGCCGATGAAATCCCCCTTGTCGAAGTGGATGAAACGACCGAGACCAGCTTCGAACGGCCCATAGATGGGTCGGAACTCGCGTGCCCAGTTGCCGTAGCTCTTCTCGATGCGCATCGCATTGAGAGCCCGCCCGCCAAAAGGCCGTATCCCGTAGGAGGCGCCCGCCTGCATCAGCAGCTCGTACAGCGTGCGCTGATATTCGGGGCTGACCCAGATCTCGTAGCCGAGTTCGCCGGTGAAGGAGATTCGGCCGACGAGCGCCGGGATCATTCCGATATCGATCCGGCGGAACGACAGGAACGGGAACGCACTGTTCGAGAGATCCTCGCGCACCAGGCTCTGCAGCAACGCCCGCGATGCAGGACCGGCGATCGCCAGGCCGGGGTACTCCATCGCGCACGGCCGCACGCTCACCCCTGGGGCGGGCAGATGCCGCTCGAACCAGCGCAGGTAATAGCTCTCGGCCGCATACGTACACACCAGCAGCACCCGATCGGTGGCCAACCGGCACAAAGTGAAATCCCCGATCAGGCCGCCGCGCTCATTCAGCATCGGTGCAAGTGCGATGCGCCCCACGGGCGGCACGCGACTCGCCATCACGCGCGCCAGCCATTGCTCGGCACCGGGACCGCTCACCTCGATCTTGCCGTAGTTGGACGTCTCGATGATTCCAACCGAATCTGCGACCGCACGGCATTCGGCGGCGATGTGCTCATGGGCGTTGGAGCGCCGGAAGGTGACCTGCTCTTGCGCCTCGGCCGCGCTCGGCGCGAACCACAGCGCATGCTCGAGGCCGCAGTACTCACCAAACACCGCGTGCGATGCGGCCAGCCGGTCGTAGATCGCTGTGGTGCGCAGCGGACGAGCCGCCGGCAGCTCCTCGTTCGGAAAGCGGATTCTGAATCGCCGCGAGTAGTTCTCGCGCACCTTGGCGTTGGTATAGGCGAGCGTCGCCCAGTCTCCATAGCGCGCCACATCCATCGCCCACACGTCCGAACCGGGGTCCCCGTCCACCATCCAGTGGGCGAGCGCGAGGCCCACGCCCCCGCCCTGACTGAATCCGGCCATCACACCGCAGGCCACCCAGAAGTTCTTCAGTCCCTTGACCGGCCCGATGAGCGGGTTGCCATCGGGGGCGAAGGTGAACGGCCCGTTCACCACTTTGCGGATACCGACTTCGGCGAGTGCCGGAAAGTGCTCGAACGCAACTTGCAGACTGGGCGCGATGCGCTCCAGATCGTTGGGCAGGAGGCTTTGCGCAAAGTCCCACGGTGTGCTCTGCGCCGACCAGGGCACACCGGCACGCTCATACGTGCCGAGCAACATGCCGCGGCGCTCCTCGCGCAGATAAATTTCGCCCTCGAAATCGATACAGTGCAGTTGCTCAGGTAGACCGGCAATCTGCGGCACCTCCTCGGTAATGAGGTACTGGTGCTCCATCGCCAGGATCGGCAACTCGAGGCCGACCATTCGGCCGACCTCTCGCGCCCAGAGTCCGCCGGCGTTCACGACGTGCTCGGCATGCACGTTGCCCTGCTCGGTAATGACATCCCAACTACCATCGGTCCGCGGCTTCAGATCGACCACGCGCGTGTGCCTGACGACCTCCGCGCCGCCGATCTGCGCAGACTTGGCGTAAGCGTGCGTGACGCCGTACGGATCCACGTGACCTTCGACCGGATCGTACAGCGCACCGACGAAATGACGCTTGTCGAGCAGCGGGAAGCGCTCGGCCGCCTCATCCACACTCAGCAGCTCGAGCTCCATGCCGAGGTACCGTCCACGAGCCTGGGCCATCTTCAGCCAATCGAGCCGCTCGCGCGTTCCGGCGAGCATCAGCCCGCCGGTGAGATGCACTCCGCAGGACTGCCCCGAAATACGCTCCAGTTCGCGATACAGATTGATCGTGTACTGCTGCAGCCGTGCGACATTCGGGTCGCCGTTGACTGTGTGCATGCCGCCTGCGGCATGCCAAGTCGAACCGCAGGTGAGCTCATCACGCTCGATGAGCATCACGTCGCGCCAGCCCGCCTTGGTGAGGTGATACAGCACGCTGGCACCGACGACACCGCCGCCGATGACCACAACTCTGGCGCTACTCTTCATGGACCAGAAATCTCCAGCTTCGCCCACTCATTGTCATTGGAAACGGCTAGCTGCAATGTGGGCTGCGCAGCACCCCGCTCTTGTCCAAAACGTCCAATCAGCCATGAGCGAAACAGCGCGATGGCCGTGTCGGACAACCCCTCGGGATGCGTCACGAGATAGTAGCCATAGCCGTTGTCGAGCTCCTCGACGAATGGGCTCACCAGACGACCAGTCCGAATCTCCTCGGAGAACAACCGCGGGTCGACCAGCGAGATACCCTGACCACTCAAGGCGTACTGGGCAGCCAGCACCGCCGTGTCGAACACCAGTCCGCGCTCGACGTTGACGCCGCTCACCCCATTCTGATGCGCGAACTGGGACCACGCCTCATATCGCGGCGCGCCGTCGATGCGCACGTGCACGATCTCGTTCGCCTCAATGAATTCCCCGAGCGCCTTGCCGCGGTAGCGCTCGGCAATCTGCGGGTGGCAGAGAATCCGCAACCGCACCGGCCAGAGCAGATCAGCCACCAGATCGGTCACCGAGGGACGCGAATACACCACCGCGACATCCACCTCGCCGAGCGGTGGGCCGACCGCCGACGGACTGACCAGATCGATATCGACCTCGGTGCTCGTCTGGCGGAAGTCACGCAGAATCGGCACCGCGAGCTGTACCGCAAAGCTTGGCGGCATCTGCACCCTCAGCACGCGCTGCGCGGGCGCGCCTTCGTTGCGGATGTCGTCAATCGCGTATTCGAGGCGGTCGAAGGATTTGGCCACCGCCGGCAGCAAATGCTGTCCGGCCTTGGTCAGGGTGAGCGCATGCGGCCGACGCTCAAACAGTTGCACACCAATCAGCCGCTCGAGCGCAATCACATGTCGCGACAGCGCGCTCTGCGAGATCAGCAGCGCATGCGCCGCGGCGGTAAAACTGCCGTGCTTGGCAACGCCTTCGAAGGCGCGCAGTGCGTTCAGCGGCAGCCAGCGTCGGTCGATCGGTCTTTTCATCTGCCCAGGCTCCTGTGCCGATGACCCGACGAAACGGGCGACTCAAGGCACTGGAAGTAGCGGAATACTAGCGGCAGGCACGCCTCCCGCGCAGTCAAATATCATGCCTTTTTTCGATGCCGGTAGCCAAAATCTCGACTTTGAGCAACCCATATGCTGTGGAACGCTTCCGCTCATGATGGCTGGCGCGGCCAAACCGTGAACCGGCCACGAGCGGCCGGCTAGGCTAGCACGTGTCCAACACGCCCCCGGACTCCGGAACATCCACACCAGACCCAGATGAGCGCACCGATGAACCAGACGACCTCCAACGGGCACCGCATCGCCTCGATTCGCATCACGCACCATCGACTGCAGCTCGAACCGCCCTTTCGGGCAAGCTGGGATACCCGCCCGCGTCGCCACTTCGATGCCACCGTCGTGCGCGTGCGCACCGACACTGGACTCGAAGGCGTCGGCTCCGGCGACCTGATGGTCGGCTTTGCGGGCCACGAGGAACTGTTCGTCGGCCACGACGCGCTCGCACTCGAGCGGCACTTCCGCGTGCTCTCGCACCTGGATTTTCATTACGGCCGTTGCTGGCCGCTCGATCTGGCCCTGTGGGATCTCGCCGGCCAGATCATGCACCAGCCGTGCTGGCGGCTGCTCGGGGGACTGTCGAACCGGGTGCGCGCGTACGCCTCCTCGGGCACGCTGCACGAGGCGGTGGCGCTCGCCGATCAGGCCGAACGCTACCTCGCCGAGGGCTTCTGCGCGCTCAAGGTGCGCTTCCAGCGAGCGCACTGGCGTGAGGACATTCGCGCCCTCGAGACGGTCCGTGCCCGGGTTGGAAGCCAGCTCGAACTGCTGGTCGACTGCAATCAAGGCTGGCGCATGCCCTGGGACACTCAGGCGCCCTGGACACTAAAGGACGCCGTGGCGGTGGCGCGCGAACTCGAGCGGCTCAGTGTGTACTGGATGGAAGAGCCACTGCATCGCGGCGATCGGACTGGAATGAAGGCGTTGCGAGAGGCCACCGATGTGCGAATCGCCGCCGGTGAGATGACCCGACAGCTGCACGAGTTGCGCGACCTCGTGACGGGCGGCAGCATCGACGTGCTGCAGCCCGATGCCGCCCTCGTAGGCGGCATCAGCGGTCTGCGCCGCATGGCCGTATTGGCTCAGGAACACGGGGTGCAATTCACCCCTCACACCTGGACCAACGGCATGGGCCTCACCGCAAACGCACACCTCACGGCAGGCCTGTGCGATGCGCCGTTCATCGAGTTTCCCTACGACCCGCCCGAATGGTCGCTCGAGCGGCGCGATTTCATCATGGCCGAACCGCTGCGCGCCGTGGCGGGCTGGATCTGCCTGTCCGATGCGCCCGGAATGGGTTATCGCCTCGATGAGCAGGTGCTCGCCGCCACGTTGCGACCTTAGCGCCGAAGCTTCCGGGTCGGGGCAAACCGCCACACCCTGATTCGAAGTCCGTATACAAAGCGGGCGCCGTGCACGGCACGGCGCCCGCAATCTGCGCTCTACGGTTCTTTTAGTTCTCGTGCTTGGAGAACTCGTAGTTGAACGTCAGCTCGATGGTCCGCGGACGCATCGGGGTCTCGGTGAGGATGAACTGCCGGCTCGAAGTGAACAGACTCTTGTTCACGTTCGTGATGTTCGTGCCGATCAGCGACACCGTCCAATCGCCCTTGGAAATGCCTGCCTGCGCATCAAAGGTCGTCCAACTGGGCTGGTTGTAAGCCTCCACGTTCCCGGCCGCCGACAGCGAATGCGCCCGGTGCTGGAAGCCGAACATCACATACGGGGTGTAGGAACCCAGCTGCCAGTCATAACGCGCGCGCAGATTCGCCTGGAACGGCGGCGAATTGGCGAGCGGCGACCCTATCACACCGTACAGGTTAGCCAGCGGCGTCGGCGCCCCAGCTGCGGCCCCACCCGTGGGGTAATACTGCGTGATCGTCTTACCGAAGTTCGGACTGCCCGGAATATTGTCGACCAGTGCCGGCGAATTGGTGAGCTGACTGCTGTTCCAGGACGCTGAGCCGTTGATGGTCAGACCTTCCATGGGACGGACCGCGAGCTGCAGCTCGGCACCGCGCACCTGGTAGTTCGGACCATTGGTACCGAAGGTCAGGTTACCGAGGCCGCACTGCGGGCAGAAGAACCCGACCTGCACGTCACTCCAGTGCTCCTGGTAGACCGAACCGTCGACCTCGAGGCGGTCATTCCACCACAAGGTCTTCCAGCCGATTTCGTTATTGGTCAGGTTGTCCGACTTGTACGTGAGCGGCGTCTGGTACTGGTAGTTACCCTGAGCATCGGGCAGATGCTTGGAACTCCCGCGATTGAACCCACCCGGACGGAAGCCCTGCGAATAGGTGTAGTACACCATCACATTGGGCGTGATGTGCCAGGTCAGATTCCCGCGGCCGCGCTTGCCCGTTTCCACGAAGGAATTGATGGGCTCCTGCGCGGGGTTGTTGAAGTCAGTGCCGTAGGGCGTCAGACACGGACCGAAGTACGTGGTGGGCGTGCTGAAGACTTTGCACCCGAAGCTGCCCACGTCACCGCCGTGCTCGCTGTTGTACATGTCGAAGTAGCGGATGCCACCCGTGATTGTCAGCTTGTGCGGGATGATGTCGAAGCTGGCCGACAGGTACGCCGCCTTCTGGATGAACGTGCGCTGGAAGTCGTCGAAGAATCCCGTGCTCGAGTTGCGCACGCCAGGCTGGTTGGCCGGGGCGCCGGGCCACGGCTGCACCGGCAGGAAGCAGTTGGTGGTCGGACCGCTGGGTGCACAGTCCGGCACGCTCTTGTAGAGCCACTCGGTGTTGTCGTAGACCTTGTAGTCTTCGTAGAACAGACCAGCCACCCCGCGCAGCCGCCAGGTCTCCGGCGTGCTGATGCGAATTTCCTGCGACAGGTGGGTGTTGCGCTCCTTGTCACTCCACACCGAGCTCGGCGAGTAACACGTTGCGTTAGCATTCCCCTTAGTCGAGCTATAGGACACGCCGGTGCACTGATAGTAGTAGCCGTACCGGCCGCGCGCGTAGTTGGTGTAGTCCTGCACCTGATCGACGTTGCGATCGAGATACGCGCCCGAATAGACGAAGTTCAGAACACCGATCTTGCCGTGTACGTCGAGCTCGGTGTTCTCGAATTTGTCACGATCGAACGAGGGATTGAACAGGTTGACCGAATACGCCGGCAGCGGCTGCCCGCCGATCGGTGAGCCGCTTGCAGTCAATGCGGCGCCCTCGCTGCCGTAGGGCATCTCGTAGAACACGCCCTGCGCATTCATGTTCTGGTACATCTGCGAGAGCAGCACGTTCCAGTTGCGGTTGAATTTGTACAGCAGCTCTGCCCGGATGCCTTGATAGGTCACCGGATTGATGTGATTGGCGGCAATCTGGTAGTTGTTGATCGAGACGCTGTTGGTCGGCACCACGCCGCCGTTGGAGGCCACCAGACCGAGATCGGACGGCCCGCGCGAGAACGTCGCCGGCAGATTGTTGATGTAGCCGCCGCGATCATCGGTGAACACCACCACGCGTGCGGCCATCTTGTGCTTGATCAACGGGATGTTGAACACCGCATTGGCATTGGTGTTCGGACCGCCGTGCGCGGTGATGCCGTAGCCCGCGTTGACGTTTACCTGCAGGCGGTCGAGTTGCGGCTTGTTCGTGATGTAGCGCACCACGCCGGCCTGCGCGCCTGCGCCGAACAGCGTGCCCTGCGGACCCTCGAGGACCTCGATACGCTGCATGTCGACGGCATAGATGTCCAGGTTGCGACCCGGCAGCATCGCCGACTGGTTGTCCAGGTACACCGCCACGTTCGGGAATGTACCGACCGAACCCTGGCCCTGGGTGCCGAGCACGCCGATCGACAGACCGCGCATGAAGACGACGCCCTGGCCCGGACCCATGCTGCCGGTGGTGACGTTCGGCAGGTACTTCACGTAGTCACTGAAAGTCTGCACGTTCAGCTGCTGGAGCGTCTTGCCGGTCATCGCTTCCATGGTAATCGGCACGTCCTGGATGTTCTGCGCGACTCGTTGCGCCGTCACAACGACTTCGCCCAGCTGCAGCTGGTTGTTCGCCGCCGACGACTGGATGGTCCCGGCGGGTACGGCGGCAAGTACCGCGTGGGCGGCCGATGCCGCGAGGATGGCGGCCACGGTACGTGAAACACTGTGATTAAATTTCATTGAGCTACCTCTGCAGGCGAAAACTTCTCGATCTTATGCCCCCCGCGACGGTTCTGATCCCGCAAGAACCGTGGCCGGCAGATGATCATCCTTCGACCCCTTTATCCTTGCGCATCTCTCGGCGCGGGACTTGTGAGGTCGCGACAATCATGTTGCGCCATTGCGACAGCCGATTTCAAGCCATTCTTGCTCCCAGCCGGGTCGAAAATTTTTATGTGGGTAGCAAAAAAAATCATAACGGGACCGGACCGGGCTCCGTATGCTGACCGGTCGGGGGCTGGGTCAGACGCGAAACGCGCGGGTCATCATGAAGCAATACGACTACATCATCGTCGGCGCGGGCTCTGCAGGGTGCGTCCTCGCCCGACGGCTCGCCGAGAGTGGTCATCACAGCGTGCTGCTGATCGAGGCGGGCGGCTCCGATGCGAGTCTGCGGATCAGTGTCCCGGTCGGATATGCCCTCACCTTCCGCGACCCGAAATACAATTGGATGTACCAGGCCGAGGCCGATCCGGGCTTCAGCGGCCGCACTGCACACTGGCCGCGAGGCAAGGTTCTCGGCGGTTCAAGCGCGATCAACGCGATGGTATTCGCCCGCGGCCAGCCGGGCGATTACGAGGATTGGTGCGCAGCCGGCAACGGCGGCTGGGGCTGGCGAGACGTACTGCCCTACTTCAAGCGGCTCGAGGACCACGCGCTCGGCGCCTCGGAATACCATGGTACGGGCGGCCCGATCCACGTGCATGCCCCCTCGAGCGAGGTACACCCGCTGTGCTCGGCATTCATTGCGGCCTGCCTCGAGGCCGGCATCCCGCGCACTGAGGATTTCAACGGTGCGCAGCCCGAGGGCGCCGGACTGTGGCAGGTGAACATTCGCAACGGTGTGCGCGAGTCGAGCGCCCGGGCCTACCTGCGGCCACTACCTGCTGGCAGCCAGCTCACGGTCCTGCTGCGCGCACAGGTGATGAAGGTGAACTTTACCGGCACACGCGCGACAGGTGTGCAGTACCGACACCGCGGGGAGCTGCACCAGGTGAGCGCCCGCCGCGAGGTCATCCTCTCGGCCGGCGCGATCGGTTCGCCGCAATTGCTCGAGCTCTCAGGCGTCGGCGATCCGAAACGGCTCGGGGAGTTCGGCATCCCGGTGGTCGCTGCCGCGAGCGCCGTCGGCGAGGGGCTGCAGGATCACGTATGCGTGTCGTATTTCTACCGCTCCAAGGTCCCGACCCTCAACGATGAACTCGGTCCACTCAGCGGCAAAATCAAGGCCGCCCTGCGCTATGCACTGCGCCGCGATGGACCGCTCGCCATGAGCGTGAATCAGGCCGGTGCCTTCGTGCGCAGCCGCGCCGGACTCACGCGACCGAATCTGCATATCTATTTCAACCCCGCGAGCTACAGCACCGAGACGGGGGAAAGTCACCGCCTCATGAGACCCGACCCGTTCCCTGGGTTTCTGATGTCGTTCAACACGTGCCGTCCGACCAGCCGCGGCAGCGTACACATCCGCTCGGCCGATGCGCTAACCGCGCCGGCCATTCAACCGAACAGTATCGCCACCGCGCAAGACATCGCCGACGTTTATGAAGGGGCGCGCACGCTGCGCAGGATCGCGGCCGCATCTGCTCTTGCGCAGGTCATCGACGCGGAACGATTGCCCGGACCGGCGGTCACAACCGACGAGCAGGTGCTCGACGATTTCCGCACGCGGGGCGGATCGGTGTATCACGCGAGCTGCACGTGTGCGATGGGCCCGGACCCGCGGAACCACGTGGTCGATGCGCGGCTGCGCGTGCACGGTGTCTCCGGACTGCGCGTCGTCGATGCTTCCGTATTCCCGAACGTGACCTCGGCCAATACCAATGCTCCGGTGATGATGGTCGCTGAGAAAGCCTCTGATCTGATTCTCGAGGACGCCCGCACCGCCGGGTGACGCCACAGCCAAGCAGGTGACTATAGAGTGAGCGAACCCGGCACCGACGCGCAATCCACGCCCGCCCCACTGACGGCACACACGACGTCCACGAGCGAGGAATACTCTCTCGTCCAGCGCTGGTATGTCGCGTTCATGATGTGTCTGGTGTACACACTCAGCATCACCGACCGCTATTCGATTTCCACCGTACTCGAACCGATCCGACGCGATCTGCACCTCTCGGACGCCAATGTCGCGTTCCTGACCGGCGTATCGCTTGCGCTGTTCTACGTGGCGTTTGGCTTTCCTCTGTCCTGGCTCATCGACCGCTTCAGCCGCCGTAACATCATTGGCTGGTCCCTTGTTGCCTGGTCGGTACTGACAACGGCGACGGGCCTCGCACGCAACTATGGTCAGCTGCTGGCGGCGCGCATCGGCGTCGGTGTCGGCGAAGCCGGGGGGACCCCGGGCGCCAATTCGCTGCTTTCGGATTACTTCCCGCCGGCGCGCCGGCCCATGGCGCTGCAGATCTTTGCCCTCGGGGCGCCCATCGGCGCCTGGCTCGGCTCGCAGATTGCCGGCGCGCTCGCCTATCGGCTCGGTTGGCGGGCAATGTTCCTCGTGCTCGGCATCCCCGGACTGCTCGCCGGTGCACTGATCTTCTTCACCATCCGGGAGCCGAAACGCGGACGCCTCGATGCGGAGCAGCGTCACGTAAGCGCACCGCCGATACGCGAGACGCTTCAGTTTCTCTGGCGCCAGCGCTCTGCGGTGCACGTGATGGCCGCCGGCGCGGTGGTGGCGCTGTGGGGCTGGGGACTGATGTGGTGGACCCCGACGTTTCTCATACGCGCCTACGGGCTGAACGTCGGCCAGGCGGGCGCCATCCTCGGACCGGTACACCTGATCGGCGGCAGCCTGTCCATGCTCGCCAGCACGTGGCTGCTCTCACGGCCCTACCTCGCCGACTCGCGCCGCATCATGCGACTGCTCGGTATCTACATCGCGGTGGCGACGGTCGTCACCGGCATCATGTACTCCACTCACTCGCTGCTGTTGTTCCGCTGCCTGCTGTGGGTGTACGTGCCGGCCCTCTACATCTACATCGGCGCGAGCTTCGGAGTGCTGAACAACCTGGCACAACCGCGGATGCGGGCGGTGTACTGCGCGACGACGTTATTCATCGCCAACGTTGCAAACCTCGTGATAGCGCCCGAGGCGGTCGGCATGCTGAGTGACTGGTTCGCGCCCCATCATCACCCCGATGCACACTCGCTGCGCTTGGCGTTGCTGTGCCTGGTGCCGACCGGCTTCTGGGCCAGTTGGCACTTCTTCCGCTCTACGCGTCACCTGCTCGAGGACGAACGACTCGCCAAGACGCTGCCGGCGCAGCCCTGAACGACGCAAGAGCGGTCGGCTCAGCTCACCGGCGGCGCCCCACCCTCGGCGGTGCGACGCGCGATGAATGCATCGAGCGGCTCGGCACATTGCGCGGCCGCAGCCGGGGCGGTGAACTCGGCAAGCACCTGCTGCCATTTCGCACGGGCGCGTTCGCTCGCCGTGAGCGATCCGTTTTCGGTCCAGGTGCCGAAATTCGACACATCCGCGATCAGCGGCTCGTAGAACGCGCTGCGATAGCGTGCCATGGTATGAGCGGCGGCAAAGAAATGTCCCCCCGGAGCGACCTCTGCGATCGCCTCGTAGCCGATTGCATCGGCGCTCGCCTCCGGAGGCGTGCACAACTCCGCGAACATTTGCAGCATGTCCACGTCGGTCATGCATTTCTCGTAGGAGTTGGTTAAACCGCCCTCGAGCCAGCCGGCTGCGTGCACGCACACGGTGGCACCGGCGAGCACACTCGCCCACAGCGAGAACTGTGTCTCCCAGGCAGCCTGCGCATCGACCACGTTGGCGGCCGTGCCCGCCCCGGCGCGCCAGGGCAGACCGATGTGGCGCGCCAGCTGCCCTGCCCCGAGCGTCGCCTGCAGGTGCGCTGGCGTACCGAAGGCCGGGGAGCCTGACTTCATGTCGACGTTGGAGAGGAAGCTCCCGTAGAGCACCGGGGCCCCCGGATGAGCCAGTTGCGCGAGCGTGATGCCCGCCAGCGCCTCGGCATGCTGCAGCGTCAGCGCCCCGGCGATCGTGATCGGGGCCATCGCGCCGGCGAGACAGAACGGTGTGATTATGGTGAGTTGCCCGTTGCGGGCGAAATCGATGATGCCCTGCGCCATCGAGATATCGAGCACGCGCGGGGAGTTGCTGTTGATGATGGTGTAGGTGTAGACGCCGCTGCGAAACTGCTCCGGGGAGAGCGCGCGCGCCAGACGGATCATCTCGAATCCATCCTCCACCTGGGCAGTGCCTCGGGCCGAGAGGTGCGGCATCTTATCCGAGAGCGTCAGCTGCAGACGCATCGTCGCATAGTGACGCACGTGCACCGGGACGTCCTGCGGCTCGACATGATTGCCCAGCACATGCAGCACATCGAAGTGCTGCGAGAACTTGGTCAAATCGGTCAGGTCCGCCAGCGAGCCCGGGCGACGGCCGCGCACCAAGTCGGCCGCATTCGGACAGCTCGAGCCGCCGATGAACACGAGCGAACCGGGCGCGAACTCGACGCTGCGCGAAGGATCGGCTCCCCAGCCATGAATGCTGCGCGGGGCGCTCGCGAGCGCCGCGGCGATGATATCCCGGCCGATGCGCACCAGTTGATCATCGTCATTCACCAGCGCGCCGGCCTGCCGGTACAATGCCCGCGCCTCGGGCAGCAGCACCTTGATGCCGAGGGTCTCCAGCACGCGCAGCGCCTCCTCGTGCATGGCGGCGACCGCATCGGCGGAGAACGCGGCCTGGGGCACGAACGGGTTGCGCAGCTGCCGATAGGCCGTACTGCGTGCAGCGGTCGGCCGGGCGGGAGCCTGGCCAGATTGGCGTCGATTGTGCCTCATGAGCGCTCGTCGGGTGGTGCGTGGGAGAGAGCCTGAAATATACAGCCGGCAGCCCCGATCGTGTCCGCCGGGTCAATCCATAAAACTCATGGCGCTATCGCGCCATCGGATACAAGGGTTCTTTGCGTGCGAGCCGCCGCGCGGTAGCATTGTCACTCTGGCGAGCGGCCCTGCAGAGAGCGCAATTCGCCCGTCTCTGCACTCCGTATCCCGCCCTACCCGACCGTTCGTACCGCACAGCATCGCCGAGCCCCCCAGGTGGGACCGAATCCGAAATGAGCACATCCCGGTCGAACTCGAAAGCGGTCATCGCCTCGAGCTGGCAACTGCTGCTCGGCATGGGCATTCTCATGCTCGGGGCAGGTCTGCAGAGCACGGAAATCAGCCTGCGCGCGACACTCGACGGATTCACCCCGACGGTGACCGGCATCGTGATGTCCTGCTATTACCTGGGCTATCTGGCCGGCACGAGCGCTGCCCCGCGCCTGGTCCGGCGGGTCGGTCACATCCGGGTGTTTGCCGCCATGGCGGCCCTCGCCTCGGTCGCGATCCTGCTGCAAGGCATCTTCGTGCAGCCGCTGAGTTGGGCGCTGCTGCGTGGGGCCTCCGGACTGTGTTTCGCAGCGATTTACGTCGTCGCCGAGAGCTGGCTGAACGACCGCTCCGATCGGCTGACGCGCGGCACGCTGCTCGCCATCTACATGGTGGTGCTGTACATCGGACTCGGCAGCGCACAGTTCCTGCTGATCCCCGCCGATCCGCGCACCGCTGTGCCGTTCATGCTGGCCGCAGTGATGATTTCCGTCGCCATGGTACCGATCGTGTTGGCCGCGCATCGCGCCCCGGAAATTGCCCTGCCACGTAAGGTCAGCTACCGCGAGCTGTATCGCAACTCCCCGCTCGGTGTGGTCGGTGTAACGGTGGCTGGCATGGTCACCTCGAGCGTGTACTCGATGGGACCGGTCTATGCGCAACGCAGCGGGCTTGATACCTCGGGCGTAGCCACGTTCATGGGCGTCAGCATTCTGGCAGCGGTCATCGGGCAGTACCCGGTGGGACGGCTCTCCGACCGCATAGACCGGCGGACCGTGATCGCGGCAGCCAGCGGCATCGCCAGCCTCACCGCGCTGGTACTGGTGATCTTCGAGCGGATGCCGCGCCTCATTTTTTTCCCCCTGACGGCGCTGTTCAGCAGCATGGCTTTCACGCTCTATTCGCTAAGTGTTTCGCACGTGAATGACCAGCTCGAGCCGCAGCAGATGGTCGCCGCGAGCGGCGCACTGCTGCGACTGAACGGCCTCGGGGCCGCCTTCAGCCCAATTCTCCTCGGCGCGCTCATTGGCCGATTCGGGCCGCCGGCGTACTTCGGCACGCTCGTCGGCCTGACCTGCGCATTGACGGGATTCGACCTCTGGCGCAAACGCCACGTCGAGCCGGTGCCGGCAGACCTGAAGGGCTCTTACATTCCAGCGAGCCCGCAAGGCACGGCCACCCAAATCGTGACCGGAGCACAAACTCCCCGGCCGGGACAGGCCGAAACGACAGCCGGCAGCCCGCCCGGCGGGCCGCAAGCGGCAGCGCAAATGCCCACCACCTCACGGTAAAGCGCAATGAGACAGCTCATGTCGCCTTTGGGCACGTTGCCGTCGGAATTCAACTATCCGATCCACAGCGGTTCATTACCCTCTCAACACACAGGTTTTCGGGGGCCAGCATGACAGACGAGAGTGATTTCAATCTTCGGGATCTGAACGATCAGGAGCTGACCGAGCAGGTTCACGATGACCTGTACAACGGTCTGAGGGACGAGGTGGTGGAAGCCACCCATATCTTCCTCGAGCGCGGCT
>JAKBCE010000308.1 GCA_021808195.1 Pseudomonadota bacterium
ACTGATCGTGCGGCCCGACCACGAGGACGAACTGTGCGGTCTGATTGGTGCCGACCGCGCTGTCGCGGATCAGCGTGGCCTGATAGTGCTCATTACCGATCAGCTTGACGCGCGCGAACAGCCCCGGCACGAATTGATCGCCCGGATTGGCGAGCAACGCCCGGGCCCGGATGGTGCCCGTACCCGCATTCAGCGCGTTGTTCATGAACACGAGCCGTCCCTGGTGCGGGTAGCCGTGCTCGTCCTCCAGTCCGACGAACACCGGATTGCCGAGGCCGTGCGAGCGCTGCCCGGCAGCGCCGCGCTGCGCGTCCCGACGGGCGTACTTCTCGAACTTCAGATAGGCCTGCTCGTCGGCATTGAAGGTGACGTAGATCGGGTTCAGCGACACGATCGTGGTGAGCAGCGTCTGGCCGCTGCGCACCAGATTGCCGACGGTGACGATCGCACGGCTGACGCGCCCGGAAATGGGGGCACGCACCTGAGTGAAGCGCAGGTTCAGCGCCGCAGTATCGAGCGCCGCGGCGGCCGCCTCGACGTCTGCATGGGCCTGACGGGCGGCCGCCGTGCGCTGATCGAATTCGTCCTGAGAGATGGCGCGCGCCGCATACAGCGTAACGGCTCGCTGCGCCTCCTCGCGGGCGAGGACCGCGGCGGCCTTCGCCTGGTCGAGCTGCGCTTTGGCGCGCAGGTACTGTGCCCGGTACGGACGCGGATCGATCACGAACAGCAGCTGCCCTTTGTGCACGGTGCTGCCGTCGACGAAATCGACCGCAGAGATGTATCCGTTGACGCGCGGTCGCACGTTGACGTGATGAATGGCGTCGAAGTGCCCGGTGAACGTCTGCGAATCGGTCACCCGCCGTGAAATCACCTGCGCGACCTGGATCGACGGCGGCGGCATCGCGCGCTCGGCCGCCTGATTCTGTCCGCACCCGGCGAGCATGCCGGTGACGGCCAGCGCGGCGGACACGGTCATGACGTGCTTTACCTTGATGAACATGGGGTCTCCCTGAGATTTCGTTGTAACGACACGCCCGTGCCCATTGCGCAGCGCGTCGGCAGTATCTATGTGCGCACCATGGGTAACCCCATGGTTCATTCGGATCAGCATCACTCCACCTACAGTCCCATGGCGACCTCTCTCGAAATTGGCAGAGCGGATCGCCGTTGCAATGTTTTCCGGCACTTGCGCGCAGCCGCGTCCAACGGCTGCGCGCACCGGGCGCTGGGCTCGGCGCCGACGCCGGTGCCCTCGGCTCATACAGTGTCGGCATCGGCGCCGAGCTGTGTTACAACCCGGCGCGCGTATCGCCAACGATGCGAACGGGAACACCCGGCACGCCGGAACGTGCCGCGGCACGCGCCAAATGAGCGAAGAACGGCCCGTTTTTCCGGCGAAGCGCTCGTGCGCCGCCGTACGGCGCGGCGCCCCGGTTCGGCGCTCGCCGTGTCAGATGGAAATTGTCGTAGTCCCGCCCTAGACTGTCGCGGAACCTACGCGTGATCGGATCGGCACGGACGTAACATGTTGCAAGGAACGCCAACCCGCTGGACGGCGACAGAATATGCGAGCCTGCGCCCGGCCACTAGCGCCCGGAACCTGAATACCCTTATGTCGAGAATTCATGAATGCGACGCGGTGACCTCGGAGATCTGATTGCGTTTCTGGCCGTGGCCGATGAGCGCAGTTTCACGAAGGCGGCGGCCAAACTCGCGACCTCACAATCGGCGCTGAGTCACGTCATCCGGCGGCTCGAGGCGCGTCTCGGCGTGCGTCTGCTGACGCGCACGACGCGCAGCGTCGCGCCGACCGAGGCCGGCGAGCGGCTCCTGGCGGAGCTGCGTCCGTCGTTCGAGGACATCAAGTCGAAACTCTCCGCGCTGAGCGAGCTGCGCGAGAAGCCGGGCGGCACGGTGCGCATCACGGCCACCGAGGATGCGGCCCGTACCCTGCTCTGGCCGGCCTTCGAGCGGCTGCTCGTGCAATATCCGGACATCCACGTCGAAGTGCTCGTCGAGCAGCGGCTGATCGACATCGTGGCCGAACGCCTCGACGCCGGCGTGCGCATCGGCGAGCAGGTGGCCCGCGACATGATCGCGGTACGGATCGGGCCGGACATGCGCCTGGCCGTGTTCGGCTCCCCGGCCTATTTCGAGCGGCGGCCGTCGCCGAAGAGCCCGCGCGAGCTCGGTGACCACGAGTGCATCCGGGTGCGCCGTCCGGGCCGCGCGGATTTCTATCCCTGGGCGTTCGAGCGCAATGGTCGACCGCTCAAGGCCCGCATCGAGGGGAAGCTGGTATTCAATTCGGTGCCGCTGGTGATCGCGGCCGCCGCCGCGGGATTTGGTCTGGCGATGCTGCCGGAGCACATGATCGAGGGTGAACTGCGCAGCGGACGGGTGGTTCGGGTGCTCGAGGAGTGGTGCCCGTCGTTTCCCGGGTATCACCTCTACTACCCGAGCCGCCGCCAGCAATCCCAGGCGTTCTCCCTGGTCATCGACGCGCTGCGCTGGAAGGGCGCGCCGTGAGGGTCCCGAACCCCGGGGTCGCGGATCCCGATCTCAGGCCAGCCCGGTAGAGAGAGAGTGCGGGATATTGTGTCCGTATCGCATTGATTTATAAATCAATGTGATCCCTGGTCCGGTGGCCGGTCGGATGGGCGGATCGTTCACGGCGCCGGGCCGCCATGGCGTGCAACCTTTGGCGCCGTTCCGTGTTCTATGGGGGACGCCGGGCCCGAAGATGCCCGCGCACCAGGTTTGGACCCCCGGGGAACTCATGACGACTGATCCGCATTCAGAGTCGGCGCCCGTCCGACGTCCCCGACCCATTCCCAACGCCCCGGAACCCGTTGTCAGGAGTTCACCATGAGCCCAAAGCTCGCCGGAACGCTCGCGATCCTCGCCGCCTCGGTTGTCACCGGGCCGGCGTTCGCAACGCAATCGATCTACCATACCCGCCTGGACGCTCCCCCGGGC
>JAKBCE010000309.1 GCA_021808195.1 Pseudomonadota bacterium
GCTCGAGGAAGGCGCCACGCCCGAGCAGGTCGACGGGGTGATCGAGGGGTTCGGGTTCGCCATGGGGCCGCTGGCGATGCGCGATCTGGCCGGCAACGACGTCGGCTGGGCGATCCGCCGCAATCGCACGCTGCCGGCCGATGAGCGCTGGTCGCCGATCCTGCAGCGCATGGCCGAGGAGGGCCGTCTGGGGCGCAAGAGCGGCGCGGGCTTCTATCGCTACGAGGGGGGCAAGCGCCGTCACAACCCCGAGGCGCTCGCGCTGATCGAGTCGGTCTCACGCGAGCTCGGCATCGAGCGGCGCGCGATCGCCGAGGAGGAGATCCTGGCGCGACTGCTGCATCCGCTCATCAACGAGGGGGCGAAGATCCTCGCCGAGGGCATCGCGAGTCGCTCGGGCGACATCGACGTGGTCTACATCCACGGCTACGGGTTTCCGGCCTACAAGGGCGGTCCGATGTACTGGGGCCTGCAGGACGGACTCGAGAAGGTGATTGCGACGATGGAGCGGCTCGCGCCCAGCCACGGCGCGCGCTGGGCGCCGGCACCGCGGCTGCTCGAGGCCGCCGCGCGCGGCCGCTGGGACTGATCCGGCTGCCGGGCGACGGCTTGACCGCGAATTAAAATAAATGTACGTTTAAAACAGTTGTTTGAGGCACTGCCCGGTGAAATCCTCCTCCCTGTCCGCTGACGGCGCGCCTGCCGAGCCGAAGTACTCGGAGACCGCCCTGCGGATTCTCGAGGCGGCCGAGCGGCTGTTCGTCGAGCTGGGGCTGGAGGCCACCTCGCTGCGGCTGATCACGCAGCAGGCCGGGGTCAATCTCGCCGCGGTCAATTATCACTTCCGCTCCAAGGATGCGCTGTTCGAGGCGGTGTTCGCCCGCCGCTTCGAGCCCTGGGCGCGCGATTGCCTGCGCGAACTGGACGCGCTCGAGGCGCGCGCATCGGCCGGCACCGCCCGCTTCGATGCCGAGGCGGTGGTGATGTGCTACGTGCGGCCGGCGCTGGCGCTCTCGAAGGATCCTTCGCGCGGTGGCGCGCTGTTCGTGCGTCTCTTCTCGCGCGTGCTCGTGGAGAATCACCGCGCGCTGCGCGAGACGCTCTCGCGCGAGTGGGGCCATCTGGTTTCGCGCTACACCGAAGCGTTGGGGCGCGCGCTGCCGGATCTCTCGGCCGAGGAAGTCGCGTGGCGACTGCACCTCGGCTTCAGCGTGATGTTTCACGCGTTCGCGGGCAACGACATCTTGAAGCTCTTCGGCCGTTCGGCCGTATCGGCGCGCGATCCGGATTTAATCGTCAAGCACGTGGTGCCGTTCGTGCTGGCCGGAATGACGACGCCCCGCGGCGAGGGTCCGTCGGGCTGAGCGGACCGCAGAGACAGTGAGCGGCCCGGCGCCGTGGGCCGCGCCATGAACGGTCCGCAGCGCGGACCGCAGCAGCAGAGGAAGTCATGTCTGAAACGAATTTCATGATCCGCAAGGTGGCCGTGCTCGGCGCGGGCGTCATGGGCGCGCAGATCGCCGCGCACCTGCTCAACGCGCAGGTGCCGACATTGCTGTTTGATCTGCCCGATCCGAAGGGCGGCAGCGGCATCGCCGAGAAAGCCATTGCCGCGCTGCGCAAGCAGCAGCCGGCGCCGCTCGCCGAGCCTGGGATCGCCGAGTTCATCCAGCCGGCGAACTACGCCGAGGATCTCGGCCGGTTGGCTGAGTGCGACCTGGTCATCGAGGCGATCGCCGAGCGACTCGAGTGGAAGCGCGACCTGTACCACAAGGTGGCGCCGGTGCTCGGGGCGCGGACGATCTTTGCCACCAACACCTCGGGACTGTCGATCGAGGCGCTCGCCGAGGCCTGTCCGGCGGCGCTGCGATCGCGCTTCTGCGGGGTACACTTCTTCAATCCGCCGCGCTACATGCACCTCGCCGAGCTGATCCCGTGCAGCGCCTCGGACGCGGCGATGCTCGATCATCTCGAGACATTCCTGGTCACCACGCTCGGCAAGGGCGTGATCCGCGCCAAGGACACGCCGAACTTCGTGGCCAACCGCGTCGGGGTGTTCTCCCTGCTCGCCACCCTCGCCAACGCGGCCAAATATCAACTGCGCTTCGACGTGGTCGACGATCTGACCGGACCGCGCCTCGGGCGGCCGAAATCCGCGACCTTCCGCACCGCGGACGTCGTCGGCCTCGATACCTTTGCGCACGTGGTGCGCACCATGCGCGAGGGTCTGCCGCAGGATCCTTGGCATGGGCTGTTCGTCTCTCCGCCGTGGCTCGAGCAACTGATCGCCGCCGGTGCACTCGGGGCCAAGACCAAGGCGGGCATCTACCGCAAGAAGGGACAGGATCTGCTGGTGCTCGACCCGGCGAGCGGCACGCATGTGCCGGCCGGGGAGAAGGCCGATGCGGCCGTCACCGAGATGCTCAAGATCGAAGATGCGGGGGCGCGCCTCGAGGCGCTGCGCTCGAGCGATCACCCGCAGGCGAAATTTCTCTGGGCCTGCTGGCGTGACACGTTTCACTACATCGCCTGTCAGCTCGGTGAGATTGCCCACTCGGCCCGCGACGTCGATCTGGCCATGCGCTGGGGTTTCGGCTGGAAGCAGGGGCCGTTCGAGGTGTGGCAGGCGGCCGGCTGGGCGCGCGTCGCGGGGTGGATCGAGGCGGACATCCGCGCCGGCGAGGCGCTCGCCTCGACACCGCTGCCCGCGTGGGTGTTGGAGTCCGGTCGCACGGGCGTGCATGCGCCGCAGGGATCCTATGATGCCTCCAGAGAGCGCCTGGTGGGCCGCTCCGAGCTGCCGGTGTATCGGCGTCAGTTGTGGCCCGTGGCGCTCGTCGGGGAGCGGCGCGAGCTCGGCGAGACGGTCTATGAGAACGGGGCGGTGCGGGCCTTCACAAGTGGCGATGGCGTACTCGTGGCCTCCCTGAAGACCAAGGCCCACTCGATCTCCCCGGAGGCGCTCGAGGGGCTGAAC
>JAKBCE010000310.1 GCA_021808195.1 Pseudomonadota bacterium
TCACGTTCGAGCCGCTCGAGCGCAGCAAGGGTTTCGAATTCGTCGATTCGACCTCGGGCGGTTCGGTGCCGCGCGAGTACGTCCCGTCGGTGGAGAAGGGCCTGAAGCTGCAGAAGGAAGACGGCGTACTGGCGCACTTCCCGACGGTGGACTTCCGCGCCACGCTGACGGACGGCAGCTACCACGATGTCGACTCGAACGCGCTGACCTTCGAAATCGCGGCCAAGGCCTGCTTCCGCGAAGCGATGCGCAAGGCCGGACCGATCCTGCTCGAGCCGGTGATGAAGGTCGAGACCGTGACGCCGGGGGACTATCTGGGCGATGTCATCGGCGACATGAACCGCCGCCGCGGCATGATCCAGGACCAGCTCGAGCGTGGAGCCAACATCGCGGTGGTGGCCACCGTGCCGTTGTCGGAGATGTTCGGCTACATCGGTCAGCTGCGCTCGATGACCAGCGGCCGCGCCTCGTACACCATGGAGTTCTCGCACTACGAGCCGGTGCCGAAGAACGTGGCCGATGAGGTGATCGCTGCGGCGAATCAGGCGAAGGCGGCGGCGAACGCCTGAGTCACGCGATCCGGCGCCGGTCGCTGCGGCGCCTGCACTGTGCAACAGCCGATCGGAACGGGAGTTCCGATCGGCTGTTTTGCTCTGGGGATGCGGCGCCGATCAGAGCCGATCGGTCAGATGCGCGAGCAGTCCAGGCGGCTCCGGCCGCCACGCCAGTGCCGCCTGCGTCTGCTGCGCCGAAGTGAAATTGTCCAGACCCACGAACGGTGCCAGCCATCCGAAGTGGCGTGACGCCTGTTCAGGGGCCAGCGCCTGGCAGGGCACGTTCAGCCGCCGGGCAATGGCCCCGGCCAGGTCCCGCAACGGAATGCCCTCCTCGGCAACGCCGTGGTAGCAGGCACCGGCAGATGCCTGTTCCAGGGCGAGCCGGAACAGCCGGGCCGCATCGGTACGCTGCACGGCCGGCCATCGATTGCGTCCCTCGCCGAGATAGGCAGCGGCTCCCGTTCGGCGTGCAATCCTGATCAGTTCGGTGGCGAATCCGGCGTTGCCCTCACCGTGCACGGTGGGCGCGAGGCGAATGATCGAAGCACGGACACCGCGGTGTGCCCATGCTTGCACGGAGCGTTCGGCCAGTGCGCGCCCGAAGCCGGGAGAGCGCGGGTCGGGCGGATCGGTCTCCGTCGCGGGCGAGGGCCACGCTTTGCCGGGGGACGTCAGACCCAGCGTTCCGAATGTGCTGACCAGTGGACGAGCCGATCCGCGCAGGCTTGAGCCGAGCGCATCGATGGCGCCCTGATCGGCCTGCGTCGCGACCTGCATGAAGCGGGACGCGATGTTCCCTGGGCGGCCGCCGAACAGGACGTGCAGCCGATTGCGCAGCGTGATCTGGGACAGTCGGTGTATGAACGCGAGATGGATCACCCCGTCGCAGTTCGAGGCTGCGGCGCGCAGGCTGTCGAGGTCCGTGAGCGCTCCCGCGTGAGGTGTCGCACCACGGCGCCGCAGCGCTTCGGCCGCCTCGGTCGTGCGGGCCAGGCCCACCACGGAATGTCCTGCACCGGTCAGTTCCTGCACAAGCGCCGATCCGATGAAGCCATTGGCACCGGTGACAAAGACACGCATGACACTTCCTTCGCGGCCCGGGCATGTTGTGCAGATGCGGCTCGAACCCTCGAACCGCCGGTCAGGCCGACTGGATGCGCACAATACGGGTGTCTTCAGCGACGGTATATCATCGCAGCTCCAAAGGATTTTATATATCGTCCATGATCGATCCGCTCTCGCGCGTCGTCGAATGGTTGCAGCCCCGCGCCGTCGCCTGGCGGGTCATCGAGGCGCATGCCCCGTGGGGACTGCAGTTCCCGGCGTCGAAAGTGGTGATTTTCGGTCAGGTCATGCAGGGCAGCTGCACGATGGATCGGGAGGACGGGGTGAGTCTGACGCTCAACGCCGGCGATTTCCTCCTGATGGCAGCGCCCCCTGCATGGACCCTGCACACCTCAGGGACCTGGCAGGCCATCGATTTCACGCATGCGTTCGACGACCCCTCGATCCTGCTGCGTGCGCACGAGGATTGCGAGAAGACGATTTTCATCGCCGGACGCTTCAGCCTGGCGCTGCCGCACGCAGAGTTTCTCACTCGATGGACGGTGCCCGTGGTGCACGTTCGTGCAGCAGAGGTCGCGCGAGGGCGCCTCGGGTCGCTGCTCGGGATTCTCGGGGAGGAAGTGCTTGCGGACCGACCCGGTCGATCGCTGGTCTGCGATCGCTTGCTCGAGATTCTGCTGGTGGAGGCCCTGCGACATGCCCCCTCGCGAGCGCCGGCAGCCCGGCCCGGCCTGCTCGCGGGGCTGACCGACCCGCACGTCGGACGCGCGCTGCGCCTCATGCACGACAACGTCGGGTTGGCTTGGACGGTCGAGGCGCTGGCTCGGCAGGCCTCGCTGTCCCGCTCAGCGTTTTCGGCACGCTTCAGCGCCGTCGTGGGCACCGCTCCGATGGAGTATCTGATCAGTTGGCGCATGACGGTGGCGCAGCACGCCCTGTTGAACTCGACACTGAGTCTGTCCCGAATTGCCGACATGATTGGCTATCAATCGCTCAGCGCATTCAGCCTGGCATTCAAAAATAACGTCGGTTGCCCGCCTAGTGCCTACCGCAAGCGGCATAGGGGCGCGGGTCGTGCGTGACGCGGTAGCGGGCCTCGAACGCACAGGGCGGGCACTGCGGCCCCGTGCCAAGGCTGATAATCTTGCGGTCCGAATGGCCGTGCCGGCCGATCCGTCCGAGTCCTGATGCCCATCCGCGTACTGCCCAACGAACTGGTCGATCAAATTGCCGCCGGCGAGGTGATCGAGCGGCCCGCCTCGGTCGTCAAGGAACTCATCGAGAACAGTCTCGATGCGGGCGCCCGGCGCATCGAGGTCGATGTCGAGCAGGGCGGCGTGGGCCTGGTGCG
>JAKBCE010000026.1 GCA_021808195.1 Pseudomonadota bacterium
CAGGCGGTAGCAGTCGCGCCACCGCTCGATCTTTGAATTCGCTGCTGTATCGAGCCACTGTCGTTCCTCAATGCCCCCAAGATTACAGAGGGATCGAGGCGACAACTACTGTGACACAGGGGGCGGCGGCTGCGGCCGCAACGCAGGCCGCCGGTGCATGTCCGTGGGGCCGAGACGATGTGACAGTCGCGCCTGGTGAACGCCAACTTCCTCCGCTGCACAATCACGCACCGCAGTCCCACGAAGAACCGAACTACAGGACGTGAAGGCCCGCTCACGAGATGATTCAACAGCGCGCAGACGAAGATCCGACTGCAGCGACCGTCATCGTGAAACTCTGCGCTCGGAAGCTCGTGATCCGCCGGCCGCATCCATCCGACGATGCCGACGAGCACACTCGTGCAATACCTCATTTCGAGAGCGGAAATTACCGCATTCGAACCAGCACCGTCTCACCGACGAGTCGCTCCGACGGCTCAGCCAGTCCCTGATCCGTCGAGGTGTCCTCAGCGGACGCACCCATCAATGCTCATCGCGAAAAGACTCGCTGCGCCGACTCTCCTCATCGTGACATCACGTCTTCGCAGCCCAAGGACCCGACGAATCAGTGTCCCGATCGCACCGAATCCGGACCCGCCCATCCGCATCCGAAGCGCGCAGCCGGCTGTGTTCCCGAAAAGCGCACTACCCATTCTTGTCTTACTGCGCACACCTCAGCGGATCTCCCAACCACTCGGATTTCACCGCGCACCCTATCCGGGCCGCCGGCGCTTGCTCTTGAGCGCCGCGCGGATGGCGTTACCCACATATGCGCGAACTCATTTCATCACCCAAACAGGTGATGTCTGCAAAACGCCTCACCTGAATAATCCTCTTCACAATAACTAATATGACTGCCGATCATGAACCATGGGAACGGCACTTCTAACGCCGAACTCGATTCGTCATTCACGCGGATGGTTCATGTTGCTTTCGATTCCGGCCGCTCGCGCGCTTCGTCGCCGCAATGCACTCCTTCGCCCAAACGGCGCGCCGCGGCCTCGGCTGCTGTTACAGCCTCAAAATTCACGTCAGTGATTTGAGTATAACGAGACACACATGAACAACAACTATCGAATCCTCTCCACCCTGTTCACAGCGCTTGGCTTCGGTCTTCTGAGCGCCTGCGGCGGCGGTGGCGGCGGCTCCTCGAGCCAAACCCCAATGACCACGCAATACACAGTGACTGCCAGTGCCGGCGCCGGCGGCAGCATTACGCCAGCGACCACATCGGTGGTGAGTGGCGACACGACAACGTTGACGGTGACACCCAGCAGCGGCTACGTCGTCGATACTGTCAGCGGATGCGGTGTGAGCACCCCATCCGGCAGCACGTACACCACGGGCGCGATCACTGGCAATTGCACCGTAGTAGCCACTTTCGTCGCGGTCTATACCGTCAGCGCGACCGCCGGCACCGGCGGAACGATATCCCCGAGCAGTGCTCAGGTGAATTCCGGCGGCACGACCACCTTCACGGTGACGCCAGCCAGTGGCTACGCGATCGACACCGTCACCGGTTGCGGGGCAAGCGCGACAGCGACAGGCACCTATACCACTGGTTCGATCACCAGCAATTGCACGGTCAGCGCCACCTTCGTCGCGGTCTATACCGTCAGCGCGACCGCAACTGCCGGCGGAACCATTTCCCCGAGCACTGCGCAGGTAAATTCCGGCGGCACGGCCACCTTCACGGTGACACCCAGCAGCGGCTATGTCGTCAATACGGTCAGCGGATGCGGCGGCAGCCTTTCCTCTTCGGGGGGTTCCTTTACGACCGGCGCGATCACGGCCGATTGCCCGGTCACCGCGCAGTTCACCGCGGTATTCACATGGATGGGAGGAAAAGATACTGTGAACGACAGCGGCACTTACGGCATACAAGGCACGCCCGCCGCGGCGAATCTGCCGAGCGCCCGCGACGGCGCCGTCGGCTGGACGGACAGCCAAGGGAATCTCTGGCTGTTTGGTGGCGAATTATACAACTCGGTATGCTCATACTGCGCGTACTACAACGACCTCTGGAAGTACTCTGAGGCGAGCCAGCAGTGGACCTGGGTCGGCGGCTCACAGACGGCCGATACACCCGGTGCATACGGCGTCCAAAATGTCGCGGCGGTATCGAACCTGCCGGGTGCGCGCTATCGCGCGGCGAGCTGGAGCGACAACAGCGGAAATTTCTGGCTCTTCGGCGGATTGGGTTACGATGCCAACGGCAATGTCGGCTACTTGAACGACCTGTGGGAATACTCGCCAGCCAGCAACAAATGGACGTGGGTGAGCGGTATGAGCAACACTGGAACGCCCGGGGCTTACGGCACGCAAAATGTTGCGGCGTCCACGAACGCCCCGGGAGCGCGCTATGCCGCGACCACGTGGACCGACTCACAAGGTAACCTGTGGCTGTTCGGAGGAATCGGTAACGACGCCAACGGCAACGTGGGCTTCCTGAGTGATCTGTGGGAATACTCACCCGCCAGCGGAAAATGGACTTGGGTCAACGGGCCCGACACGGCGGACAACCCTGGTGTCTACGGAACACAGACTATAGCAGCCCCCACGAACATGCCGGGCGGCCGCGCCGATGCAGTCGGCTGGGCAGACGCCAAGGGGAATCTGTGGCTCTTCGGCGGAGCCGGGTGTGATTCCACATCGACGAACTGCACCCTGAGTGCCGTCGGAACGGGAAGCATCAACGATCTCAACGATCTTTGGGAGTATTCTGAGTCGAGCGGTGATTGGACTTGGGTGAGCGGATCTACCACAGCCAATGCAAAGGGCGTTTACGGTACGCAAAACCAGGCCACGGCGACGAATGTGCCCGGTGCGCGATTCGGCGGAAACGGCTGGATCGATGGCGCCGGCAATCTGTGGCTCTTTGCAGGCAGCGGATATGACTCGAACGGCACCGACGACGCGCTGAATGATCTCTGGGAGTATTCGCCAGCCAGCGGACAATGGACGTGGGAGGGTGGCTCCAACACGGTTAATGCCAGTGGCACGTATGGCACCCAGGGCACCGCTTCGATCAACAATATGCCGGGTGCACGCTATAAGGCGCTGAGCTGGACTGACGCCAACGGGGCTGTCTGGCTGTTCGGCGGTTACGGCCTCGGCTCCACCGCCAGCAATGCCGGTGATTTGAATGATCTGTGGGTGTATCCCAACCCCTGATGACAATTGACCCGGTGAGAGAAGCCCCCATCTCACCGGGTCAGTTTCCTCGTGCGTCTCGACCGTCGCAAGAAAAACGGGGTCCTCACCCTGCAGCGCGGACCCCGTGCGAGTATCTTCCCAGGGAACGTTAGGCGGCGTCGACGTCGCGCATCGAGAGGCGGATCCGCCCCTGACGGTCGACCTCGAGCACCTTCACGCGCACGACATCGCCTTCCTTCAGCTTGTCGCTCACCCGCTCGACCCGCTCGTTGGAGATCTGCGAGATGTGCACCAGGCCATCGCGGCCCGGCAGGATGGTGACGAACGCGCCGAAGTCCATCAGCCGCACCACCTTGCCCTCGTACACACGCCCGACCTCCACATCCGCGGTGATCAGCTCGATGCGCCGCTGCGCTTCGCGGCCGGCCGTACCGTTGACCGAGGCGATCTTGACCGTGCCGTCGCTCTCGATGTCGATGGTGGTGCCGGTCTCCTCGGTGATCTGGCGGATCACCGCTCCACCCTTGCCGATCACATCGCGGATCTTCTCCGGATCGATCTTCAGGGTGATGATCGAGGGGGCCCACTCGGACATGTTGGCCCGCGGGGCGCTGATGACCTTGTTCATCTCCTCGAGGATGTGCAGCCGGCCGTCGCGCGCCTGCTCGAGGGCGACCTTCATGATCTCGGGGGTCACCCCTTCGACCTTGATGTCCATCTGCAGGGCGGTGACGCCGTCTTTCGTCCCGGCGACCTTGAAGTCCATGTCGCCGAGATGATCCTCATCACCGAGGATGTCGGTGAGCACTTTGAAGCGACCGTTCTCGAGCACGAGCCCCATGGCCACGCCCGCCACCGGCGCCTTGATCGGCACGCCGGCGTCCATCAGCGACAGTGACGAGCCGCACACGCTCGCCATCGAACTCGAGCCATTCGACTCGAGAATCTCCGACACGACGCGTATGACGTACGGGAACTTGCTCATGTCCGGCATCACGGCGTTCACACCGCGGCGCGCCAGATTACCGTGGCCGATCTCACGCCGCTTCGGCGAGCCGACCATGCCGGTCTCCCCGACGCTGAACGGCGGGAAGTTGTAATGCAACATGAACGGCTCGCGCCGCTCGCCCTCGAGCGCATCGATGATCTGCGCATCGCGGGTCGTACCGAGTGTCGTGGCCACCAGCGCCTGGGTCTCCCCGCGGGTGAACAACGCCGAGCCGTGCGTGCGCGGCAGCACACCGACCTTGACGGTGATCGGGCGTACGGTCTTGCTGTCACGGCCATCGATGCGCGGCTCGCCATTGAGGATGCGCTGGCGCACGATGTCGCTCTCGAGCTTGAACAGCGCCGCATCGATTTGCTCACCGGTCCACTTCGGGGATTCCCCGCCGCTCAGCGCCTCGAGCGCCTCGCTCTTGATCTGCGCCACCCGCGCGTAACGCTGCTGCTTCTCGGTGATGGTGTAGGCCTGCGCCAAAGGCTCGCGCGCCTTGGCCGCCACCGCGCTCGCCAGTTCCGCGCTCTCGGCGGCCGGCTTCCAGTCCCAGCGCGGCTTACCGGCCTCGCGGGCGAGCTCGCGAATCACGCTGATCGCGCTCTGCATCTGCTGGTGGCCGAACACCACCGCGCCGAGCATTTGCTCCTCGGTGAGACCCTTCGCTTCCGACTCGACCATGAGCACGCCTTTTTCGGTACCGGCCACCACCAGGTGCAGGTCCGACTCGGCGAGCTCACTCGCGACCGGGTTAAGCATGTACTGACCGTTCTTCCAACCCACACGCGCCGCACCGATCGGCCCGTTGAACGGCACACCCGACACGGCCAGGGCCGCAGAGGCGCCGAGCAGCGACGGGATGTCTGGATCAACCTGCGGGTCGAGCGACACGACGGTGGCGATGACCTGCACGTCGTTGTAGAAGCTATCCGGGAACAGCGGACGGATCGGACGGTCGATCAAGCGGGAGGTGAGCGTCTCTTTCTCGCTCGGCCGGCCCTCGCGCTTGAAGAACCCGCCCGGGATGCGTCCGGCAGCATAGGTTTTCTCGATGTAATTGACGGTAAGGGGAAGGAAATCACGGCCCGCGGCCGCCGCCTTCTGCGCACACACGGTGACCAGCACCACGGTGTCGCCCATCGAAACACGCACCGCGCCATCGGCCTGACGGGCCAGCTCGCCGGTCTGCAGGGTGACCGTATGGGAGCCGTATTGGAATGACTTACTGACGATCAAGGTCTAATCCTCGATTGTGGGGAAGATTCCGCATCAAACGCTGGATGCAGAAACGTGAAGGGCCGCGCGATCGTGCGGCCCTCCGGGTGTTCGGTTAGCGGCGAAGCCCCAGGCGCTCGACGAGCTCCTGGTAGGTCTGCGGTTTGGTCGCCTTGAGGAAATCGAGGAGCTTGCGGCGCTGGTTGACGAGCTTCACCAAACCGCGCCGTGAGGCGTGATCGCCTTTGTGCGCGCTGAAGTGCTCGCCCAGGCCATTGATGCGCTCCGAGAGCAGCGCAACCTGAACCTCGGGAGATCCCGTATCCGCAGGACCGCGCTGGTATTGCGCCAAAATCCCGCTCTTTTTCTCGCTGGTTAAAGCCATTGCACAACGGTCCTAAGTAACTGTATCAAGTGCCCTTTTGAGGAAGCCCGCAATTTTACCCATGGACGGCCCTCCGCCACAAGCACAACGACTTGCGATATGCTCGAGCGGCCATGATTCGATCGCTCCTCATCGTCCTCAGCAGCGCGATCGTCCTGGCGGGTTGTGCGAGCCTGCCGGCCGCAAAGAGCGTCCCGACCGCGGCGAACTGCCCGCGCGAGGCGGCGCCTCTCGGTTCCAATGCGTGCCGGCCCTTCACCCGCACCTACAGCGGACGGCAGCTGCGCCAGACCGGCCAGACCAATCCGGCCCGGGCGCTGCAGATGCTCGACCCGTCGGTCACCGTCACGGGCGGACCGTAAGCGGTCCCTCGCGCTGCATCTAGAGCGGGGCTGCTGCGCAGACCCGCTCAGGGTTGTGCTGCATCCGGTGCGGCGAGCAGCCGGCGCGGCTGCACCTCGCCCCCGCCGAGCTCGCCAAGCCCCATGAATATCCCTCGCGAGTCATACAGCCGGACCCTGCCCGCCGCCTCGCTGGCGCCGATCGGCACCGCCTGGCCGTGGCGCACGCGCTCCGTGTGCGCCGGATCGAGCCGCACCGCGCCGAGGTGTCCGAGCGGGGCATCCGCACCGAGCAGCACCGATCCCGCCTCTCCCCGCTCGCTCAACTGCTGCAGAGTCTCGAGCGGGTACATCGGCTCGTGCTCGAACGGCACCACCCACTCACGGCGCAGCGCCGCCACATACCCGCACGTACCCAGAGCACGCGCGATGTCCTCGGCCAGCACCCGAACGTAGGTTCCCTTCGAGCACACCACGGCGAGCTCGAGCCGCGGCCCTTCCCAGGCCAGCAACGTGAGCGCCTCAATCTCAATCGCCCGCGCCTCGCGCACCACCGTGACACCGGCGCGCGCCAATTCGTACAGTGGCCGCCCGGCGCGCTTCAGGGCCGAGTACATCGGCGGGATCTGCCGGCTGGGGCCGAGAAATCCTGCCAGCACCGCCTCCATCGCATCGGGCCCGAGCGGCGGCACCGCGGCGCGCTCGAGGATCTCGCCCTCGGCATCCCCGGTGGCCGTACGTGCCCCGAGCGCAATAGCGAAGCGGTAGCGCTTGCGGTTCGAGAGGATCTCCCCGGCAATCTTGGTCGCCTCATCGAGGCAGATCGGCAGCATGCCGGTGGCGAGCGGATCGAGACTGCCGGCGTGGCCGGCCTTGGCGGCGCCGAACAGCCGCCGCACGCGCTGCAGCGCGGCATTCGAGGAGAGCCCGGCAGGTTTGTCGAGCAGCACGATCCCGGTGGGCATCGGCTCAGTGCTTGGCCTGATCCTCGGCCCGCGCCCGATCGATCAGGCCGGTCAGGCGCGCAGCCTTCTCGGCGGTGTCATCGAGGGCGAACTCGAGCCGGGGAGCATGACGCAGGCCGAGCTCGCGCCCGACCTGCCCGCGCAGGAATCCGCCGGCGTGCACCAGTCCCTGCAGCACTTCGGCCGGATCATGCTGTGAGGCGAACGGCGCGAAAAAGATACGCGCCACGCCCATGTCGGCGGACAAGCGCACCGCCGTAATGGTGACACTGCCGACGCGCGGATCTTTGACCTCGCGCGCGATCAGCTCTGCCATCACGCGCTGCAGCTGCGCCTCGATCTTGCGGACTCTGGAGCCGGCGGTCGTCATCAGAGCGTCCGGGCCACCTCGACGCGCGAGAAGCATTCGATCTGATCGCCGACGCGCACGTCCTGGTAGTTCTTCACCCCGATGCCGCACTCTGTGCCGGCTCGCACCTCGCCCACGTCATCCTTGAAGCGGCGCAGCGACTCGAGAGCTCCTTCGAAGATCACGACGTTGTCGCGCAGCACGCGGATCGGATTGTTGCGCCGCACGAAGCCCTCGGTGACCAGACATCCGGCCACCACGCCGAACTTGCTCGAGCGGAACACATCGCGCACCTGTGCCACACCGACGATCTGCTCCTTGATCTCCGGCTGCAACAACCCGGTCATCATCTGGCGCACATCATCGATCGCCTCGTAGATGATGCTGTAGTAGCGCACTTCGACCCCGGTGTCTTTCATCGCCTCGCGCGCGCCGGAGTCGGCACGCACATTGAAGCCGATGATCAGCGCCTTGGAGGCCGCGGCGAGCTGCACGTCGGAGACCGTGATGCCCCCGAGTCCGCTCGCGATGAGTTTGACCTGCACTTCCTCGGTCGAGAGCTTGTTCAGCGCCTCGCGCAGTGCCTCGACGCTGCCCTGCACGTCGCCCTTGAGCAGCACCGCCACGATGCCCGCCTTCTCCTCGCCGAGCTGGGAGAACACATCCTCGGCACGCGTCGTCTGGCGCGCGAGTTTCACGTCGCGCGACTTGCTCTGGCGGTAGGTCGCCACTTCGCGCGCCTTGCGCTCGCTCTCGAGCGCAAGGATCTCCTCACCGGCATTCGGGGCGCTCGAGAGACCGAGCACCACCACCGGCATCGACGGCGGCGCCTCCTCGATGGGCTTGCCGTTCTCATCGAACAGCGCGCGCACGCGGCCGAATTCGGTACCGGCAATGATCGGGTCACCGAGCTTCAGCGTACCCTTCTTGACCAGCACCGTGGCCACCGCGCCACGGCCCTTCTCCACGCTCGACTCGATGACCACACCGCTGGCAAGTCCCGAGCGCGGCGCGCGCAGCTCGAGCACCTCGGCCTGCAGCAGCACCGCCTCGAGCAGCGTGTCGATGCCCTCACCGGTGTGCGCCGAGACGTTCACGAAAATGTTCTGTCCGCCCCACTCCTCCGGGATGACCTCCTGCTTGGCGAGCTCGCTGCGCACCCGCTCCGGGTCGGCGCCGTTCTTATCGATCTTGTTGACCGCCACCACGATCGGCACACCCGCAGCCCGTGCGTGTTGGATCGCCTCGACGGTCTGGGGCATCACCCCGTCATCGGCGGCCACCACCAGAATGACCACGTCGGTCGCCTTCGCGCCGCGTGCACGCATCGCGGTGAACGCCGCGTGGCCCGGTGTATCGATGAAGGTCACCACACCCTTGGGCGTCTCGACGTGGTAGGCGCCAACATGCTGCGTGATGCCCCCGGCCTCACCGGCAGCAACTTTGGTGCGGCGGATGTAATCGAGCAGCGAGGTCTTGCCGTGATCGACGTGGCCCATGACGGTCACCACCGGCGGGCGCGTCTCGAGCGCGGCGGTCTCGGCCGGTGCGCCCTGCAGATCGACCTCGATCTGCTCCTCCTGCGTCAGCTTGGCGGTGTGACCCATCTCCTCCACGACCAACACGGCCGTGTCCCGATCGAGTGTCTGATTGATGGTGGCCATGACGCCCAGGTTCATCAGGGTCTTGATGACTGCGGGGGCCTTCACCGCCATCTTCTGGGCGAGCTCACCCACGGTGATGGTCTCGCCAATGTTCACTTCGCGGACCACCGGGGCGGTCGGGCGCTCGAAGCCATGGCGGGTTTCCGACGAACCCCGTACGGCGCGTCCGGACTTCAGCGGACGGCGCTTCTTGAAGCGCGAGCTGGCGTCGGTCGCGACATGCAGCTCTTCTCGACCGTAGCGCGTATGCCGGTCATCGGCGGCGGCGGGCCGCTCACGGGTCGCCGGCGGGGCCGGTCGAGCCGGGGGGGCGGCTTCCTTGGGCTTCGGGGCTGGCGACGGGGGCACCGGCGCGGCGGCAGGCGCCGCCGCCCGCACCGCCTCGCGGCTCTGGCGCTCCCGTTCCTCGCGTTCTTCGCGCTCCCGCTCACGCTCCCGTTCGCGTTCGCGCTCCTGCTCGCGCTGCTGCTCCTCCTGAGCCCGCTGCTCGGCCTGGCGACGCGCCTCGTCGAGCGCACGCTTGCGCGCGGATTCCTCTTCCTCGACGCGGCGACGGTTCTCCGCTTCGAGCCGCTCGTGCTCCTGCCGCTCGTGCTCGAGCCGCTCGTGCTCGAGCCGCTCGGCCTCCTCGGCCTCCCGACGCTTCTGCTCGATCTCGTCGTGCTGCTTGCGAGCCTGCTCCTCGAGCACGTCCCGCTTGATGTAGGTGCGCTTGGTGCGCACCTCCACGTTCACGGTACGGGCCCGGCCCTGCACGCTGGCGAGTTTCAGCTCGCTCTGCGTCTTGCGCTTCAGGGTGATCCGGCGGGGGGCAGCATCGCTCTCTTGCACTCCACCGTGACTGCGCCGCAGATGGGTCAACAGTTCGAGCTTGGCATCGTCACTGATGCGATCGTCCGGCCCGCTGACCTGAATACCGGCCTGATCGAGCTGCACGAGCAGTCGATCCACGGGTACCTTCAGGACCTCGGCGAACTGGGCTACGGTCACTTCCGCCATACTTCTTGCACCCCCGGTCAGTGGCTGGGCGCGAACCAGTGAGCCCGCGCGGTCATAATGAGCTTGCCCGCCTCTTCCGGCGCCAATCCCTCGATATCATTCAGGTCGTCGACCGACTGCTCGGCGAGATCCTCGCGCGTACGCACACCGCGACGTGCCAGGGCGAGCGCCAGATCGGGACTCATCCCCTCGAGCAGCAGCAAATCCTCGGCCGGCATCGCCTGCTCAAGCGACTCTTCGCTGGCGATCGCCTGGGTGAGCAGCACGTCGCGAGCGCGATTGCGCAGTTCTTTGACGATCTGCTCATCGAACTCCGCGATCGAGGCAAGCTCGCCCTGCGGCACGTAGGCGATCTCCTCGATGGTCGAGAAGCCCTCCTGCGCGAGGATGGTGGCGACGTCCTCATCGACATCGAGCTGCTTCATAAAGAGCTGCACGAGGGTCTTGGCCTCCGAGTCGCTCTTCGCCTCGGCATCAGACTCGGTCATGACATTCAGTTCCCAGCCGGTCAGCTGGCTGGCCAGACGGATGTTCTGGCCGCCGCGGCCGATCGCCTGCGAGAGCTTCTCCTCGGCCACCGCGATATCCATGCTGTGGGAGTCCTCATCGACCACGATCGAGAGCACTTCGGCTGGCGACATGGCGTTGATGACGAACTGCGCCGGGTTATCGTCGAAAGGAATGATGTCGACGCGCTCCCCGGCGATCTCGTTCGAGACGGCCTGCACACGCGAACCGCGCATGCCGACGCAAGCCCCCACCGGATCGATACGCGGATCGCTCGAGCGCACGGCGATCTTGGCGCGCACGCCCGGATCGCGTGCCGCGCCAAGGATCTGAATCAGCCCCTGGCCGACCTCGGGAACCTCGAGCTTGAACAGCTCGATGAGAAACTCCGGCGCCGTGCGAGTCAAAAACAACTGGGGTCCGCGCAGCTCCGAGCGCACCTCGCGCAGGAACGCCTTGATGCGGTCCTGGGCCTTGACCTGCTCGCGCGGGATCATGTCGCTGCGCGGCACGAAGCCCTCCGCATTCGAGCCCAAATCGACGTAAATGCCGTTGCGATCGACCCGCTTGACGACACCGCTCACCAGAGTGCCGACGCGGTCGCGATAGGCATCGACCACCTGCTGGCGCTCGGCCTCGCGCACCTTCTGCACGATGACCTGCTTGGCCTGCTGGGCCGCGATGCGTCCGAAAGTCACCGATTCCATCGGCTGCTCGACGAAGCCATCGACCTGGGCGTTCGGGTCGAGGTCATGGGCATCCTCGAGGCGCAGCTCCCGATCGGGGGCCTGCAGCTCAGTGGAATCGTCAGCGAACACCTTCCAGCGCCGGAACGTCTCGTAGTCCCCGCTGCGCCGGTCGATGGCCACGCGCACGTCCCACTCCTCGCCGTGCTTGCGGCGGGTCGCGGCGGCGAGCGCGGCCTCGAGCGCCTGGAAAATCACTTCTTTGTCAACGCCCTTCTCGTTCGAGACGGCATCGACAACCATCAGGATTTCCTTGTTCACTACTGTCACCTCTGCAACTGTCGCCTTCAGCGCCACGCACCACTAGCCGGTCAGCCTGGCCTTGGCGATCTCGGCATATCTCACTGCCACGCGCCCGCCGTCGACCTCGAGCTCGATACCCGAGTCATCCGTCGCGAGCAGCGTGCCGGTATAGCGACGCCGCCCCTCGCGCGGGGCCGCCAGCTCCACAAACACCCGCGCACCCACGAAACGCTCAAAATGCGCCCGCGTGCGCAGCACCCGGTCAAAACCCGGGGAGGACACCTCCAACGTGAAGGCCGTCGGGATCGGATCCTCGACGTCGAGCAACGCCGACACTTCGCGGCTGACTCGCTCGCAATCCTCGATCCCGACACCTTCGGGCCGATCGATGTAAATCCGCACCGTGGCACTGCCGCGCCCGGCACTGTGCTCGAGATCGACCAACTCGTAGCCCAGCCGCCCGGTCAGGGGTTCAATGAGGGCGATCAGCCGCTCTCGCAATGTCGCCGACATCGATCCGCTCCCCACCCCGCCGAGTCAAAAAAGCCAAACGGGCTGCGTGGCCCCTGCGACCGTCGCGCCTCAGTCTCGGCCCTCGCCCGGGACCGTCTCCCCGGCGGCTGCGCGCCGCCCGCGGGCGTGCTGCCGGTCACCCAAAAACAAAAAGCCCCTCGGGGGGCTTTTGGGCTGTCTCGCTGTCGGAGCCCTCGCCCCGGGGGCGCAGCCGCTCCGCTCCCCGCGGCCGAGGCCCGCGGAGGCGCGCATTGTACGCTGAAGCGGTCCGGTCGTGAAGGTTTTTGTCCGCCGCGGCGTCGGTGACGGCGGCAGGCAACCTCCGGCGCGCGCAGGCAGGCCGGAGGGCCACTCAACCGCTACCATAACGTCCCATGAAGGAAGCGGCCAACGAGGCAGGCGGCGGGGCGGCACGCATCGACCGCTGGCTCTTTGGCGTGCGGCTGTTCAAGTCGCGCTCCCTTGCCGCCGAGGCGGTCCATGGCGGGCGCGTGCATGTCAATGGCGCGCGCGTCAAGCCAGCCTACGCGGTGCGCCCAGGGGACATTGTGCGCTTCATGCGGGGCGCGGTGGAGTTCGAGTGCACGGTGCAGGCGGTGCCGGCCCGCCGCGGGCCGGCCAGCGAAGCGGTGCACTGCTACGAGGAGAGCCCGGCGAGTCAGGCACGCCGGGCCGCCTTCGCCGAGCGCATGCGGCTCGCCGCGGCGCTCGCGCCGCGGCCGCAGGAGCGGCCCGACAAGCACGAGCGGCGGGCGCTGCGCCGGCTGCGCGGGCGGGACTGACCCGAATCGCAGCGGGGTCTGCGGGATCGAGAAACGATACACATTGGCGCGGGCCTGGCGGCCTGCGCGCTAAGAGGTTAAGAGCATGTCGCTCAGCGTTTTTGACATCTTCAAGATTGGCATTGGGCCGTCGAGCTCGCACACCATGGGGCCGATGCGTGCGGCGCGCGAGTTTCTGCTCGAGCTCGAGCGCGCCGAGCAGCTCGCTACGCTCGAGTCGGTGACGGTGCGTCTGTACGGATCGCTCGCACTCACCGGGCTCGGTCACGGGACCGATGGGGCGATCCTCATGGGGCTGACGGGCGCCGATCCGGAGACGGTCGATCCGGACTCCATCGCCCCCACCCTGCAGAGCATCCGCGCGAACCGCAAGATCGCGCTGCTCGGGCGGCACGAGATTCCCTTTGACGAGAAGAATCAACTGCTGTTGCTGCGCAGCGAACGGCTACCCGAGCACGCCAATGGCATGCGCTTTACCGCCGTTGCCGGCGGGGTGACGGTGCGCGAGCAGGACTATTACTCGATCGGCGGCGGCTTCATCCTGCGGGCCGGCGAGGATCCCTCGCACCAGGCCACCACGCGCGCCCCGGCTCCCTATCCGTTCTCGAGCGGCCGTGAACTGCTCGCGCTGTGCCGGGAGCACGGCCTGGAGATCTTCGAGCTCGTGCTCGCCAACGAGCGCGCCTGGGCGAGCGAGGCCGACGTGCGCGCTGGGGTGATGCGGATCTGGGCGGTAATGCAGGCGTGCGTCGAGCGTGGCTTTCGCCAGAACGGAGTGCTGCCAGGCCCGCTGAAGGTGCGCCGGCGCGCCCCGAAGTTGTACCGCCAGCTCACCGAGAGCGGCCAGCAGCGCCCGCTCGACACGCTCGACTGGGTAGATGCCTTTGCGCTCGCGGTGAACGAGGAGAACGCTGCCGGCGGCCGCGTCGTGACCGCGCCGACCAATGGGGCGGCGGGCATCGTGCCGGCGGTGCTGCACTTCTACCGGCGGTTCGAACCCGGCGCGAGCGATGATGGGGTGCTGCGCTTTATGCTCACCGCTGCGGCGATCGGCATGCTCTACAAGCAGAACGCGTCGATCTCGGGCGCAGAAATGGGTTGTCAGGGCGAGGTGGGCGTCGCCTGCTCCATGGCCGCCGGCGGGCTCGTCGCAGCGCTGCAGGGCAGCAACGAGCAGGTGGAGAACGCCGCCGAGATCGGCATGGAGCACAATCTCGGCCTCACCTGCGACCCGGTGGGCGGATTGGTACAGATCCCGTGCATTGAGCGCAATGCGATGGGCGCGGTGAAAGCCATCAATGCGGCACGGCTGGCGATGCGTGGCGATGGCAACCACAAGGTTTCACTCGATCATGTGATTATCACCATGCGCCAGACGGGCGAGGACATGTCGACCATCTACAAGGAGACCTCCCAGGGGGGCCTCGCGGTGAACGTCACGGAGTGCTGAGCGCGCCTCAGAGCTGCTGCAGCTGCTCGGCGAGCGCGACGCGGTTGCGCCCGGCGGCCTTCGCATCGTAAAGCGCTGCATCGGCGCGTTGCCGCAGTGTCTCGAGCGTATCGCCTGCGCGGCCGCTTGCCGCTCCAATCGACAGCGTCACCTCGCCGGCGAACTGCGCCCCGTCGGGCTGTACGATCAGGGTGCGCTGGGCAGCCGAGCGGATCCGCTCGGCGAGTGCGGCAGCGGCGCTCAGCGCCTTGCCGCCCAGTAGTACCACGAACTCATCGCCCCCGATGCGCGCGGCGAGATCCTCGGGGGCGAGCTCCTCACGCAGAATCTTCGCCACGCTCATCAGCACCTTGTCGCCGATCACGTGGCCGTGCGTATCGTTGATGCGCTTGAAATAATCGATGTCCACCGCAAGCAGCACCACCTGGGCGAAGTCGGTCCATCCCTCCTGGGACTCGAAGGCACGGCGAAACGCACTGAGATTGGCAAGGCCGGTGAGCGGATCGCGCTGCGGCTCGCTTTGCGCCCGCTCGAGACGCTCGATCACCCCCGCCACCTCCTCGCGCTGCTTGGCGAGTTGGGCGTGTAGATCGCGCAGGACCGTCTGTACCTGCATGGCCTGCGCGAGCAGATCCCCGAGCAGCGCGCGCACGGCTGCCGCCTGCGGCGCATCGAGCTGCTCGGTGGTATTGCGCAGCGTTGCGCTGAAGTGCTGCAGAGTGTTCTCGGCCGCGCCCGTGTCCCGCTCCGTCCGGCCGATCAGCTCGCGCAGCTCACGCTGCGCGAGCTCGAACATCTCGATGTCGCGAGCGGCGATGTGCAGAGCATGCAGGCGGCAGACCTCGGCATCCGTCAGCTGGACGGCCCCCCCGAGCAACTTCTCGAGTTCCTGACTGAGCGGCGGGTTGAGCGCACCGGCGTGCTCATACCACACGGCATAGCTGAGCGGGTGGTAACCAACTTCGTGCGGCGACATCAACCGCAGCGCCCGCCGCAGGATTTCAGCGCTCTCTTCCCTCGATTGCTGGTAGCGCATGCGCTTCGCCGAGGAGACCCTGGTTTTTTATTAAGTAAAAAAGTGTAGCACTGCCGCCACGGGCTTGCACCTGCACAGCAACAGACACGCCTGCCGCGGCCCTGGGGCCACGGCAGCGCACGTTGTTGGACGGGCGGCGCGTGCCGGAACCCCTCTCCCCCCGAGCGGCCGGCAGCGCGCTCGGCAGCTCAGGCGCCCGGCGGGACGAAGCTCTGCGATTCGGGCGCCTCGGCGTCCTCCGCGGTTCCGCGCTGCTCACGCTTGATGCGCTCGTAGATTTCCTCTCGGTGCACCGCAATGTGCTTCGGGGCATTGATGCCGATGCGCACCTGATTGCCCTTGACGCCGAGCACCGTAATGGTCACCTCATCCCCGATCATTACAGTCTCGCCGACCCGCCTCGTAAGAATAAGCATCTACTGGTCCTCTCTAGGTGTTAATGGTCCAAGGTCAAAAGCGATCCGCCGCAATCAGCGCAGAGCATCCGGGCGCCGCGCTCGCGCGGCGCGGTACGCCACAATCAGCTCGCCATGCTGACGCGTCACGGTAATGGGCTCGATGCGGGCAATACGCTCGAGCGTGGAGGGGACGTTGCGCACACTGAACGCGCCACCGATGCGCATGTGCGCCGCGCGCGAATCGGTGATGACGATGCGCTGCGGGGTATAACGGCTGAGGTTACTGACGAATTTTGCCAACGGCTCGCCGCGGGTTTCGACGATGCCCTGACGCCAGCGGATGACGTTCGCGGCCAGCGTCGGGTGTACATCGCCGATCATGCCGACCGGGGAGTACTCAATTTGCTGGTTGGCTGTGAGACGGCGCTCCCAGGTGGGTGGCACAGCCGCGCCCGCACCGAGTCCCTCGACCGACACTGTGCCGCTCACCACCGTCACCAGCACATCGCCGTCGTGCTCGCGGTAGACGTCGAAACGCGTGCCGAGCACGCGTACCTCGCTGTGCGCGAGCAGAATGCGAAACGGGCGCGCCGGATCGTGCACGACTTCAAAAAACGCCTCACCGCGCAGTAACTGCACGCGCCGGTTGTGCGGCGTTCCGATCCAGCGCAGCTTCGAGTCGGTGTTCAGATAGACCATGCTGCCGTCGGGCAGCACAACATTGTCGATCTGTCCGATGCCGGTTCGATACGTGCGCGGCAGATAGCCGAGCGCCCAGAGCCAAGCGCCTGCGGCCGCGAGCGCGATGCACACCGCCGCGGCGGCAACCCCCACCAGCCAGCGCGTCGCACCATCGGCCCGCTTGCGGCGCAGCGGCTGCGCCACACTCGCGACAAGCGAGGCCCGCGCCGCGCCCTTGAACTCGGATACGACATCGAGCATCGCCCGCAACTCACTGAATTCTTTCGCGTTCAGCGGGTCGCTCAGCCAGCTTTCCAGCGCGCGCTGGCGGCTCGGTGTCAGTCCCCGATTCATCCGGGCGAGCCAGACGGCCGCCTGCGCCCGTGCGCGCCGCTGTCGATACCGTTCCAGGAGGGATTCAGGGCTCAATCAACCTCCGTCAAATCAATACCTTGTGATGACAATCGCATGCGGCATTGCTTCAACGCCCGGGTCATGCGCTTGTCGACGCGCCGCTCGGAAATCCCCAGACGGGCGGCGATCTCCTTGCGGGGGGTACCCTGCACATGCGCCAGGACGAACACCGCCCGCAGGGGCGGACTCAAATCCTGAATCACGCTCACGAGGCGCTGGGCGATCTGCTCGGCCATCACGTGCCGGTCGGGTCCACCGCGCTGATCCGCCACCTGTTCCATGGCCTGCGCAGTACCGATCACCGCGCTCTCGAGCCGGCGGCGGCGCAGATGCATCAGCGCATAATTGGTCGCAACCTTGAACAGCATCGCGCGCGGGAACAGTAGCTGCTCCGGTCGGTACATCCGGTGCAATTGCTCGTACGTGTCCTGCGCGACCTCACGGGCCAGGTCCGATCGGCCCAGCATCTGAGTGAGATAGCCGAGCAGTTGCGGCTCGTACGTGCGGCACAACTGCTCGAAGAACGCGTCCGCCGAGCCGACGCGGCGGAACTGCCTGATCTCGCCCATCCGTTTATCCATTCCCCCATTCCTTAACTGCTGTAGATGCGCCAGGAGCGCTCTGCCCCCCCCTGCACTATCGAAAATTTACGTCCGATGCAGGCTCATTAAACATAATGCGCTCCGGGTGCCCGGACCGCCTACTGCACACTGCCGACGCCCGCTCCCCGGCTCCCAAGCGTGCGAGCCATCAGCCGCGCCGGTGCGCACTACCAACGACAGGTGAGTTCCAGGCTTGCCACCCGTCCCAGCGCCTGCACGTTGTAGATGTCGTAACCGAACTGGCTATCGACGAATGGCGGACTGCGATTCAGCACGTTCACCACATTCGCCATCAGCGTGGTCCGGCCGTGGCGCGTTGGCGTCAGCCGGTAGCGCACATACACATCGAGAGTCGTCCAGGACGGCACCGCCGGCAGAAGCTGGCTGCCGCGATTGCGGTAAGCACCCGTGTAATTGACCGTCAGCGCGCCGCCCCAGCCCGGGGCACCGCGCCCATGGCGTGTCCAGCTCAACCGGCCGCGCAGCCGCAGAGACATCGGATTGCCCACAGTGTTGAGAATGCTCATCGCGGCAGAGTCGGGGGTGAGCGCCTGCGTAAAGGTGAATACGTCGGTCCCGTGCAGCACGAACTCGAAAGGTCCCCAGGCACTCATCAGCCGCTCGCGCGCCTCGATGTCGACTCCGCGCGTGAGCGTGCGCGCCAGATTGGCCAGCCGCAGATCCACAATCGCGGCCGGCTTGCTCTGCAGGCAGCTCGCCACCGGTCCGACAAACGCAGCGCTGGTGCACACCGCGGCGATTTGCGCTGTCGTCGGATCGCGAGTGATCACGGCGGCCCATTCTCCCTGGTGCTGCAGGATGCCGAGCGGATCGTCGCCTGCCGGCTGCTCAATCCGATTCCAATAATCGATGTCGTAGTAGGTCAGGGACAGCTGGGCACTGCGCCCGGCCGACAGACTCACCCCGGTCGTCCAGGTGCGGGCGGTCTCCTGGCGCAGATGCGGATTGGAGCCCTGCTCGGCGAGCACCAGTGAGCGGCCCGTCGGGGACTGCGGATCACTGACGACCGCCATGCCAGATACGTTCTGCGCAGTGTCGTACAGCTCATCGAGCTTCGGTGCACGATAGGCGCGGCCCCAGGTGGCGCGAACCTGCAGCCACCGCGCAGCGCTCCACTGCAGCTTCGCCATCGGATTGAAGGTGCCGCCGAAATCGCTGTAGTGATCGTAGCGTCCGGCCAGATCGAGCGTCAGGCGTCGCGCCGCGCCGGCGCTGCCGAGCAAGGGCGCGTGCAGCTGAGAGTACACGGACAGGATCTGGCGCCCAAAGTGCTGCGCAGCGGGACCCGCGACCGCGGCGCCGGGCGCTGCCGCCGCCAGATTGAGACTGTCGGTGCGCCACTCCAGGCCCATGGCGAGTTTTGCTTCCCCAGCCGGTAGGCGCATCAGCGGCCCGTTGGCGACCATGTCGGTGGCTTTGATACCCGAAACCGAATGCACTCGATAATCCTCGGTGAGCGCCGCCAAGCTCCGGACGTTCGCGGCTGGATTGACGGCGAACGGATCGAAGGCCAAGGCGGGATCGGGATTTGCGAGCGCACCGGCGAGCGCCGGGAGGCTGACCACACCGGACTCATCACTGCGCAAGGACTGCTCGCCGCCCGACTCGCTGAGGGTCATCTGCCAATGCCCGCCGAGCCGAACAGTCGCTCCGACTGTCCCGTCGTATACGCGGGTCTTGCTCGCAAAGCGTATCGGCCCGAGCAGCGGCAAAAAGCTGTACGCGACCAGCGTGTACGGCACCGCCGGATAGGGATTGATATAGAAGGGGTTGCTCGAGGGAATCTGCAGCACGGTGTTGTCGGGCAAGCTGGCAAGTGCGGTATTGCGCGCGGCGTATCGTCCCTGCGCAAACAATTCCACAGTCGCGCCGAGCTGCTGGTGCAGCGAGCCGTAGAACTCGTGCGCCATGCGATCGGGGAAGATCTGCGCGGCGCTGAAAGGATTCTGCAGATGGATACTCGCACTGAGCCGAGCCGCGCCCAGCGGCTGACCGGGCGCAGCGGCAATGCCGTACACCGGCTGGAGCGTGTAGGGATCGAGAATGTTGCCGGGGCTGGTGTAGTACGAATCGTAATTGGCGCCCCCGAAGGGCGTCTTGTCGGCATTGGCCGCGTACGGACGTGCCGCAGCGGCCAGAGGCGTCGCATCCGAATACTCGTAATCCATCATCGCGTGCCCGCCATGCCAGCGCGTACCCAGCAATTGAGCGGCCATCCACTCGGCGCGCCCATCGGGTGCGGTCCCGTAGCGCACGTCCGACTGGGCACCCGTGAAGTGATCGCGCATGATGATGTTGATCACCCCAGCGACCGCATCGGCGCCATATAGCGCCGATGCGCCATCGGGTAGCACCTCGATGCGCCGCACGGCACTCCAGGGAATGCTCGACACGTCGACGAAATCCCCAGTCAGTCCGCCAAAGGGCTGGCGTCGGCCGTTGAGCAGCACCAGCGTAGCGCCGACACCCAGCCCACGCAGGTTGATCCCAGCGCCATACTCGACGTTATTGGCCACACCGAGATCCTCACGCGGCCCATTGAGCGAGACCATGGGCAGTGCGTACAGCGCCTGCTGCACATTCGGATACGCCGCCCGCTTGAGCTGCTCGTGACGGATGTAGACAAGAGGGGCGATCCCTGAGCGCAGGCCGCGGATCAAGCTGCCGGTGACTTCAACCGGACGCAGCGCAAGCGAATTTAGATCCGCTTGCGGATGTGATCGCAGTGTCGGCCGCCGAAGGACCGGCGCCGCCGCAGCCCGCGGCGACGCCGGTCGGATGATCACCGAGTGCGGAGAGTCGAACGTGAACTCCAGACCTGTTCCTGCCAGCATCCGCGCCAGCGCCACGGAACTGGTCAGCCGGCCCCGAACCGCCCGCGTGCGCAATCTCAGCACCTGAGGCGTTGCCGCATAAATCGCCTGGACGCCAGATTGGCGATAGAAATCAATCACGGCCTCGGGCAGCGACTCGGCCGGGACATCGAACTGTGCCACCGGACCCATCGCCCACGCCAAATGCGCCAGGCACACCCCTGCCAGCGCCATCCACGCGATCCGCTTCGAAGTACGCGTCCCCCGATGCTCCAGAGTCCTGTGTCTGGCCGCTTGCTTGCTCTGATCCATGATCCCTGTCGCCTACACGACAGTGTGCCACACGGTACGCAGTCGTGACGAGTCCCGGCCGCACCAACATCACCGCCGTGTCTGCAACGCTTTGTCACCGAAAACGCAGACTGAGTCTTGCGATGCGCACCTTGGCAACCGCAAATACATGCACATCCGGATTACTCGCAAGGACTACCGGAATGACTCAGGCGGCAGTGGGGCTCGCCACCTGCGCGCTCCAGAGCGCTGCATAATGACCCTGTGCGCGCAACAACTGCTCGTGGGTACCAGACTCCACCAGACGTCCGCGATGCAGGACAAGAATGCCGCCGGCATGCATGACGCTGCTCAGCCTGTGTGCGACGATCAGGGTCGTCGCGTTCGCCGACACCGCCCGCAGGTTCGAGAGAATCGCCTGTTCTGTGTGGCTGTCGAGCGCGGCAGTCGCCTCGTCGAATACATAGATCAGCGGCCGGCGCAGCGCCGCCCGGGCGATGGCAATGCGCTGCCGCTCCCCTCCCGAGAGCCGCACGCCCCGCTCCCCCACCACAGTCTCGTACCCCTGCGGTAGCGAGCCGATGAACTCCCCCAACTGTGCCAGACGTACAGCGCGCTCGAGTTCCTCGTGTGAGGCGTTCGGCGCAGCGACCAAAATGTTGTAGGCAATCGTGTCGTCGAACAGCACCGGATCCTGTGGTACGAGCGCAATCGCCGCGCGCAAGGCATCAGGTGCGATGCACTCAATCGGCACCCCATCGAGACGGATCACGCCAGCATCGGGCTCGAGCAATCGCAACAGCAGCCGCACAATGGATGATTTGCCCGATCCGCTCTGCCCGACGATTGCCACCGTTGCCCCCGGGGACAAGGAAAAGCTCACCTCCCGCAGCGCCGCACGCCCCGGCTCATAGGACAGCGTCACACGCTCGAACTCGAGCGCGCCGCATTGCCCCCGGCGCAACGGCACGCCCGCAAGCGGCTCAGCCGGCTCGGTGAGCAATTGCATTGCCCCCTCGAGCAGTGCCGTGCCCTGGGCGACGCCCTGGGCCGCGGCACCAAGCAATTCCGCCGGACGCACCAGCTGCATCATGTATGCGTTCACCAGCACGAACCCACCGACCGTGAGCCGCCCTGCTCGCACACTGTGCAGGGCACAGAGCAGACTCGCCGCCAGAAACACTGCAAACACCGCTGCCACCGCCAACCCGTTGCCGCTGTAGTGCCGATAAAATGCCAGCCAAGTCCGCTCGCTGCGCCCGAGTGCGCCAGTGGCTTTCGCGGCAATCAGCCGCTCGGCACCGAAGCACTTCACCGCCTCATAATTGAGCAGGCCATCCGTGATGATCGCCCCGGCCTCAACCCCAGCCGCCGCTGCCGCACGAGCAGAGTCCGCGATCCGAGCCGCAGAACGTCCGAACAACCACGCATAGCAGATCGCCGCAATACAGAACAGCACCAGAAACAGCGGTCGCGCAAACCGCATCAGCACCGCGGCCGCAACCGCCAATTCCACACCGACCGGCACCACGGTGAACACGACCTGATGCAGAATCAAGCGCAACCCCTGCAAGCCATTGTCGATGGTTTGACTCACGGCACCGCTCTGGCGCCTGAGGTGAAACCGCAGCGGCAAGCTCAGCACGTGGCTGAACAGCCGAGCATGCAACGTGCGCAGCATCCTTCGCTCTGCGCATGCATAGCGCAACGCCTGCACCTCGGTGCTCGAACGCGAGAGCCACTGCATCGCGGCATACAGACCGACCAGAATCTCCCCTGACAGCACCGTCCCCTGCTGCCCGGTCAGCGCATCCACGATGATCTTCAGCACCAGCGGCGCCAGCGCATTGGCCACCGCCCCCAACAGCACCAGTCCCATTACCTCGGCCAACCGCCAACGGACGTACGGCGTAATCTGCCCGCGCACCAGCCCAAGCACGCCCCGCCATCGATGCAGGCAGGGCGCTCCGCTCACTCGCGTCCCTGCGGAGAATCCGGATCCTCCGCCTCCCTCGGCGCCACCGGCCCGCTCTCCGCCCCATTCTCAGCCGAGACAACCGGCTCCTCACCCGATTCTGTGGCAGGCCTGCAAGCACCCAGATCCAGCGCGGCCAGAATCGCATCGACTGCAACCAGAAGCCCATCCGGATCCCTCGCGCGCATGCGCAAAACAGACTCCTCGAGCGTGCTTCCGTCCCGACCCAGCGACATCGCGATCATCGACAGCGACACCCCGCAACGTACTGCAACCAGCGTCACCAGACAGCGCGCGCGGCACAGTGCGCGAACGCGCGACCGACCCGCCAGCTCGACCGCCGCGACCGACTCCCGCCGCGATACGTAGGCAACCACGCATCGCAACAATTCTCGCTGCCGCCGCTTCGGCTCGGCAACGGCTGGTCGAACCGCCGAGTGAATATGCGCCAACGTATCGCGAGAGGATGCAAACGCCAAGGCCAGCTCAGCGTCGACCCCTCGAGCACGCAACACACGGTATTGGCGTTTCGCTCCCGGCCCCCTGCCGAGCTCCTCCAGTACCGGCACCGGATCGACCCACGGCATGCTATCCGGCTCCCGATACGCACCGTCCGCACTCCAGCCGGACCCCGCAAGCGGCCGATGAAGCCACAACACGAATTCCGTACGAAACGCCGCCTGCAGTCGATAAACGCGCAACGGCCGGAAGACCTTTCCGCTCTGTCCGCTCGCACGATTGACGTGCAACGCGAATGGCACCGTCACGTAACGAAGCATTCGGCCCAACGATACGCGCGCCGGCTCGATCGCCAACTCAAGCCGATCCCCCTCGCACCGACAGCCGAGCACCCTTCCACCACACCAAAAAAGCATCGACTCGATGCCCTCGATCATCTTACGCCAATCGCCCTCGCTCTCAACAAGCGGACCTGGTCGACAACCCCTCAACACCACATGAAACACAGCCACCGGACTGTTGTGCATTTCCCGTCGACCGACCCGGCCTCTCATGCCACTCCTCCTCCGCTCACCCCGCAGAGCCCACACGCGCTCCGATGCGAGGAACGCTGGCGCGGTGTCTTTGCGATAGATACGCGGAATAAGCACATAACGCCAACACCATTCACATCAGATAAAAACACGTTACTCCGCGGTACTGCGTGACGCAACCGCTTCCCTCTTGACACGCCAGACCTTCTCGCTATTCCGCCTCCTTCCCGACCTGCATCCCACTCGCTCCCCCGCTAAATAAAAGCACCCCGCAGTGAAACACAGTTCCTCCCGGTTTGGTCCCCCAAAACCCCGGGTTCGTCCCTGCTATCAACGGATTCGTCCCAGACTCCCCTACCTCGCACCCAATCCGCACGCCGACTAATCCGGCCTGTGCCTCAAATGAGATCCACCGGCCCCGATCCGAGAAAACCCCCTCCTGCCGATCAGTCCATGCCACCGACCCATCCCATCCCGTTGATCCACCGCAAACTGGAACCCCAACCTACGTCACAACTACCGACAGACTTCCTTCAGATCGACCCTGTGAATTTGCCCGAAATTCACCCCAGTCAACGGCAACTCCCAATACGCACAAATTCTCCGCTTGACAACCAGCCCCTCTCGTCATGTCGTGATCAGGCTGCCACGGAAACCGGCGCCACCCCGTCGGCAGTGAATTCATCAACAACCCATGAGGAGAGCAATCATGACTGACTATGGCACCGTCTCGCAGCAGACAAAGGGGATTGAACCCGGCGTAGGCGAACACAAGCTACGTCCCGGCTTCGTCGCCTAATCGCATCGGCGATGCGCGACTCCCGTCGCGCATCGCCCTTATCGACACTCAATCGCCAACCAACCTCTTTTTTGCCGTGTATCATCTCTCACAACACGTGTTTGCCTGCAATACCGGACGCCACTGCATGTTCCTAGACTTGCGTCGTGACCGCTATTTATCCGTGCCACAGCAGCTCATGGATGAACTTGCACCATACATCGCGAATTGGACGCTCCCCTATCCCGGCTCTCACACACACCTGCCACCGACCGCACCCATCCGGAATCTCGCTGATGATCTTCTTGAAGCGGGAATAATAGTTTCCACTTTCCACGCACCGCCCACGACATCCGCGCAATCCTCTTCGTCCACAATCGCGCAGCGATCTGTGATTGACTGCGATAATCCGGCGCGCAAAAGCACTAACAGACTATCCGCTCTGGTTGCAATGCTTTACGCCGACTATACGATGCGTCGCTCACCACTGTGGCGAATTACTCAAAATCTCCGCTTATACCCGGAGCAAGCACGTCACAGCTTTGACCAAGTTTCCTCATTGACCCAAGAGTTCCTATTCATACGCCCCTGGTATCCACGCAATTACCTCTGTCTGTTCGACTCCCTCGCCCTGACGCTGTTCTTGCTGCACCGCGGAATTCGCGCTCAGTGGATATTTGGCGTTCGCGAAGAGCCTTTCGCCGCACATTGCTGGGTACAGTATGACGCTCTCGTACTTAACGAGCACCTCGACAAAACACGTGTATACACTCCAATTATGATTGTCTGAGGACGAGCCGTGGACTTTCCATACCTTGCGGTACTGTGGACCCCCGATATACCAGCGCAACACAACGCTGCAGCGCGAATTCTCGCCTCAATATCAGAACAGGCGTGGCATCCGACGCTTCACAAACACGGCCTTGCAGTCTTCACTCAGGAGCCCACCACACCTTACCTGAAAGCGCTACGACTCGGTGACGAGCACGGCGTAATTTTGGGTGCACTATTCAGTCGGTCGAGCGGCCGACTTCAGTCAACGCAAACATTGGGACTTGATGCTCAACTGATTCCTCTTGACCGGCAAGCAACACGTCACCTCACTACGAATTATTGGGGCGGCTACGTCGCCCTGTTCTCCGAGCCGCTTTCCGGTAGAACCTGTGTGATGCGCGAATGTTCAGGCACGCTGTCTTGCTATTACACGACTGTGGTGGGCGTCACGATTGTTTCCTCCGATGCTCGAAATCTCGTGCGTCTCTCAGCCATTACACGTGACTCATACCGGAACTGCGACTCAGTTGACATCAATTGGTCATATCTGGCTGGATTCCTCGCATACAGCCAGCTGCAGATCCGAGAGACCGCCATCAAGAACGTATATGAGCTTCTCGCCGGCGAAACATTGATACGCCGAGACTCCCAGATCTCCATCGAGGTCACTTGGAATCCAGTAGAATTCTCGGCCGCAACTTCGCCGGACAATCTCGACACAAATTGCGCGGAATTGCGCGAAACGACGCAATCCTGCATCAACGCATGGGCGCACCTTCATCAGTGCATCATCCACAGCCTCTCAGGAGGATTCGATTCCTCGCTACTTCTGGCGCTTCTGTGCAAATCCCCAAATCGCCCGCATGTGGTCTGTCTGACTCGGTATGCCTCAGGACCGGCGGAGGATGAACGATACTTCGCACGGATCGTCGCAAAGCAGGCGAATACTGAACTGATCGAATGGCCTTGGAATATGGCGTCGGATGCGTTGATCGATCCCTCTACCATTCAGCCACTCGACGCGAAGCCTTCAATAAGCTCTCTGATGACTCCATCGGAAACGACGTTCTTTACGATGCTCAGAACCACCCGTCGCTTTGACGCTGTCTGGACTGGAGAAGGTGGCGATCATCTCTTTCTCGCTCTCCCAACCACGCTGTGCCTGTCCGACTTCAAGAAAGCCCGCGGTTTCCGCAAGGGATTTGGTAGCGTAATTTATAATACCGCTCGCCTCACAGGTCGCTCAATTCCGAATCTCTTTCTACGGACCCTTTTCCCATCCGCATCGGCTCCGCAGAATGCCATAACACTACGCTCACTTCGGCACACGCTACTTGAAACCACCCCGGAAGTCCTGATGGCGTTGGAGGCGTACATTCAGCACCCTTGGGCAACTATGAGTCGCAACGTCCCTCCAGGGAAGCGGCAACAGATCCTGCTCCTGTCAGAGGTTCTGAACCGCTTACGTCCTATTCCTGGCACGCAAGAGTCCATGGAACTTCAACCGCTTTTATCGCAGCCCATCATCGAGCTGTGCCTGCGCATCCCTACCTATCAGCTTCTGTGCAATGGTCATGTCCGAGGTCTTGCCCGTAGGGCTTTCGCGTCCGACCTGCCGCACGAAATCCTTGGCCGTGAAGTCAAAGGACAGACTACACATTATGCACTAGGCCTTCTTCGTCAAAGTCTCCCTCGGGTAGTCACTTCGCTGTTACATGGTGAACTCGTGGATAACGGCCTTGTAAATTCCAAAAAACTCAAGACACTCCTAAGTGAGCCCGAGTCCATTACGGCTTCCCAAATCTTTCCGCTATTCGCTTGCGTTGCAGCGCAAGCATGGATAAGCGCCTGGAGCCGTACTCCTCTGACACATCACGACGTAGCGCGGAGCGCTAATGCATCCACCAACCTGATTTAGGCATCTCAAGACCGACGCTGTGCAATTGCTGCGCAGTAACAGCCTTTGGCCCTAATAGATTCAATTTGGCCCAATAGAGGTTCCGGAGTCTCGACACTCGAGCTTCCGCCGGAACGTTGAGCCAATGTACGCTATGGCGGTATACGAATGCCTCAACATTCGCTCCCACGGCGCGCCATTCCTCAAAGAGTTGACCGACAGCTGGATTCTGGCTGACAAATTCCAGTAGGATCGGACCTTTCGGACGCATCCCGCTGCCAACCGGATCCATCGCTACGTAATTCTTTATGTTGCCGTCAATAGGGGGCCCGCCCAATCCCCACTGCGACACATTTCTCCAGTGCTCGTTCCCCAATGCATATCCTGCAATCGTCCAATCCGCGGGGTCTCCCACCTGCGCCGCGACATATTCAGGATCGGTTTCAATGACATGGGCGGCGAATAGTCCTCCAAAGCTCCAACCCATGACCATTGCCCGACTGATGCTCACCCCTCGACGCCGCACTTCCCGCGGCACGCTCTCCAGGGTCGATACATCCCCTTCCATTGCGCGCAACTCACCCGTCAAACGGTTCGATTTAAACCCGCGAATGTGTGCCCACGTCACCATGCAGACCGCTATGCCGGATTGAACCATTCTGGCCACCGGATATGACGAGATCCATTGCGCGTCCTTTGAATATGCTTCGGTGAAGCCATATGCCATTACCGCCAATGGAACAGGTTGGGTCTTGGCGTTCGCCGGCAGGACTAGGAAGCCCGTACTCACGTCGTGAAATCGATTTTCGATTTTAATGGGCTGGAATTTCAGATTAAGCCGTTGCTCATTCGGGCTCATTGGTGCAATTGGTACCATAGAATGTCTGGCTGGAACGATGCGAACCAGCTCTGGTGGAACGTCCATCGTCTGCGCTACGCAAACCCCTACATTCCCGCCTTCATCAAAACTACACGGAATGCCAATGCCTCCAAGATCGCCTCTGCGCCATCGAAATGTCGTCAACACACGATCGGTTCTCCAGTTCACCTCCTCCAGCCACCAGCGGTCTGGCCCTCCCAGACCTCTTGATCCCATCATTTGAATTAGGAGTTTATTCTTACCGACCCATTTCAACCCCGTGATCGCAATGAGATAGTCTCTACGTGAAACCGCCGAAATCTCGCGAACGCCGTTCGCGTGATCGAGAACGTAAACCCTTTTCGTTCCGTTCCAACCCGCCATCGGCTTCCTGCGATTTCTCCAAATGCGCGTCGACACGACCGCAATTCGGCCAGACTGACTAATCGCCATTGCCTCTATGTTGAACAATGGCAACCCGGAGTGAACGCGTGCGCCGGTCACCACATCGAATATCCGCGACCGGAACGTGACCATCGACTGAACGACAGCGAGTAGTTGACCGGCTTTCCAAACAAGCTCTGGCGGAATCAGAAACTCACTCATCTTCAATGGCACCGACCTCGCCGGCGCACCAATGCTTTTTCCTAATTTCATGACGGCGATGTGAGTGACCGTCTGTCGTGCCCAACGTGGTTCGATATAATGCATCGTTGAATAGGCGTCATTCATTTTTACAGAAGCACGGCCTCTCCATTTCCACCCGACCGCGTACGAGTAGGCAAGGAGTCTTGCGCTGGGATTCCATGCACCGAGCATCAATTTTCGGCGACTCCATAGAATTGTTGCCATCTGTCCCGTCAGCACATCTGCCTCGATCACTCTCGCAGAAGTACCGTACTCCACATAAGCAATTCGATTATTCGTCAGCCACTTGATGTCCGACACGCTGCTCGATGGCTTCACAACACGAACGATGTCCTGTATGTGAAGCAATTGACGCACGACAATCTTCATCACGATCCCATTGGATCCCCGCTCAAGCAAATTCTCTGCGAGCAGACGACCATTAGGGGATATTGAGTAGGCAACGACTTTCCAATTTCGAGACAGGTTCCCTGACTGCTCTACAGCATGAGCACATCTCCAGTACACCGACGATGTCGCGCACCCGAATAGAACAATAGTCCACAATAACCCGCGCTTCATCACATGCACGCTCCATTTAACTCGTGGATCTCTTCGTCCCACATATCCCGCAGAATCACTTCACAGTTCGACTATGGCCTTACCACTTCACCGTCAGCGTTGCGCTGACAAATCTTCCAAGTGCATTTGAGTTCGCCGGGTCATATCCCAAATAGTCACCAACGTATTGAACTGCGGGCGGCGCTCTATCGCCGCAGTTGATGCAGGAAATACTGAGCTGTGCCTTTCTAATTCTCCGACCATCGGTGAATAATCGGTACGATCCCGTAACATCGACCGTCGTCCACGATGCAACCGGAACCGGAACTCCGGTCGTGATATCGTCATAATGATTGATGTAATTCAGAAATCCCACGAGTGTCCACCGCTCACCTCCCAGGCCTGCGCTTGCTCTCGCCCGGAAGTCGACAGGATGGTCCAGCGTATTCAGGACACTGTAAGGCCGCTCCCCTGGAACATTTACATTCTTGAACGCAAAGAGATACGTTGCATTAAGCCCTGCATGATAAGTGAGCGCACCATCCCGGTCCGCATAGCTTAGAGCCGCAAGCAGCCCACTCGTCTTTGTCAGCCCAACGTTTTGGTACCTATCGTCTACAATTGCGACTGCATCAGCGACGGAACCCTGTGGCCCGAATCCTGGCATGCTCGTCAGGTTCACATAGGAGTGGACGGGCGACGCCCACGCCTCAAGCTCCGACAGCGACGGATTGCGTTGGATGTACGCGGCATAATCGCCTCCCTGCTCAAGGGCTGCAAATGGCGGAATCCCAAGATCCGCTATTCGGTTGCGGAATCGGACGTGGTAGTAGGTGATATTCACGTCGAGGCCAGGCACATCCTGTGGAGTGAGATCGAGCCCCCCCGTCCACTCCGTGGACTTTTCCGCAGTTAATGCTGGATTAGATCCATGCACAAACATGATGGGCTCAGTTTGCCCTGGTGGCAGCGTCGAGTCCGTTGAGTTCACCAGCAGCGCGTATTGTTCACCATATAGCTGAAAGAAGTTTGGCGCCTTGAACGAAGAGCTTATCGTTCCGCGGATTTTAATTCCGCGCCACGGCGACCATGCCAAGCCTGCCTGCGGGTTGAACGACGTCCCGAAGTCCGAATAGTGATCAATCCTTCCCGCAATATCTATCGTCGCCGCTGTGGAACCAGCCGCATGTGTTTGTCGCGTCCAGAGTGGCAACTGCAACTCCAAGAACGCAGAGTCCACGGTACGGTGCTTCGAGAGGTTATTGAGCGTATATTGGCCGGTAAATTCCGCCGATAGCGATTCATATCGCGCCTGCAGACCGAGTGCGCCCCTGACACCACCATTTGGCATTGAAAATAGAGTACCCTCCGTCACGATCGAGCCAGTCACGATGCGATTGACGCCAAGTTCGTGTCCATAAATGGATGACAAGTCAGTATTGTTGCCACCGATCGATAAGTGATCGTGCACGGCCCATTTATCGCGATTTGAATATACAGACCCCAACGCATAGGAGTATTGCGTGGTGGTGGCGTAGCCATTGACCGCCGCCGTTCCAGCAGCCACCGCAAGAGTGTTCCGTCGACGTGAATAGAACGCGGACCCGTTCACGACAAAGGTCCGCGTAACGGATTGCGTTGCATTCAAATAGAGCGTGTTTTGAGTCAATCCCGGCGTCAGGTCACCGGGTCCGGATGGTGCACTAAATGGCCTGTCTAAGACGTTCAGGGGGGTTTCGTCGTGATATTCGTACGAGAGCAGCGCATGTCCTGATTGCCAATTGGTACCGTAGGACTGTGCGACACGGTAGTCCTTGAGGTTGCCATGGGTCACAGAGCCGTATTCGACTGACGTCAATCCCCCATCTTGGTGGTTCCTCAATATGTAGTTCACGACCCCGCCGACGGCGTCCGCGCCGTAAATGGCCGACGCACCATCAGGCACAATCTCAATTCGCTTGATCGCGCTGATTGGAATGACCGATACGTCGGTAAATGCGGCATTGATTCCTGCCGGCGCAAGCCGATGACCGTTGATCAGAACGAGCGTTGATGCATAGCCAAGTCCTAGAAGATCAACTGAAGCCCCATCACCTACGTTCCCGGCATCCGCATCGCTTTGAAATCCGTTCTGCTCCGATCCGACGGAATTAAAGTTTTCCGGGAGAGAGTCCATGAGCTGCTCGACGCTTTGATAGCCCGATTCTCTGATCTGCCTGCGAGTAATCGTTATGATCGGCTGCGATTGAGGCGCTCCTCCACTGATGTGGGTGCCGGTGACGATCACCTGACGCAAACTTGGCGGTATTGGCAGGAAGTGGCGGCTGCGCGTGCGCCGCTTCACATGATGGTCGGAGCCGCGATCCGGACGGCGAGCAGCCAGCTTTGGCATGTCGGCAGCCTTGTCCTCAGTTTTGGATCGAGTGGCAGCAGGTGCTCTCGGTTGGACTTCGACTACTCCATCCTTGATCATATAGCGTAGACCTGTGTCAGATAGCAGACGATTGAGCCCCTCCTCTACGGTCATGCGGCCATTCAGACCACTGGTTAATGTCTTAGGAGAAATTGAGCGGCTGACGATGATCTGAAGATTGGCCTGACGCCCTAACTCAAGCAACGCCCGTTGAATTGATTGTGGCGCAATGTGAAACGTTTGGGTACGGTGTAGAACCCCTGCTCGTGCGAGAGCTAAGAGAAGCATTGATAGCGCGGCGCCACCGAAAAGAGCGGTCCAACGCTGAGTTACGTGAGAATAGCCGGATGTCGCTCTGCATGTCGGCACTGGTTTGGTCACCATCGATTCCCCCCTTGTTCGTTGATGCCTTGGGCAAGAGACGGGCAAGGCGATCGCAAGGGAATCGCGCACGATATGTTCTGACACGCGAGCTTAAAACGGTCGGACGGCTGACTGCCGCGATATATTGCGTCCGACTCAGCGCGTTATTCTGGCGTTATTTACGCTCTATCAAAGTGGCGCGCGAACGCGGATGTGAACCGAGACGTTGCCCTCAGATACCGTTACTGGCAGCACATTACCCAGGGCATTCAACCACGCCGGTATTTCCGAAACTCTAATCAGGGTTGTCACCCGTAGACTGCCGGCAGCCGGAGAAATGATGATCGGTTTTGACGTGTACCGGTTAAGGTTCTCGACCACGTCGCGCAGTGGCTCGTCGGTGAATTCCAGTTCACCGTGCGTCCAGGCGATGGCGAGTCGGGGATCGATGCTGCGCACGATCTGCGCAGTCTCAGGACCATAGGCGTAACGTTCACCGCGGTGCAGCCGGATCGGCTTTAGTGGCGGCGCGTGAATGAACGCTGCTCGGCGCCGCGGCACGAGAGTGATCTCGACCCGCCCTTCCGTCACCGTCACCTCGATTCGGCGGGACTCGCGATCGACAGCGAAAGCCGTGCCCAGATCGGTAATGATGCCGTCGCCGGCACGAACCCGGAACGGCCAGCCTGGCTGATGCGCGACTCGAAACCACGCCTCGCCACGCTTCAGCACCACCGTGCGATGATGCGGCCCCAACGCCACAGAGAGCGCGGTGTCGGCGCCCAGAATCACCCTCGTGCCGTCAGGTAGACGCACGGATCGAGTCTGAGCGGCGCGTGTCGCGTAGCGGATCCCCAGCGCATCGGATCCTCGGTCTTTGGTCCCGGGCGCTTGGGGAGCTGGCCGCCAAAGGAGCATGCTGCCGCCCACCGCGATCAGGAGTGCGGCGGTACGCATGTGGTTTCGCCGCCCTGGGCCTGCCGATCCGCGATGCCTCCGCCGTCCGGCGATGAGCAGGGGTGACCGGATCGGTAGTGCGGCACCGTTCAACTGTTGAGCCTCGGCATACAGGCGGGCACAAGCGTCATATACCATGCGGCTTTCGGGATCCTGCCGCCATGCGCGCCAAGCCGCCTCCTCTGCCACCGTGAGCGGCTGTGCCTCGCAGCGTCGCGCATGCCATTCGACGGCCTCGATCCAGCGCCCCTCGGGCCTTTCGCCGTCGGGTTCGGGCACGCTCACGGATTGTCTCCCGGAGGGCCGGAATCCCCGATGCTCGCGTGGAGAAGTGCCAGCGCGCGTGCTACGTAGATCTTCGCCATTCGACCACTGATGCCCATCTCCCGACCGACTTCGTCGAAGGGTCGGCCTTGGACCACCCGCAGCATGAAGGCGTCCTGACAGCGCGGCGGGAGCCTGCCGATGGCTTGCTGGATCAACTCCAATCGCTGCCTGGCATCGACGACGGTTTCGGCCGACGGGGCCACCTGTTCCGCCTCGGCACGCACTCCTTGCGCGAATCGCTCCCGAACCGTGCGCCGACGGCCATAATCCGTCATGAGGTTCAAGGCACATCGCCACAGGTAGCTTGCTAGCGAGCCGATGGAACCCTCACGCTCCACGGCGAGCACCTTGACGTACGCGTCCTGAGCAATCTCTTTCGCTTCCTCGATCGACCCGGTGCGCTGTGTCAGGAAGCGTAGCAGCGGCGCGTGGTGGTCCCGGACCACCGCGGCCAGCGCTTCCGCCCGGCGCTCACGTTCGCTCGGGCACGTGTCTTCGGCGATTCCGCCCGTCGCGTCGTGCGCGTCAAGCGGCGCATCGGCGCTACGCGCATTCATGGAGGAACCGCACTGACAAGAAACGTGCATATCGAAGCAAAGGGAAGTTCGTCCCCGCTGGCTTCGAACCGGACTCATTGATGTGCGGCATACTCCACCCCAAGCCATCTCCGAACCGACATTCGACTGCGACACCCGGTTCTGCGCCCATGTTGGTGTTGAGCAACACCCGATGTTTGTCGCTTCAAGCGTGATGACTATAGTCTGCATTTGACTCTATCAGCAACCGCCTGAACAGAATTTATCGCCCTCTGTGGCACAAGATTTGGGCGCGATGCGGGCAGGCAACAGGGTCATGAAGGCCGTCGGATAGTCCCGTCGAAATTCGACGCATTTGATGCGCGAACTAATAGACGGCCCAGGAGATGTTCAAGGTGACGCTTTGATTAGCGTCAGACTCAATGCGTGGATGGGGTCGCCGGCAGTCTCGGCATGCCGTACTAAAACGGGGGTCAGTCGCCTGAAGCCGATTGCAGGAGCGCATTGAGCGCGGCGCCCGCGGCAGTGGCGGCCGGCCCGATGATGACGTGCAGACAATCGACCGTCGCCAACACGCTGCCACGCAAGCCCAAGCTCTGCAGCGCTTGCGAGTCGACTCGGGTGACATCCGCGACGGCGATGCGCAATCGCGATGCGGCCGGGGTGATGGCGCGAATATTGCCCACGCCTCCAACCGCCGCCAGCAATGCATGGAGCTGCTCTGTGGCAAGCGGTGCGTGCTGCGGCGCCATAGGAGCCTTGTCGACGGCAGCCGCTTCTGCAGTGCGCGACACAGCCGGTACGCTGTGTGACTGCTCTGCCAGTGCGAGGCGCATTTCCCCGGCGATCTGCTCCGCCACCGGCCCGATCACAACCTGCAACGCCGTAGCCGATGGCCGCACAACCCCCACTGCGCCGAGCGCCTTCAACGCATTTACGTTGACGGCATCCTGGTGACGCACGATCAAGCGCAATCGCGTGGTGCAGGCATTCACCGATTCAAGGTTCTGTGCCCCACCGAGCGCGGAGATGTAAGCCGACGCCCGCTCGCCGGCGCCTGCGGGGACTGTTCGGGCAATGGCCGGCTCCCCTTCAGCCTCCCGGCCTGGAGTCTTGAGATCGAATTTGACAATCGCATAGCGGAATATCCCGTAGTACAGGGCAAAGTAAAGTGCACCGATCGGCAGCAGCCACAGCGGATGTGTCGCATGCTTGAAATTCAGAATGTAATCAAACAGACCGGCCGAGAAGCCAAAGCCCAGACGGACATCGAGCGCATTGGTGATAACGAACGCCAGACCGGTCAGCAGCGCATGGAGCAAATACAACCCTGGGGCGAGGAACATGAAGGTGAATTCGACCGGTTCGGTCACCCCGGTGAGGAACGAGGTCAGTGCGATCGACAGCAGCAGTCCGGCGACGGCCGCGCGCCGCTCCGGTCGAGCGGTGTGGTACATGGCGAGGCACGCTGCAGGCAAGCCGAACATCATCACCGGGAAAAATCCGGCCATGAAAGCTCCCGCGCGCGGATCGCCGGCGAAGAATCGATTCATATCGCCGGTGACACCATGGTAATTGCCGACGATGAACCAGGCGAAGCTGTTGAGGATGTTGTGCAGGCCGGTGACGATGAGCAGCCGGTTGAGCACCCCGTAGACGAACAGCCCCCAAGGCCCGGCGGCGAGCACCACTCGACTGAGCGTGGCCATGCCTGCCTCAAGGTGAGGCAGTTCGACGCCGAGCGCGATCGCGAGCGGCACAGCCGCAAAGCCGCTCGCGATCGGTACGAATCGTCGGCCCCCGAAGAAGGCCAGATAGCTCGGCAGCGTGAAGTTGTGGAAACGATTGTAGAGCGCCCCGCCCATCAGCCCCGAGACGATACCGACCGGCACGGTGAACTCGCCAAGCCGCTGGTCCTTGAAGGCCTCGATCACAAGCCCCCGGGCGTGCTCGGGAACGCCCGCCAGCGCTGCGCCGGAGACCGCGACGAATACGGCAGCGCCCTTGATGATCACCAGATAGCTCACCACTGCCGCCATACCGGCTGCGCCATGATTGTCGCGTGCCAATCCGATCGCCACGCCGACGGCAAATAGGAGTCCCAGATTGGTGAAGATCGCCTGGCCCGCTGCAGCCATGACGGCAATGTTCAGCAGATCCGGTTGACCCAGGCGCAGCAGCAGCGCGGCCGCCGGCAGCACCGCAATCGGCAGCATGAGTGCGCCGCCAAGCTTCTGCAGCGCGGTGAGCAGGTGTTTCATGGCGAGAGTCCTGGTGATGAGGCGCTCATGTCGCGAGGGGCGCCACCGCGCCGCTCGGCTCGATGGGCACGGCCGCGAGTGCCCGTACCGCCTCGGCCGAGTCTTGCGCCAGGGCTTGCGTGGCCAGCGCCCGGCAGTGCTCGAGCGTGACTGAGCCGAGCAGTGCCTTCACACGCGGGATCGCCGCCGGCGCACACGACAGCTCATGCACCCCGAGTCCGATCAGCAGCGGCGCTGCCAGCGGATCAGAAGCGAGGCCCCCACATACCGCGGTGCGCCGGCCCGCCGCGCTTGCCGCCTGCGCAGTGCGTCCGATCAGGCGAAGCACGGCCGGATGCAGTCCATCGAGGCGGGCGGCCAGTTGCGGATGGCCACGGTCCATGGCGAGGGTGTATTGAGTCAGATCATTCGTGCCGATGGAGAAGAAATCGACTTCGCGGGCGAGCGCATCGGCCATCATCGCCGAGGCGGGAGTCTCGATCATCACCCCGAGCTCGATTGCTGCGCAGCGACCGATGCGCCGACACGCCGCGGCGATGTGCTCGCGCACCGCCCGTACTTCCGCGAGATCGGTGATCATCGGCAGCAGCAATCGGCACTGCCCGTAAGGCTCGACGGCAAGCACCGCGCGCAGTTGCTCGTCGAGCAGATCGGGGTGCCACAGGCTGGTACGGATCCCCCGCAGGCCAAGGGCGGGGTTGTCCTCGGTAGGCAGAGGCAGGTAGGGGATGGGCTTATCGCCGCCGACGTCGAGGGTCCGGATGGTGAGTGGGCGACCGGCGAGCGCGGCCGCAATGCGCTGATATTCACCACGCTGCTCGGCCTCGTTCGGGGCGTCGCGCCGCTCGAGAAACAAAAACTCAGTGCGCAGCAGTCCACAGCCTTCGGCACCGTTGCGAACCGCGAGTTCGGCATCGGCGAACGAGCCGAGATTGGCGAGCACCTCGATGCGCACGCCGTCGGCCGTACGGCATTCGCGCTGTGCGAGCTCGCGCTCGCGCTCGCGTCGCGCGGCGGTCCGCGCGATCTCGCGCCGGACAGACTCAAGGTGCGCCTCGCCCGGGTCGACCCGCAGTTGTCCGCCCTCGGCATCGAGTACGAGCGGGGTACCCGCAGCAATGCTCTGCAGCGCCGGACCGAGCGCCACCAGCGCCGGGATGCCGGCGGCGGCGGCCAGAATCGACACGTGCGAGGTCGCCCCACCGGCGGCGAGGCAGATGCCGGCGAGCACTTCGGCATCGAGTCCGACGAGTTGCGAAGGCAGCAGCTCCTCAGCGATAAGAATTGATCCCGGCGCAAGCGCCGCAGCGCTCGCGGTCGACTCACCCGCGAGCGCGAGCAGCACTTGGCGCTCGAGATCCGTCAGATCATCGGCGCGCTCGCCCAAGCGTTGATCGCCGAGCGCACGCAGTGCCGCGATGCTCTCGCCAATGGCGGCGCGCCACGCAAACGCCGCGCTGCGACCGCGCCCGATCCCCTCCAGTGCGCGCCCCTGGAGCTGCGGATCCTCGAGCAGCGCCAGGTGCGCCTCCATGACCTGCGCGGCGGCGCCGTCAGCGGCGCCAATCGAGCGCTCGAGCCGCGCACGCACGGCAGCGCATGCGCGGTGCAATTCGGCCCGCTCGTGCTCGATGCCGGCTCCCGATTCGGTCACGACAATGTCCCGCCGCTGCAGTGGCGCCGCGCGGCCCACGGCAATACCGCGGCTCGCCACGACGCCGCTCAGCACGGTGCCGGCGCGAACCGGCTCGGCCGGCGCGGCAGCAGGCGCGGCGGCGGGCACAGACTGCGCGGCAGTGGGGGCGCTCGAGGCCCGCCTCGACAGCAGCGCCGCGAGAGACTCGAGCGCCTGGCGCGCATCGGGTCCGCTGGCACGGATCTCAACCTCATCGTCCCGGTGCACGCCGAGTGTCATGAGCGCCGTTGCGCTGCGGGCATCTGCGCTGCGCCCCCGGAATCGCAGCTGAACCTCGACAGCCAAGCTCTTCAGGGCCGTAGCCACCTGCGCCGCCGGGCGCGCGTGAATGCCATGCTCGAGTGCGACCTGCACTTTGCGCACCAGCGCTTCGCCGTCGGTTTGCGCCGGTGCAACCCGTGGCGAGGACGCGGCGGTCCACTCCATCAGCCGCTCGCCCACCTGCACAATGCGACCCTCCATGCGTCGCGCCAGTCGCAGCTCGCCCTCCGTGATCCCCAGCACCGGGGTCAGCAGACTCGGAGCGCGCCGGGCGAGCAGATCCAGATCGAAGCTGATGAGCCGATCGCCGGCCGCCACGGTCTGCCCGGCCGTCACGTGAGCCTCGAAGCCCTCCCCGCCGAGCGCGACCGTGTCGATGCCGATGTGCATCAGGATGTCGAGGCCGAGCTCGGTGCGAATCGTCACCGCATGGCGGGTGTCGGGCAACGCCACCACCTGACCGGCACAGGGGGCGTGCAGGGTCGAACCGAGCGGATCGATCGCCAGGCCATCGCCGAGCATGCGAGCGGCAAAGACCGGATCGGGCACCTCCTCGAGCGGAGTGCTCCAGCCGTGCAGCGGCGAGAGCAGCACCAGCTCACTCATGGCAGGCGATTCCCGGCGCGCAGGCCCCACACCAGGGCCCGCAGTAGCGAATTGCGCGCGTCATCTTCTCCCAACACCCAGATCATCACCCCGCGCAGGTGCTGATGGCGTACGAAGGCCGCCTTGATCGAGAGCGACTGCGGATCATCGTAGGTGAAAAAGATATGTCGCTGCGCGTTGTACAGCCACGGTGCTTCGGCCGTGGCGCTCCAGTGGCGCACCCACTGCGGGCTCGTGAGCATGCGTGACTCGATGGTCTTCCAGGGTGTCTCCGGGTAGCCCCGGGCATACCTCGAGTACAGTCCTGCGTTGCGCCCACTCACCCCCGTGAAGCCGCGCCCGTAGAACGCCACGCCCAGCAAGATCTTATCCGCCGGCACTCCGTGCGCCTCGTAATAGCGCACCGCGCCGGTAAGGTTGTCACGCGAGCGCTCGGGCTCGGGCGCCGGATCGCGCGGATCGGCCGTGAGTGGGGTATTGAAACCACTGTAGGGACTGAAGATGGTGTTCATGTCGTAGGTCATGACATTCAGCCAGTCCACGTACGGCACGAGAGCCGCCAGATCGTAGCTGTTGCTCACCGAGTAGGCGCCACCTTTCTGCCAGGTGCCCGCAGGCGTCGCCACGGTGAGCAGATAGTGCCGATGTGTTCGGCGGCCGAGCGCATCGAGCCGCCGGCGCAGTTCCCGTACCAGTGCGGTGGCATCCCGCCGGTCCTCGGGGCGGGAGCGATTCATGCCGCCGTGCACGGGGAACTCCCAGTCCAGATCAATGCCATCGAAATGATCCTGCGCGATCAGCAGCCGCACGCAGCTGCGGGCGAACCGGGCCCGCGAGGCGGCCGTGAGCGCCAGGTCCGAGTACTGCGGTGCGCGGTCCCAGCCGCCGATCGACACCAGCAGCGCGAGCCCGGGGTGGCGCCGGCGCAGCCGCCGCAGCGCATTGATGATGCGCATCTGCGCAGCGCTCGGTCGCGCGCACAGATCAGCCGCGTTAGGCTCCTCGAAGGCGTAAATGACGGCGTTGAGGCGATCCGCCGGGATCGCCGCGACCGGCATGCCACCGTCGTAGTAGGCAACGACCTGGGGGCTCGCCGCCTGCGCCGGGACTGCGCCCGCGAGTCCGGTCAACCCGAGTAGCGCTCCGACCCCTGCACGCCAAGCACCCGCGCGAGCGCGATGCCACAGTCTCGGCCGCGGTACCGATCTGGCCGCGCCCCCAAGACACCTAACCATCGACTCCTTCATCGTTACTCCCAGATGCTGTGCAGCACAGATCGTTGCGTGAGGCCGCAGCGGCCCGCGCGCGGGACGGTGTACGCCGGCAAGGCCGGCAACCGACGCCACTCGGTGACGGTTGCCGGCCTGACCGAGGCCCCCGCGGCTGGGGGGAGTTGCCGCGAGGACCCCGGCGCCGCAACTGCGCGGTAGCAGGCTGGTCCGCATCGACCTGAGCCCTGCCGGCGCGGACATCGGCACACCCGCTCGCACGGGCGGCATGCCGACGCCCCAATTTTCAATGCACGCTTGGTCACCTGCTGGCGCCCAGGATTCCGGGGCGGGGACTGCCTGCGGGCCTCAACCGGCCGGTATCGTTCGAATTCGGATGGGACACGCGTAACTCACCCCGGTATTGTCGTCGCTCGTCCAGTTCGCCTGCGTTTCGCCCTGCCGTGCGGTCACAATCATGACCGTTGCGTCGCTCGGGCCGGCGACATTGTGCACTCGCCGCACTGGTACCTTTTAAATGCCAGTGTAATACCAGTTTAAGGGAAAATCCACATGGCGTAGCGCTTCAGATGGGCGAAATGTTTCGCTCTTATAGTTTAATACGTCATAAATTCCAGCATCCGTCACCAAGATATACCGGTATGATATTGGTACTATTACGACCGTCCCGTGCCACGGCGCAAGAAGCCACCCTTGCCACGCCCCGCACCCTCGCTTGAGGCGCGCGCCGGGTAGGCCGGCTGCTGGCGCGGCGCGATCCATTGCGACGGGTGCCGGGGCCAGACGATCGGGGCTCGCCGAATCCGCCGCGAAAGTGCGCAAGCGCAGGAGCAGAGCATCGCCGCGCGTAAGACCACTGGAGGGTAGGCAGCACGCCGGCACCACCTCGCGCACGGCGGATGGTCAAGCCCTGAAGGCGCCGTCGAGTTCCGCCGGTGGAACTTTCCGCCACGAGTCGACATCGATTGGCTCGCTCGCGATGCTCGAGCCCAGCGCAGTGCCGCACCGGCTCCTCCCAGGGGCAGGCCGTGAGGTGCCCCGTCTCCTCTGCGCCGCCCGTGACGGTACCGTTATCGGTCAACACATCAAGGAGCCCCCGGTTGACCTCGACACCCCTCCGCGAGGGCGTACTGGACTGCACCGCGCCGGCGCGGCATAAAGACTCGGTAAAATCACCTCCGATGGCGCCGCGCACCAAGGACTCTGCCCGGTCATATCAACCCGCGCAGCGCGGTAGTGCAGGCAGGACGGCTTGCCGGGAAGACACGAACGGGAGATCGCCATGGATCTTGAGCTGCTCAGTCAGCTTCGCGCCCTCGAAGTTGCGTTGCACCAGCCGGTCATTGGCGCCGATGCAACGCGTCTCGAGCAGTTGCTCCATCCTCGCTTTCGCGAGTTCGGGCGCTCCGGAGGCGAACATTCCCGAGACGAGGTGCTGGCCCATCTCGTCGCACGGCCACCCACGGGCAATACCCGGTCCGGGGACTATCGGCTGGATAAACTGTCTGACAGGCTGGCGCTTCTGACTTATCGCTCCGCTCACGTGACGGCCGATGGCACCCTCGAACGCCATAGCCTGCGCGCATCGCTTTGGGAGCTGACAGAAGCCGGATGGCAGCTCCGCTTCCATCAGGGGACCCCGACAGACTCCATTGAGGCACGGCCCAACGACTGAAGAGTGACCGCAGAGCGCCCCTGCCCGCCGCAGAGAAATACTCCAGGCACCGGCCTTTTCCGGCCACCTGACGAGGGACGGCAGACTGCCGGACGATGCAGCGATAAAGCAGGAGGTCCCGGACCGCCGAACGGTCGCTCTCGAGGACGAATCGGCCCTACCTCCCGAGCACCGAGTGCGCCCGAGAAGCCGGCGCTTCCTACGCGCCCTTCACCATCCGCCCGCTGCGCACACACCGCGATCGATCTGCACCGATGAGCGCTTTCAGAGTCACCACGCACGATGAGCGGAATCCCGCGGCGCACCTCAAACTGCCCCGGGCACTGCGCCGGAGCACGCCCGGCGGGGACCCCAGCAGAGCGTTCACCGGCGCACACCCGAACGTCCTCACCGGCTGAATCGACGGCCGGAGCGAGAGTACGGAGGAGGCGATCACCCGTGCATTGCGACATGCTTGTGCGTCGATCGTGCCAACGAGGGACGCAACACGGTGGCTCGCAGCCACGCCCCCCCGGAAAGGATTGCATGAGCCTGCTGTAGAGCGGCCTGCGGCCGCCGGACGCTGTTGGGCAACGCACTGCACGGTGCTCGGTCCGGACCTGCGCACTTGAACCGTAGACTCCAATTTAATACCAATGAGCGAACCGTCACGCCGACGCAGATGCCAAAACTCGTGTTTCACAATTGTTACAGTGCGTTATGGCGCAACCACTATGACTCAAATTGCATAATGGTACTTGACTGGTATCATGATGCGGTCGGGCGCATCCTGGAGTAGACCTTTGATACTGTCTCAAACGATCGGCAGGCTGGATGAAGTCAGCGCGCAGCCACTTTATCAACAGCTCCAGCGTGCCCTGCGCCAGGCAATCGAAACCCACGTCATCTCTCCCGAAGACGCACTGCCCCCGGAGCGCGATATCGCGCAAGATTTGCACATTTCACGCATCACGGTGCGTAAGGCCATCGATGGCCTGGTCAACGAGGGCCTGTTGGTTCGCCGCCAGGGATCCGGAACCTTCGTTAGCACACGCGTGGAGAAGAACTTCTCCAAGCTCACTTCGTTTTCAGAGGATATGCGCGCCCGTGGCCGTGCCCCGCGCAGCGTCTGGCTGAGGAAACTCGAGGGCAGTGTGACGCCCGAGGAGTCGCTCACCCTGCGTTCCAGTCCCGGCACGCCCGTGCTGAGGTTTCAACGCATCCGATTCGCCGACGATTCGCCGATGTGCATCGAATACGCCACCGTGCTCGCCTCCTGCCTGCCCTCCCTCGATGCCGTGGAGTCCTCGTTATACGAAGCACTCGAGCGTACCGGCAACCGCCCGGTGCGCGCATTGCAGCGTCTGCGCGCGGTACAGTTCACCGCCGAGCAAGCCAAATTGCTGCAGATCCACGAGAAGGATGCCGGACTGCTCGTCGAGCGGGTGGGTTTCCTCAAGGATGGCCGCGCGGTCGAATTCACCCAATCGTATTTTCGTGGCGACATCTACGATTTCGTTGCCGAGCTGAGCGATCAATGACCCCTGTGCAGTGGGCCGGGGTCGTGCGGGCGGCTCGCCCGTCGCTTCGGGGCTTCATCGCTGCACGGGCCACGAGCGGCGTCGAGCCCGCGGCCGCATCGGCCGTCGATGGCAGCAAGCGGATCGCTCAGCCCCTCTGTCCGCCAATTGCCGACGTGTACCGATGAACGCAGACCGCCGCATCCGGCGCATCGTCATCGTCGGGGGCGGATCGGCCGGCTGGATGGCAGCGGCGGCGCTTGCCGAGGCGCTGCGCGGCAGCTGTCACATCGAGCTGATCGAGTCCTCCGCCATCGGCACCATCGGGGTTGGCGAGGCGACCATTCCGCCGATCAGGGCCTTCAATCAACAGCTGGGGATTGATGAGAACGCGTTCCTCGCGGCGACCGGAGGCACGTTCAAGCTCGGCATTGAATTCGCCGGATGGACGCGTCCGGGTGAGCGGTACTTTCATCCTTTCGGACGGTTCGGCACCGATCACGACGGCGTCGCATTCGATCAGTACTGGCTGCGTGAGCGAGCGCGCGGCCTGGAGGTGCCGCTGGAAGATTACTCCCTGTGTTGCGCAGCGGCGCGGGCCGGCCGATTCGATCGCCCGCCGAGCGATCCGCGCCAAGTCCTCTCCGCCCTCGTGTATGCCTACCACTTCGATGCTTCTCGCTACGCCAGGGTCCTGCGCCGCTATGCCGAAGAGCGCGCAGTGCGACGGACCGATGGCAAGGTTGTCGACGTCCACCTGCGCGCTGAAGATGGTTTCATCGAAGCCGTGACGCTTGAGGGAGGTCGGTACATCGAGGCGGACCTCTTCATCGACTGCTCCGGATTTCGCAGCCTGCTGCTGGAGGGGTCGCTAGGCGTCGCGCTGGATGACTGGGCGCAATGGTTGCCCTGCGACCGTGCTGTGACGGTGGGCTGCGCGGTGGGAGCGGATTTGCCCCCATACACCCGATCGAGCGCACATGCTGCGGGCTGGCAGTGGCGGATTCCGCTGCAGCACCGCATCGGCAACGGTCACGTCTACTGTAGCAAATACATGAGCGATGACGAGGCCACAGCGGTTCTGCTCGCCCACCTCGACGGCGAGCCCATTGGCGAGCCACGCTCGCTGCGCTTCACCACCGGAGTGCGCCGGCAGACCTGGGTACGCAACTGCATCGCCATCGGGCTCGCGGCGGGCTTCCTCGAGCCGCTCGAATCGACCGCGCTGCATCTTGTCCAGTCGGCGCTCACCCGATTGTTGCTGCTGTTTCCGGATCGTGACTTTGACCCGGCGCTGGCGGAGGAATTCAACCGCGCAACGTTCACCGAATACGAGTGGATTCGCGACTTCCTCATCCTGCACTACCACGCTCAGCGGCGCGAGGAGCCGATGTGGTGCCACACACGCGAGATGCCCATCCCCGCATCCTTGCGCGCTCGCATCGATCACTTCCGTCACAGCGGCCGGCCGATCGTCGAGACCGCGGAGCTGTTCCAGAGAAACAACTGGCTGGCGGTACTCCTCGGTCAACAGGTATGGCCGCAGCGTTACCACCCTCTTGCCGAGGTTCGCGGCGGTGATATCGCACAGTTTCTCGCCTGGGTCCGAAGCGCCATGCAGGAGACTGCCCGCGCGCTGCCCACGCACCGGGAATATCTCGAGCGGCATTGTCGGACGATGCTCTGACATCGCCTGAGCGGCGGGCGCCCCTCCCCGGCTATGCCGTGCCGAGCAACTCCGGCATCTCCAAGCCACGCGCCCGCGCCATCTCGCGAAACCGACTCTCCCATTCGCCCGAGCGCGCATCGCTCTGACGACGCAGCGCCGGCGGCGCCACGGTGACCCCGTCTCGGGGCACCTCGAGGAAATCGAGCACTCTGTGGACGGTCGCCTCGTAAGCGGCGCTCAACTCCTCGTAAGTGATGGGCAGCATCTGAACACGATGCGCCAGAAAGAAGCACGCCCATTCCATATCGAATCCGTTCACGGCGCGCAGGTAGCGCACGATCGACTCAAAATCGAAGTCGAGCTCAGTCTCGGCCTGCCCGCCACGCGGCGGCATGTCACTCGAACGCCAGATCCGCGTCTTCTCGGCGCGCAGATAGGAAATGGCCTGTGCGAGCTTGTTCCTGCGCCGCAGCCAAAGGTAGCGCGGCGGCGCACCGAGCTTCATGGTGAGCAACTCATGCACTGACGCGTTCGCTGGCGCATGCTTCAGGGTCGCGCTCGCGCGCAGCTTCGCCATGAGCGCCGGGCCCTGAGGCCAGAGCAGCTTCAGACCAAAGACCCCATTTGCCCCTGTTCTTGCTGACCGCACCTTGTCGAAATAGTCGGCGTCGCCTTCAATGCCGAACGCGTCCCGCCACAAGCGATCGAGCGGCTCGTAGCCTTTGAAGAACTCATCCGGCGAGCCCGCACGGCCCGTGCTGCTCAAAGCTTCGGCCAGCAGCGTGCTGCCGGTCCGTGGTGCCGTACAGATCAAATAGCTCACAGAGCCACTCCGACTCATCCGCTCTCTCCACGCCAGCGAGACCGTCGCGCCGACTCCGCGCCTTTCGGCTGATCGTTGCTACCGGCCAGACCGCAGCTTGCCGGCCAGGTAGGCCCGCCAGCGCGCCAGGGTCTGACCATCGAGCGCTCCGAGCATGCCGTGCCGGTGTGACGGTATGTGACCGACCGCGACGTCGGGCTCATCGAACACGAAGTGATCGAGCAGCGCCCGCCAGGCCCGGCGTGTGGGTGCGGGCAGCCGGCGCAGATTCAAGATCGCAAGCGTCAGGGCGTCGAAGCCCGAATCGGTCGCCGTTTGTATGGTCGGGGCAGGGCTCCACCAGTAATTCACCAGGACATTGAAGCGCTCGAGCGACTCGACGTGATGCCACCACAACGGCGGGATGAAGATCGCGTCGCCCGGCTCGAGCACGGCACTCACGGCCGCCGCAAGCGCCCGTCGGAATCGCGGGAAGCTCGCGAAGTCGGGCTGGTGCAGCGGCACGAGGCTCATCGGCGCCCCCGTAGGCGCGAAATCGAGCGGGCCGATGTACAGGTTCCCGATCTGCTCGGGCGGGAACAGAGTGAAGCGGCGCCGACCGCTCAGCACACCGCCGATGTTGTTCCATTCATCGAGGTGCGTCGGCGTGGTGATGGCTGTGCCCAGCCAGATTCTCGGCACGATCGAATCGTCGAGAAAGCTCAAGCGGTTCGCCGCGCAAAATCCCGGCAGGCAAGCGCTCACGAGCGCGCTCTGCACAGCGACGGAGGGAGCCCGCTCGAAGCTCGCATACCGCAGCACCTGCTCGGCCACGGCGCTGAGCGCCAAGCGATTGCGAACGAAGTTAAACCCCGCCATGTCGGCATCATAGAACACGCGTCCTTCGACCTCCGGCGGGCACATGATCGCATCGACAGGTTGGCCGCTGTCGAAGCGTCGCAGGTATGCGGCGAGCGCAGTGGCCGAATGACGACCTGCCGCCACCGCAGGCCAGTCACGTATCAGCCCCCGAATCACCGCCGGTTCCGACGAGGCAACCATTTCCCGCCAGACACCCACGTCACTCACATCGAGTTCGCGCATGGGCGCACCGGGAAGTTCGCACGACGCCGTCACCGCCACCCCGAACACCGTTGCCGAGACGGGATCTTCCGGCACCACGGAATGTGTGCAAACGCCAGCCGGTGTGCACAACAGCGCGCAGTGACACCCGCAAGGGAACCGTCGCGCTGCTCGATCCTGCAGCACAATTCCACGATAGTCGCGGCACGCACGCACTGGCGCTTGAGGCAAAGCGTTTCGCCCGCCAAGGGTGCACACCCGAATACGGTGGGATGCTCACGATCGATCGCCTGCGGGTGCAGAGCCGTTTCGAGGCTCGGGCCACCGAACCCGGCGAGACAGAGCCGCTCGCGGCTGGCCGGGGCGGCGAAACCCCCAATCGAGCGCCCCCTGTCGGTCCCGGCGCCACTCGTGCCGGTGGCACCCGCCGCGCTCATCGACCCCGCCGCCTCGATGGCGATACGCGCAGCAAGCGACACCGGTGATCGCATCGTTGCCGAGAAATTGAACGAATCATCCGAGACCGTGGTCATCGCCATAGAATCGGCAAATGTGCCTCAAAGAGGCATGCTGATCGCTGCCCCTGGGGCCGTCAAGCCGGCCGCGCCGCCCTGCGCCCCCGCAGGGTTTCCCGAGCAGATCCGAACTCGCGCCGATGATCCGGGAGGATCCGCCGGCCCGCCGGCCAGACGCCGGCGGGCCGCCCGTTCCCTCAGAGTACGAAGCGGAAGTCCAAGAAATACTGCCGACCATTCAGGTAGAAGGCTCGCGGCTGATTCTGGTTCGCCGCGTAGTATTTCAGCTCTGGGTTGTTCAGGTTTTGACCCACCAGCGAGATGGAAAAGATCTTGTTGACGTTGTAATTCAACGAGGCCGCCAGCGTACCTTCGCCCATCATCGTAAACGCCGTGCTGCGGTCGACTCCGCTAAAGAACTGCGAGCGGTAGGTATAGGCCACTCGGGCGCTAAAGCTGCTATTTTCATAGAAGCCGACGACGTTGTAAGTCTCCTTCGACAGACCCACGACGCGACTGCCGCCAGGCAATCCAGATGGGTTTGTCGCACTGCCGCCATTCAACGTGGCGTTGGCTTCAAGCCCCCAGTTATCAAAGAACTGCTGCTCGTAATTGAGCTCCACACCATGCACATTGGCACTGGCCTCCTCCGGGGCCGTAATGGCATAGGTACCCTCGAAGCCCTGCGGATGAGCCGTGTCGAACGTCATGAACTGCTCGTTGGCGGTGCCGTACGACACATAGTTCGAGAGTCGCATGTAGTAGGCTTCAGCCGACAGCACCGACTTGCGATTGAAGTACCACTCCAGGCCCCCGTTCACGTTGGTTGCCTTGATGGGCGCCAGGTTCGGGTTGCTGCCCGTGCCGGTGCCCACGCCACCGCCGTAGGTGGCCTGAACCTCCAACGAGGTCGATCCGGCCAGGGCCGAATAGGCGGGCCGCGCCATGGTCTGCGCGACGGCCAGCCGTCCGACCAAGTCCCGTGTCAGATCGAGCTTCAGATTAGCGCTCGGCAATACATCGGTGTAGCTGTGATTGGTCGTCACCTGCGCGTACGAACCGAACGCTGAGGTCGTGATCGCCCCCGGTGTCGTCGCCGGCACGCCGACGTTCGTGACGATACTGTCCTGCGTTCTCACGAACCGCACGCCCACGTTGCCGCTCCAGCGATGCCCGCTGAGATCGAGCTGCACGTACCCGGAGGTATCCTTCTCCTGAAGTCCGAAGTCCACCGTCCAATCGGCGCGCGTGATCGGGTTGCGGTTGGTATACGACAGATCGTAGGCGGCGAGCTGAGACGGCGTGAAATACCAGATCTGGGTCGGGAAGCCCGACCCGAGTCCAAAGCCGAAATTGCTCGGGAAGTTCTGGTACCCGGTCGGGTAATTGGCCGGATTATAGGCCGAGTACTGGGCACCGGCCGCACAGTAGTAGGGGGGAGAGCCCCAGTCGAAGGCACCGCCATTGCAGGCCGGCCCCTGTCCGATCGCATTCCACAGATGCCGGTCGTGCGTCTTGTAGTCCGCGCCGAACTTCAGATCGCTGAACACGCCTCGATTCAGGACATAGTCCGCATCGATCTTGCCCCAACGCTCAGCGTCGAGCACATCGATGTTCTGGTCGCCGAAGATCCAGCTGAACGCCACCGGCGTGCCGCCCGGCGTCGGGCTGGTATTGACGGTGTTGCCGAGGTTCCAGCTGGCCGCGGTCGCAGTGCCGTGCATCGTATACGATCCGCCCGCACCGACACCGGGCAGCGTCTCCAGCACGTTCTGATTCGGGGTCCTGCTGTGACCGAAGGACACACCGCCATCCCACGACACCGCCCAATCGTCATCCGGCCGCCATTTCCCGCTGAAGTCCGCCCAATTTGTGCTGGCGCTCTCATCGGGCCGAGAAATCTGATCGTACACGCCGAAGTTCTTACCTGCCACCGGTGCCCAGGTCGCCGACGTCAGGGTGTTGCCCTGCACCGTATACTGCGATGGCGCCAAACCTTCGCCAATGATCTCGGACGGCCAGATCGAGTAGCTGCGGTTGTAGTTGGTCGCTTCGAGCTTCGAGCTGAACAGGTTCAGGTTTAAGGACAGCGCATGATCCGGCCGCCACTCGATGTCGGCATTGCCGCCGTTGCGTTGCGTGCGCTGCGTAAAATACGCTGCATCGAGGATGCTTGGGTAGTAGACATTCGCCAGCGCCGGATTGGCGGTACCCACCGCACTGGTCGGACTGATCTGGTTGTAGCCGAGCATCTCCTGGCCGTCACGCCGGAAGTGCTCCGTCTCGGAGAACAGCTGCAGCATCACGCCGAAGGTGCGTTCGCTGTTCATCCAGTCGCCGAGGGCGTTGAATTGCGGATCATTGCGGTTCGCCAAGGTGTCATGAACCGCACCGACGTCGGCCTCGAGGGTGACGGACTTGTGGAAGTCGAGTGCCTTGCGCGTCACGACATCCACCTCGCCCGCGACACCGCCCGCGGGCAGGGAGGCCTCGGGAGTCTTGTAGACCTTGATCTCCTTGACGATTTCCGCCGGCAGCAGTGTGTAATCGAAGCTGCGACCCGCCTCCTGGCTCTGATCCAGCACGAACCAATCGCCCGAGGCAACCGAATGGCCGTTGAGCGTGGTCATCGTGAGGCCTGGGCTGAGGCCGCGCAGACTCACGCGGTCGGATTCGGCAAACCCGCCTTCGGTGGCGCCCGCCGTACTGATATTGACACCCGGCAGCCGCTCCAACGCATCCGCAACGTTCCGGTCCGGCATCTTGCCGATGCTCTCTGCGGTGACAACAGACACGGTGCCGACGGCTCCGCGCTCCAGCGCAAGCGACTTCTCGAGTGAGTACCGGATACCCGATACGACGACGGTTTGCAGCGCGACGGGAGCATTCTTGCTCTTCGTGGCGGGCTGCGTGTGCTCCGGAGCCGGCAGCGGACGTGCCTGCGCCGGGTCGTTGCGCCCGAACAATGCCATCGCGACGGCCGTACCGATCAACGTGGACCTTGCGATTCTCATAAATTGCTCACCCCAGATGTTTTCAGATGTTGTCGTTGCAAGAAGAACCAGCCCCCCGCAGCGGTCCCATTTGCCTGCTCGAGTCCTCTCGAGCCGAAATCCGAACCAGTCCCCCCGATGGACAGCGCACGTTCAAGACCACTTCGTTGCCACTATAATACCAGTTTAAAAAAAACGCCACACCCTGGAGTTGTTGCTTTGGCCCTAAAATTCTATTTCTTATGAATCATTGCGTTATGAATATCACTGTATTTTCCGTGCAACATATTGGTGCTTTATTGGTATCTTCTGAGCCAAGCGCCTGATTGGCACCGGGGCACACGAATGGTCGTCCGAAGCTCGCGAGCGGAACATTGAGTCTCCATCGCAGTCGACAATTGCAGTACGCGCGGTGATCCCGAGGCCGCCCTGTCCGGCGCTACGCGGCCGCAGAGGCCCTGTGGCATTTGCGCCCTCAACTCCGTGGGATCAACTCTTGTTCCCGGCGCACGTTGGCAACGTCCCGGCGATCCTGAAGCCGCGCTGCCGCGAGCGCATCGATTCACTCAAGCTCGAATTGCGCCGCCCGAACTTGACCAACGACTGCCTCATCAAGGCTTTGCGCCGCAAGGGACGACGCGCGCTCGACCCCGGCGAGAGCACCAGTGTCTCGAAGCGCGAGGCACTCCGCCGGCCTGCTCAGCGGCCACGCCAAGCGAATTGGGCAGATGCAGGCTGTGGCGGAGGAATTGAGGCGCGCGCCAGTGGGCACCGGCCCTCAAGAGAAAAGGAATCGCACCCGGACACCGGATCCTGCCACACGTGACCCTCGTGACCGCGAAGCAGATCGGGCTCACCGTTCGACCTACATCGAGAATGCGATCTGCGCAGAGCCCGAGCTTGTCGCGCGCGCGGCGTGCCCGAGCCGCCACAGCGCTCCACGGTCCGTCAATTCACCGGGGGCAGCCTTTGACCAGAGCACAGCAACCTGCAAGACCGACACGCTGCGCAGCCGCGCCGTAAGATTCGCAACCCATGCACCGCCCCGAACCAAGATCAGGTGAGCATCTGTCCAACGCTCGCCGGTGCACCCGATGCAGATGGGATATCGTGCCAGCGCCACACTGGAACCTTTTTAGTGCCACTCTAATACCGGTTTTTCGTGAACTCGATGCAGGCGCAATGCCGGCCGCCCCGCGAATCTTTTATCGCATCCTAATCAATGTCTTATCAGAACACATTAGACACCACGCAGTTTGACTGGTACTATAATGGTATTGCGTCTACACGGTGGAATCGGTTCCGGAGGTCACACCATTGATGCTGTCGCAAACGCTGGGGAAGCTCGACGAAAGCAGCTCGCTGCCGCTGTACCAGCAATTGCAGCGTGCATTGCGTCAGGCGATCGAGACTCGCCAGATCGGGCCCGAGGATGCGCTGCCTCCGGAGCGCGACATCGCGCAGGACTTTCAGATCTCGCGCATCACCGTGCGCAAGGCCATAGACGGGCTGGTGACCGAGGGGCTACTGGTGCGCCGCCAGGGTGCCGGAACCTTCGTGTGCTCGCGCGTGGAGAAGAACTTCTCCAAGCTCACTTCGTTCTCCGAGGACATGCGCGCCCGAGGCCGAGCGCCGCGCAGCGTGTGGCTGCGCAAGTCCGAGGGCAGCGTCACGCCGGAAGAGTCGCTCACGCTACGCTCGAGCCCGGGTACACCCGTCTTTCGCTTCCATCGCATCCGTTACGCCGACGATGCGCCGATGTCGATCGAGTACGCGACTGTACTCGCCTCCTGCCTGCCTGCACTCGATGCCGTTGAGTCTTCACTCTATGAGTCGCTCGAACGCGCCGGTAACCGCCCGGTGCGCGCTCTGCAGCGGCTGCGCGCAGTGCTGTTTACGGCTGAGCAGGCAAAGCTGCTGCAGATCCGCGAGCGCGACGCGGGGCTGCTGGTCGAGCGGGTGGGCTTTTTGAAAGACGGACGCGCCATGGAATTCACCCAGTCGTATTTCCGCGGTGATATCTACGACTTCGTGGCGGAGTTGAGCGACATATGAGGGCACACTTGCACGAATCGACCACCCGCATGCACGGCGAAGCGGCGCAGGCCGCGCAAGCCGTGCGCGATCAGTTGTTCAGCAATGCCGAGCGCATGGAAACGTTGGCAGAACGGTTGCGCGCCTTGAATCCGCCCGTGGTGGTCACCTGCGCACGCGGCAGCTCCGACCATGCGGCGACGTTTGCCAAATATCTGATTGAGACACGCCTCGGGGTGCCGACCAGCTCCGCTGCGCCCTCGGTGAGCTCTCTTTATGACGCCCGACCGCGCCTTGCCGGAGCGCTGTGCCTGGCGATCTCCCAGTCCGGCGCCAGCCCGGATCTGCTGGCCTCGGTACGCAAGGCCCGCGAGGCCGGCGCACGGATCGTGGCACTCGTCAATGCCGAGCATTCCCCGCTCGAGGCGCTCGCCGATGAGTTCGTACCGCTCACCGCTGGCGTCGAAACCAGCGTCGCGGCCACCAAATCCTTCATCGCCTCATTGGCCGCGATCATCCATCTGGTGGCCTGCTGGAGTGGCGACCGGATGCTTTCCGAAGCGCTGCGCAAAGCCCCAAAACATCTCGAGCAGGCTTGGAGTCTCGACTGGAGCGCTGCGCTCGAGCCACTCACCACGACGAGTGACCTGTACGTGATCGGCCGCGGCATCGGTCTTGGCATCGCACAGGAGGCCGCTTTGAAGCTGAAGGAGACCTGCGGCGTACATGCGGAAGCGGTGAGTGCCGCAGAAGTGCGCCATGGTCCCCTGGCGCTGGTGAAGCCCGGGTTCCCCGTGCTGATCTTCTCGCAGAACGATGAGGCCCGCGCCAGCATCGAGATGCTGGCCCAGGAGCTGACCGCGCGCCGCGCACAGGTGCTGATCGCCGGCTCGCGCTGCCCGCAGGCACTGCAGCTACCGGCCGAACCTGCCCACCCGGTGATCGAACCGATGCTGCTGATCCAAACATTTTATCGCTTCGCGAACGCGCTATCACTCGCCCGCGGGCTGGACCCGGACCACCCCCCCCACCTGCGCAAAGTCACCGAGACGGTCTGATGTCCATCGCATTGACCAACGCGCTGGTGCTGCGCGGCACGAACTTTGTCGCTGAACAGAGCGTGCTCATCGCCGATGGGCGTATCGCTGAGGTCATGCCATCCGCGGCCGCGCGCGGTCCAGGAATCGAACGCGTGGACCTCGGCGGCGGGCTGCTCTTGCCTGGATTCACCGACGTGCAGGTCAACGGTGGCGGCGGCGTGCTGTTCAATGACGCCCCGACCGTGGAGTCCATTCGTCAGATCGGTCGCGCACACCGCCGCTTTGGGACGACCGGCTTTCTACCCACTTTGATCAGCACGGATCTCGATGTCGTCGCACAGGCTATCGAGGCGACGCGCGCCGCAATCGCCGCCGGCGTCCCCGGGGTCCTCGGGATCCATATTGAGGGACCGTTCCTCAGTGTCGAGCGCAAGGGAGTGCACGATCAGGCCAAGCTGCGCGAACTCGATGACAGCGCGGTGGGGCTGCTCACCTCCATGGGAGTCGGACGTACGGTCGTGACGCTCGCTCCGGAGGTGACCACGCCCCACATCATCCGAAGACTTGCCGATGCCGGGGTGATCGTTTCGGCCGGCCACACCAACGCCACTTATGCGGAGACGACCGAGGCGCTACGCAATGGCTTGCGCGGCTTCACGCACCTGTTCAATGCCATGTCCCAGTTGACCAGCCGTGAGCCCGGCGTGGTTGGCGCTGCACTTGAGGACCCCTCGAGCTGGTGCGGCATCATCGTCGACGGCGAGCACATCGCCCCTGCGGTACTGCGCCTGGCGCTGCGCTGCAAGCCGCACGAGCGGTTCATGCTGGTCACCGACGCCATGCCCGCACTCGGCACCGACATTCGTTCATTCGAGCTGCAGGGCCGACGCATCAGCGTCTGCGGCCAGACCTGCTATGACGAGGAAGGGCGGCTCGCCGGCTCCAACATCGATCTGGCGAGCTGCGTACGAAACGCGATCGAGCTGCTCGGGGTGCCTCTGCATGAGGCGGTACACATGGCCAGTCTTTACCCGGCGGATTTCCTCGGACTCGCCGGTGAGCTTGGGCGCATCGAGCCCGGCTACCGGGCCAATCTCGTCCTCACGGACGAGCGGCTGAACGTGCGGGCCACCTGGATCGACGGCCAGTTCCAGGAGCGCTGAACGGCGCTCGGACCCGCCCTGCGGCCGGCCCGAGCGCAGCGGCGGCAATCACCTGCCGGTTCCGATATCCTTACTGCTCCCCGCACGCAGGGCGTGAGCACTGCCGCCGGCCGCGGACACCCGTAAGGAGTTGATCGCATGTCCATCATTCGCCGCGGCGCGATGCTGCTGCCAGCGCTCGCGACCGTGATACTCGCCGGCTGCGGCAGCAGCGGCGATGCGAAGGTACGCCTCGTGAATGCCAGTGCCGGGTATCCGTCACTCGATGTGTACTTCGAGCAAAGCGGCACGGGCGGCACGGCACAGCTGAGCAATGTCGCCACGGGGTCTGCAAGCGGCTACGCGGCCATCACTCCGACCGCCTACACGGTCTACTTCACCAGCCACGGGGTCGGGGCACCCAATGCGCTTGCGAGCCGCAGTGAGACTTTTTCAAATAGTGCTAGACGAACCTACGTCGCTTACGGGGACAGTGGCTCGTTCGGAGTCATGGAAATCAATGAACAGCAGGGCGCACCGAATGGCGGCTATGCGAGCGTCGAGGTGCTCAATGCCGACCCGGATGCCGGCAGTCTCGATGTCTATCTGACCAGTGCCGGAGTCCCGCTCGCGAGCGCCTCGCCGAACTTCAGCGCCGTCGCCGGCGGTAAAGCGACCAGTTTCAGCACCATCCCACAGGGCACCTACGAGCTGCGCATCACCGGCGCGGGTAAGAATACCGACCTGCGCTTCGACTTCTCGGGGCTGAAGCTCACCAATCAGGAAGTCCTCAGCCTCATCATCACCGAGGCGCCGGGCGGGTATCTCGTCAATGTCATGGCGCTGCCGCAACAGGGCTCGCTGGCCACTTACACCAATCCGGACGCGCGCGTACGGGCAGCGATCGGATTGACGGGCGCGAGCAGCGTGACCGCTGGAGTTGGGGGTACCACCCTGGTCAGTGCCGCGCCGGCAGCGGCTGTGGGGACTTATCAGCTGATCCCGGCAGGCAGCCAGCCCGTGTCCCTGGCAATCAATGGAACCGTGGTCACCGTCCCGAATGAGACTTTGACCGCCGGCCAGGATTACACGCTGCTCATCTACGGCAATGCCAGCAGCGTCAGTGAGAGCTGGCTGTCCGATAGCAATGTCCCACCGCTCAGCGGATATGCGAGCGTGCGCCTGGTCAATGCCATGTCCGGCAGCGGTGATCCGCTCTCCCTGGCGGTGAATTTCATGCCGGTTGCGACCAATGTGCCGCTCGGCTCTGATCTGCCGAGCGGCGCCACGGCCGGCACCTCAGCCTATGATACGCAAGTGAGCGCGACCACGACCGGAACCGTGACCGTAACGGATTACACCACCTCGCAGACGCTCTACACGCAGAGCAGCGCAACCCTGGGCTCGGGCAACGTGTACTCGATGTTCATGTTCGGCAGTTCGAGTGCCCCGGTCGGAGTGCTCTCCCAGGACCGCTAGCCCACCGCGCGACAGCGACTGGAAGCAGATGGTCCCCTGTCCCGGAACCCCGCAGACGCGGTCGACTCAAAGACGATACACTAGGCGTTTTTCAGCCGTTCATCCTGAACGGACCTGCAATACCCATCCCGATTGAAGGGGGAGATTGATGAGATTCGATTGCGCTCGCGCAATATCGGGCGCCTCCGGCACCCTGCGCACCTCGATCTGCGCCGTGGGCGCAGCGCTCGCCATCGCACTCGGTGGCTGCAGCGCGACCACCCGAGTGTACAACGGCACTCCGGTGCTGATGCTCACCGGCGAGAGCGCGGGCGACTTCGCCAGCTACTCGGTGGGCTTGTACACGGTCACCCTCACGCGCAGCGACGGATACGTGGTCTATGCCCAGGCCACGGATCAGGAAGTCGATCTGACCCGCCGGACCAATCTCACCGAATTGTTCAATGCGACCGGCATCCCAGTCGGCACCTACAAGAGCATGACGGTGAGCCTTGATTACTCCTCGCCGGTCGTCTACCTGAAGGGTCAAACGACCCCAGCGAAAGTCGAGAGCTCCGGCGGCACGGTCAATCCCGGCGTGATCAGCGAGACGGTGAATTTTTCTCCCTCGCATCCGCTGGTCGTGAGCTTGAATCAATCGACTCCGGTCGCGATCGACGTTGATCTCGCCGCATCGAATTCGATCAACGCGAGCGCCAATACCGTCACGGTCAAGCCGTTCATCGTGGCAACCGTGCTGCCATACGACTCCAATCCGCTGCGCGCTCGCGGGCAGATCGTCAAATCGAACCCCGGCTCCGGAAATTTCATCGAAAATATCCGACCATTCGACGACACGTACTACACAGACGGCGACGTCGGTGCGCTGACGGTCAATGCCACCTCAAGCACTTACTTCAACATCAATGGCACGTCCTACACGGGCACAGCCGGGCTGACCGCGCTAGCGAGTCTGAACCCCGGCGTCACCGTAACCGCCTATGGCTCGCTCGGAAACCTGTCGACCATCACGCCCGAGCTGAATGCGACCGCGGTCTACGCCGGCACCAGCGTCATCAGCCCGGGCAATGAAGCGCTGCGAGGCGTCGTCGCGAGCCGCTCCGGCAATACTCTGACTCTGCAGGGAGCCGAGTACGTCTGCCAGGTGAACGTCTGCTTCAGCAACGCAGCCTACACCTATTACCCTACTGCGACGGTCACTGTCGGCTCGGGCACCGTGGTAAGCGAAGACGGCGTGGCCGCCAGCGGCCTCACGCAGCAGTCCGTATCGGTCGGCCAGCGCATCACGGCGCTCGGTATTGGCACGGTCAGCAGCTCGAATGCGCTTTCGTTCAACGCAAGCGCTGGCCAGATCCGCCTGCAACCGACCGATTTGTGGGGAACGCTCGGCAGCGGCGCACTCGGCAGTGCGACCGTCAATCTGCTCGAACTCGGCAATTACGCGCCGAGCAGCTTTAATTTCTCCGGCACCGGTCTCACCGCAAGCAGCGACGCCAATCCCGCCAGCTACACGGTGAACACCGGCTCGTATGACGCCAGCACGCTCAGCGCCAACACCTTGCTCAATGCCACGGGGATCGTGACGCCGTTCGGCTCGGCGCCGCCGGATTTCACCGCCTCAACGGTCGCGAATATGAGCAGCGGACCGTCCACGCTCATCGTGGAGTGGACCTCGGGCACGACAGCGCCGTTCACGAGCCAGGGTAGTTCTGGGGTGGTGGTGAACCTCAGCAACTCGAGCATCACCTCCGCCCTGATGCGCACCGGACCGCAGACCGTGCAGCTCTCCAGCCTCGCCAGCAGCCCGACGATCATCGCTGGCTGCTCGAGCGGCACCTGCAGCGGCAACTCCGAGTACGCCGTCGGCAATGCCACGAGCGGGGTCAATGTCTACGACAGCCCCTCGAGCTTCCTCAGCGGGCTCGCGAGTGCGGTGAACGGCTCGAATAAGGTCTTCAAGCTGGTCGCGATCGGTACCTACGATAGCGCCAGCAACACCTTCTACACGCAGCGGATGGACGTCGCGCTCGAGTAAGCGCGCCAGTGCCGATACGCTCACCGGGCGGCTCTGTGAGCCGCCCGGTGAGAAGAGGTGCTTTCTCTGCCAACCGTTAGAATGTGACCACCGAGCGGATGGACTCGCCGCGGTGCATCAGGTCAAACGCCTCATTGATGCGCTCGACCGGCATGACGTGCGTGATCAGCTCGTCGATGCGAATCTTCTTGTCCATATACCAATC
>JAKBCE010000311.1 GCA_021808195.1 Pseudomonadota bacterium
GCGAACGGCTCGTTCCCGGCCGGCGCGGACATCCGCGAGATCGCCTCCGGCGCAGCCTTCGAGCCGCCGATCCTGCTCGAGGTGATCGCTCGGATCGAATCGCTCGGCAAGCCGGTCGTGGCGGCCATCGAAGGCGTGGCGCTCGGTGGCGGCTTCGAGCTGGCGCTCGCCTGTCATGCGCGCATCGCCGCGAGTGGCTCGCGCGTGGGCCTACCGGAGGTGAAACTCGGTCTGATTCCCGGTGCGGGCGGCACGCAGCGCTTCACGCGGCTCGCCGGTCCGCAGGCGGCGCTCGAGGCGATCTCCACGGGCGAGGCGCTCCCGGCGGCGCGTGCCCGCACGCTCGGGGTGATCGATGCGCTGGCCGATGCTCTGTTGCCGGAGGCCCTGGCTTGGGCACGCCGCCTCGCCGACGAAGGCGCTGGGCCGCTCGCCAGTGAGCGCGAGGAGAAGATCACCGGCGTCGATCCGCAGCTGTTCAGCGCCTGGCGTGCGGCGCATGAGCGTAAATTCAAGGGCCAGCTCGCCCCCTGGCGCATCGCCGATGCGATCGAGGCGGCCTGTACCCGCGGGCGCGCCGAGGCGTTCGCGCTCGAGCGTCAGTATTACCTGGAGTGCCGCGAGAGCCCCCAGCGCAAGGCGCTGATGCATGTGTTCGATGCCGAACGCGCCGCCCGCAAGATCGAGGGGGTGGGGGCGGAAGTCGCGCCGCTGCCGATCCGGCGCGCCGCAGTGGTCGGCGGCGGCACCATGGGGGCGGGGATTGCGGTTCTGTTCGCCAATGCGGACATTCCCGTGACGCTGCTTGATGTCTCGGACGCAGCGCTCGCGGCCGCGATGGAGCGCATCCGCGCCGTGTATGCGCAGACCGTCGAGCGGGGTCGGCTCAGCCGCGCGCAGGCCGATGCCGCGCTGCAGCGCATTGCCGGCACCACCCGCTACGAGTCGCTCGGGACGGTCGACATCGCCATCGAAGCGGTGTTCGAGGATCCGGCGCTCAAGCGCGCGGTGTTCGAGCAGCTCGATCGGAATCTACCCGCCCACGCAATCCTCGCCACCAACACCTCGACGCTCGACATCGACCGGCTCGCGCAGGTGACGGGTCGGCCGCAGCGGGTGGTCGGCACGCATTTCTTCAGTCCCGCGCACGTGATGAAGCTGATGGAGAACGTGCGCGGCGCGGCGAGTTCCCCGCAGACGCTCGCCACCGTGATGGCGCTCGCGAAGCGTCTGGGGAAGATTCCGGTGATGGCGGGCAACTGCGACGGATTCATCGGCAATCGGATGCTGCTCTACTACGGGGTGGAGGCTGAGCGGCTGCTCGAGGAAGGCGCCACCCCCGAGCAGGTCGACGGGGTGATCGAGGGGTTCGGGTTCGCCATGGGGCCGCTGGCGATGCGCGATCTGGCCGGCAACGATGTCGGCTGGGCGATCCGCCGCAACCGCACGCTGCCGGCCGATGAGCGCTGGTCACCGATCCTGCAGCGCATGGCCGAGGAGGGGCGTCTGGGGCGCAAGAGCGGCGCGGGCTTCTATCGCTACGAGGGGGGCAAGCGCCGTCACAACCCCGAGACGCTCGCGCTGATCGAGTCGGTCTCTCGCGAGCTCGGCATCGAGCGGCGGACGATCGCCGATGAGGAGATCCTGGCGCGGCTGCTGCATCCGCTCATTAATGAGGGGGCGAAGATCCTCGCCGAGGGCATCGCGAGTCGCTCGGGCGACATCGACGTGGTTTACATCCACGGCTACGGCTTTCCGGCGTACAAGGGCGGCCCGATGTACTGGGGCTTGCAGGACGGACTCGAGAAGGTGATTGCGACGATGCAGCGGCTCGCGCCCAGCCACGGCGCTCGCTGGGCGCCGGCGTCGCGGCTGCTCGAGGCCGCCGCACGCGGCCGCTGGGACTGATCCGGCCGCCGGGCGACGGCTTGACCTCGAATTAAAATAAATGTACGTTTAAAACAGTTGTTTGAGGCGCTGCCCGGTGAAATCCTCGTTCCTTTCCGCTGACGCCGGACCTGCCGAGCCGAAGTACTCGGAGACCGCCCTTCGGATTCTCGAGGCGGCCGAACGGCTGTTCGTCGAGCTGGGCCTGGAGGCCACCTCGCTGCGGCTGATCACGCAGCAGGCCGGGGTCAATCTCGCCGCGGTCAATTATCACTTCCGCTCCAAGGATGCGCTGTTCGAGGCGGTGTTCGCCCGCCGTTTCGAGCCCTGGGCGCGCGATTGCCTGCGCGAACTCGACGCGCTCGAGGCGTGCGCATCGGCCGGCACCGCGAGGTTCGATGCCGAGGCGGTGGTGATGTGCTACGTGCGTCCGGCACTGGCACTCTCGAAGGATCCCTCGCGCGGTGGCGCGCTGTTCGTGCGTCTGTTCTCGCGCGTGCTGGTGGAGAATCACCGCGCGCTGCGCGAGACGCTCTCGCGCGAATGGGGCCATCTGGTCTCTCGCTACACCGAAGCGTTGGGGCGCGCGCTGCCGGAGCTCACGGCCGAGGAAGTCGCCTGGCGACTGCATCTGGGCTTCAGCGTGATGTTTCACGCGTTCGCGGGCAATGACATCTTGAAACTCTTCGGCCGTTCGGCCGTATCGGCGCGCGATCCGGATCTGATCGTCAAGCACGTGGTGCCGTTCGTGCTGGCCGGCATGGCGGCTCCCCGCGGCGAGGGTCCGTCGGGCTGAGCGGATCGCAAAGACAATGAGTGGGCCGGCGCTGTGAGCCGTGCCGTGAACGGTCCGCAGCGCGGACCGCAGCAGCAGAGGAAGTCATGTCTGAAACGAATTTCATGATCCGCAAGGTGGCCGTGCTCGGCGCGGGCGTGATGGGCGCGCAGATCGCCGCGCACCTGCTCAACGCGCAGGTGCCGACACTGTTGTTCGATCTGCCCGATCCCGAGGGCGGCAGCGGTATCGCCACGAAGGCCATTGTCGCGCTGCGCAAGCAGCAGCCGCTGCCGCTCGCC
>JAKBCE010000312.1 GCA_021808195.1 Pseudomonadota bacterium
TGACGATGTAGCTGACGAAATCCCCGGGCGCATCCGTGAGTGACACCACGGCCGTTCCGCAGCCGCTGCTGCAGGGGGTCTGTTTGCTCGAGACCGACGGGCTCACGGCCGCGGCGGGATTCATACTGGAACCGCCGCAGCCGGCGAGCGCGAGCGCTGCGACCACGAGAAGTCCCGACAGCAGGTGTCTGGCGCCCAGGGTCCAGGCGGAATGGGAACGCACGCAGTTCATGGAAGTGACCTCTACAAGGGAGACTGTTGAGGCAAATCGCAAGGCTGGCCCGGCGCGGGATCAAGCCGTACAGAGCGCAGCGCGATTCACACCGGGGCATAACGCCGCGCCGCACCGGCCGTTGACGGCGGAGGCGGCGCTCGTATGCCCGGCGGCGATGGTGCCTCAGTCTTTTGCGAGGCGATAGACGTCAGAAAAAAGCGACAGCAACAGTCGGACGTGTTCAGCCGTCATTCAGTTCCAATGGTCCCGAGGATGCGAGTTTGCGCACAGATTGAGGCGGTCGGGAGCCGGTGGGCGCGTGGGAAAGCCCTGCTGTGCCGCTCAGACGTGCAAACACGGCGTCAGGTCATTGGCCGCACTGCAGGTCACGGAGCGAGTCGGCCGGATCGAGCGTCAGGCGCGACCATCAGACGCTGCGAACACCGACTGAGTCGCCGTGACGTTCAACGTGCTCGTGATATGCGCAGATCGCGTTCTCGCTGTCTTCGGGCCGCGAGTGCGCCGGCTTGGCCCGGCCGACATTCTCGCGGTGACACGTGGCGGGTCCGGTGTGCGAGCCGCTGTCTGGAGAAGTCGTGACGCAGACCTTGCAGCGAGGCGTTGTCAGCAGGACGAGCCGAGGGGCCGCCGCAAGCGTGGGAAGTCAGGACCATCCTGCGGCGGCGGCCCCCGCTCGTCCGGTCCGTTCAACCGGCAGCGGCGCCCGACGGTGTCTTCAGTTCGAGCAACCCGCGTGCGCTCAGGACCTCGCGCATCGGTGCGAACGCGAACTCCCGCAGCACCCGGTTGAGTCGCGCCTCGCAGCGGTGCAGGTTCGTGTAATGGCGGAAGTGCGAGAGGGCCCCGACCCGGATGCGCGGCTGGCCCGGATCGATTTCCCAGGGATGCAGATAGAACGGAAAGGCCTGGCCGCGCCCGTTGATCTGGCGCAGCCCGGCGCGGGTCAGCCAGTAGGGGAAAATGCGGAAGTATCCGCCGCCGCACACCGGCACCTTCGTGCCGAACACGCTGGCCGGAACCATCGGGAACTCCACGAGCGAGCGGCCCGAGGGCGCGGTGAAGTGCCCCGGCTCCGAGGAGGCGTCCGGAATGCCGTAGCGGTCGTGCCGGATCGGGAAAATCGAGGAGTCGTAGGTGAACCCGAGGTCAATCAGCGTATCGAGCGCCCAGAGCGTCTTGCGGATGACCGAGAAGCTCGCGGCGCGGTAGCCGAGCACCGGTTCACCCAGCGCCTCCTCGAGCATGCCCTTGGCCCGGGCGGTCTCCTCGCGGAACACCTCAGGGCGCTGCTCGTAGATCAGCTGATGCGAGTAGCCATGGCAGGCGACCTCATGGCCGCACTCGGCGATGCGCCGCACGAGTGCCGGATAGCGCTCGGCCACCCAGCCCAGCACGAAGAACGTCCCGCAGACGCCGCGCGCCTGAAGCAGCTCGAGCAGCCGCTCGGTATTGCGCTCTACGCGGCACTCACGGCTCGACCAGCTGTCGCGCGAGACGGCAGACGCCAGGGCGGCGACGTGAAAGTAATCCTCCACGTCGACGGTGAAGGCATTCAGGGGGGCGCGCGGGCGGGCGGTGGTGCTGTCCATGGGCACCACTGTAGTGGATTTGGGCGCCGGGGGCAGCCGGCGGGAGGCCAAAACGAGAACGGCCCCTTGCGGGGCCGTTCTGCGGGACACAGAAGAGATGTCCGAGTGACGGGCTGGAATCAGCCGATCAGCTCTGGCGCGAGGCGCGGCGGCGGCGGTTGATGAACAGCGCGCAGCCCAGGAGGCCGGCGGCGAACATCGCGAGCGCACCCGGCTCCGGTGCCTGCGTGAGCGTCGTGTCGGCACTATAGGTCGGGTCAGCCATCAAGCTATTGGCTGCGAATGTGTCAACAATCGTCAGCGAGTACGAGCGGATGGTGTTCGTGACCGGACCACCCAGGAATGTCCCGCCGACCGTGCCGTGCAGGCTGGCGGTGCCAATCTCGTTGCTCGCGGTGCAACCCATTCCCGACCCTGAGGTGCAGAAATAATTGTTATTCGTGTCGTAATAGGCCGTCGAGGTCGCCGTACCGCCAATGGCACTGCCCCCGAAACCGCCCACCAAGCCATCGGGACCGATGGACGTGGAGAATCCGGTCGCACTCATCGCAATCGTCAGCGGATCCTGACTGCATCCGGCGTATTGAGCGCAGGTCACCGCAAGGCTGGACAGATCCAGGCCGAACAGGCCCGTGACCGTGGGCGCGCTGCTGGTGGCAACGACGTTGATGGACCAGCCATTCAGTGTCGTCGCTGCGTTGTTGCTGTAGCCCGCGAAGAATGTCGCCACTGAAGAATTGCCCTGCACGAGCATCGTGTTGCTCGATGCGCCGCTCGAGATCATCAATTCGACCGGGCCAACGCTGGACGCGAGGACCGTGGCGTACGCTGTGCTCAACAGCAGCGGGCTGGCCATCACCGCGGCGATTCCGAACTTGCTAAAGCGATTCATGATCCGAGCTCCTAGTGAATTTTAGCTTCCGGGGAATAACAGCAAGCACCATGCCAGCCGATTGAAATTCAATTATTTCAATGACTTAAATGCGATTACCTTAGCATCCATCTGAAGACTGTAAAGAATCCCGACGCGGCCTGAGTCTTCGGCTCGACGATAAGTTAATTCAGTTCATCGATAAGTCAAACCCCGCCTCTCGAGCCCATGCCACCGCCCGCCGGAGGCGGGCGGTGGC
>JAKBCE010000313.1 GCA_021808195.1 Pseudomonadota bacterium
GAGCACGCGCAGGCCGCCGACGAGCACGGTCATCTCCGGCACCGTCAGGCCCAGCAGCTGTGCCTTGTCGATGAGCAATTCCTCGGCGGGAACGGCATAGCGGGTCTTGAGGTAGTTGCGAAAGCCGTCCGCGGCCGGCTCCAGATAGGCGAACGACTCGACGTCGGTCTGCTCGGCCGTCGCATCGGCCCGGCCCGCTGCAAAGGGCACGGTGACGGCCCGGCCGGCCTTCTTGGCAGCCTGCTCGATCGCCGCCGAGCCCGCGAGCACGATCAGATCAGCGAGCGACACCTGCTTGCCGTTCGACTGTGCGCCGTTGAACGCGCGCTGGATGGACTCCAGCGAGGCCAGTACTTTGGCGAGCAGCGGCGGCTCGTTGACCGGCCAGTCCTTCTGCGGCGCGAGACGGATGCGCGCCCCATTGGCGCCCCCGCGCTTGTCCGAGCCGCGGAACGTACTGGCCGAGCTCCAGGCGACGCGCACGAGCTCCGCGGTCGAGTGCCCTGAGGCGAGGATCTTCGTTTTCAGATCGGCAATGTCCCTGGCGTCCACTAGCGCGTGTTTGATCGGCGGGATCGGATCCTGCCAGATCAGCACCTCGTGCGGCACTTCCGGTCCAAGGTACCGCGCGCGCGGTCCCATGTCGCGGTGCGTCAGCTTGAACCACGCGCGCGCAAATGCATCTGCGAATGCTTCCGGATGCTCCAGGAAGTGCCGCGAGATCTTTTCGTACGCCGGATCGACGCGCAGCGCAACGTCGGTCACCAGCATCGTCGGCACGTGATGCTTGGACGGATCGAAGGGATCCGGAATCGGCTTCGCATCCCCCTTGGCGCGGTACTGGTAGGCCCCCGCCGGACTCTTGGTCAGTTCCCACTCGTAGCCGAACAGGTTGCTGAAGAAGTAGTGACTCCATTTCGTCGGTGTCTGGGTCCAGATCACCTCCGGACCACCCGTGATCGCATCCGGGCCGACGCCCGTACCGTAGCGGCTCTTCCAGCCGAGACCGAGTTGCTCGAGCGGCGCGGCCTCGGGCTCCGGTCCGACGAGGCGCGGATCTCCCGCGCCGTGGGTCTTGCCGAAGCTGTGCCCGCCGGCGATCAGCGCAACGGTCTCCTCGTCGTTCATCGCCATGCGCCGGAAGGTCTCACGGATGTCGATTGCAGCGGCTGCCGGATCCGGTTTGCCGTTCGGCCCTTCCGGATTGACGTAGATCAGTCCCATCTGCACGGCCGCGAGCGGATTCTCCAGATCGCGCTGGCCGGAGTAGCGCTGATCGGCGAGCCAGGTGTCCTCCCGGCCCCAGTACACCGACTCGTCCGGTTCCCACGCATCGACCCGCCCGCCACCGAAGCCGAAGGTCTTGAAGCCCATCGACTCGAGCGCGACGTTGCCCGCGAGAACCATCAAATCCCCCCACGAGATCTTTCGGCCGTACTTCTGTTTGATTGGCCAGAGCAATCGACGCGCCTTGTCGAGGTTCGTATTGTCAGGCCAGGAGTTCAGCGGCGCGAAGCGCTGCTGAGCGCTGCCCGCCCCGCCCCGTCCGTCCCCGATGCGGTACGTGCCTGCGGCGTGCCACGCCATGCGCACCATCAATCCGCCGTAATGACCGAAGTCGGCCGGCCACCACTCCTGGCTGTCCGTCATCAGCGCATGCAGATCCTGCTTCAGCGCCTTGAAATCGAGCGTCTTGAATTCCTCTGCGTAATCAAACGGCTCGCCGAACGGATTGGCGCTCGGAGCGTTCTGACGGAGGATTCTCAGATTCAGCTGCTTTGGCCACCAATCACCGTTCGAGCGCATGGCGCGGTGGGTCACTCCGTGTACCACGGGACATTTCGATTCCGACATGATGAACTCCTGAGCTGATCAGACCGTGCACGCGCCGCAGCGATGTTCTCGCGCCAGCGCACGTTGCCGAGGACAATCCTGCACTAGGCGTGTCCCTCCTCGAGCAGACTGCGCAGCATCCAAGCGGTCTTCTCGTGAACCTCGAGGCGCTGCGTCACCAGATCCGCAGTCGGCTGATCGTTCGCCGCATCGGCAATCGGGAACAGCTTGCGCGCGGTCGTGGCAACCTGCTCGTGTCCCTTGACCAGGTTCTTGATCATGTCCTTCGCCGCCGGAATCGACTCGTCCTCGGCGATGCTGCTCAGTGACCCGAGCGCCTTGTAGGTCCCGGGCGCGAAATGACCGAGCGCACGAATCCGCTCGGCGATCAGATCAACCGCGGTCCACAGTTCGTTATACTGCTGCTCGAACATCAGATGCAGTGTCTGGAACATCGGGCCGGTCACGTTCCAGTGATAATTGTGCGTCTTCAGGTACAGCGAGTACGTGTCGGCCATGACGCGCGCCAGGCCGTCCGCGATCGCCTTGCGATCTTTGTCGCTGATGCCAATATTAATTTCCATGGAGACTCCTCGTGCTGTCGGGCAGTGCCGCGCGGCGCATCCGGCCCGCGTGAACCGCCGCCGTGAATAGTGCTGATTTTATAGCAGATCAACGACGGTCCGGTCGAGCACCGGGACGAATGAGAACCGCAGTCGCTGCAGTGCAGTACAGCACGGCTGCGGCCCGTCGATCTGCGAAAATTCCCGCACCGATGCGTTCGATGGCGGGTGAACCGCCCTCACTGTATCATGTTTGAGACACTTTCCTCCGTGCCGAGCACGTATTCGCCACGCGAACCGACCGCGGCTGGTGGCACTCGCCTGAGGTGCGAGCACGGCGCGCGACATGTTAGGAGCCTCGATGCCTGCCGAGACCGATCGCACCGCGCGGGATACGGATCGATACGCCGCGAATCTTCGCGATGAGCTCGATGGTGCGGCGCTCTACGCGGCACTGGCGGACGCCGAGCAAGATCCGCTGCGGCGCGATCTGTTCATGCAGCTTTCCCAGGCCGAATCCACTCATGCGCGGGTGTGGCGGGACAAACTGCTCG
>JAKBCE010000314.1 GCA_021808195.1 Pseudomonadota bacterium
GCCGCAGGTACCGACACCGCATTTCATGCTGCGCTCCATCGACAGATGGATCGCCTCGGGCGCCACGCCCGCCGCGCACAGCGCCTCGGCAGTGAAGCGCATCATGATCTCCGGACCGCACAACAATGCGAGCGTGCGCTGCGGATCGAAGCGCGCGTGCGCAATGAGAGCGGTGACCACGCCGACATGTCCCTGCCAGGGCGTCGTCGCGTGGTCCACCGTCACCTCGAGCGCGAGGTCACCGCGTGTGCCCCAGGCGGCCAGTTCCCGCCGGAAGAGAATGTCCCGCGGACTGCGGGTGCCGTAGAGCAGGGTGATCCGGCCATGCCGTTCGCGCTGCGCGAGCAACTGGTAGAGCGCCGGGCGCAGCGGCGCGAGCCCGAGGCCGCCGGCCACGAGCAGCACGTCGCGGCCGTCTGCCGCCTCGAGCGGCCACCCCTTCCCGTACGGTCCACGCACCCCGAGCGGCGCGCCCGCCTCGAGCCGGACCAGGGCCTCGGAGACCGGACCCACCGCGCGAACGGTGTGCACGAGGCGCTGCGGTGCCGCCGGGTCGCCGGAGAAGCTGATCGGCACTTCACCGACGCCGAATGCCGTGAGCATGTTGAACTGGCCGGCCGCAAACGGCGGCTGCGGCTCACCGGCCGCCTGCAGTTCGAGGGTCCACACCCTGGGTGCATCGCGCCGGCGCCGGTGCACGCAAACCACCCGAGGCAGGAGGGGCTCGGGTGCCGTCTGCGACACCGGGAACTCAGCGGCCGGTGCCATAGACATCGAGAAGCTGCAGCCGCGTCGCCTGCAGACGCTGCACGAGAACGGGCATGAAGCGCTTCATCATGTCGTAGCCGAAGTCGTGATCCGCTTCGCTCTTGCGGCGCAGGCAGTCCGCGTCGATCTGCACCGCACGGACGAGTTCGAGCGCCCGGACGTCATAGGACCACTGATAAGGCGGCAGCAACCAGGAGAGGCCGACCAACTCCCCGGGTCCGAGCGTCTGCATGGCGAGCGTACCGCGGCCGGCCGCGGCAATCTCCAACACGACGTGGCCGTGGCGCAGCAGGTACAGCGTGTGCGCCGGCTCCCCGTGACGCAGCAGGAACTGACCGGGATCGATGCGCACGTTGCGCGCGCAGCCGCTGATCAGTTGCAGACTCGCGGCACTGATGCCTGAGAAGACCGGATGTTGGGCGATGATCTGCGCCAGGGGCTGCACGGTGGGCTCCTCAGTCCGGCGTCTCGGCGCACAGGGCGGCGACTTCCTCGGTGAGGTCGATGCCGACCGGACACCAGCTGATGCACCGCCCGCAGCCGACGCACCCGGAGGTGCCGAACTGTTGCGGCCAGGTGGCCAGTTTGTGAGTGATCCACTGTCGGTAGCGGGCGCGGATGCTCGGGCGGACGCTGCCGCCGTGAACGTAGGCGAAATCGACGCTGAAGCACGAATCCCAGCGGCGGGTGCGCGTGACCTGCTGCCCGCTGAGATCACTCGTATCCTCGAGATTCGTGCAGAAGCAGGTCGGACAGACCATCGTGCAGTTGCCGCACGCGAGGCAGCGGTCGGCGAGGGCATTCCAGCGCGGGTGTTCGGGAGTGCCGAGCAGCCGCGGCACCCAGTCCGTTTCGGGCATCGCGCGGCCCATGGTGGCGGCGGTGTGTGCCACGACCGCTTGCGCCGCAGCAATCTCATCGTCGCGGGCGGCCCGGCGCGTGACTGACTCGAGCACGGCGGCACCTGCGTCCGTGGCACAGCTCACGAGGAAGGTCGGGCCGCTCTCATCGCCGAGTTCCGTCAGCGCCAGATCGTACCCTGAGGTGACCTCGGGCCCGGTGTGCATCGAGACGCAGAAGCAGGTGCCGCCGGCGTGCGAGCAGTTCACCGCCACGATGAAGGCATCGGCGCGCCGCGCGCGGTACTCGGCATCCGGCGCGGCGCCTCCGAGCCAGACGCGGTCCTGGATGGCCAGCGCGCTCAGTTCGCAGGCGCGCACGCCGATGAGGGCGAGCGGCGCGTCGATGTGCGGTTCGGGATCCAGCTGCACCGTGCCGCCGGCGACGCGAGCGCGCCAGAGGATCTGGTGGGACGGAAAAAGATGGCGCTTCCAACTCTGCGGTCCCACGGCGAAGCCGAATACCGTGTCGGTGTCACTCGGCCGCAGGCGGTAGGCACCCGGGGATTGTTCATCGGTCCAGCCGCGCGGCAGTTCCCCGACCGACGCGATGTCCTCATATGCGATGGCCCCGTCCCGTACGGTCGGCCCTAACGTGCGGTAGCCACGCTCACGCAGCGCATCGAGCAGCTGCTGAAGCCCCTCCAGGTCGATGACGTGCGCACGTTGTGTCTGCCGAGACATCGCAGATCCCTGGGCGGCCCCATGCCGCGTACTTCACATGATCGCGGACCCTGCGGCAGCAGCAATACGCACATGCCGGCACCCCGCGGACCGTCGACGGCGGGGAGGGTCAGAGGACGCCGCGCAACGCAGGTGGATGAAGCCCGGGGAGTCAGCGTCGATGGGACGAGCGGGGCGCCGCGGGACGGACGGGGGCGCGATGCGTCGAATGTGCCGAGAGATGCGCCGCCACGCGCGCCAGGCCGATTCCGGACCGGCGGGCTTCCTGTGCCATCTTGCGCCGGAGGATCCAGGGACCGATCACGGGCGGTACCCAGAAGGCCGGCTCGAGCTCGATGTGCATGGCGAGACAGGTCAAGCGGCGCTCCTGTGCGCAAGGCCGCACGGTCCACCCTGCATGACCGGAACGGAAGGAGCCGCCGGGCAGCAGTCGAGCGCGCAGCATCCCGCCGTGCGCATCCGCGGCGGCAGTCATGATCTGCGTCTGATGCAGGGTGCGGCAGAAGATGAGGACGCACGCATGCACTGAGGTGAACAGCCGAACCACACCCGGGTCCGAGGTCGGCTCGACCCGCACGGCGCGCAAGTCCCGGTTGT
>JAKBCE010000315.1 GCA_021808195.1 Pseudomonadota bacterium
ACGAAGCGCGGCCCCTGCTCCGCCCAGAGCAGATTGCCCAGATGGCAGTCCCCATGTACCCGGATCGTGTGCACCGGGGCGACCTCCTCGTACACCCGCTCGATGCGCTGAAGCAGCTGATCGCTGAGACGTCCGTACTGCTCCGTGAGCGCCTCCGGCAGCAACGCGGCGGCGAGCACCGTCTCTTGGGCCTGGCGCCCGTACCGGTCCGGATCGATCGCCGGGCGGCGCGCGAACGTCGCTCGCGCGCCCACCTGGTGCATGCGTGCAAGGGTACGGCCGAGCAGTTCGCGCGCGCCCGGCGCGTCCAGCTCCGGCTCACGACCCGCCAGGCACTCGAAGGCGGCGAACCGGAAGCCCGACTGACGGATCAGCGTATGTCCGCCGAACTCGAGCGGGGCGGCCACCGGGAGTTCCGCCTCGGCGAGCTCGATCGCGAAGTCGTGCTCCTCGAGGATCTGGGCATCGCTCCAGCGCCCCGGCCGGTAGAATTTCAGGACCCGGAACCCGGCGGCCGTCCCGAGGCGGTAGACCCGGTTCTCGTAGCTGTTCAGCGCCAGCAGCCGCCCGTCCGGCTCAAGGCCTGCGACCTCGGCGGCCTCGAGCACCTGCTCGGGCGTGAGCTCGGCAAAGGGCTGCAGGGGCGCACCGGCTCTCGGGTGCCCGCGGCGAGATTTGTTTATGATTTCGTCTTTCATGGACTTACGGACACATTCTGGCATGAAACCTTCGAGCATCCTCGTCACCGGCGGCGCCGGATACATCGGCAGCCACGTCGTACTGCAGTTGCGGGCCCGGGGCGAGCGCGTGGTCGTGCTCGATGACCTCTCCCGGGGCTTCCGCCAGGCCGTGCTCGACACCCCGCTGGTCGTGGGCAAGGTCAGCGACCGGGAGACGGTCCTGAAAGTGATGCGCGAGCACGACGTCGACACCGTCATGCACTTCGCCGCCTTCACCATCGTGCCGGAGTCCGTGAGCGAGCCGCTGAAGTACTACGGCAACAACACCTGCTCGACCCGGGCACTGCTCGAGTCCTGCCTCGAGGCGGGGGTCAAGAACTTCGTGTTCTCCTCGACGGCTGCCGTCTACGGCATCCCCGCCGAGGGCGTCGCGGCAGAAGACACCCCGACTGCACCGATCAATCCCTACGGCACCTCGAAGCTGATGTCCGAATGGATGCTGCGTGACGTCTCGGCGGCATCGGCGCTGAAACACGTGGCGCTGCGCTATTTCAACGTGGCCGGCTCGGACTCCCAGGGGCGCGTCGGCCAGGCGACCCCGAAGGCGACGCTCCTGATCAAAGTCGCCTGCGAGCACGTCATCGGCAAGCGGCCCCAGGTGGCGATCTACGGCACCGACTACGCCACCCCGGACGGTACCGGCGTGCGCGACTACATCCATGTCGAGGACCTCGCCACCGCGCACCTCGATGCGCTCGATTATCTGCGCGGCGGCGGCGCCTCCACGGTACTGAACGTGGGGTACGGCCACGGCTACAGCGTGCGCGAAGTCCTGCAGAGCGTCGAGCGGGTCTCGGGCAAGCGGCTGAACATCCGCGAAGAGCCCCGCCGGCCCGGCGATCCGCCGGGGCTGGTGGCCCGCGCCGAGCGGATCCGCCGCGAACTCGGCTGGAAGCCCCGGCTCGATGATCTGGACACCATCGTGCGCACCGCACTCGCCTGGGAGGAGCGCCTGCAGCGCGAGCCGTGGACCTGAACGGTTCGATGGAATAAGTAACACCGGAGTACACTTGATCCGATGCGGTGGCTGCGCCCTAAGTCCCTCACGGGACTGATGCTTCTCGGCCTGGCGCTGCTCGCGCTGCCGCTGCTCGTGGCCATTGTCACGGCCGCGCTGCAGTTCCGCACCCTGTCGGTCGTCGGCCAGAAGATCATCATTGAAGGCGTCACGGCGGCCCGGGAGAGCCAGCGCCTGTTCAGCGAGATCGACTCCCTCGAGCGCACCGCCCGCCTCTACGACGTGCTCGACGATCCGAAGCTGCTGCAGTCCTACCAGCACGAGGATAACCAGCTCACCGCCACCCGCCGCGAGCTCGCCGTGCACTCCAGCGCCGCGACCCGCGCGACGCTGCAGCAGCTCGCGGCCGTCCAGCAGCAGATCCGCACCCGCGTGCTCACCACCCCGCCGGGCACGCAGGCGGCCAATGCGGCCGGGCTCGGCAAGCTGTTCGCCACCCTCGGCGGCCTGGTCGACCGCACGGCGCAGGAGAGCAACCAGCACATCGACACCGAAATGGCCTCGCTGCGGCGCCGGACCGAGGAAGCCCGTGAGCGGCTCTTCTGGCAGGCGGCCCTGCTGCTGCCGCTCACCCTGGTGGCGATCACCATGCTGACGCTCGCCATCGGTCGGCCGCTGCGCCAGATCGACCGCGCCATCGCCGATCTCGGTCACGGGCGCCTGCACGAGCGCATCGCAGTCACCGGGCCGCACGACCTCGAGCGGCTCGGCGGGCAGCTCGAGTGGCTCAGACTGCGCCTCAATGAGCTCGCCGAGGAGCGCAACCGGTTCCTGCGGCACATGTCGCACGAGCTGAAGACGCCGCTCGCGAACATCCGCGAAGGCACCGACCTGCTCATGGACGGGGCCGTCGGGGAGCTCGATGCCGGTCAGCGCGAGGTGGCCGCCATCCTGCGCGACAACGGCATCCAGCTGCAGCGCATGATCGAGAACCTGCTCTCCTTCAGCGCCTGGCAGACCTCCAGCGTCGGGCTCGATCCGAGCGAGTTCCGCTTACGCCCGCTGGTCAAGCAGGTGCTGGAGAACCAGCAGCTCACCGTGCTCTCCCAGCGCATGCGCTTGGACGTACAGGTCGATGACGTGATGCTCTACGCCGATCGCGGCAAGGTGCGCCTGATTCTGGAGAACCTGGTCTCAAACGCGGTAAAATACTCACCGAAGGGCGGCACCA
>JAKBCE010000316.1 GCA_021808195.1 Pseudomonadota bacterium
GCTGCCGAGCTCGGTAGTCATTCGCGCCTCCCGGGCGTGCTCATCCGCTTCGGCTACGGCGCCGGGGGTCTGCCGTCGCTGCGCCGGCCGCTCGGACAGATCCTGCTATGAGCGTTGAGCGCCGAGGGCTGTCGCGGCCGTGAGGTGCGAGATGAAACTGCATGCCCGGCATCTGCTGATCGTGTTGATCATCGCCGTGATCCTTCTCGCCATCGCGGTGGTGGCCGCGCACACCGGCCGGTGAGATCGCGCGGGCACCATGCGCCACCGCAGCGGCCCTCGAGCGGGTCTCGAGGGTGCCCGCAGGATGATGATCGGCGCGATGGCCGGCATGCGCTTCGCTCGCGACCCGCACGGCGCATCGGGTGGGCGACGGTTCTTTGCGGCTAATTGAACGGCACGGCCGCCAGCGCCCGCCACTTCGCCGCGGCATGCGGGTAGGCGGTCAGGTACATCTGCGCGGCGATCGTATCGAACAGCGCCAGAGGGTCACCGTCGCGCGAGTATAGGTTGAAATGCGTGCGGCCCTTGCGAAACGTGAAATGCGCATCGGCGCCGAGTGAGTGCAGCACCGCATCGAACTTGCGCGCCGCGCCGTTGAGATAAAACGTATCGGCCGTGCCGACGTAGACGTGGATCTTGCCCCGCAGCGCGCGGCCGCGCTCGGCCCAGGTGTGCTTGACGATGTGGGCCAGATCGTAGTGGGTGCGCCAGTAGGCGACGACCGCCGGGTTCACCGCACCGGTGGTCCGGTCGAACATCGGCTCCGGACGGCCGTCCGGTCCGCGCGGGGAGAACACCCAGTCGAACGAAGCCATCTGCCCGCCATAGGGGCCGATGACGCGCTCCAGTTGGGCGAACTGCTCGAACGTCTCGATCACCTTGCCGTGCATGCGCACCAGGGGGTAGGGCGTCCCGTCCGGCCGGTGGTACACGTTGGCGTGCGGGGCATACAGGTCGACGCCGGTGAAGTCGTGAAAGTCGCTCGGGTCGGGCGACGTGGACCACGTGCCGCCGAAGAAGCGCGGGTAGTCGACCTGCAGCTGCAGAGTCGCCCAGCCGCCGGAGGAATGGCCCTGCAGGAAGCGGTCGCGGGCATGGTCGAGGGTGCGAAAATGCGCCTCGATCCACGGAATGTACTCCTGCGTCAGGGCCGAGCCCCAGGGGCCGTCATTGACCGAATTGGCGAACTCGTGCGTACCGGTCGGCAGGTGCTCATCGAGCATCACCCAGATCATCGGCGGCATCTTGCCGGCGGCCATGCGCTCATAGAGTTTGATGCCCATGAACCGGCAATAGGACATCGTGCCGCCGAAACCGTGGGTCCAATAGACGGTCGGGTAGTGGCGCGCGAGGTCCTTGTGGTACCCGGGCGGCAGCACGACCCAGGCGCGGATGAAGGTCGGGCGGCCCCAGAACGCACTGAGCAGCGCGCTGCGCTCCTCGGCGCGCCGCAGATGGGTCGCCGCCTGCTGCTGGCGTACGGTGAGTTTGCGCGCCGGACGCGGCGGCACGACCTTGTCGAGCGTCAGTTCGGGTTCCGCCCCGCGACCGGGCACCCAGTGGTGCAGCGTCAGCACCGGGCTGATCAGATCTCCGGGCGTCAACCCACTGTAGTTGTACGTGTGGTCCACGTCGAGCACGGCCTGAACCTGGTAATTCCCTGCAGGCAGGTCGGAGAACGGTTTCGGGTACGCAGTCCGGTCGGTATCGATGTCGAGCGCTGCGCCCGGCGCCAGATCGTGCACGTTGCGGGCGGCGACCCAGGTGGCATCGGGCTTGAATTCGTTGATCGTGACCTGGCGGGCACCGGTCCCTTTGGCCACGAACACCAGCAGCCGACCGGAAACCGGCGCATGCAGCCGGGCATCCGCCGTGACGCGAAAGAACAGGTGCGCGCCCTGCGGTGCGCTCTGTGACACCGCGGGCCTCGCACAGGCGGCGAGCGAGGCGAACAGGATGCCGAGCCCCGTGATCAGCACGGCGCGCGTGCTCGAGAGAGCCATCCGACGATGCTTCGATGCCATCTTCCGTCTCCCCCGGTGTCAGAGGGTCGGATTGTACACGCCGACCTCCGCCCACCCGAGGCCCCGCTGGCCCTGGGTGGACGCTCCGGGCTACTGCTGCGGAGCGATGTGAATGTCACCGCCGGCGGAGTGCAGGGCGATCTGCGGGCCGCCGCCGCCAATCGTGCCGTCGAGGTAATCGCCCCCGGACATCTGCGTCGTGGTCAGCGGGAAATCGCAGTCCACGCTGCCGCCGGCGGCTTCGGCCTTCACGGCCGCATGGGTATTCTCCGGCAGCAGCAGCGTGATGTCCCCGCCGGCAGTGCTCAAGCTGATGCGGTGAGCGGCGGCCAGTTCGGCGCGGATGTCGCCGCCGGAACTCGACGCCCGCACCCGACCGTTGGCGTTGCGGATCGAGATATCGCCGCCCTCGGTATGCAGGGTGAGCGTGCCGGTCGAGTTGCTGATGGAGACGTCACCACCGGAGGAATTCAGCTCGATGGCGCCCTGGAGGTTGCGCGCTTGAATGTCCCCGCCGGACGTGTGCACATCGAGCGCACCTGTGATGTTCTGTACGTCGGCGTCGCCGCCGGAACTGCTCGCTCGGACCGCGGCGCTGATGTTGCGCACCCGGATGGAGCCGCCCGACGTGCGCAGTTCGAGCCGATAGGCGCTCGGCACGGCGACGGTGAGCTGCAGGCGGTTATGCGTTCCACCGAACCAGTGTAGCCAGTGGAACCAGCCGAACAGGGAGTGCGTGCCGCCCTGGACCGAGATCCGCACGCCGTCGGCCGTCGTGCGGGCGACGATGTGCAGGTCTTTCTGGTAGGACGCCGAGCCCTCTGCCTGCATTTGGAACGTCACGTGCGAGTTGGTACCCCCGACGACCGACACCGAG
>JAKBCE010000317.1 GCA_021808195.1 Pseudomonadota bacterium
AGATGCCGAACTTCGCATCCCGGTACCACTCCGGACACTCGTAGTGAAGGAGCGAGTCCCACGTCGGGGCAAACGGTCCCTGCCCCGCCAGCCCAGGGAGCGGCGCGTCCAGCGGCACGCCGTCCCATGAGCCTCCAGGCACCGGCAAGGAGGGTGGATGCCCCCAGCCGGTCGGCCGCCAGCCCGCCTCGTTCAACCGCTGCGCGGCGATCGCATGCCCGCGCAGCGCATAGAAGACGCGCTTGCGCTCGGGCGTGGCGCAGAACTGGGCGTAGTCATAGGTATCCCGATCGAAGCCGTGCGGCGACGGCCTGGCGGGCCAGTGGTCTGCGGCGGCGGCCGGCAGGGGCAGCGACGCTGCGGCCGCCGTCCCGGCCATCAGCTTGAAGAAGTGTCGTCGTCGCATGGCTGTGGCTCCTGCGCAATCGGAACGATGCGCGGTATCTAGCGCCGCAGCCGAAAGAGCACCGAGCCGTGCGCCGCGAGGCGCACCTTCAGTCCGTTCGCACCGCCGAGCGCTCGCCGCTGCCACAGGTCGCGCACTCGATAGCGGCCCGGCGCCAGGCCAAGCGCCCGCCACGGCATGCGCAGCGTGCGCGCCCGCGCAGCCAGGTTGAACGCCGCCAGGTACCACCCGCCGCCGCGCTGCGGCCGTGACGTCCACACCACGAAGGCGTGCCCGCCGAACACTTGCCGGGCATCGCGCGCCTGCTGATCGACCGCGATGACCTCGGGATTGTCGAGCAATGACAGTGTCCACCGATTCATATGCGTGAGATTCGCGCCGATCATCAACGGCGAGCGGGCAATACACCAGAGCGTCATGTAGGTGCGCTGCTCGGGGCGGGTGAGGCGACTCCAGCGTGCTGAGCCCAATCCGGGCTTCGGGCCGAGGTAGCCGATCGCGAGCATGTCTGCATCGGGCCAGTGTCCAGGGCGGGCGAGAGGCGCCCAGCGCGCGAGGCGTTTGAACTGATTGTCCACGCCTTGTGGATACGCCTGTGTGCTGTGCCACAGATCCCAGACGTCGTTCGAGATACGCCACAGGTTGGCATCGCGGCGCAGCTGGGCGAGCTGGCTCAGCGGTGCGGGCCCCGGGGAGAGACTGAGCACCATCGGCCTTCCCGCCGCCCGGACCGCGCGCCCGAGCATGCCGATCTCCGCCGCGGCGTAAGGGTGACTCGCGATGCAGTCCGCCTTGATGAAATCGACACCCCAACGGGCATACAGTCTAGCGATCGAGTCGTAGTACGCCTGCCCGGCTGCGTTGGCCGCCACGCCGTCGTTGTCCGGGCTCCAGGGACACGGCGCATTGGCAACCGCCGCCTGCCGAGCGCGAAACACCGAACCGGCAATCGGCAGATCCTCACGGACCGCCTGCACCGGAATGCCGCGCAGAATGTGGATGCCGAATTTCAGCCCCAGCGAATGCACGTACTGCGCGAGTGGACCGAAGCCCTTGCCACCGGCCGCGGAGGGGAACCGGTTCGGCGCCGGTAAATAGCGCCCGTAGCGATCGAGCGTCATGAGCGAGCCGTGCGCCCCGCCGGACGGCGTCGGATTGCGCACGAACCACTCCGCGTCGATCACCGCGTAGCGCCAGCCATAACGACGCAGATGCCGGCTCAGCCAGCGCACGTTGGCGCGAAACTGCGCTTCCGTGATGGTCGTACCGTAGGCATCGTAGCTGTTCCATCCCATCGGCGGGCGCCGTGCGATCTGCCCGGTGCCGGCAAACGACGCGGAGCAGGCGAACATCGAGACCACGGCCGTCGCGACACGCCGGACCGCCGCGGATGCGGAGCACCGGCTCATGAGCGCGCCCCCAGGTCGTCCACGCAGCCGGCACAGTGCACTCGAACGGCTTGACCGGTATAGGTCACAATCGTATCCGCCGGGGCGCTGAAGTCATCTCCCGAGGGCGTGCCAGGCCCGATCCAGCGAATACGGAACTGACGGCTGCGCACCATGCCTGGGAACGATCCGGTGCGTGCGCCGATCGAGAGTGTGCCGTCGGCCTGATCATAGGAGAACGGGATCAGCGAATACTGGCCGTGCTGATATCCTAAGCTGGTGCCCTGATCCTCGTACAGCGTGAACCTGCCGCTGCGCCCGGTGTAGACCAGCAATGTGATCGGGGCCCGTGGCCGCTCGCCCGTGTACTCGATCTTCGGCCCCATGGGCACGATCGATCCGGCCCGCACGAACAGGGGCAGACGCGCCAGCGGCGCCGCCACCGTCACCGTCCGACCGCCACGGTAAACCCGGTTGGTGAAGAAGTCGTACCAGGTCGCGCCAGCCGGCAGATACACCGGCCAGCGGCGTGCACGGTAGCGATACACGGGGCTGACCAGGAATGCTGGCCCGAACATGTACTCGGTGGCAATCCGGCGCACACGAGGATCGCTCGGAAATGCCATCTCCAGTGCACGCATGATCGTGCCGTTCTTACGCCACGTATCCCCGGCGAGGGTATAGATGTAGGGCATCAGCCGATAGCGCAGCTGGTCGTAGGAAACCAGCGTCCGATAAAGCTTCGTGCCGGGCGGGGAGAGGTTGTAAATCTCCCGGTGCGGCATCTGTCCGTGCGAGCGAAAAATCGGACAGAACGCACCGAACTCGAACCAGCGAGTGTTCAGCTCACGCCACTCGGCGAGATTGGCCGCATCCGGGTGCAGGTAGCGGCTCTCGGGCTGGTAGCCGCCAATATCCATCGTCCAGTTCGGCAGTCCCGAGAGCGAGAACCCGATGCCGGCGGCAATCTGATTCTTCATGTCCGACCAGCGTGGCGCGATGTCACCGCTCCACACCGCTGCGCCGCAGCGCTGCAGTCCGGCGAAACCCGAACGCGACAGGATGAACGGGCGTTGGTTCGGCCGAAACCGCAGATTGCC
>JAKBCE010000318.1 GCA_021808195.1 Pseudomonadota bacterium
GCCGCCGCTCGCCGCGCGCAGCGACGCCGCACCGATGACGGCGCACGCCGAGAGCAAATCGCGGCAACACCGGGCGCGGCGCGTGTTCGTGCTCGATACGAACGTGCTGATGCACGATCCGACCTGCATCTTCCGCTTCGAAGAGCACGACGTGTATCTGCCCATGGTCGTGCTCGAGGAACTCGACGCGCACAAGAAGGGCATGTCGGAGGCCTCGCGCAACGTGCGCCAGGCGAGCCGGTTCCTCGATGACATCATCCGGGGCGCCACCCAGGAGCAGATCGAGCGCGGCCTCGCACTGCCGAGCGGTTTCAGCGGCAATCACGGCAAGAAGCCCAGTTCCGGACGGCTGCACTTTCAGACGCGTCCGACCGTGAGTGTCACCCCGGCGCTGCAGGTCGCCGGAAACGACAACGCGATCCTCGCGCAGACGCTCAGCCTGCAGCGCGACCTGCCGGACGCAACCGTGATCCTCGTCTCCAAGGACATCAACCTGCGCATCAAGGCCGCGGTGCTCGGGGTGAACGTCGAGGATTACTACAGCGACAAGACTCTCGACGACACCGACGTGCTGTTCGGCGGCATGAGCGAGTTGCCGGCGGATTTCTGGGAGCGTCACGGCCAGGACATGCGCTCGTGGAAGGAAGGGGAACGCACGTTCTACGAGATCAAGGGCCCCGCCGTCGGTGAGTGGCAGATCAATCAGGGCCTCTACGAGTCTGCCGAGCACGGTATCGAGGGAATCGTGCGCCACATCGACGGCGAACGCGCCGTCATCGAGCTGCTGCGCGATCATCGCAGCGAGCGGCACGCGGTCTGGGGTATCAGCGCGCGCAATCGCGAGCAGAACTTCGCGCTCAATCTACTGATGGATCCGCAGATCGACTTCGTCAGCATTCTGGGGCCGGCCGGCACGGGCAAGACGCTGCTCACGCTCGCCGCCGGACTGCTGCAGACCCTCGAGAGCAATCGCTTCGTCGAGATCATCATGACGCGCGTGACCATCCCGCTCGGGGAGGACATCGGATTCCTGCCCGGGACCGAAGAGGAGAAGATGGAGCCGTGGATGGGCGCACTGATGGACAACCTCGAGGTACTCACCGGCAGCCAGGAAGGCGGCAACTGGGGCCGAGCCGCCACGCAGGACCTGCTGCGCAACCGCATCAAGATCCGCTCGTTGAATTTCATGCGGGGCCGGACCTTCCTGAACCGCTTCGTGATTCTCGATGAGGCCCAGAACCTCACCCCGAAGCAGATGAAGGCGCTGATCACCCGGGCCGGGCCGGGTACGAAGCTCGCCTGCCTCGGCAACGTCTCGCAGATCGACACGCCGTACCTCACCGAGACGACCTCCGGCCTCACCTATGCCGTGAGCCGCTTCCGCGGCTGGCCGCACTCCGGCCATGTCACGCTGGTGCGCGGGGAGCGCTCCCGCCTGGCGGACTTCGCCTCGGACATCCTGTAAGCTGCCGCCCATACCGGCACGCGGTTCCGCGGCTGAAGAAATGCAAGTTTCTGTTCGCAAAGGGAAACCCATGGGCGCTCCGCGAGGTCCAACCTGCATGCGCTTGCTCGTATGGATAGTGCTGGCTGCCTTCCTGAATGCGGCGGTGGCGGCCCCGGCCGTGCTGACGGCGCCGGCCGCCGCCGTGCCACCGCCACTGCCCCCGATTCCCCTCACCACCGACCTGCCCTCAGCGATCGACTCGCAGCTGCCGGCGCTCGGCAGCGCGGCCAGTGTCGCGCTGCCGCCCCGCGAGCAGTACCAGATCGGCTATTCGATGACCTTGGAGATGCGCGCGCAGCATCAGCTGGTCGAAGACCCGGAGGTTGAGGAGTACCTGAACGAGATCGGCAAGCGCCTGGCGGCCCAGAGCGACAAGGGTGCCGCGCAGTTCCACTATTACTGCGTGAACACCCCGGTGGTGAACTCCTTTGCCGCGCCCGGGGACTTCGTATTCATCAACTCGGGCCTGATCACCTTCACCCACACCGAGTCGGAGCTGGCCGCGGTCATGGCGCACGAGACGGCCCATGAGACCCAGAATCACCTTGCCCGCAAACTGCTGAACGCCCACAAGGCGAGCATCGAGTCGCTCGCCGCCATGCTCGCCACCATCCTGCTCGGCGCCGCCAGCGGCAGCGGCCAGGCCATCGAAGGCGGCGTCGTGGCCTCGCAGGGACTGGCCGCCCAGGAGCAGATCGACTACAGCCGCAGCGTGGAAGAGGAAGCCGACCGCGTCGGCATCGAATACCTGGCGGCCGCGGGCTTCGATCCCGAGGCGATGGCCGACATCTTCCAGAAAATGATGCGCCTGGAGGGCATTCAGGACAGCTGGGTGCCGGCGGTGCTGATCGGCCACCCGATCACCGTCGACCGCATCGCCCAGGCCCGGGCGCGCGCAGCACAGTTTCCACCCGCACCGAACACCAGCTCGCCGGATTACTACATCATCAAGGAGCGCGTGCGTGTGCTCACGGCGCCGTCCTCCGAGAACCTGGTGGGCTACTACACCGGGCGCATCGCGCGTGGCCACGACGGAATCGGCGTCGAGTACGGTTATGGACTGGCGCTGATGCGCGCCGGCCATGCGCACCGCGCGGTGCGCGTGTTCGCCAAGCTGCTCGCGGCGCACCCGGATCTGCACCTGCTCTACACCGCCCTCGGCCAGGCGCAGGCACAGGCCGACGAGATGCACCAGGCGCTCGCCACCTTCGCCATCGCCAAACGGCTCTTCCCGCTCAACGTGCCGGTCACCGTGCGCTATGCGCAGACGCTGATGCTCGACCACAAGAATGCGCAGGCGCACCGCATGCTGCTGAACCTGTTCAACCTGGTCGACCCGACACCGCGCGAGATCGCGCTCACCGCACGCGCGGCGAGCGCGG
>JAKBCE010000319.1 GCA_021808195.1 Pseudomonadota bacterium
GATACGCCAGCGAGGCCTGCGCGCCGCTGCGGCGCGTCCGCCCGGCGTTCTGATACGTGGTGCGGCCGCCACTGTCGGTGACGACGACGATTTCGTCATTGGTATGCGTCAGGAACGCCGCGATGGACGCGTTCAGCGTGCGCCCGATGCGAAATTTCGCACCGATCTCTCCATTGTTGCTGCGCGCCGGACGCAGTGCGAGGTTCAGGCCCGGCGCACCGTCGGGCCGGTAGGCGAGCTCGGAGGCGAGCGGCGTACGAAAGCCCTGGCCGAAGGCGGCATACAGGTGCAGCCAGTCGAGCGGCGCGTACAGCACGCCGGCCACCGGCGAGGTGGCCGTGTAGGTCACCCCGCCGGAGTCGTTGCCGTTGCCCGGGGTAATGAAATGGTCCTGGGTGATGAACTTCACTTCGCTGTGGCGTACGCCGAGCATGACGCTCCACTGCCGTGACAGCGAGACGCTCGCTTGCGTGTATTCGTCGATGTTGCGCGCAATGTCGTTCTCGTTGCGCCGCAGCGCACCTTGCACGCCGAGCGTCGGGCCTATGAAATTGTCGTACCCGCGGCGCAGTTCGTTCTGCGTGTCGTAGCTCACACCGGCGATCCAGGCGAGGGCATGGCCGGCAATGCGGGTCTTGAGGCTCCAGCGGGCATCACCGCCGCCGAAATTCCGGTGCAGGTCGACGACGCCACCGGAGCTCGCGGGCGCAAACTGCGCGCCGACCGGGATGGAGAGGAACTGCAGCACGCTGCGGTGCCCGTAGTAGCCCATCAGGCGCAATTGCTGGTGTGCGCCAAATGCGTGCTTGAAGATCAGCCCGCCTTCCTGCTGATCGAGTGTCTTTCGGGTATGGAAGGCGAGGGCCCCGGCGCTGGTCTGATCGGGGTTGGCGGCGAGCTGCGCGGCAGTGAGCCCCTGCGCGTCGAGCGAGTCTGGACGCGACAGCACGTTCGCGACGAACGTCAGCGAGCTGCGCGCGTTCAGCGCGTAGTTCACCTTGCCGTTGAAGGACTCGCTGCGTGCCTTTTGTTGCGGCCGGAAGCCCTGCCAGGAAAAGTGGGTGAAGTCCAGGTTGTAGCGCAGCTTGCCGAGCGCATCGCTGGCATCGACGCCGGCGCGCACGGCGCCGAAGCTGCCGAAACCGAGGTCGAAGCGCAGCGAGCCGGGTGCTTTCCCCGCGGCGGTGAATATCTGGATCACACCGCCGGAGGAGTTGCCGTAGAGCGCCGAGAACGGCCCTTCCAGCACCTCCACGCGCTGCGCCGAGCCGAGGTTGAACTGCGAGACCTGACCCTGGCCGTCCGGACCGCTCTGCGGGATGCCGTCCTGATAGATCCGCACGCCGCGCACGCCGAACGCCGAGCCGGCGCCGATCCCGCGAATCGACACCTGCTGATCCTGTGCGTAGTCGTACTGGTTGCGCACCAGCAGGCCGGCGACCGAGCGCACACCCTCGGCGAGATTGATGCCGAGCGCGTCGTCGCGCAATTCGGCGCCCGAGACGCTGCTGATCGAGGCCGGCACGTCGAAGGCGGGCATTGCGATGCGGGTGGCCGTCACCACGATGTCGCTGAGGCGTTGCGCGGGCGCGGCGCGGGCCGGCAGGCCGCTTGCCGCCCATGCCGCTGCGGCTGCGGTGAGCCAGACGGTGCGTGTTGCGGGCCGGCCCTGGCCGGGCCTGAGAGACAGGCTGCGTGTTGAGGACATGGCTGCTCGTGTCGTTCCGCTGGCAGAGTCCGGGGATCCACGCGGGCGCCGCCGGAAGTGCACCGTACCGCTCGCCCGCCGTGATTGTACCGAGGTCAGCGGAAAAAGGGGGCAAGAGCCGGCCAGTGGTCCGTTTCCGGACCACTGGCGGCGCACTGTCGGCCTGTCAGAAGCTCAGGAACAGGCCGGCATTGATGTTCCAGCTGGCGTTCTTCTGACCCATGTCATTGGTCGACTGGAGCCGGCTGAATTCTCCGACCAGGAGCAGATTGTGGGTCAGGTGGTGATAGACACCCGCGGTCCACTTGTTGTTCATCTCGACCAGCGTGCCGTTGGCCAGATCGAGCGCGGTCGGGTCGAGCTTGCTCTCCCCGTAGTTGATGCCGTATTTCGTCTTGCCGTAGGTGTAGGTCAACTGCGCGATGAATCCCTCCGAGCCGCGCGGGTGGCCGAGTGAGTCGTTCGAGTTCACGAACAGACCGGTCGTGCCGACGCCATTGCCGCGGTAGTACCAGCTCATGACCTGGAAGGGACCGGCGGTGTACTTGCCGCCGATATCGAACGCGGCGCTGCTGTAGTGCAGATTGTTCGCACCGATGATGCACGCGGTGGCGTTGAGCGAGGGATCCGAGCAGGCAATCGCCTGGCGCTGGTACAGTCCGCTTGCCGACAGGTACAGATTCCCGAGCGTGTAGGTGACTTTGGCCTGGAATCCTGGCGTGGAGTGATTTGCCGGCACCTGCCCGAGCGTGTTCAGAGGATCGAAGATGCCCACCGTCACGTTCGCGCCGTGTACCGTCGGGGTGGTGTAGTCGATCTGCGCCAGCCAGTCGGTGTAGATGTAGCCGAGTCCGATCGAGCCGAGCGAGGTGTTGGCCGGAGCGGCGTAATTGCCGTTGCCGGCGCCCACGCCGAGCAGGGTCATGTCGTTGAGGATCGCATCGGAGGCGAACAGTCCGATGTTGCGGCCGGCCATGATGGTGCCGAAGTGCTTATTGCCGACCGTGAGGAACGCCTGGCGGACATCGAGTCCGGCCGTGCCGAGGGCGGTATGGCCGAAGTTGGAGCTGCCGACCTGCAGGTTCGGGCTGCCGCCGTCGTTGGTGCTGATGCCGGGGTACAGCCCGAAGGTGAAGCCGATGTGGTAGCCGTCCTGGACGGTCGCGCCGCTGACCGTCA
>JAKBCE010000320.1 GCA_021808195.1 Pseudomonadota bacterium
AGAGCATTCTGAAGCGCTTCAAGACCGGCGCGATGTCCTACGGCTCGATCAGCAAGGAAGCGCACGAGACGCTCGCGATCGCCATGAATCGCATCGGCGGCAAGAGCAACACCGGCGAGGGCGGCGAGGATCCGGATCGCTACGCGCCGCTGCCGAACGGCGACTCCAGGGCGAGTGCCATCAAGCAGGTCGCCTCGGGGCGTTTCGGGGTGACCAGTCAGTACCTGGTGAACGCCAAGGAACTGCAGATCAAGATGGCCCAGGGCGCCAAGCCCGGCGAGGGCGGGCAGTTGCCCGGTACCAAGGTTTATCCGTGGATCGCCAAGACGCGCCACACTACGGCCGGGGTGGGACTGATCTCCCCGCCCCCGCACCACGACATCTACTCGATCGAGGATCTGGCCGAGCTGATCCATGACCTGAAGAATGCCAACCATCACGCGCGCATCAGCGTGAAGCTGGTCGCGGAGATCGGCGTCGGTACGATTGCCGCCGGCGTTGCGAAGGCGCATGCCGATGTGGTCCTGATCAGCGGTCACGACGGCGGCACCGGGGCCTCGCCGCAGACCTCGATCACCCATGCGGGCCTGCCCTGGGAACTCGGCGTCGCCGAGGCGCACCAGACGCTGGTTCTGAACAACCTGCGCAGCCGCATCACCATCGAGGCGGACGGACAGCTCAAAACCGGGCGTGACGTGGTGATCGCGGCACTGCTCGGCGCCGAGGAATTCGGCTTCGCCACCGCACCGCTGGTGGCGATGGGCTGCATCCTGATGCGGGTCTGCCACCTCAACACCTGCCCGGCGGGAGTCGCGACCCAGGATCCGCGCCTGCGAGAGAAGTTCGCCGGAACGCCCGAGCATGTGGTCAATTTCATGCGCTTCATCGCCCAGGACGTGCGCGAGATCATGGCCGAGCTTGGCTTTCGCACCGTCGATGAGATGATCGGCCGGGTCGACCGGCTGCGGCCGAAGAAGGCGATCGAACACTGGAAGACCAAGGGCTTCGACTTCAGCCACATCCTCTATCAGCCGGACGTCGGCGAGGAAGTCGGCCGCTTCCGCCAGATCGCTCAGGACCACGGCATCGAGAAGTCGCTCGACATGACGACGCTGCTGCCCCTGTGCGCCCCGGCGATCGAGCGGGGTGCACCGGTGCGCGCCGAACTCTCGATCCGCAACGTCAATCGCGTCGTCGGTACCATCACCGGCAGCGAGGTGACGCGCCGGCACGGCCCGCAGGGCCTGCCCGAGGACACGATCCGCATCCGCTTCAAAGGCACGGCCGGGCAGAGCTTCGGAGCGTTCATGCCGCCCGGTATGACCTTCGTCCTCGAAGGCGACGCCAACGATCACGTCGGCAAGGGGCTCTCGGGCGGGCGCATCATCGTGTTCCCGCCGGCGGGCTCCACGTTCGCGCCGGAGTCGAACATCATCATCGGGAACGTGGGCCTCTACGGCGCCACCGCCGGCGAGGTGTACGTCTGCGGCATGGCCGGCGAGCGCTTCGCGGTGCGCAACAGCGGCGCAAACGCAGTGGTCGAGGCGGTCGGCGATCATGGCTGCGAATACATGACCGGCGGCCACGTGGTCGTGCTCGGCCCGACCGGCCGGAACTTCGGCGCCGGCATGTCCGGCGGCATCGCCTACGTGCTCGATGAGGCCGGCGAGTTCCCCGCACACCTCAACAAGCAGATGGTGAGCCTCGAGCCGCTGGAGGATCCTGAACAGATCGAGCGGGTCCGCGGCATGATCGAGCGGCACCGCGAATACACCGGCAGCGCCCGGGCGCGCTACGTGCTCGAGAACTGGCCGCGGCTCGTATCGCAATTCGTCGCCGTCGTCCCCAAGGACTACAAGCGCGTCATTGCATCGCTGCAGCGCGCGCACAGCCAGGGCCTGAGCGGCGATGAGGCCGTGATGGTGGCCTTCGAGGAAAACGCGCGCGATCTGGCGCGCGTCGGCGGAAACTGACAGACACACCGAGAACCCGATGGGCAAGCCGACTGGATTCATCGAATATCTGCGTGAGCTCCCGGTGGACCGTGCGCCACTCGAGCGCGTGGGCGACTGGAACGAGTTTCATCACCACATGGACGAGAAGCGCCTGCGCAACCAGGCCGCACGCTGCATGGATTGCGGCGTACCGTTCTGTCACACCGGCACCCTGGTCTCAGGCATGGCCTCGGGCTGCCCGCTGCACAACCTGGTCCCGGAGTGGAACGACCTGGTCTACCGCGGCCTGTGGCGCGAGGCGCTCGAGCGGCTGCTGAAGACGAACAACTTCCCGGAATTCACCGGGCGGGTCTGCCCGGCACCCTGCGAGGGCTCGTGCGTACTCGGCATCAATGAGCCGCCGGTGGCCATCAAGACCATCGAGGCGGCCCTCGCCGACGAGGGTTGGGACCAGGGGTGGATCACACCGCGCTCGGACGTCGCGCGCACCGGCAAGCGGGTCGTGGTCATCGGCTCCGGTCCCGCGGGCCTGGCCGCCGCCGCGCAGCTCAATGCGGCCGGCCACAGCGTCACGGTTCTCGAGCGCGACAACCGACCCGGCGGACTGCTCATGTACGGCATCCCGAACATGAAGCTGGACAAGAATGAGGTCGTGCTGCGGCGCATCGAGCTGATGGAGCGCGAAGGAGTGAAGTTCGTCTGCAATGCGCACGTCGGGGAGAACGTCGAGGCGCAGCTGCTGCGCAAGGACTTCGATGCCATCGTACTGTGCACCGGGGCGACGCAGCCGCGCGACCTGGGCGTACCGAACCGCAAACTGCGCGGCGTGCACCTGGCGATGGAATACCTCACGGCGAGCACCCGGGCGGTACTCGACTCGACGCCCGAGCGCAGCGCCATACACGCCGCGGGCAAGCACGTCGTCGTGATC
>JAKBCE010000321.1 GCA_021808195.1 Pseudomonadota bacterium
CCCAGAGCCTCCCGCCGCTCTTTGCGGCCGCCGCACGGCGTGCGCGCACAGCCGGATTCGATGGCGTGGAATTGCACTACGCCCACGCCTATACGATGGCCTCGTTCCTCTCCCCGCTCAACACGCGCACCGACGGCTACGGCGGCAGCGTCGAGGATCGGCTGCGGCTGCCGCTCGAGGTGTATCGGCGGGTCCGCACCGAGGTGGGCTCCGATTTCGCGCTCGGCTGCCGGTTCCTCACCGAGGAGTGCATCGCCGGCGGCGCGGCGGACATCGTCGGGCTTGCGCGCCAGGCGCTCGCCAACCCGGACTGGTTTGCCAAGGGCAAAGCCGGCCGCGGCGCGCAGGTCAGAGTGTGCCGCTATACGAATAACTGCGAGGCACTCGATCAGCGCCATCGCGAAGTGACCTGCGACTTCTGGGACCGGGAACGGCTCGATGAGCCGGGTGTCGCGCGTTCTGCCGACGGCAAACGCCGCCTGAGTGCTGACGAGCGCCGCAGCGAGGCCTGGAGCGCGCACGAAAGCGGCGGCTCGGACCCCTACATTGTGCGAAATGGCCTGATCGGCTAGACTTCGCGCCCCGCTGCGGGACCCCCGCGCGGCACCCCCGGCCCGCACCCTACGCACACGGTCACCCGTCACCCGGCGGGACGGGGCAAGACATTGCGATCGACGCGCCTGGACTCACAGGACTTCGATATGCCGGGCTCTGGCGGAATGGCAAAGCCGTTCCGACTGCGGGCAGGGCCCAGGCTACACCTTTCGAGCGGATAAAGATGCTTTCCACCTTCAATGTCACGATGCAATTCGGCGCCAAGCCGCTGTTCGAGCAGGTCACGGTCAAGTTCGCCGACGGCAACCGCTACGGCCTGATCGGCGCCAACGGCTGCGGCAAGTCGACGCTGATGAAAATCCTGAGCGGGGAACTCGAGCAGAGCTCGGGCGACGTCGTGCTGCAGCCGGGCCGCCGGATGGGCACGCTGAAGCAGAACCAGTTCGCTTATGAAGAGGAGCGGGTGCTCGACGTCGTGATGCAGGGCCATGCCGAGATGTGGCGGGCCATGCAGGATCGCGACCGGATCTACGCCGATCCGAACGCGACGGACGCCGATTACATGAAAGCTGCGGAGCTCGAGGTGAAGTTCGGCGAGTACGGCGGCTACGACGCCGAGGCGCGGGCCGCCAGCATTCTCAGCGACATCGGCATTCCCGCAGCCCTGCACGAGCGGCCGATGCGCGAGGTGGCGCCCGGCCTGAAGCTGCGCGTGCTGCTCGCCCAGGCGCTGTTTTCCAAGCCCGACGTTCTGCTGCTCGATGAGCCCACGAACAATCTCGACATTCACTCGATCCGCTGGCTCGAAGGCGTGCTCAACGACTATGACGCCACGATGATCATCATCAGCCACGACCGCCGGTTCCTGAACCAGGTGTGCACGCACGTGGCGGACCTGGATTACCAGCAGCTGAAAGTCTATCCGGGCAACTACGACGATTTCATGCTGGCCTCGCTGCAGGCGCGCCAGCGGGTCGAGGCGGCCAACGCCAAAGCCCAGGACCGTATCTCGGATCTGCAGGAGTTCGTGCGGCGCTTCTCGGCGAATGCCTCGAAGGCTCGCCAGGCGACCTCGCGCCGCCGCGAGCTCGAAAAAATCAAACTCGAGGAGGTACGGCCCTCCTCGCGGCAGAATCCGTACATCCGCTTCGAACAGCGCAAGAAGCTGTATCACTCGGCGGTGACGGTGGAGAAACTTTCGTTTCGCTACCCGGACGCGCCCGCCGACGTCCTGCGGAACATCAACTTCACGGTCCGCGCCGGCGATCGGGTCGCCATCATCGGCGCGAACGGCGTGGGCAAGACGACCCTCGCACGCTGTCTGGTGGGAGATCTGCAGCCGACCGCGGGCGAGATCACCTGGGTGGAGAACGCCGAGCCGGGCTACATGCCGCAGGATCCGCAGGCGGACTTCGCCGAGAAGACCGACCTGTTCACCTGGATGTCCGAGTGGACGGGCAAGGCCGATGACGATCTGATCGTGCGCGCCACGCTCGGACGACTCCTGTTCTCCGGCGACGAAGTGAAGAAGTCGGTCAAGGTCCTCTCGGGCGGCGAGAAAGGCCGCATGATCTACGGCAAGCTGATGCTGACCAAGCCGAACGTGCTGGTCATGGACGAGCCGACGAACCACATGGACATGGAGACCATCGAATCCCTGCAGACGGCACTCGAGCTGTATCCGGGCACGCTGATTTTCGTGTCACACGACCGTGAGTTCGTCAGCGGCCTGGCGAACCGCATCATCGAGCTGAAGGCCGACGGCACGATCGAGGATTTCACCGGGACGTTCGACGAATACCTCGCGGCACATCCGCTGGTGGTCTGAGCACCGACCGCAGGCGGGGCTACGTCCCCCGGGATCGATCCAGAAAATCGCTGCAACACTCCGGCGGGCGCGACGGGCTCGGTGCGTGCGTCTCAGTGTCCGGGCGTGCCCGGAGTTGCCGCGGGGTCCGCGCACCGGCGGCCCGCCGGCGTATCGCTCACCGGGAGATCGACGCAGGCCACGTCCCGCCACCACGGCACGATGCGCTCCGGCGCCGCCGCCGGCTCGAACGGCTCCCCCATCATCGGCATGACCAGCCGCGCTGCCGAAGCCGCGCCGAGCTCGAGCAGCGTCTCGGCGGGTTCATCCCAGGCGTGCATTGCCAGACTGAACGTACCCCAGTGCACGGGCAGAAAGACGCCGTTACCGAGCAGTTCCACCGCTTTCAACGCGTGGCGCGGACCGAGGTGCATGTCGCCCCAGGCGGGATCCCAGCCCCCGACTTCGAGCATCACCAGATCGAACGGGCCGAGGCGCTCGCGAATCTCGGCGTATTCGTTCG
>JAKBCE010000006.1 GCA_021808195.1 Pseudomonadota bacterium
CTCAGGCGGTAGCAGTCGCGCCACCGCTCGATCTTTGAATTCGCTGCTGTATCGAGCCACTGTCGTTCCTCAATGCCCCCAAGATTACAGAGGGATCGAGGCGACAACTACTGTGACACAGGGGGCCTCCTCGTACCAGCTGTGGAGCGGGCCTCGTGCATCAGCGCAACCGGGTCGCTCCCAGAACTTCTTCAGGCTGCTCTTGGCGATCACCCTCATCGATCAGCAGTATCTCCCATTTTGGGAGATTTATCAAGGGCCGCATTATTCCGGATTTTTTGCCAGTTTCGCCCCCATTTGCGGGCTTACGCATTGACCGCGAACCGTGGCAAGATCAGACGGGACGGCCTTGTCACTCCGACTCAATTGTTTCCGACGCGTATAAGTGACTAATTATGCGCGCCTTTTCGCAGGGTGCGCCAAACTTACCGTCACATCTACCGCCAAAAGATTCCGCTTGGAGGCGATAGAAGGCGATAGATCACAAACGTCTGCCTGCCCCAGCAAATCGGTTCTCACTCTCGACCATTCCAGGTTGTGCGCGACGATAGCGGAGGTACATGCGGGCTTGATTCCAGACTGCGTTGCTCATTCTGTGCTTAGTCATCGAGTCCAAGGCCTTTCAATATCCTCGGCGCATGCTTCGCTACGCGGGCTGCGCGAGTGACCGATTGCTTGGCTCCACCAAAATGCAGCAAGTACCCTTTCTGCCTGCCTGGGGTTAGCGCATGAAAGGCTTCGGCCAATCTTGGATCATCATCCAATCGTTTTAGAAATTCTTCCGGCATATCGAATTGCTCGGCGCTCTTCATCTCGACCTTGGCACCGGATTTTTCAACTGCAATGGCCTCACTGATATAGGCCTTAACCATCGCTTCTTGCTTGTTGATATCCGCAATCGCAGCAAACCGGATCTGCCTTGCGGCCTGTACATTCTTGGTTTGCTGAACGAGGATGCCCTTGGGGTCCTTGAGCAAAGCCCCTTTCATAAAAAGCAAAGCGCAATAGTCCTTGAAGCCGTGGATTAACACCACATTCCCGCCATTAAGGTCATAACAAGCTTGACCCCATTTCATCTCTTCGTTGAGTCCGGATGCGAGACAGAGTTGGCGGAGCGCTGCGAATTCAGCGTTCCAGCGCTTCTCCTTCGCGTGAGCCTTATCAACCAGTGGGTTTGATTTCCCGATGGGACTAGACGGAAATCGCTTACTCCGGTGCGATTTCTTCACGCCCTTCCCCTGTAGCGCCGCCTCACGGTGTAGGGCAGCACCAATAGATATAGGCCCGTTAAAAGAAGTCCCGCGAGCGGCAGGAGTGGCGAGTAAGTTATCCAAGCCGGCGGAGTTCCCTTGGCTCTCACGATAAAATTGGCAATAGCGGTTACCGTGAAGGCAATAGACACCCACCGATGTAACTGGCGGATCGAGGGTCTAACAACGGAGTCTTTAGAGTCGGACATGCTCAATTACTGGTATCGAATAGCCTGGCGTACTCCGCGTTGAGGCATTGCCAGCCTTCAAACTTCATCGTTTCAGGGCCGACGAGGCGGCCGATGGGAGCCCCGCTCAGTGCCTGATCCATAACATCAAAGCAGATGTGCCAGCCGGCGGCACCCATGGAGATGTAACGGCGATCGATGTTGTGCCATAGCGTCAGGCGGGTCCCGCCGCCAAAATCCTCAAGCTCCCAGCGCAGGTCTCCGTCACCCCAGCGAAACTCTAGGACCTTGGGCGCAACGGCCCGTTTGATTGTCGTCTCCGAGATCATCGGAGAGGGTGTGCCCACCGTGCTCAACTTCACCGTGGTTCCCGCAATGCCAAGGTTTGCGTCCGCGTCGAATGGCGCCCACTCACGCAGCTGGGCCGGGTCCGTGAGCGCCGACCAGACCTTCTGAGGCGAGTGCCGCAACTGTCTGACCAGCACCAGCGTCCAGTTCTCGCCATCCTTTTGAATCCTCGCAAGGTTGGCGGAGCCTGGCATGTACGGCTTTGGTGTCGTCACCGTTGCGCCCTCGTTTTCTTTCCAACGTGCGGTGCGGTCTTGGTTCGCTCAAGGTGGCGCTCAAGCGCATCCACGTGCGCTGACCAATATCTGCGGAACGGCACCATCCACGCGTCCACCTCCTGCAACGGCCCAGGGAGTATGCGATAGACACGTCGTTGCGCATCGATGGTGGCCTCTACCAAGCCGGCTTCTCGCAGAACGCGTAAATGTTTGGATACCGAAGGTTGCGAGAGATTGAGCGCAGCCTCGAGATCCCCGACGGTGCGCTCGCCGTTGGCAAGGAGAGTCAGGATTGCGCGGCGACTTGGTTCAGCGAGGATAGTAAACGTGGATTCCATGGCTCATAATATGCCTCTCGTCGTATATACCTGTCAATGCATGTTTCAGGTATACCTCTATGCCAGACGGGCGCGCTCGCGAGTACCTTGTGGGATCCTGCCCGCCATGAAGCCACGTCAGTTCAGTAGCAGCGCGGAGGACGAATACCTCCACAATTCCTGAAGCCCGGCGATGGGCAACGCCTACGATGCCTTTATTTGCAGCGCTTTTCGCTATCTGGCAGATCAATTGGCGGTATTTCCTGGCGCTGGAATTGCCGGGGATTATTTACTGTCAGAAATACCGTCAAAAGTTTCGCTTGGGAGCGAGAGGTCAAAATTATGGCGTAGCAACAACTCTGCTTCTTCAAGGACTTGCGCGTGTAGGCGAGAGATCGTGAAAGATGCTGAAAGGCCCTTTTCACTCCCACTCGATGGTCGCTGGTGGCTTGCCGCTGATGTCATAGACCACGCGGGAAATACCGTCGATCTCATTGACGATGCGGCGCGAGACCACATCGAGAAAATCGTATGGCAGGCGCGCCCAGTGAGCGGTCATGAAATCGACGGTCTCGACCGCGCGCAGCGCCACGACGTAGTCGTAGCGCCGGCCATCGCCCATGACGCCCACCGAGCGCACTGGCAGGAACACCGCGAACGCCTGGCTGGTGCGGTCGTAGAGCTCGTGGCGATGCAGCTCCTCGATGAAAATCGCATCCGCGCGCCGCAACAGATCGGCATATTCCTTACGCACTTCTCCCAGGATCCGCACGCCGAGCCCAGGTCCGGGGAAGGGGTGGCGGTAGACCATTTCGCGCGGCAGGCCGAGTTCGATGCCGAGACGGCGCACTTCATCCTTGAACAACTCGCGCAGCGGCTCGACGAGCTTGAAATTCATCTTCTCCGGCAGTCCCCCGACATTGTGATGGGACTTGATGACGTGCGCTTTGCCGGTGCGCGCACCGGCGGATTCGATCACGTCCGGATAAATCGTGCCCTGGGCGAGGAAGCCGACACCCTCGAGTTCTTGCGCCTGCTCGTCGAAGACTTCGACGAAGGTGCGGCCGATGATCTTGCGCTTGGCCTCCGGATCCACGACGCCGGCGAGCGCATCGAGGAAACGCTGCTCGGCGTCCACGCGGATGACGCGCACGCCGAGGTGTTCTGCGAAGGTTGCCATGACCTGATCGCCCTCGCCGAGGCGCAGCAGGCCGTGATCGACGAACACGCACACCAACTGCTCGCCGATCGCCCGGTGCAGCAGCGCGGCCACCACCGAGGAGTCGACGCCGCCGGAGAGTCCGAGCAGCACTTTGCCAGTGCCCACCTGGGCGCGCATGCGTCCGATGGCATCTTCGATGATGTTGCCGGTGCTCCACAGCGCAGCACAGCCGCAGATCTCGCGTACGAAGCGCTCCAGCAGCCGGGCGCCCTGCCGAGTGTGCGTCACCTCCGGATGGAACTGCACGCCGTAATAGTGGCGTCGTTCGTCGCACATGCCGGCGTAGGGGATCGAGCCGGTGCTGGCGATCCCGCTGAAGCCCTTGGGCAGCCTGCCCACGCGATCGCCATGACTCATCCATACATCGAGCACGGCCTGGCCGTGGCTGTCACGCCGGTCCTCGATGCCCTCGAGCAGCCGGCACGGTGCCGTGAGGGTCACTTCTGCGTAGCCGAACTCGCGCTCCGCAGCGCCGATCACCTCTCCGCCGAGCTGCGCGGCCATGGTCTGCATGCCGTAGCAGATGCCGAGCACCGGTACGCCTAGGGCGAACACTGCCGCCGGCGCCCGTGGCGAGTCGGCGGCAAGGACCGATTCTGGTCCGCCGGAGAGGATGATGCCGTGCGGCCTGAAGGTGCGCACCTCATCGTCGCTGACATCCCAGGGGTGGATTTCACAGTACACCCCGAACTCGCGCACCCGGCGCGCGATGAGCTGAGTGTACTGGGCGCCGAAGTCGAGGATGAGAATGCGGTCGGCGTGAATGTCCATGTGCGACGCGGCCCCGGGGGGCGAATTCGGTCTGTTCATGCAGGTGAGGTGGGTGCGGCGTACCCGCTCGTCGCGGGCACGCGCCGTTCAAACAATTCAGGACACCCGGTAATTGGGTGCTTCCTTGGTGATCGATACATCGTGTACGTGGCTTTCACGCATGCCAGCAGTCGTGACGCGGACGAACACGGGCCGGGTGCGCATCTCCGTAATGTCGTGGCTGCCGGTGTAACCCATGGCCGCCCGCAGCCCGCCGGCGAGCTGCTGCACGATGGTGATAACGCTGCCTTTGTAGGGTACGCGTCCTTCCACGCCCTCCGGTACCAGCTTCTCGAGTTCGGTGGCGGCATCCTGGAAATAGCGATCGGCCGAGCCGAAGCGCTCCGCCATCGCCCCGAGCGAGCCCATGCCACGATACGATTTGTACGAGGCGCCCTGATAGAGCTCGACTTCGCCGGGGGACTCCTCGGTGCCGGCGAACAGGCTGCCGATCATCACCGCGTGCGCGCCCGCCACGACTGCCTTGGCGATGTCGCCCGAGAAGCGGATGCCGCCGTCTGAAATCAGAGGTACGTCGGTGTCGCGCAGCGCCTCGGCGACGTTCGATACCGCGGAGATCTGCGGCACACCGACGCCGGCGACGATGCGGGTCGTGCAGATCGAGCCCGGTCCGATGCCGACCTTGACGGCATCGGCGCCGGCGTCAACCAGTGCCCGCGCCGCTTCGGCGGTGGCGATGTTGCCGGCGATGACCTGCTGGTCCGGCCAACGTTGCTTGATGCGCGCCACCATGTCGATGACCCCACGGGAGTGGCCGTGTGCGGTATCGACCACCACGACGTCAACGCCTGCGTCGCGCAGTGCCGCGACCCGATCAATGGTGTCGGCCGTGGTGCCGACGGCCGCGCCCACGCGCAGCCGACCGCCCTCGTCCTTGCAGGCGCGGGGGAATTCCTTCGCCTTCTGGATGTCCTTGACGGTGATCATGCCGGCGAGTTCCTGATCACCGTTGACCACCAACACCTTCTCGATGCGGTGCTTGTGCAGCAGCGCCAGGACCTCTTCCTTGGGCGTCGTCTCGCGCACCGTGATCAGTCGCTCCTTCGGCGTCATGACCGAGGAGACCGGCGCGTCGAGGTTCAGTTCGAAGCGCAGGTCGCGGTGCGTGACGATTCCAACGACCTTCTTGCCGAGCACGACCGGCACCCCGGAGATGCCCCGCGCGTGCGTCAGATCGAGCACTTCGCGGATGGTCATGCTCGGCGGGACGGTGATCGGGTCTTTGATCAGGCCGCTTTCGAATTTCTTCACGCGTCCGACTTCGCGCGCCTGAGCCTCGATACTCATGCTCTTGTGCACAATGCCGATGCCGCCCTCCTGGGCGATGGTAATCGCCAGACGCGCTTCGGTGACCGTGTCCATGGCTGCCGAGAGCAGCGGCAGATTCAGGCGGATGCGCCGGGTCAGCTGGGTGGACAGGTCCACCTCGCGCGGCAACACCTCGGAATAGGCGGGGACGAGCAGGACGTCGTCGAACGTCAGGGCTTGTTCGAGAATTCGCATAGCTAATTTTACGCATCACCCGCCCGGCGGTAAACCTCGATGGTATGGTGCGCGCATGTCCAGCACAGACTTCGCCATTCCAGAGGGGGCCGGGCCCGCCCCAGCCATCTTTACGGTCGCGCGGCTGAATCGGGAAGTGCGGGGGCTGCTCGAGCGCGGTCTCGGGGTGGTGTGGGTCGAGGGGGAGCTGTCGAACCTGTCCCAGCCCGCCTCGGGGCACTGGTATTTCTCGCTCAAGGACCGCGAGGCGCAGGTGCGCTGCGCCATGTTCCGCATGCGCAATGCCGCGGTGGCCTTTTCACCAAAGGCCGGGCAGCAGGTGCTGGCGCGTGGGCGGGTGAGCCTGTACGAGCCGCGTGGGGACTATCAGCTCATCGTCGAGCATCTGGAGGAGGCGGGCGTCGGTGCGCTGCAGCGGGAATTCGAGCGACTGAAGACCCGGCTCGCCGCCGAAGGGCTGTTCGCCCCGGCCATCAAGCGCGCCCTGCCGCGCTTCCCGCGCCGCATCGGGGTGGTGACATCACCGACCGGTGCAGCGATTCGCGACGTGCTCCATATCCTGGCGCGGCGCTTCCCACCGGCCGCCGTGCGCGTTTATCCCGTGCCCGTGCAGGGTGCGGCCGCGGCACCGGCCGTCGTCGAGGCGCTGGCGCTAGCCTCGCAGCGCCGGGACTGCGAGGTGCTGATTCTCGCCCGCGGTGGCGGGTCACTCGAGGATCTCTGGGCGTTCAACGACGAGCGTGTCGCCCGCGCGATTCGCGCCTGCAGCGTGCCCGTGGTGAGCGGGATAGGACACGAGATCGATTTCACCATCGCCGACTTCGCCGCCGATGCGCGCGCGCCGACCCCCTCCGGCGCAGCGGAGCTCGTGGTTCCGGACCGCCGGGCTCTGCTCGAGGCACTCGCGCGTACCGCCGGCCGTATCGGGACCACGGTGCGGCGTGATTTGCGCGCGGCGGGCGCGCGCTTCGGGGCGGCGAGCACACGGTTGCGTCTGGCGCATCCGGGTTTGCGATTGACACACCAGGCGCAGCGGCTGGACGATCTGGAGCAGCGCTTGACGCTCGCCATGCGCGGCGCGCTGCACGGCGCGCACCACCGCCTGACGGCAACCGGGGCCCGGCTCGTACCGCACTCGCCGCAACGCCTCACGAGCGAGCTGCGCGCGCGAATCGACGCTCTGACGGTTCGGCTCGAGCGACGGATGAGCGCAGAGCTGTCTCGCCTTGAGCACCAAGTCGATCTGGCGCAGCGCACGCTGCACACTGCCAGTCCGCTCGCGACGCTTGCCCGCGGATTTGCCATCGTGACCCGCGCCGACGCCACGCTGCTCAGAGATGCCGCGACGGTCTGCCCGGGCGAGCTGATCGAGGTGCGGCTCGCGAGCGGGCGCGTGCGCGCTCGCGTGACGGATGCGGACGGCCGGGGCGAGGACGGCTGAGCGCATGTCAGTCGATGTTGGGTTCATGCGTCTCGCGCTTGAGCAGGCCGGCAGTGCCGTGCGCGCAGGAGAAGTGCCAGTCGGCGCGGTGGTCGTGCGTGGCGGGGAAGTGCTTGCGCGCGGAGCGAACCAACCGATTCGCTCACACGATCCGACGGCCCATGCCGAAATCGAGGCGCTGCGAGCGGCTGGGCGCGCGTTGGGCAGCTACCGGCTGACCGGCACGACGCTGTACGTCACGCTCGAGCCGTGCGCGATGTGTGCCGCGGCCATCGTCCATGCCCGGGTGCAACGGGTCGTCTTCGGCGCATGGGACCCGCGCGCCGGTGCCGCCGGCAGCATCATCAACCTGTTCGCGCTGCCGGCGCTCAATCACCGTGTCGATGTGTTTGGCGGCGTACTCATGGAGGAGTGCGCCGGGCTGCTCAAATCGTTCTTCGAGGCTCGTCGCACCTAGCGCGTCGATCAGCTGCCGGAAAGATCCGCGACGGTGCCCTCAGTGTCGGCATCGGCGGTCTGCACGAGCACACCATTGCCCGGCTGCCACTCGAGTAGATGCAGGAACTCGCGCACGTGCGAGACGTACTCGACCGGTTGCCAGCCCTGCGCGTAGCCGTACTGGGTCTGTGCATACCAGCGCGGGATGGTGAGCAGCGGCAGCACCGCGCTCACGGCAGTCCAGGAGTCCGGATTCTTGCCCATTTTCTGCGCCAGCACGCGCGCGTCCTCGACATGTCCGAAACCAACATTGTAGGACGCCACGGCGAACCAGGTCCGGTCCGGCTGCGGGATGTGCTGCGGAATCATCTTGAACACCTGCGCCAGGTAGCGGGCGCCGGCAAAAATGCTCGCCTCTGCATCGGCCCGGTCCTCAACGCCCATCTCTGCAGCCGTGTCAGAGGTCAGCATCATCACTCCGGCTGCGCCGGTCGAGGAGATCGCAGCAGGATTCCAGCGCGACTCCTGGAAGCCGATCGCCGCGAGCAGTCGCCAGTCGAGGTGATAGCGTGCCGCGGCCTGCTTGAACCACTCCCGGTAGCGCGGCAGGCGCTGCACGGAATACAGCTCGAACAGTCGCGATTGCTCGTAGTGGATCGTGCCGGTATCGCCGGAATCGTGCGCCATGAGCCGCGCGAGCGCGCCGGAGTGGCGCAGCGCGGCGAAATACCGATTCACCGCGTGCACCAATTCGGGTGCGCCGGGGCGAACAATCCACTGGATTGGGCGACGCTGCGGCAGCGCAAACGCGACGCGCACGTCGGGGTACAAGTGACGCGCATATTCGTACGCGCGGGCGTCGGCGACTGCGTAGCCCACTTCGCCATCTGCAACGTCCTGCAGCGGAGTGCTGCCCTGGGAGGTCGGCTCCCATTGCAGGAAGGGCGCCACCAGGCGCAGTTGCTGCAGCACCTGTTCCTGGGGACTGTCAGCGCGCACGACCAGCTTGGTGTACTGCAGCTGCGGCAGGCCCTGGGGTGCCGGCTCGCCGCTGCGATAAATCACCAGCTGCGGCACTTGCGCATACGGATGGGCCGCCTCGCCGACGGCGCGCCAAGCGCTATTGGCGGTGATTTGCGCTGCGGCGATGTCCGCCTGTCCCGAGGCAATCGCCTCGCGCAGAGCGGCTTCGTCGGGCGCCACGATGATCTTCAGCTTGACGCCGAGCTCATGGGCGAAGTCGTTCGCCAGATCGTACTCGAGGCCGGTCGGCCCCTTCGGTCCGATGTAATAACAAGTGGGCAGATTGAGCGTGACCACGCGCAGTTCGCCGCGGGTTCGGATCTGCTCGAGAGCCGAGCGAGGTCGCGCGCCCTGCACGAGGAGAGCCATGGCCGTGACCGCTGCGAGTGTACTCATCCTGAGTGCGGTCCGTCCGAGGCGTGCATGAATGCTTCTTCGCGCCAAAACCGGACTCCACAGAGGCAAAAATATACAGGTATAATATCACCGACCCCGGGGAGAGGTACCGAAGCGGTCATAACGGCGCCGACTCGAAATCGGATGGTCGGGTAAAACCGGCACGTGGGTTCGAATCCCACCCTCTCCGCCAGCTTAAAAATAACTATAAATCAAGTGGTTATGAAACAACACCTGGCGGTTTATAACATAATCCGGTGATGGAATTTTTCGCCGCTGGGCCGATACGCACTGACCGCAAACGTGCGAAAAAGGATGCTGCGGGCCGCTCACGGTAGGCGTTGCGAGCCGCAGTGAATGCCTCATCGTGCGCAACGACGATGCGAGTGGCGGACGTGGACGCTGCAGCGCTCAGGCGCTTGCGCGCCTGAGCGCCACGGTCCATCAGGTCGCATCGCCTTGGCCCGCGCCACGCACGAGCAGCACGGGCACGGTTGCATGACGCACGATGTACTCGGCGCTGCTGCCGAGCAGCAGGCGGCCGATGCCTCGCCGGCCATGCGTGCCGCACACGATGAGATCGGCCGGCCATTCGCGCGCACGCTCGACCACGCATTCGCCGACGGGCTTGCCGAGCTCCTCCACGAGCACCGTCTGCGCGCTGAGGCCAGCTGCGTGGACCTGCGCCTCGGCGTCCTTCAGCACCTGTGCGCCCACTTCGCGCAGAGCCTTCGAGCCGACATCCAGATTGACAGCCGCAATATCTCCGGCGGCGACCCGCCATTCGTCGACGATGTGCAGCAGCAAAATCGCTGCGCCCTGATCGCGAGCCAGCTCGATGGCTTCGTGCAGGCCGCGCGCGGCGGTGGGGCTGCCGTCAACGGGGACGAGAATGCGCTTGTACATACGCTACCTCAGCTTTCGCTCAACTGGGCACAGCGTACGCGCGATTCGTCTCTTCGGCACCTGGGGCTGGACGCGAGCCTGTGCGCTCGCCTGGGCAGGCGACCGTCGGCGAGGGAATAATGCGCGTCCTGTGCAACGGCCGGGCCGCTTTCGGGTCGAATTGTCATGCTGGGCGCATTGACCGCTCTTGTCGTCTCCTTTGCGCGTGCGCATCGGCTGGCCGCATACGGGCTGATCGGCCTGGTCGCCTTTTCCGAGTCGCTGCCGCTGCTCGGGGCCTTCGTGCCGGGCGATGCGATCATTCTCGCGCTCAGTGCGCTCGTGCCGACCGGCGCGCTGAACCTCGGGCCGTTGATCCTGGGTGCGCTGTTGGGCGCAGTGCTCGGCGATGGCTTTGCGTTCTGGCTCGGTCATCATTACCACGGCGCGATCCTCGGACGCTGGCCGTTCCGCGGTCGTCCGCGGCTCCTCGATCGGGGCACGGCGTTTCTGCAGCGTCACGGAGGCAAGAGCGTGTTCGTCGCCCGGTTCACCCCCGGGGTGCGGGCGGTCGTGCCGGTTCTCGCCGGCGTGCTTGGCATGGACGTGGCACGCTTTTACCTGATGAATGTGCTGTCCGCGCTGCTGTGGTCGCCGGCGCACATCCTCGCCGGAGCGGCCATCGGCGCCTCCTTCGTGCTGCTCGGGGCGGTGGCCGGCCGGCTCGCGCTGCTCGCAGTTATCCTGTTGGTACTGCTCGGTCTACTCTATGCGCTCGCCCGTTACCTGCTGCGGCGCGTGCCGCCGCTGCTCGGCTTCGCGCACGTGCGTCTGCGCCAGTGGGCGGCGCCCCGGCAGAGCTGGCTGGCTCGACAGCTGCTCGCGGTGCTCGATCCAACTCGGCGCGAGCTGCCCGGGCTGGCGCTGCTTGCGGGGATTCTGCTCTCGAGTCTGTGGCTGTTCTTCGGCGTGCTGCAGGATGTGCTGGCCGGTGACCCGCTGGTGCGCGCCAACGAGGCGGTGTTCCACTTTCTGCAGGGGCTGAGAACCGAGTGGGTCGATCAGATCATGGTCGCGATCACCGAACTGGGGGATGCGTCCGTCGCGGCGTCTGTGGCCCTCGCGGCACTCCTATGGCTTGCGTGGCGGCGCAACTGGCGAGCGGCCGCACACCTGATCGCGGTGGCTGCGGTCACCGCGCTGGCCACCATCGTGTTGAAGATCTCCCTGCACATCCACCGGCCCGACCCCGTGGGCAGCGGCTGGGATGCATTTGCCTTTCCGAGTGGGCACTCCGCCGCCAATGCGGCGCTCTACGGCTTTCTCGCCATGATCACGGCTTGGGAACTCGCGCCGCGCTGGCGTCTGCCCGTCGCCGGCGGGCTCACGCTGCTGGTTGGCGCGATCGCGTTCTCCCGGATTTACCTTGGTGCGCACTGGCTGTCCGACGTGCTCGCCGGCGGCGCGTTCGGCGTGGCCGCCGCGGCACTCATCGCTATTGCCTACCTGTGGCACGAGCCGCCTCCGGTGGGCGCGGCGGGTCTGTGCGTCACGGTCGCCGCGGTGCTGCTCGGCGCCGGCGGGCTGCACATCGAGGCTCGGCACCAGGCCGACCTGAGCCGCTACGCCGTGCGCCAGCGCACCCGCAGCCTTGCGCTTCCCGAATGGTGGCGCGACGCCTGGCGCAGCCTGCCGGCGCGTCGGGTGGATCTGATCGGCGGGGCGGAGGAGCCGTTGACCATCCAGTGGGCGGGTCGCCGAGCGGCGCTGCGCACGGAACTGGCCGCCGCCGGCTGGCGTGCCCCACCAGGCTGGACGCTGCGCACGGCCGCGCGGTGGTTCGAGCCGCATGTGCTGCTCGGCTCGCTGCCGGTCTTGCCGCACTTGGACAACGGCCATCGCGAGGCCCTTGTGTTGGTGCATGCGGTCGGTGCGCATCCTGACACGGAGCGCCTGGTGCTCAGGCTGTGGCGCTCCGGTGTGGAGTTGACCCGCAGCGGTGCCTCTGCACTGCCGCTGTTCATCGGGACCGTGACTGAGCAGCGCGCCCGCCGCGTTGCGCCCATCATGACGCTGGCCAATGAACTCGACCAGTTCACGGCGCCGCGCGCCGCGTTGGGATCGGCGCTCGCGCGGCAACGCCTGCTGGCGCGGCCGGGTACTGCGCCGACGAGTGCGTGGGATGGATGCGTGCTGCTGGCGCGGGCCGATCCTGCAAGCGCAGAGGCCGGATTGGCGGCTCAACGGCCGAGTGCACGCCGCCGCCACCAGCGCCGCGCGGCCACCCCTGCCCAGACTGCCTCGACGAGTCCGAACGGCCAGGCGCCCTGCAGAAAGCCATAGATGGAGCCGAGGATGCAGGCCGCCCCGAAGGCGAGGCTATAGAGCGGGCCGCGCTCCTCGAGCGCATAACACACCAGCATCGCGCTCACGGCGATCAGGCCGAATAGGCTCAGTGCATTCATGCGCGGATTTTACGACAGTGGCGCCCGAGCGCCACGCCCGACATCGCTTGCGCCAGACCCTTCAGAATCAACGCCCTGTGGTGTATAGCTCCGTGCGCGGTGGCGCAACTGTCACGAATGCGCAACGTTTTCGCAACGTGGCCGTCACCGAGCATCACTACGGTACCGCCTTTCCCATCGTCCAGCGGCGAAGAAAGGCTAATCCATGAACAGACGGGTGCGATGTGCGGTGCAGATGATTCTGGGCACGGCTCTGCTAAGTGGGGCGTTGTCCGCAGTTGCGAGTCCGGCGGCAACGAGTGGCGCTGCGGCCGTGGGAGCGGCCGGCGCTAACGCAGCGGCGACGGCCGCGCCGTCGGCTGAGGGTTACGACAAGCTTCGCTTGGTCAAGATCGAGGGCTACAGGGACTTCACGAGTCAGGTGCTGGACGCGAAGCAGTTACGCAATTCCTCGCAGCCGGCTGAGGCCGTTACACGTTCGATGATCAGCCTGTTCGGTCCCGATGCCGGTGGCACGCAGGCGCTCACGGCATTGCCGAACGTATACGTGTCCGGTACCGACAACTATAGCGCAACGGGTCGCCAACAGATCTCGATCCGCGGCATCAAGGTCGGCTACAACAGCATACCTGGCGATCTCGAGACCAACGCGATCACGGCTGAACTCGATGGCGTGCCGCTCAATAGCCTCAGTCAGGGCACTGGCTGGCACTCGGTGGAGATTCCGCTCGGTGTGTTGATGTCCGGAGAGAACGTCATCGTCGGTCCGGGCAACCCGAGTGAGCGCTGGTACAACAGCATGGGCGGAACCATTGACTTCATCCCCGTGCAGCCCTCGGTGCGACCCGGCGGCAAAGTGATGCTCGCTGGCGGAAGCTCCTCGACGATGGATGCCTCTGCTGTGTATAACACCGGGGCCATAAACGGCTGGTCGACAGTATTCGGCTTTGCAACCGGGCGCAGTCAGGCGATCCGCAGCACCAGCGACAGCCTCCCGGCCGATACGGAAGAGGTGTACGCAAAAACACGCAAGCAGCTCGATGATGGCTCGATCAGTTTCGGTGCGTATTACCAGCGCAACCACGAATGGCGCCCGAACATGATTCCGCTCACGCCTCAGCCGTATGTGAATACGCTGGGTCTTGGCATCGGCGCGCCGTACAGTCAGCAGACTTCAGGGTTCTACGCCACTTTGCCGCGCTCGGTATGGCATAAGACGATCTTGATAAACAATTGGCTGATGTGGTCGCATCTGCATTTGAAGCTATCGTCTAGCCTGAGCATGTCGAACATGCTGTGGGTGCGTATCGGCAAGGTGCGTCATTACAGATCAAACAATTATCTGCTGCCGAGCAACCCCCTGTATGCCACAGCCGGCGGCAACCCGACCAACCACGAGCACTATATCGAGCGCTCGAAGACGGTTGGGGACCGCCTTGCATTCCACGAGCGGTTCAACCGCATGGATACTCTGGGCTTTGGCGGTTATTTCATCATGGCGCGGGCGCGTAGTGACTATCAGGGCTATTCGACGTTCGATGGCAGCTCGCTGGCGCAGCCGGAGCAGACCTTCTTCAACACCACCACGAACTTCTTCTGGTCCGGGTTTCTGCAGGATGACTTCCGGCCGCTGCCGCGCTTGAAGATTGTGCCCGGGGTGCGGATCGTGGGATTCGTCACGGACTTCTCGAATCTCAGTCCGGCACAGGTCTGCGCTGAGTACCATATCACCGATGGCAGCTGCGCCTACGGCACGCCTGGGGCAAACATCGGCTCCGGCGGCTCCATCAGTGTCAATGGACACACGTTTAATTTCTCCGGCTACGATACCTCGCCGGACGAGACGACGGACTTCACCCGCATCGAGCCGTCGATTGGGGTGAATTACGAGATTGTTCGCAGTTTGAATCTATTCGGCAATTTTTCCATCACTCGGCATAACCCCAATTCGGGGAATCTCGATCGATATCCGCTCAATCTTGCGTCGTTGAAGCCTGCACGCTCCGAGCAATACGATTTCGGACTGCGCTATGCGGCGCTGCGACTGGGTGCGATGCGCAACGTGTACGCATCGGTCGATTTTTTCCACAACCTGCTCTCCGACGAGACGCTCACATACAACACTTCGGCATTGGGCGCCAATCCGAACGTGGTGTATTTCGGTTACGGATCGGCGACGTATAAGGGCGTGGATGTCTCCCTGAACGCGGAGTTCACCCGGCACTGGAGTGGATTCGGCAATTTCGGTTATCTCAGCAGCAAGTGGAACGAGTATCAGTCGGCTGTCACGCCGAGCGGCCCGCAGCCGACCGGCTATGGATTGCCGGTCGCAAATTCGCCAAAAGATACGGTGAATGCCGGCGTGACTTATCGGTTCCGTCTCCCGGTGGCGAGAGTGAAGGCGACGCTGTGGGATCAGTACATCGGGGCACGCTATCTGTTCAATAAGAACACCGGGCTGCCATCGTCGTTGACCAACCCGGCATATAACTTGGTCAATCTGTCCATTACCGCCAAGACGCATTGGTTCGATGCGGTGCCGGGAGTGAAAGGCAGCTCGCTGTCCGTGCAGGTGCTTAATCTCACGAACAAGGAGTACAACTCGACGGAATACGTGAGCTCCGGCGGATATTTCCAGTCCAACGGCTTACCGACTCCAGTGGCGGGTTACGTCATTGCCAATCCGGGCGCGCCCCGTCTGGTGTACGCGTCGCTGACGATGGACTTCTGAGGTTCAGGCGTAAGGCGACGGCCATCGTATGGCGAGATTAGTCGCTGATCGGTGTCGGCTATGGCGCGCAGGGACGCGCGCCACCGGCTGGCTTGCCCCCGGAACGCCTTGGCGCTCCGCAGGAGCCGTGCTCGCGGGGCAGCGCGCGAGGGTGAGATTGCTGCACGGATTGTTCGTTATGTAATGCGCGTTCGGGCTCTGCGCCGCTCACGTGCGCTGCACTGAGTTCGTGCGGGATGTGATCCGGTTCGCCGCCTGTTCGCCCGAGGTCGTATATCAAGTGCTCCAGGTGATGCACATGAGTGACTATCGGGCGTCAAATGCGCGAGCCTCGCAGGGCAGGGGAGCCGGCGGCGCGGAGCGTGCGCCGAGCCCTACCGGGCTGCGGATCAGCGGTGGCGGGCCGTGACCGGGGCTGCCTTGGGTGGCTTCATTGCGCTGGGTTTCGCCGGCGCGGCGCTGTTGTGGCGCACACGCAGCCTGCCGGAACGGTTCTGCTCGAGTGATGTGCTCTTCGAGGCGAGCCCGGATGCGCTCCTGCTGGTCGATGCCGACGGCAGGATCGTCAAGGTAAACCGTCTCGCCGGGGAGTTGTTCGGCTGGCCAAAGTCGATGCTCCTCGGGCAGTGCCTGGAAAGTCTGGTGCCGGACGGGCTGCGAGGGGCGCATGCGGCCGTGCGCAAGCGATTTCGCGTCCGTTTGCGGCGCGAGGCGACGCAAGAGCGGGACGCGCTGCGCGGCGTGCGCCGCGACGGCAGCGAATTTCCGATCGAGATGACCCTCAGTCCCCTGCCGGGAGGCGCGGTGCTTGCCGCGATGCGCGACGCTACCGCGGCGCGGGCTCAGGTAGAGCAGATCCTGTTCCTGAACCGTATGTACTCGACGCTGGCAGAGACCAACCAGCTGCTGGCGCGTTGCGAACACGAGACGGAACTGTTCGATCGCGTCTGTCAGGTGGCGGTGCGCTACGGAGAGCTTGGGCTCGCGTGGATCGGTCAGCGCGAGCCCACCGGGGGGCGGATCATGCCGTTGGCCTGCTGTGGCGCCTCGGCCGAGAGCGAGCGGTATTTGCACAATCTGTTCGTGCACGCCAATGCGGAGCGACCCGAAGGCTGTGGTCCGGTGGGCGTCGCATGGCGGGACGGGCGCGGGGTGTTCGTTCAGGACTATCGCGCGGATCCGCGGCTTGCGCCCTGGCGCAAGGAGGGCGAGGCGGTGCCTTGGGGCTCATGTGCAGCGCTGCCGCTGCGCCGTGGCGGGGCAGTGTACGCGGTGTTGGTTCTGTATGACCGGCAGCGCGAGGCGTTCTCGGCGAAGATCCGCGATCTGCTCGAGCGCATGGTGGTGGACATCGAATACGCGCTCGATCGGCTCGATCTGCGTGCCGAGCGGGAGCGTGTCGCCGAGGAGTTGCGCATCGCGGCGCTGGCGTTCGAATCGAGCGGCGCGATGCTGGTGACGGACGCAGACGGACGGGTGTTGCGAGTCAACGATGCGCTGCAGAGGCTGTGTGGGCATGCCGCGCACGAGCTGCTCGGACAGCAACTCGGGCAGCTGTGCTCGGATGGCCGCGCGCCACCGACGTTCACGGAGCTGCTGGCAATCGTCCGCGAGCGCGGGCGCTGGCAGGGGGAAATCTGGGGGCGACGCAAGGGCGGGGAGGAATTTCCGCTCTGGCTCTCGTTGAGCGGGGTGTGCGACGGGACGGGGCGCTGGACGCATTACATCGCGAGTCTTGCGGATCTGTCCGACCAGAAGGATGCAGAGGAGCGCATCTCGCGCCTGCTCAACTTCGATGCGCTGACCGGACTGCCGAACCGCCGGTTCATGCTCGATCGGCTGCGCTCGGCGGTCCAGTGGGCCGAGCATGCCGGCGGTCAAGGCGCGGCGCTGCTGCTCGGTCTTGACAAGTTCCAGGCGGTCAACGACATGTTAGGCCACCAGGCCGGGGATATCCTGCTGCAGCAGACCGCCGCGCGCCTGCGCGCCGCGGTGGCCGGCGATGATCTCGTCGGCCGCATCGGTGGGGATGAGTTTCTGGTGGTGCTGGAGAATCTCGGCACCGATGCGCCCGCCGCCGAAGCGGCTGCGAGCCGCACGGCCGAGAATCTGCTCGCCGCGGTGTTACAGCCGCACCTGATCGGCGGACAGAGGGTCTCCTGCTCGGCGAGCATCGGCATCGCACCGTGGGGCGGTGCGGCGAGTGTGGGCTTCAATGAGCTGCTCAAGCGCGCCGATGTGGCGCTGCGCGCGGCCAAGGACTCCGGTCGAAATGCGGTGCGCCTGTTCTCGCCCGGGATGCAACTCGTGCTCGAGCGCCGTTCGCGCCTCGAATCGAGACTGCGCCACGAATTCAGCACCGATCAGTTGCAGTTGTATTTCCAGCGGCGCGTGGACGTGCACGGCCGAACCCGCGGCGCCGAGGCGCTGCTGCGTTGGCACGATCCGGGGCGCGGGGTGGTCTCGCCACTCGAGCTGATACCGGCGGCCGAGGAGATCGGCCTGATCCATGACATCGGCCGCTGGGCGCTCGGGCGCGCCTGCCGGCAGTTGCAGGAGTGGTCGCGGGCGGGCAGCCCGGCGCGCGAGGTGAAGGTGGCTGTGAACGTCAGCCCCAAGCAACTGGCCGCTGAGGATTTCGTCGCCGAGGTGAGCCGGATCGTCAGCCGCGCCGGGATCGATCCGAGTCTGCTCGAGCTTGAGATCACTGAGGGGTTACCCATCCACGACATGGACGCGGTGATTCCCAAGATGCATGCGCTGCGGCGACTCGGTCTGTGCTTCGCGCTCGATGACTTCGGCATCGGCTATTCGTCGCTGTCCTACCTGCGGCGCCTGCCGCTCAGCGTACTGAAGATCGATCGCAGCTTCGTCACCGGTATGGCGCACTCGGGCGGGGAGACCCTGGTGCGCACCATTGTGCAGATGGCGCGCAGCCTCGAGCTGGAGGTCATCGCCGAGGGCGTCGAGACCCGCCAGCAATGGGCGACCCTGGTCAGTCACGGCTGTGATCAGTACCAGGGCTATCTGTTCGGGCGGCCGGTGCCGGTCGAGGTCTTCAACCGGGAGCTGGTCGCGAGCCGCGAGCCGAACCTCGTCAGCGCATAGTGTGAAGTGCGTCACGGGCTTGTCGGCCACCGGCGACTGCTTTCACCGCCAAGCGCGACCGGGTCGATAACCTGAACGGGCACCGTTTCGCTACGCTGTCGTGCCATGCTGCAGGAAGTTGCTCCACCACCGGCGGAATGTGCGCCCCAGGACGGGGCGTTCTTTGCCTACGCGCGCTGGGCGCGCACGCTGCTGGGCGATCTCGAGGGGGTATGCCTGCTCAATGCCGCGCTCGGAGTCCTGGAAGCGTGCGGCACGCTGCAGGGCGCGGCGACGGCCGAGCGGGTACGCGCGCTCGGGTGGCTCGAGAGCGGTACCGTGCGTGCCGCGCTAAGCGAAGTGCACGACGGTCGACACTTGGCTTTCCTGCCGGTCGAATCGTCTGAGGGCGAACTGCTCGGCGTGTTTGCACTGGAGCGGGCGAGCGGCGCAGCACAGGCCGAGTCGGATGTGTCCGAGCAGCTGACACCGCTCATCGAGTGTCTACGCCGGCAACTGGAGGAGGAGCGCGAGCGGCACACGGCCATGCGGCTGCTCACCGAGCGCAGCGCCGATCTGCAGTGGCTGCTCGAGCTCGCCGTTGCGGTGCAGCGCACCCCGGGGGGCCGCCAGTTCCTGCACGAATTTCTGGTGGCCGCAGCCACCCGCCTGCGCAGTACGTTCGCGGTGCTCTACGTACCGGATCGCAACCTCTGCCTCGAACATCAGGGCGAGGCGGCCGGGCTCGAGGAGCTGGCCGAGCTCTGGCGGCGCTCGCGCGTGCAGATGAGCGCATGGGTGAGCCAGAAGCGCCGACCGCTGGTGCTCAATGGCCGCGGCACCGCGGCACCACGGTGCAAGATTCTGCTCGCTCCGATTGCCAGCGACGCCGGCCCGGTCGCCGGCGCGCTCGCGTTCTTCCGGCCGCCCGAGGCGGCCGATTACCGCCAACGCCATGTGCTGCTCGCCGGGCACCTGGGCCGACTCGCCTCGGGGATGGTCGAGTCCCAGTTCGATGCCCTGACCGGGCTCTACACCAGCGAAGGCCTGGAGCAGATGTACTCGCGGGTCCTGCGGGATTGCGGCGACGACTATCACAGCGTGCTCTATCTCGACGTCGATCAGATGCACGTCGTCAACGAACTCTACGGCTTTGAGATCGGCAATGAGCTGCTCGTGCGCGTGACCGATCTGCTCGGGCCGCCGCATCTGCCCGAGGGCGCGCTGGCCGCCCGGATCACGGCGGACCGCTTCGCGGTGCTGCTGCCGGGCGTCGACACGCCGGACGCAGCCGACCTGGCGCGCCAGCTGCAGGAGAAGATCGGCCATCTGGTGATCGGTCCGATCGACAACCCCATCGACGTGTCGGTGAGTTGCGGCGTCGCGGCGCTGCTGTCGCTGCCGCAGGGACTCGCCCGGGCTCTGGCTGCCGCCGAGCTGGCGTGCAAAACCGCCAAGAAGCGCGGCCGCAACCGCCTGAAGGTGGACACCTGCGACGACGGCACCATGCTGCGCCGGCACGTCGATGCGGTGATGGTCGGACAGCTGCGTGCGGCGCTGAAGGCCGATCAGCTGCTGCTGTACGCACAGCGTATCGCGCCGCTGCGCAACATGCAGCTCGCCGGCGGCTACGAGATCCTGGTGCGGCTGAATGATCCGACCGAAGGCGTGGTGCTGCCGGGCACCTTGGTCGGCGTCGCCGGACGCTATCAGCTGTTGCCGGCCATCGATCGGTGGGTGGTGCGTCGCACGCTGCAGATGCTCGCGATGCACCGCAGCGTGATCGAGGCGAGCGGCATTGGCATCTCGATCAATCTCTCCGGACAGTCGATGGGCGATGAGGAGTTCACTCGCCAGCTGGGCGAGGAGCTGCGGGCCGCACAGCTGCCACCCGGCTGCGTCACCTTCGAGATCACCGAACAGGCCGCGGTGAGCAGCCTGGCGCGCGCCGAGGAGATGATCCGGCGGCTCGCGCCGTGGCACTGCCGCTTCGCACTCGATGATTTCGGCACCGGGGCCAACTCGCTCACTTATCTGAACGCCTTGCCCATTTCCCGGGTGAAGATCGACGGCTCGTTCGTGCGCGATATCCTCACCAATCCGCGCTCGCAGGCCACGGTGCGCGGCATCGTCGAGCTGGCGCGCGGCTTTTCCATCGACACGGTTGCGGAGTTTGTCGAGAACGAGGCGATTGCCGAGCGAGTGGCCGAGCTCGGCGTCGATTATGCGCAGGGCTACGCATTCGGGCGACCCGAGCCGTTCGAAGCGGTGCTCGAGGGTCTGAAGCGCGAGGATTCGCAGCGGCTGCCGAAGTTGTTGCTCGAAGCCTGAGCGAGGCGCGGGCATTCGAGGGCGCGGCGTGATCGGGTATGCTGTGCCCCCATGAAACAGCGCCCGCGCGAAGACCGCCGCCGCACGGCGGCGAAAATGACTGACATCGCACGCTTGGCCGGCGTGCATGTCTCGACGGTGTCGCGTGCGCTCGCTGGCAGCCCGCTAGTCGAGGCGAGCAAGCGCAAGCGGATCGTGCAGCTGGCGCGCGAGCACGGCTATGTGGTCAACCCCGTGGCCCGCAGCCTGAGGCTGAAACGCACACAGATGGTCTCGGTAGTGATTCCGCTGCAGCACGCCGCTGGTCAGCCGCTCACCGATCCGTTTTTCGTCGCCATGCTCGGCCATCTGGCCGAGGCGGTCACGCAACGCGGCTTCGGTATGAATCTGCAGAAGATCGTGCTGCCCACGCACGAGTGGCTCGATGAGATCATCGCCTCGGGCCGCAGTGACGGCGTCGTGGTGATCGGCCAGAGCACCGAGCACGAGACCCTGCAACGCGCTGCGGCGAGCTACCTGCCGCTGGTGGTGTGGGGCGCGCAGTTGCCGGGCCAGAAGTACTGTACGGTCGGCTCTGACAATCCGGGCGGGGCGGCACTGGCGGTGCGGCATTTGTTGCAGGGCGGGCGGCGGCGGATCGTGTTTCTCGGGGATCCGACCGGACCGGAGCTGCGCCAGCGCTACGAGGGCTACGCCCGTGCGCTGCGCGACGGACCGCCGGGCACGGCTGCACCGCGAACGGTGCCGGCGAACCTGACTCCGGATGCGGCTTATCAGGCGGTGCGCGAGTGCATTGCCGCCGGTGAGGCGTTTGACGCGCTGTTTGCCGCCAGCGATGTGATCGCGATCAGTGCCATCCGTGCCCTCACCAACGAGGGACTGGCGGTGCCGCACGATGTCGCGGTGGTCGGCTTCGATGACATTGCACTCGCGGCGCACACCACGCCCAGCCTCACCACCGTCCGCCAGGATCTGGAGCAGGGGGCGCGCATCCTGGTCGATCTGCTGTTCAGGCGTCTGGAGGGCGAGGAGACCGACTCGGTGACCCTGCCGGCCGAGCTCGTGATCCGCGACTCCGCGCCGGCCTGAGCCCTTAGTGGGCAGAGGCGGGCACGTATTCACTCCGTTCCATCCGCTGCAGCCGACGCATCGCCGCACCGGTGAGCGCATTTGCGCCAAGGCCGAGGGCGAGCAGCAGCGAAAAGCCCGTGGCCAGCACGAAGCCATATTTCGGGCTGTGGTACGCATCGCTCACCGCGCCCATGGCAAAAGGCGCGAGCGCCGCGGCCACCGCTGTGAAGGCCAGGAGCAAGCCCGACACGCGACCGTGCTCGGCCTTCGGGAAGCCGCTGATGCCTTTGGAATTGATCGTCGGGTAAATCACCGACATGAACAGGCCTGACAGCGGCAGCAGGATCAGGCCCGCCCGGGCGCCGCCGGCGAGACTGCCGGCGAAGCAGCCGAAGATGGCCACGCTGAGCAGTCCGAGCGCGGTGGCCCACGAGAAGCGGCTCAACACCCACGCGCCGAGCAGCCGTCCGGCGGCGCGCAGCACGAAAAACGCGGTGAGGGCGTAGGGGACCCAGCGAATGAGCGGACCGTGATAGAAACCGAGGTAGGTCGGCATCCACACGTAGATGGCGACTTCGACGGCGACATAGAGAGAAATGAGGCAGCAGAACGCAAGCGCATAGGGGTCGCGCAGCAGAGCGAGGGTGGGCAGCAGGCCGCTGGGCGGTCGCTCCCCGGGATGTGCCGGCGGATACTCGGCAATCATCGCCAGCACGACCAGCAGCGCGCACACCCCGGCGGCGATCACGTACAGCCACTTCCACGACAGGCCATCGGTGAGCAGAACCGCGACGATTGCCGGGCCGATGATCGAGCCGATGCCGAAGAACCCTTCCAGCAGATTCATCAGGGACGTGTGCTGGGTGGTCGAGCCGCTGACGTCTCCGACCAGCGCCAGAGCGCCGGTCTTGAACACGCTGACGCCGAGGCCCTCCAGGGCGAGCAGGGCGACGAACTGGCCGAACGTGCTGCCCAGGGCGAACAGCGCCGAGCCGGCCCCGTAGAGCGCAAGCCCGATGACGATGGTTTGTTTGCGGCCGAGCCGGTCGGCAAGAAAGCCGAGCAGCAGCGCGCCGACGGCCATGGCCGTCATGGGCGCGTACTGGAAGGCCGAGGCGGCCTTCATGCTGAGGTGAAACTCCGCGATGATGTTGGGGATGACGCTGCCGACGGCATCCGATGTCATCGCAAACATCAGAAACATCAGGCAGGTCAACACGCGGATGATGGCGAGGTTGCGCGCAGATCGAGAGGACTGGGCGGTCATGTGCCCCCCTTTACATTCGCCTACAATCGATTGCATTATAAGCAGCATTCCAGTCGCCGTAAACCCGCAGCACCCCGCGCATGAAAAATCAGGTCCAGCTCATCACCTATGTGGATCGATTCGGCGGCGGGCGGCTGCTTGATCTGGAACGGCTGCTCGCCGGACCGCTCGCGGGATTGTTCGCAACCGTGCATCTGCTGCCGTTCTTCCACCGGATCGACGGGGCGGATGCGGGGTTCGATCCGATCGATCACAGTCGGGTCGATGAGCGGCTGGGTACGTGGTCGGACGTCGCGCGGCTCGCCGGGCGCATCGACGTGATGGCTGATGTCATCGTCAATCACATCTCCGCCGACTCACCGCAGTTCCAAGACTTCTCCCGACGCGGCGACGCCTCTGCCTTCAATGGGCTGTTCCTCACTCTCGATACCGTGTTCCCGCAGGGTGCGCACGAGCGAGAGCTGACGGCGATCTACCGGCCGCGTCCCGGTCTGCCGCTCACCCCCGCCACGCTCGCAAACGGCGAGAAGCGGATCCTGTGGACGACATTCACGCCGCAGCAGCTCGATATCGACGTGCGCCATCCACAGGGGCGCGCCTATCTGGAGGGCATCCTGCGCACCTTCAGCGCCCACGGGATCCGCGCCATCCGCCTCGATGCGGTCGGCTATGCGATCAAGCGCGCGGGCACGAGCTGCTTCATGCTGGCGGAGACGTTCGAGTTCATCGATGAGCTCGCTGCGCTCGCGCGCTCGCTTGGCATGGAGGTGCTGGTGGAGGTGCACTCGCACTATCTGCGCCAGATCGAGATCGCCGCGCGGGTCGATTGGGTGTATGACTTCGCACTGCCGCCGCTCGTCCTGCACGCTCTGTACAACGCCGATGCGCGCTATCTGAAGCATTGGCTCGAGATCCGCCCGCGCAACGCGCTGACGGTGCTCGATACGCACGATGGCATCGGGGTCATCGACGTCGGCCCGGAAGGCGGTGCAGCGGGCCGCCCGGGACTGCTGCCGGCCGAGCAGATCGACCGGCTGGTCGAGACCATCCATGCACGCAGCGGCGGACAGAGCCGCCTTGCCACGGGCGCGGCGGCTTCCAACCTCGATCTGTATCAGGTCAACTGCACTTTCTACGATGCGCTCGGCCGCGATGAGCGCCTGTATCTGCTCGCGCGGGCGGTGCAGCTGTTCATGCCTGGTATACCGCAGATCTACTATGTCGGGCTGCTCGGCGGGCACAACGACATGGCGCAGCTCGAGCGTACCGGAGTGGGTCGGGATATCAATCGGCGCCGCTACGGCGAGCAGCAGGTGCTGACCGAGCTCGAGCGGCCGGTCGTGCGCGATTTGTGCACGTTGATTCGCTTGCGCAACACGCATCCGGCCTTTCAGGGCACGCTGCGCATCGGGCGCAGCGCGGACTCGGTGCTGGCGTTGCGCTGGCAGGCCGGTTCGGCTCACGTGCAACTCATCGCCGATCTCGAGGCGGGGCATTGGAGCGTGCGCCACGGCGAGGACGGGCGCGAGCAGACGGTGGTGCTCGAGTGCCTGGGGCCCGAGTCGAGTCTGATCGAGGTGGGGCTCGACTGGGGCGTCTGAGGCGGGCGGCCCGCGAGCGGGTGTGCTGAGGGCGCCTCCGCGCATCGGGGCGCAGGGTATTGGGGGGAAGAAGATGAGCGCGCGAGCACTATTCGGGGCCATCGAGGCGGGCGGAACCAAGTTCGTCTGCGCCGCCGGTTACAGTCCGCTCGAGATTGCCGAGCCGTGGCGGCGGGTTATCCCGACGAGTACCCCGGCCGCAACGCTGGCCGCAGTCGTTGAATTCTTCGAGCACGTGCGCCAGAGCGCCGGGCCGATCACCGGGATGGGGATGGCGGCCTTCGGGCCGCTCGATATCGACCCACGCTCGGCGAGCTGGGGTTCAATCCTGAGCACGCCCAAGCCCGGCTGGTCCGGTGTCTCGCTGGTGGCGCCGCTGCAGCGCTTTGAGTGTCCGGTGGCTCTCGACACGGACGTCAACGCCGCCGCCCTGGCGGAAATGCGCTTCGGAGCCGCAGCGGACGTGGACGCGCTCGTGTATGTCACCGTGGGCACCGGCATCGGCGGCGGCGCGGTCGTGGGCGGGCGCACGCTGAGTGGCATGCTGCATCCGGAGATGGGTCACATTCGTGTGCGACGCCACGCCGAAGATCGCACCTTCCCCGGCATCTGCCCGTTTCACGGCGATTGCCTCGAGGGGCTCGCGAGCGGTCCGGCGATCCGCGCGCGCTGGGGCGAGAAGCTGGCCGCGCTGCCCGATGCGCACCGGGGCATCGAGATCATCGGCGATTACCTCGGACAGCTTGCGGCGACCGTGGCGCTGGTGCTCTCGACCCGACGGATCGTGTTCGGCGGCGGAGTCATGAGCGAACGGCTCCTGCCACACATCCGCCGCGCCGCGGAGCGTGAGCTCGGGGGTTACCTGCCCATCACTGCGCGGGCCGGTGGCTTCGATCGGCTGATCGTCGCCCCGGCGCTCGGGGAGCAGGCCGGCATCACCGGGGCGATGCTGCTCGCAGCCGGCTAAGGCGCTACCACATCTTTATTGCAATCGTCTGTATCTCGTGTTGCAATCGTTTGTATCTTATGCTGTACTTTTGTCATGGGCGCACCCCAATCAGGGGCGCGAACGACGCCGAGGCGTCAGAGGGGGATACCTTGAAGCACCGAATTTCTTTGCAGAACAAAGATCTCATTGATGCGCCGCGCGGCGGCACTTCGCGTACGGCGCGGCGGATGAGCGTCGCGGCAGCCGTGTCGATTGCCCTTGGCACCGCGAGTCTCGCGACCGCCGCAAATGCCGCCTCCGCCGGGAGCGCGACCATCGCCGCACCGAGCAACATGCTGCAGCAGATCGTCGTGACCGCTTCGGTGGCGCCGACCAGCAACCTGCGCACTTCCGAGCAGGTCACCACGATTCCGAGCAAACTGATCGTCGACATGGCGCCGCGCTCGATGGCCGAAATGCTGCGCCTGATTCCGGGCATGTCGGTTCAGGACAACAACGGCGCTGCGAACAACAATTTCACCGTCCGCGGCTTGCCGGTGACCACCGGCGGTGCACCGTTCGTGCAGATCCAGGAAGACGGGCTGCCGCAGGTGTTGTTCGGTGACATGAACTTCGGCAACAACGACTACTGGAGCCGCTTCGACGTCTCCGAGACGATGCAGGCGACGGTCGGTGGCAGCGCCGCGACATTGGCCGCGGGAGCGCCGGGCGCAGTCATCAACTTCGTCAGTGCCACCGGACGACACAAGAGCGGTGAGTTCACGCTGTCGCAGGGGCTCGGCTTCGGGGAGAGCAAGCTCGATTTCGCATTTGGCGGCCCGATCAACAGCACTTGGCGCTACCACGTCGATGGGTATTATCTGCACGGCACCGGACTGCGCGACCAGGGGTTCATCGGCGACAACGGTTATCAGGTCAAGGGCAACATCACGCACGACTTGCCCGGCGGCAAGGGCTTTGTCCGTCTGTACGTGAAGCTGCTCAATGACCGGCAAGAGTACAATGCCGGCGGGCCGGTATATGCGGTGGGCAGCGGCAATACGCTGACGAATCTGTCCGCCTACCCCGGCTTCGACGTTCGCAACGGCACGACGGTCGGCGTCTACAACCAGACCATCAACTATCTGGGTAATATCTCCGGTCAGTTCGGCCAGACGCCCAATAACGGCATTCATGCCTACGTCGATTCAGTCGGCAGTGAATTTTATTACATGCCGCTTGGCAATCTGTCCGTGGACGACAAATTCCGCGTCAGCTGGATCCATGGAAAATTTGCCGCACAGTTCTTTCAGTTGGGCAACACCTCGTCCATCATAGGCAGTTCGGTAAATGGGCAGACCGTCGGTCAGGTCGTCTATGCCGATGGCCCATACGCCGGTCAGGCGTACACCGGACGGCTGAACAATCAGACCCAGATCTACACCAACATGCACAATATGGGCAATGTGGTGAACGATCTGTCGCTGCAGGATCACTGGCGAACGCCGTACGGAAAGTTCACTACCGGCGGCGGGCTGTTCTACATGTCGCAGACGATCGACCAGAGCTGGCATCCGAATTCGCAACTGCAGGCCTTGAGTGGCAGCAGTCCGGCTAATCTCGATCTGCTCAGCACGTCCGGGCAGTTACTCAGTAACAACGGCGTAAACGGATACAATTCGGCGTGGGGCGCTTCGGTGGATCGGCTCTACAATATGAACGTGACCGATACCGCACCGTATCTCGATTTGACCTGGAGCAAGGATCGACTGCAACTGCAGGCGAGCGTCCGCCAGGATGATTATCGCGTGACCGGCTGGGCAGAGAGCGCGAGCGCTGCCACGACGCAGGTCGGCTATCTGAACGGTTGGCGGCTCAGTTCCAGCGGGGGATTGAATACGCCGCTGGTATCGTATTCGACGATTGACCCGAATACGTACGAACCGCTCAACTACGGCATCCTGTATCGCTCCTGGTCGGTCGGCGCGCTGTACATGCTGAATGACAATACCAGCCTCTATGCGCGTGCCAGCCGCGGCGGAAAGGCCAATACCGATCGCAACATTCTTTCCGGCTACACCAATCCGGACGGTTCGCTCAACGCCTCCGGAGCCGGCAAAGCCATTGACATCGTGCTGCAGCAGGAGGCCGGCATCAAGCATCAGGGCGAACTGCTCGGCGGCAGTTACGGGCTGACGCTGTCGTACTTCCATACGAGCTTCGGGGAGTCCAGCTTCGATCTGACCCAGCCGCCGGCAACACGTTACTCGAACGTGAAATACTCGGCCAATGGCGGGGAGTTCGAGGCGACTTGGGCGCAGGGCGGCTTCTCGCTGTATGCACAGGCGACGTACGAGGACCCGAAAGTCGATGCGAACGAGGTGGGACCGAGCCCGAGTCAGTTGATCAATCAGGGCTCGGGGTACATGCCCGTGAGGATGTCGAAGGTAATGTGGGCTGTGGCGCCGACCTACCGTTGGCGGGCGTTGTCCGGCGGCTTCGTGTGGCAGGGGCAGACCAAGCAGAACATCAGCCAGACTCAGCCGTTCTACGTGCCCGAGCAGGATATCTTCGATTTGTTTGCCTCCTATGACATCAATACGCACATCTCCGTCGGTGTGCATGTGAACAATCTGTTTAACACCCTCGCCGTGAGCGGTACGGGCGGGGTCATCTCGGGGCCCGGTGTCATTCAGGTGAGCGCAGTCCCGGGACGAACGGTACTGGCGAATCTGACCGTGAAGTTCTAGCCGTTTCGCACCGCCGGCACGGGGACAGTCTGCCCCCCAAAGCACTCTCCCGCCCCGTGCCGGCGCGTTTTGCAGGCTCTGCTGCAGGACGCCTAGGGGCGCGTTGCGTGCCGCGCCTTTGCGCGACTGCGCGTGAGGTCGGAGAATGTCGGACATGACCCGCAGGATCCAGCACATCGTCATCGTCGGCGGCGGTTCGGCCGGCTGGATGACGGCCGCGGCGCTCGCGCGCACCCTGGAGCGCAATTGTTCGATCACGCTCGTCGAGTCTGATGAGATCGGGATCGTGGGGGTGGGGGAGGCGACCATCCCGCCGATCCGACTGTTCAACGACATGCTCGGCATCGAGGAGCACGAGTTCCTGCGGCGCACCCAGGGCACGTTCAAACTCGGCATCCAGTTCGTCAACTGGGCCGAGGTGGGACATCGCTATTTTCATCCCTTCGGCAGCTACGGCCGGCCCTTTGACTTGGTGCAGATTCAGCATCATTGGCAGCGGGCGCGGGCCGAAGGCAAGGCGGCGAGCCTCGATGAGTACTCCATGGCCTGGGCGGCGGCGAAGGCGGGGCGCTTCGATCGCCCTGCGAGCGATCCGCGCAACGTGCTCTCGACGTACCTGTACGCGTATCACTTCGACGCCAGTCTGTATGCCCGCTTTCTGCGGGATTATGCGCAGGCGCGCGGGGTCAAACGCATCGAGGGCAAGGTGGTGGCCGTCGAGCAGGACGGCCAGAGCGGGTTCGTCACCGCCGTGCGCATGGCGAGTGGCGAGGCAGTCGGCGGTGAGCTGTTCATCGATTGCTCGGGGATGCGTGCGCTGCTGATCGAGGGCGCGCTGCAGTGCGGGTACGAGGACTGGTCACACTGGTTGCCCTGCAATCGGGCGCTCGCGGTGCCCTGTGCGAGGAGCGACCTGACGCCCTACACCCGCTCGACGGCACATACGGCCGGCTGGCAGTGGCGCATTCCGCTGCAACACCGCACCGGCAACGGGCACGTGTACGCCTCGGGCTTCACCAGCGACGAGGCAGCCGGCCGCGTGCTGATGGGTAACCTCGATGGCGAGCCACTCGCAGAGCCGCGTCTGATCCGCTACGTGCCGGGACGCCGCAAGCGGTTCTGGGACAAGAACGTGATTGCGATCGGGCTCGCGAGCGGCTTTCTCGAACCGCTCGAGTCGACGGCCATCCACCTGATCCAGGCGGGCATTTCCAAGCTCATCGCGTATTTCCCGGATCTGGATTTCGATCCGCTGGTGATCCAGGAATACAACCGCGTGGCGGCCGCCGAGGTCGAGCGCATCCGCGATTTCATCATCCTGCACTATCACCTCACCGGCCGCACCGACAGCGAGCTGTGGCGCTACTGCGCGAACATGCCGATTCCCGAGACGCTGCACGTCAAGATCGAACATTTCCGCCGCTACGGGCGCATTCTGCCGGGCGAGCTCGACATCTTCGGGCCGAACAGCTGGCTGGCCGTGCACATCGGGCAGATGAACTGGCCGCAGCGCCACGATCCGCTGCTCGATTACCGCAGCTTCTCAGGTACCGAGTACCTGGAGCAGTTGCGCCGGACCCTGGAGTCGGCAGCGCAGGGTATGCCAACCCATCAAGACTATATTGCGCGGCATTGCCGCAGCGCCTGAGCAGTCCGCATGTCTCACCTAATGCGCATCGTGCTGCTCATCGGGGCTGCACTGCTCGCACCGATACCGCTCGCGGCCGCGAGCGAGCCGATGCACTTTTATCCGCGTCCTGCCAATGGCCTGGCGCTGACACCCCCGATGGGCTGGAACAGCTGGAACCACTGCGGCTGCAACGTGAGCGCCGCACTCATCGAGCGTGAGGCGCGCGCGATGGTTGCCTCCGGCATGCAAGCGGCCGGTTATCGCTACGTGATCATCGATGACTGCTGGCAGGGCGGACGGGATGCCAATGGCAACATCCAGCCCGATCCGAAGCGCTTCCCACACGGCATGAAGGCCGTGGTCGCTGCCGTCCACGCACTCGGCCTTAAGTTCGGCATCTATTCCGATGCGGGCGATCAGACCTGCCAGGGTCGGCCGGGCAGCCGCGGGCACGAGTACCAGGACGCGCTGCGCTATGCGCGCTGGGGCGTCGATTACCTGAAATACGACTGGTGCAACACCGGCGGTCGGCGCCCGCGTGCGGCCTACGCGACCATGAGCGATGCGCTGCGCGCAAGCGGCCGGCCGATCGTGTTCAGTCTGTGCGACTGGGGGGTGCGCAAGCCGTGGCGCTGGGGCGCGGCGGCCGGCGGCAACTTGTGGCGTACGACTCCTGACATCTGGGACGCCTGGCGGGGTCGGCACGGCTCCTCGTTCGGCATGCTCAACATTCTCGATCGGCAAGTCGGCCTCGGCAAGTACGCCGGGCCCGGCCACTGGAACGATCCGGACATGCTTGAGATCGGCAATGGCGGGATGAGCGAGGCGCAATACCGTGCCCAGTTCAGTCTGTGGGCCGTGCTCGCCGCTCCGCTCATCGCCGGTAACGACCTCGAGCACATGAATGGCGCGACGCGCGAGATTCTGACCAACCGCGAGGTGATCGCGGTCGACCAGGACCGGCTCGGGATCGAGGGGCACCTTGCGTATCGGCACGGTACGGCCGAGATCTGGGTTCGGCCCCTCGCCGGTGGCCGCGAGGCCGTGGTGCTGCTCAACCGCGGCGCACGAGCAATCAGTATCCGCTTGAGGTGGGCCGAGCTGGGCCTGCCCGGCTATCTGAAGCTGCGCGTGCGTGACCTGTGGCGGCACCAGAATCTGCCCGTCTCGACGCACAGCATGACGTTCAAGCTCGCGCCGACCTCGGCGGTGATGCTGCGCGAGACGCCGGTTCGGCCAACAGGGGCTGCGGCAACGGCCTAACCTCCGGGGATGCAGCGCGTGGCGCGCCGGGGGCGCCGGGCAGTGGATTAGAGCAGGGGGAACGATGAACTCGGTACTGGCCAAAGGCATCTTCGTCGGCGGGCTCACAGGCCTGCTGTTCGGCTTTGACACGGCGGTGATCGCCGGGACGACTCACGGGCTGGCGGTGACCTTTGGGCTCTCGCCCGCGGGGCTCGGCTGGACGGTCTCGAGCGCCCTGTGGGGCACGCTCACCGGGGCGCTGCTGGCGGGCTATCCGGGCGATCGGTTCGGGGCGCGCAACTGCCTGCGCGTCATCGCCGCGATGTATCTGCTCTCGGCGCTCGGCAGCTTCAGCGCGCCGACGCTGGGGCTGTTTGTCGCCGCGCGGGTGCTCGGCGGGCTCGCCATCGGTGCCTCCACGGTACTCGCGCCGACCTATCTGGCGGAAATCGCCCCGGCGGCGCGCCGCGGCGCGCTGGTCGGGGTGTTTCAGCTGAACATCGTGTTCGGGATTCTGGTCGCCTACCTCAGCAATGATCTCATCGGCCGCGCGGCGCTCGGCCCGCAGGACTGGCGCTGGAAGTTCGGGGTCGCGCTGCTGCCGGCGGCGTTGCTCGGCTCGCTGCTGTTTGCCATTCCCAACAGTCCACGCTGGCTCGCAGCGCGCGGCCGTCTCATCGAGGCAGCCGATGTGTTGAGCCGGATCGGTGTGGCGGAGGTCACCGCGGAGCTGGCCGAATATGCCCGCGTACGCGGCGCCTCGAATGGAGCGCTGGCACGGCTGTCCTGGCGGCGCCACGCCCGGCCCATGTGGCTCGCGATTGCGATTGCGGGGTTCAATCAGCTCTCGGGCATCAACGCCATCCTCTACTACCTGAACGATATCTTCGTGGCTGCCGGCTACGGTCGGGTATCGGCCGCCGGACAGGCGGTCATCATCGGGGCGACCAACCTGCTGTTCACGCTGCTGGCGCTCGCGGTGATCGACCGGTTCGGACGCCGCTCGCTGCTGCGGGTCGGTTCGCTCGGCCTGATCGTCGCACTCGCGGCCACCGCCTACATCGAGTTGTCGGGAACGCACCAGGGCTGGTTGCTGTGGATGCTGGTGCTGTTCATCGCCTCGTTCGCGTTCTCGCAAGGAGCGGTCATTTGGGTCTATATCGCCGAGATCTTCCCCACCGAAGTGCGCTCGCGCGGGCAGGCGCTCGGCGCCTCCACCCATTGGTTCATGGATGCGTTGATCGCAACGCTGTTTCCGGTTGCGGCCGCGTACTCCAAAGGGCTGCCCTTCGTCTTCTTTGCGCTCGCCATGGTGGTGCAACTCGTGGTGGTGACGCTGTTCTTCCCGGAAACGCGCCGTGTGCGGCTCGAGGAGATGGAGCGTGCGCTTGAGCGCGCCTGAGCAGCGGTGCTCAGGCGGCGCGCGGCTGGCCGTCTGTGTGCTGGTCGGCCTGGCCGCGCCGCTGCGACACGCGGCCGCGCGCGTGCCCGAGCGCGATCAGCTCTACCGGCCGCAGGTGCACTTCACGCCGCGGCGCCATTGGATGAATGACCCGAACGGGCTCGTGTACTACCACGGTTGGTACCACCTGTTCTTCCAGTACAACCCGTACGGGGATCGCTGGGGGCACATGAGTTGGGGTCACGCCGTGAGTCGCGACCTGCTGCATTGGCGGCAACTGCCGGTGGCGATTGCGCCGGGGCGGCATACCGTGATTTTCTCCGGCAGCGCTGTGGTGGACTGGCACAACAGCAGCGGCTTTGGGGCGGCAGGACGGCCGCCGCTGGTGGCCGTGTACACCGCCAATCCGCGCCATGGGCCGGGGTTGCAGACCGAGAATCTCGCCTACAGCACCGATGGTGGGATGCACTGGCGCAAGTACGCACACAACCCGGTGCTCAACATCGGCCTGCACAACTTCCGCGATCCGAAGGTCCTCTGGTACGCCCCCGCGCACGATTGGGTGATGGTGGTCTCGCGGGCCGCGCAGCATCGGATCTCGTTCTACACCTCGCCGGATCTGAAGACCTGGACGCACCGCAGTGATTTCGGTCCGGCGGGCGATACCCGCGGGGTGTGGGAATGCCCCGATCTGTTCGCATTGCCGGTCGAGAACCGCCCCGGGCAGCGCCGCTGGGTGCTGAAGATGGACGTCCAGCAGCATCGGCCCGGCACCGGGGGCGGCGGCCAGGTGTTCGTCGGCCGGTTCAACGGCCACAGGTTTACGGCCTCGAATCCGCACCCGCAGGCGCTCGATCTCGGTGAGGACTACTACGCGAGCGCCTCCTGGTCGGACCTGCCGCGCGGCGCAGCGCCGGTCGTCACGCTTGGCTGGATGGACAACTGGCTCTACGCCCAGAGTGCGCCGACTTCGCCTTGGCGCGGCGCCATGGCCTTCCCCCGCCGGTTGTCGCTACGGTGGCACGATGGGCGCTATCAGCTGCTGCAGCGGCCGATTGGCGCGCTCGTGCGGTTGCGCGAGGCGCCCCGCAGCCTCGGCGGCTTCACGGCTGAGCAAGACCGGCGGCTGCTCGCCGTGCCGGCCCGGGGCCGCGCGCATGAGATCCGGGCCCGCATCCGGGTCGGACGTCGCGGCGGGTTTCGCTTGGCGTTCGGCTCGCCCGACGGGCGGACGGTCACGCTCGGCTACGAGGCGGCCACCGGGATATTCAGCGTCGATCGTACGGGCCACTATCCATTTTCCCGCCAATTCGATTCGCACAATGTCGCGCCGCTCAGCAGTCCCACCGGTGAGATCGAACTCGACCTGATCATCGATCGCTCCTCGGTCGAAGCGTTCGTCAACCACGGCGTGCTGACGGTCGCCGAGCGCATGTTCCCGCGCACAGGCGCCTACACCGTGACGGTGCGGACGATCCACTCGCGGGTGCAGCAGATGACGATCTGGACCCTGCACTCGATCTGGCCTCGTGCCGGCTCGCCCGTCGATAGCCGTACGAGGGCCAGAGGCGGCCGCTAGCGGGAGCGGGCCGGCTTCGGCTGGAGGGTGCGCGGCATGTCGAGAGTCTGTGGACGCAGCGATTCCTTGTACGCTGCAGCAAAGGCTTCAACAAAGGTCGGCGGCAGATGGTCCGCCGGCCGATCGAGCAGGTTGCGGTAGAAGGTGGTGAACAGCGCCCAATACTGCGCCGGATCGGCCTTGCCGCGCTGATTCGGGACCCGGGCCTCGAGCTCGGCCGGATCCAGGCGACCCAGGAAGTCGATGAAGGCGACCCGCAGGGCTTGCGCCAACGCCTGATCGTGTGCCTTGGCCTCATCATGCCGTTCGCGCAGCCAGCGCACCGCGTCGAGCGTATGGGCCTGATGTTGATTGAACAGCTCGAGCAGGAGCTCCTCGACGGTCAGCTGGCCGAGGGTGGGGGTGTCGGGCTCCGGCGGCGGGGGCGCGATTCGGAACCGATCCCGAATCTGTCCGCGGGAGCGCTCGAGGTCTTTCAGGCCGACCAGGGTCTCGCGCAGCAGGCGACCGGCCAGATGCATCAGCGCCTGTGCATGGGGCGCCAGCGCCTCCGGTCTGAGACCGGCGCCCCGGCAGAACAGCTGCCAATCGGTGCCCTCGAGTGCGGTCGGTTCCTCTCGATTCGCCGCGCGCGCCAGGCGCGCGAGCCGCCGGGCCACGGTGTCTTCCCCGGCTTCCGCGCCCGGACCGTGGGCGCCGCGCAAGGGTTCGGTCGCGCGCAGCCGGGGCGGCAGCGCGCGGCCCTGTCCGAAGGCATCCCCCGCGCGCAGCTCGCCGGTGCCGGCGTTGGCATCGGCCGCGAGCAGATCCTCCAGATCGAATTGTGCCCCGATGTCCGTCTGCGCCGCGCCGAGGGGGTGCACGGCCATGATGCGCGAGGGCAGGAGCGCGGCCGACTGGCTCGAGTGCGTTTCCTCCAGGGAGACGCCGATCTGGTATTCCCCGAGGCGCAGCACATCGCCGTCGCGCAGCCGGTAGGCGCTCTCCCCCCGGCGGCCGATTGGCTCCGGGGCGTCATTCACGAACACCCCATTGGTGCTGAGGTCCTCGAGGTGATAGTGCCCATCGCGGTAATCGACCCGGGCGTGGTGGGCCGATACGTAGCGGTTCGCGTCCGGCAGGCTCCAGTCGTTATCCGCCGAGCGGCCGATGGTGCCGCCGCTCGGGCCGAACTCGATGCTGTCCTTGCCGGCCAAGTGCCGGCGCTGAGCGCTGATGACGCGCAGGCGAAGCGTCATGGTGCTGATACTCGAGGTGCGCGTGCTGCCACGTGTGTCCGAATCGCGCGGTCGCGGAGGATTCCGCGGCGCCCGGCGGCGATACCCTATAATGTTCGCCCCCCAAACTAGCAGCGCGCGTGCGCCAATCCATGGCAGCCAGTCACATTTTTCGCATCCTGTTCGTCAATCAGGGCAAGGTCTACGAAGTCTATGCCCGCAAAGTCAATCACGGCGAGCTGTTCGGCTTCATCGAGGTCGAGGATCTGGTCTTCGGCGAGCGCTCCTCGGTGGTGCTCGATCCGTCCGAGGAGCGGATCAAAGGCGAATTCGCCGGAGTCAAGCGCACCTATCTGCCGCTGCACTCGGTGCTGCGCATCGATGAGGTCAAAAAGCAGGGGGTGAGCAAGATCACCGCCCTCGAGGGCGGCGCGAACGTCGCGCAGTTCCCGATGCCGCTGTACTCGCCGCCGGGCGGCGAGAAGAAGTAGCGCCGCCCATGGATGCACCCGTGGTGCTGAGGCTGCCGGGCGCTGCGGCTCTGTCCGGCTTCCGGATCGAGAAACTGCTAGCGCGGGTGCGCTCACTTGATCCGGCGGTGAGCGCACTGTCGGCGCGCTTCGTGCATTTCGCGGCCCTGGCCCGAGCGCTCGGGGCGGATGAGCACCGGCGCCTCGAGCGGCTGCTCACCTATGGACCGACCCTGCCTCCCGGGGAGCCCGGCGGCCAGGCGATCTGGGTGGTGCCCCGCGAGGGCACGATCTCCCCCTGGTCGAGCAAGGCGAGCGACATCGCCCGGGTGTGCGGCCTCGAGGCCGTGCAGCGCATCGAGCGCGGCATCGAATATCGCGTGACCGCCACCCCCACGCTCTCGGCTGCAGGTCTCGCGCGGATCTCGGCGGCCTTGCTCGATCGCATGACGGAGATGGCGCTTACTGATCCGTCTGCAATCGGCCGGCTGTTCAGCCACGCCGCGCCGCGCCCCGTGCGCCGCATCGCACTCGCCGGGGGACGCGCGGCGCTCGAGCAGGCCAACCAGGCGATGGGCCTTGCGCTCTCGGGCGAGGAGATCGAGTACCTGCTGGCGAGCTTCGCGCAGCTTGGACGCGATCCCACCGATGCGGAGCTGATGATGTTTGCGCAGGCAAACTCGGAGCACTGCCGCCACAAGATCTTCAATGCGCACTGGGTCATCGACGGACAGGCGCAGCCGGACTCGCTGTTTGCGATGATCCGCTACACGCACGAGCGCCATCCCGAAGGGGTGCTCTCCGCCTATCGCGACAACGCCGCGGTGATCGAGGGCGCGGCCGGCCGGCGCTATTTCCCGGATCCTCTCACCGGCGCCTACCGCTCCTGCGTCGAGCCCATCGACATCTTGATGAAAGTCGAGACGCACAACCATCCGACCGCCATTTCGCCGTTTCCGGGCGCGGCCACCGGTTCGGGCGGGGAGATCCGCGATGAGGGCGCGACCGGCCGCGGCGCGAAGCCGAAGGCGGGACTCACCGGCTTTACGGTCTCGAACCTGTGCATTCCCGGAGGCGAGCACCCCTGGGAGCGGCCGTTCGGCCGGCCCGGGCGCATCGCCTCGGCGCTGCAGATCATGCTCGAGGCGCCGATCGGCGCGGCGTCCTTCAACAACGAATTCGGACGGCCGGCCATTTGCGGCTATTTCCGCACCTTCGAGCAGCGCGCGGCCGGCGATCCGCCCGAGCGCCTGCGCGGGTACCACAAGCCCATCATGATCGCCGGCGGCTTGGGCAGCATCCGCCGTACGCACGTCGAGAAGTCTGAGGTGCCGCCCGGGGCGCAGTTGATCGTGCTCGGCGGACCGGCGATGCTGATCGGTCTTGGGGGGGGGGCGGCCTCCTCGGTGGGCAGCGGCACCTCGCACGCCGAGCTCGATTTCGCCTCCGTGCAGCGCGGCAATGCCGAGATTCAACGCCGTGCGCAGGAAGTGATCGACGGCTGCTGGGCGCTCGGGGATGCCAACCCCATCTTGCTGATCCACGACGTCGGTGCCGGTGGTCTGTCGAACGCCGTTCCCGAAGCCGTGGCGCACAGTGCACGCGGGGCGCGCGTGGACCTGCGGGCCATACCGAGTGCCGAATCGGGCCTCTCGCCGCTCGAGTTGTGGTGCAACGAGGCGCAGGAGCGCTACGTCGTCGTCGTGACACCGGCCGAGCTGCCCGCGTTCCGTGCCATCGCCGAGCGCGAACGCTGTCCCTTCGCGGTCATTGGGGAGATTGACGACAGCGGCCGACTCACGGTGCACGATCCGCTGCTGGGTGGCGATCCGGTCGACATGCCGCTCGATGTGCTGCTCGGCAAGCCGCCGCGCATGACCCGCGAGGTGAGCCGCCTCGCCCCGGTGCGCCTGCCCTTGGAGCTCGCTTCGATCGAGGTGCGCGAGGCTCTGTATCGGGTGTTGCGGTTACCGGCGGTGGCCGACAAGACGTTTCTGATCACGATCGGCGACCGTACCGTCGGTGGGCTCGTCAGCCGCGATCCGCTGGTTGGCCCCTGGCAGGTGCCGGTGAGCGACGTCGCGGTCACGATGGCCGAGCACGGTGGCACCTGCGGCGAGGCGATGGCCATGGGTGAGCGTACGCCGGTCGCCGTGCTCGATGCGCCGGCCTCAGGCCGCCTGGCGGTCGCGGAAGCCATCACCAATATCCTCGCCGCCGACATCGAACGCCTCGGCGAGATCCGTCTGTCGGCCAACTGGATGGCCGCCTGCGGCGAGCCCGGGGAAGATGCGGCGCTGTATGACACGGTGCGCGCGGTCGGACGCGAACTGTGCCCGGCGCTCGGCATCGCCATCCCAGTGGGTAAGGACTCGCTCTCGATGCGCACCCGCTGGACGGAGGGGGGCGCAGAGAAGGCCGTGGTCGCGCCGGTTTCGCTGATCGTTTCCGCATTCGCGCCAGTGCGCGACGTGGGCAAGACGCTGACTCCGGTGCTGCGCAACGATCCGGACAGCGCCCTCTGGCTGATCGATCTCGGCCGGGCCCGCCTCGGCGGCTCGGCACTGGCGCAGGTGTACGGAGCGCTCGGCAGCGAGCCGGCCGACCTCGACGATCCGGCCGCGCTGGTGAATCTCGCGGCCGCGCTCGCCGAATTGCGCCGGGCGCAAGCCCTGCTCGCCTATCATGACCGCTCCGATGGCGGCTTGATCGTGACGCTGCTCGAGATGGCCTTCGCGGGCCACTGTGGTCTCACGGTCGAACTGCCGGCCGGCGGCGCGGCGCCGCTCGCGCAGCTGTTCGCCGAGGAGCCCGGCGTCGTGCTGCAGGTTGCCGAGGGTCACGAGCCGCTGCTGCGCGCCGTGCTCGAGCGGCACGGGCTCGCCGCGCGCGCCCTGCGCCTCGGTGCGCCGCAGCGGGCGTTGCGCGTGCAGGTGAGCTGCGGGGGCGAGCGCGTTCTCGATGAATCCTGGCGAGATCTGCGCGCGGCGTGGTCGGAGACCTCCTGGCAGCTGCGCCGGCTGCGCGATGATCCCGAGTGCGCCGACGAGGAATACGCCGCGCAGACCGACGAGCAGGATCCGGGCCTGAGCGTCGCGCTCGGCTTCGATGCCGAGGAGGACATCGCCGCGCCCTACATCGCCCATGGCGCGCGCCCGGCCGTTGCCGTTCTGCGCGAACAGGGCGTGAACAGTCACACCGAGACCGCGGCGATTTTCGAGCGGGCGGGCTTCGCGCCCTACGACGTGCACATGACCGATCTGATCAGTGGCCGGCGTACGCTCGAGGAGTTCGTGGGGCTTGCGGCCTGCGGCGGGTTCTCCTATGGCGATGTGCTCGGCGCCGGGGAGGGCTGGGCGAAGTCGATCCTGTTCAATGAGCGTCTTCGCGAGCAGTTCCAGGGGTTCTTCGAGCGCCGCGACACCTTCGCACTCGGCGTGTGCAACGGCTGTCAGATGTTCGCCGCGCTGAAGAGCATCATTCCGGGCACCGAGCACTGGCCGCGCTTCGTCAGCAACCGCAGCGAGCAGTACGAATCGCGCCTGACGCTGGTCGAGATCCTCGATTCTCCCTCGGTGCTGCTCGCCGGCATGGCAGGCTCGGTGCTGCCGATCGCCGTGGCGCACGGGGAGGGGCGGGCGGAGTTCGCGAGCGCCGCGGCGCAGCAGGGCTGTGAGCGCAGCGGCCTCATCGCCGTGCGCTACGTCGATCACCAGCGCCAGACCGCCGTCACCTACCCGTACAACCCCAACGGCTCCCCGGCCGGCATCGCTGCGCTCAGCAATGCCGACGGGCGGGTCACGATCACCATGCCGCACCCGGAGCGCTCGGTACGCTCGCTGCAGAATTCGTGGCGGCCCGACGGGGCCGGTGAGTTCAGCGGCTGGATGCGGCTGTTCCGCAATGCGCGGCGGTTCGTCGGATGATGCCGATGGGCGTGGCGCCCCGGGGCGCGACGGCTCGGCTCAGGCCAATACGTCCGCGAGAATACTGTGGCCGTGAGCCCATGCGGCCAGCATGTCCGCGAGGTGCTGCTGATCCTGACTGGGCACGCGCTGCAGCACTTGGCCCGTGGCCGCGTTCTGGATCTCGGCAATCGTGTTGCCGGTCACGGGGTCGACGCGCAGGATCAGCACGTGGCTGGTGCTGGCCAGGCGCTCGTTGATCTGGGCAAGGGACTGCTGCAGAGCGTCGCGCGAAGTCGAGGCGTGCTGGCTCGTCGCCGCCCCCCCACCGGCGCTGCGCGTCTGGGATGGGAGCACGCTGCTGTCGCCGCTGGCCGCTGAGCCGACCCCCGCGGCGGCGCCGACCGAGAGGGAACCCTGCTCTTCGTTGCTCATGCGTTAGACCTTGCCGTACGGGCTCAAGTGAATGCCGGCTAAGCGGCGGGCCGCGGGCTCGGCTTAGCCTGCGGCGCTGCGCACGGGCTGGCCTCTGACCTCCGGGCCGATCGCGGCCCAGGCCTCGCGAATCTCACTCAGCAGGCTTTGTACTTCGGCAACCGCCGCTGCATCGTTGTTGGCATTGGCGTGCAGCAAGCGGCTTACCATGTACTCGTACAGACTGCTCAGATTCTGCGCCAGTGCGCCGCCGCGCTGGCGGTCCAGGCTGCCGCGCAGCTCGCCGAGCAACACGACCGAACTGTGCAGCAGACCCGCCTTGCGACTGATCTGGCCCTGTTCGATGCAGGCGCGCGCCGTGATCAGCCGGCCGAGGACCGCATCGAACAAGGTCAGCACGAGAGTGTGCGGATCGGCGCTTGCCACGACGCCGTGGGCATTGACGCTGCGATAGGCGGCCACCTTGGATTGCGCGGAGTAAGGGCTCACGGTTTGTCGCTCTGTGTCCTGGTGCTCACTGTAGCGGCTCGATTCCGCACAACTTGAGGCCCCGCGGTATCAACCGCTCGCGGTTCCCTTGGGCGCATTCGGCAACGTGGCGAACGCCTGGGTCAGATACGAGGAGGTGCTCTGCAGCTGCGAGAGCAGCGCGTTCAGCGCCGAGTACTGCTGGGTGAGACTCGCCTGCAGCATGCTCATCTGCTGAGTGAGCTGCTGGCTCTGCTGGGTGAGCGCATTGTTCTGCTGAACCAGCGACTGGCTGAGGGAAGCGATCGGACCATTGCTGCCGAGCTCGCTGTTGAGTACCGTGTTCAAACCGGAGGCGATGCCGCCCGTGCCGGCGAACAGATTGCTGACGGCGCTGAAATTGGTATCCAGGGCCACCGACAGCTGCGCCATGTTCAGGCTCAAGCTGCCGTCGCTGTTGGCCGTGATGCCGATGCTCGCCAGGCTGGTGTAGGTGGATGAGCCGGTGTTCACGAACCCGTAGAGCGCGGACTGGATCTGGCTCTGTGCGCCCGTCAGTGCTGCGTTGCCCATCAGGGGGCCGGCGGTGCCGGTCGTGGCGTCGTAGCCGCCAAGTTGCGACAGCGAGCTCTGCAGCGTGTTGTAGGCGTCGACGAAAGTCTTGATGTTGCCTTCGATCGTCGCGGTATTGTCCGCCACCGTCAACGTTGCCGGTGTGGATGTGGTGGTGAGGAGATTCAAGGAGACGCCGCTCAGTGCGTCGGTGACGGTGTTGCTGGCGCTGGTGTAGCTGACCCCTGCAATGCTGAAGCTCGCATCCTGAGCCGCGGTCTGCTGGGTGAAATTCGTGCTGCCGCTGCCGTAGGTCAGCGCCGACAGGCCGTTGCTGGTGTCGGTCTCGCTGATCGAGATGGTGTTGGCGGCGCCCGTGAGGGTGGAGGTGAGCACCAGATGTGCGCCGTTCGTGCCCGTGACGACGCTCGCTTCGATGCCCGGGTTGCCGCTGGCCGAATCGATCGCGGCCGCGATCCCGGACAGTGTGTCGTTGCTGGTGCCGATCACGACCGAGAAACTGCTGCCGCCGAGTGACAGCTGCAGCGTTCCGGTGCCGACCGTGGCCGAGCTGCTGCTGTAGGCCGTGCTCGAGACGATCTGCTGAGCCTGGGCGAGCTGACTGATCGATACGCTGTACGAGCCGAGCGTTGCGCTCGAGCCGGCGGTCGCCGTGAAGGCGGTCGGATCGCTGCTCGTGGCGCCGAGTGAGCCGAAGGCGGCCGGCGTGTCGATCGCGGCAAGCGAGGACTGGAACGTGGACAGCGCACTTTTCAGTTGACCGACCGAAGACATCTCCGAGGTCACGGCCTGGGTCTGCTGCTTGATGAGCGATTCCTGCGGCGCTTGGGTGGCGGCCACCAGCTGCGATACCAGGGAGGAGACATTGATGACCGAGCCGCCAGCGGCCCCTGCGCTCGTGCTGCTGGCGACGGAAACCGGAGAGGAGGAGGAACTCGACATTACGCAGTGCTCCTATGACAGGTCCGATGCGCCGATCCTGAGAACCCTGTCTGCGCCGGGCAGTCGCGCGGAGTCCGTCTCGCAAAGCCCAAGGGGCGAGGCCTTGCGGCGCCCGCCCCCCGGAGTCCTGGTTCGAGGCAGATGCCTCATGTTGAACCGCGCGGCATCCTTACGGCAGCTTCTGCAGCAGCGTGAGGATGTTCTGCGGGATCGTGTTCGCCTGCGCGACCATCGCCGTGCCCGCCTGCTGCAGGATCTGCGCCTTGGACAGGTTCGAGGTCGCCTGAGCGTAGTTCGTGTCCACGATCTGGCTCTTGGCGGCAGAGAGGTTCTGCGAGTCCGTCTGCAGGCCCGAGACGGCCGCCTGGAACCGGTTCTGGTAGGCACCGAGGGCCGCACCGCTGGTGGCGATCTGCTGCAGCGCATTGTCGATCGAGATCAGCGTCAGATTCGACTGATCGACGGTCGTGACATTGACGCCGCTCAGATACTGAGCGTTCGAGGAGGCGGTGGGCGTGCCAGTTCCTTTCGAAGCGGCGGTTGCTGTTGAAGTGCCCAAGGCAAGGCCGGTGACTGTTGCGCTGCCGGTGCCGGTGCCGCTGCCGGTGCCGGTGACTGCCCCGAAGGTGCCGGTGGCCGTGAACGCCGTCGTCGAGGTGCTGCTGATCGTGATCGCCCCGGTCGTCGTGTTCGCTGTGGCTGTGTAGCCGGCGCCCGAGAACGAGGTGTTGGCATTCAGCGAGTTGGCTATTGTCGCGGCAAGACCGCCGGTGCCAGTGGCGGTGGTGATATTGCTATAGCTCGCGGTGTAATTTGCAGTGCCGATCGAAACCGCGTACGTGCCGCTGACCGCCGTCGACGAATTTAAGGTAATCGTGGCTGCTGTCGAAGCGAGGGTATTACTCGCAAGCGTCGCACCGGTGGAGTAGGTGCCAATCACATCTGCGCTGTCGACACCCAGGCTGGCGAGCGTACCCGAGCCTGCAGTGACCGCGTTGCCCGAGGCATTGGTGGCGCTGGCGACCGAGAAGCTGATGATGTGGCCCGTGCCGGCGGCCGCGGTGCCGTTCATCTGAATGCCAGTGCCGGCGCTGTTCACGGTCGCGACGAGCCCGCCCGCCGGGCTGACGGCCTGGTTGATCGCGGCGGCGATGCTCTTCAGATCGGTCGACTGCGTGCCGGTCAGATTGATCGCATTCGTTGTGTAATTGGTGCCATCGACATTGACCGTCAGCGTGACCGAGCTGCCAGCGACGGCCGTGCCGAGACCGCCGGTTGAACCGGTGGAGGCCAGTGTGCCGGCGTTGTACACACCCGCCGTGCCCTGGGTCGCGGCGTTGGAGTAGGCCGTGCTCCCGGAGGGCGTCAGCACTGAAATGGCCGAAGCGCTCGGGGGGGCCGTGACTCCAGTGTAGTAGTTGCCGATCTGAGTGGTGCTGGCACTCGCGATCGAGCCCACGGTGATCGATTGGCCGGCGTTGGCGCCCACCTGGAACGTTGCGCCCTGGAAGCTGCCGTCGAGCAGGTTGACGCCGTTGAACGAGGCGGTCTGGGAGACCTGATTGATGTCCGCGGCGAGCTGCTGGAACTGCTGATTGAGGTCCGCGCGGTCCTGTGAGCTGTTCGTCGCGTTGAGCGACTGCACCGCGAGGTTGCGCATGGTCTGCAGATCGTTGGTGATCTGCTGCAGCGAACCCTGGGCGGTCTGCGTCAGGGAGATGCCGTCGTTGGTGTTGTTGGTCGCCGTGTTCAGGCCGTTGATCTGCGAGGTCATGCCCTGCGCGATGGCGTAACCGGCCGCGTTGTCAGCGGCGCTGTTGATCTGCAGGCCGGAAGACAGCTGCTGCAGGGCCGTGGTCAGCTGGCTGCCAGAGCCCGTGAGGCTGTTCTGCGCAATGAGTGCGTCGATATTCGTATTAAGGACGAGTGACATGGTTCAGTGCTCCTGAAGTCTTAGGTCAGGCTCCGGACACCCGTCCGTCGCGCTGGCGGGAGGCGCGGTTTGCGCGCGATTCCCGTTCAGCACCGTTATCGGACATGGGGGCGCGGACTTGAATGCCCTGAGGGTGGCGTGATGAAAGTGCGAGCTGCGTCACAGTGAGTGAAGAGGCCGTATGGACTGTCGCGATCAGATGTACTTGAACAGCGTGAGCTGCATCATGGAGGCGTAGGACGCCTGCGCGGCCTGAAGCGCGAGTTCCTCCGTGGACAGCTGGGTGGTGGCGGCGGCGTAATTGGTGTCGGAAATCTTCGAAATGGTGGTCTGCAGGTCGGTCTGCGTGCTCTGCGCGGAGCTCGAGGCGGTCGCGACTGCATTCAGTCGCGCCCCTACCGAGGCAGAGACCTGATTGAAATTGTTCAGAGCCCCATCCATCTGCTGCAGCATGCCGTTCAGCTGCGTTGTGACCTGCGCGGCGTTCAGAGTCGGCGAGGTGAGGGCACTGATCGCGCCCGCGATCGTTGAGAAGACGCTCGCGGACCCGGCGGCATCCACGGTGAACTGATCGTTCACGGCTGGCTTGCCGTTGAAGGACAGCTGCGCACCATTGAACGAAATCGAGAAGGCTCCGCCGGCATCCGGGGAATAGGTGCCCGAGGAGACGCTGGCGCCGGCGCTATTGGTGATCTGGTACGTGTTGCCGGTGCCGAAGGTGATCGTATAGTTTCCCGGCACCCACGCGGATGGATTGGTCAGGGTGCCGTTGCCGACGGAAGCGGTGCCGGTATTACCGCTAGCGGCAGCGGTCGTGAAGGTGCCGTTGCCGGCTGGAATGTTCATGAACACCGAGCTGCCGGTGTCGCCGGTGGAAATGCTCTGATCGGCGCTCAGCTGCACTTGATTGACCTGGTTGGCGCCCTGATAGCTCACCGCGGTGCCGTTCTGCGCGAACGGTTGTGTGCCTGCGGCATAGCCGCTGAAGAGGTAGTTGCCTTGTCCGTCCTGACGATTGCCGATGCTGACCAGTTGCTGCTGCATCTGCGTCAGCTGCGTGGCGATCGCCTGGCGCTGGCTCGCATTCAGCGCGCCGTTGTTGGCCTCGACGATCAGGCTGCGGGCACTCTGCAAGGTATTGGTAGCGTCCGTCAGCGCCTGGCTCTCGAGGTTCAGGCCCGTGGTGGCGAGCGTGCCGTTGGTGACATATTGCTGGGAGGCCGAGAGCTGCGTGTTCAGCTGCACGACCTGCGACATGCCGACCGGGTTGTCGGCAGCGGTCTGAATCTGCTTGCCGGTCGAGAGCTGCGTCTGGGTCTTGGACATCGCGGTCTGCAGCGCGTCCATCTGGTTGACGGCATTCATCTGGAACGACAGCGTGGAGATCGTCACGGCGTTACCCTACGGCTTGAATGAGTGAGGTGAACATCTGGTTCGAGATCGAGATCACCTGCGCCATGGCCTGATACGCCTGCTGGTAGCGCAGCACGTCCGAGGCCTGCTGATCGAGATTCACCCCGGTGGCATTGCTGCGCGCGGTGGTGGCCGCCTGATTCACGCTCTGTTGCGCCGCGGCATTGTTCTGAGCGGCCTGCGTCACGACGCCGACCTGGCTCAGCAGATTGGTCGCGGCATCGTTCACCGAGGTGCTGCCGCCATCGAGGTTCTTGGCGGACAGGCCATTGATCATGGCGAGCATGTTGCTGTTGTCGCCGGTGTTGGCCGTGCTGTTCGGCTGGACGATGAAGGTATCGCCCGCGGCGGGGGTGCCGGTGAGGGTGAGTTGCTGATTGGCGAACTCGATCGGCTGGCCGCTCGCATAGGTCCCGGTGGCCACGGTAGCGCCCGGCGGCGTCGAGGTGCCGCTGGTGACGGTGTAGGCCCCGGCTGCGCCAAAGGTGACGGTGTAGCTGTTGCCGGCATAACTCGTCGGGTTGGTGACCCCGACGGAGCTGATCGTGGCGGTGCCGGTATTGGCAGCGCCGGCGGTCGCCTGCGCGCGGGAGGCGGCCGCGATCTGCGCCGGACTTGTCAGCTGCATCGTGAGGCCGCCGCTCGCACCGGCGGTGGGCTCGATCAGGTAGCTGTCGTTCGCCGCAGGTGTGCCGGTAATCGTGATGGACAGGCCCGCACCAGTGAGGGGGCTTGCGCCGGTACCGCTTCCGGTCGTGCTCACCGCTTGCCCGGTGGTCTGATCGGTGAGCTTCCAGGCCCCGGCGGTGTACTGCAGCGTGTAGTTGTCGGTGGTCAGCTGACTGAGCGAGCCGCGGCTCACACTCACCGTGGCGCTCCCGGTGTTGCCGCTGTTGGGTAGTACCTGCACGCCGCCGACCGTGAACATCGGCTGGCCCGGCGTGCCGTTCAGCGTCAGGCCGCTTTGTTGCTGCTGATTGACCAGGGTGGCGACGGCGACGCTGATGCGGCCGAGTGCATTCTGGGTGGGATTGATGACCTGATTGCGCGCGCTCAGCAGACCGCCGAGCTCCCCGCCGGTCATGGAACTGGTGATATCGGTGACGCCGGCGCCGTTCTGAATGCCGATATTGAGCTGCGTCGGATCGTAGGCCCCCGGGATCGTCGTCAGCGGCTGCGCGACAGCGCCCGAAACCAGGGCTTGGCCATTGCCGATATAGATGTCTTCCGAGCCGTTGGCTTGCGGCAGGGTCTGCACGCCGATGTACTGGCTCAGCTTGTCGACCAGGGTGCCCCGCTGGTCGAGCAACTGATTGGGGGTCTGACCGCTGGCGGTGGCGGCAGCGATCTGCTGGTTGAGCGTCGCGATGTTGCTCGCCAGGGTATTGATCTGATTGACGTCGGTGCCGATTTGCGATTCGAGCTGGGCGCTGTACTGCCCGATCTGCGAGTCGTAGGTCTGCAGCTGCTGAGCGAGCGCTGTGCCCTGGCTCAGCATCGCCTGGCGTGCCGAGGTCGAGGTCGGGGAGCTCGAAACGGACTGCAGCGCATTGACGAAGCTCTGCAGACTGGCCGAGAGACCGGTGGTCGAATCGCTCAGCATGTTGTCGATCTGCTGAGCCTGGGTCGCGAGACTGTTGTAGCTCGAGTAGCTCGATTGTGAGCTGCGGACCTGCTGCGTCAGCTGGGCATTGTAGGCGCGCGTGATGCTCTGCACCATGACGCCGCTGCCCACGTAGCCCGAGCCGGTGAACTGCCCAGGACTCGGGGTGAGATTGGCCGTCTCGACGCTGTAGCCGGGTGTCGAGGCATTGGCGATATTGTTGCTGGTAACGTCGAGCGCCTGCTGAAAGGCAAGCAGGCCGGAGACGCTGGTGGAAAGCAGGTCAGCCATGGCTCACGGCCCTCAGAGCGTACTGGTGCCGCTATACATCGGCGGGACGGCGGCGAGCTTTAGCGCTTCAGCGCCGCCTTGTGCACTGAGTGTGCGGTTTACGGTGGCGGCGACCGCCGTGAGCTTGCTGGCATAATTCGGATCGGTGGCGTAGCCGGCGCGCTGCAGAGCGTTCGCGAATGCGCCGACGTCATTGCCGGTGCCGAGCGCCGCGGCATAGCGCGGATTGCCGCTGAGCAGACTGGTGTAATCCTGGAAGCATTCACCGCAGCTGCGGTAGGCCCGAAACGGCGCCCGCACCGCGGTCGCCGTGCCGTTGACATATTCATGGGTCGCACTCTGCACGCTCGCTCCATTCCAGGCGCTACCGGCCTTGATGCCGAAGAGATTGTTGCTGCTCTGACCGCTCGCCGTGCGGGGCAGGCTGCGGCCCCAGTCGGTCTCGAGCGCGGCCTGCGCGATGAGACTGACCGGGCTTACCCCGAGCGCTCGTGCGGCCTGCTCGGCATCCGGCAAGAGCGCGTGCGCGAAGGCGGCCTGCTCGTTTGGGCTCACCTGAGCCGCTGCGCCGACGGAGCCGACCGCGGCGTTCGCGCTTGCGGCAGGCGCGGGAGGGCTGGCGCTCGCCGTGCTGCCCCCCGGGTGCTGCAGCGGGGCTGCCCCTGCGCTCGGGGTCTGCGGGGCAGCGGCGCTGGCGCTGTCCGACCACTGGCGGCGCAGCTGCTGGGTCAGCATTTCCGCCAGTCCGAAGGTGTGGGTCTTGCTCAGCTCGATCGACAGCTGCTGATCGTAGAGGCCCTGGTAGAAGCGGCTCTGGGAGGAGCCGAACAGCGAATCCTTGAAATTGGCTGCCCGGGCGCTTTTCAGCATCATGTCGATGAACAGGCTCTCGAACTGCCGCGCAGCCGACTTCAGCGCCTGCGGATCGTGCGCCGCCGCCTCTCGCTTGAGGGTGGCGAGCTGCTGGGCGTCGGCAAAGAGGCTCGGATCTACGGTCGGCAGCGTCATATGACGATCAGTTGCGCATGCAGCGCGCCAGCCTCCTTCAAGGCTTCCAGGATCGCGACCAAGTCATTCGGGGTGGCCCCGACGGAATTCACCGCACGCACGATCTGATCGAGGTTCACCCCTGCGGGGAACTTGAACATGTGTGCCTTCTGCTGGCGGATGTCGATGCTGCTGTGCGGGACGACTGTGGTGCTGCCGGCGGCAAACGGATTCGGCTGGCTCACCCCGTAATGCTCGGTGATGGTCACTGAGAGCGAGCCGCTCGAGACGGCCGCCGGCATCACGCGCACCTGCGAGCTGATGACGACGGTGCCGGTGCGCGAATTGATGATGACGCGCGCCGGCGGGGTGCCGGGCTTTACCTTCAGGTTCTGCAGCGTCGCCACGTAGGCCGTGCGCTGACTGGGGTTCATGGGCGCACGGACCCGGATCGAAACTGCATCGAGGGCTTCGGCGGTGCCGGTGCCGAACGTCTTGTTGATCACATCCGTGAGCCGGGTCGCGGTGGTGAAGCTCGGCGTATCGAGATTGAGCGTCACGAACGGCTGGCTATCGAAGCTCGTCGGCACGGCCCGCTCGACCGTCGCCCCGTTCGGGATCCGGCCGCTGCTTGGGATGTTGACCGTCACGCTCGAGCCGTCAGCACCCTGTGCGCCAAAGCCGCTGACCAGTAGGCTGCCTTGGGCCATCGCGTAGACCTGGCCGTCTGCCCCCTCCAGCGGCGTCATGATGAGGCTGCCGCCGCGAAGGCTGGTGGCGTTGCCGATCGAGGAGACGGTCACGTCAATGGTCTGGCCCGGCTGCGCAAACGGAGGTAGGGTCGCGTGTACCGTCACGGCGGCCACGTTCTTCAGCTGCGGATTGGCATTGGCCGGCAGCGTGACGCCGAATTTCTCCAGCATGTTCTCGATGCTCTGCACCGTAAACGGCGTCTGCGTCGTCTGATCGCCGGTACCGTCAAGCCCGACGACGATGCCGTAGCCGATCAGCTGGTTGTTGCGTACTCCGGCAACCGAGGCGAGGTCGCGTACGCGTTCGGCATAGGCGCTCGTGCAGTGCGCGAGTAGTGCCACTGCGCCAATGAGCGCAATGGTGCACATTTTCAATCGCGCGGCGAAGCGTCCGGTCATGCGCAAAGTGATCACGATTGCTCCGTCTTAGAAGGGCAGCCACGGGAGGTTGAAGAAGCGCGACAACAGGCCCGGGCGGTTGGCATCGCTCAGCGCCCCACTCTGACCGTAGGCAATGCGTGCATCGGCGACCTGCTGCGAGGAGATCGTGTTGGCCGCCGAGATGTCGATCGGGCGTATGACGCCCTCGAGGCGCACATATTCATCCGACTGATTGATCCGCATGTCCGTCTGCCCACGTACCAGGAGATTTCCATTCGGCAGGCGCTTGATCACAGTCACCGTGATCGCACCGACCAGGCTGTCGCTCTGCGTGCTGTCGCCTGCACCACTGAACGTATTGGCATTGTTGATCGCGCCACCGAGCACCTGATTGCCGTGGAAGGTAAGCGGGATGCCGAGCAGCGACGGAGCGGACATCGAGTCCTTGGTGGTTTTGGCTGTATCGGTCGCCGATTTGTTCGATGCAGCAGTCGATTCGTTGAGCAGCACCGTGACCGTATCGCCGACATTGTGCGCGGTCGGGTTCTCGAACAGGCCGCTGCCATCGTAGCCGGCATGGAAGATCGCGCCATTGGCCGGCGGTGTCGGCATCGTCGGTGTGTCGAAGGCCTGCTCGTAGCGCAGACGTCGATGCGTGGCGCAAGCGGCCAGCAGACATGCGGCTAGCGCAGGCAGCCAGACTCGCATGGAGCTTCGTTGAGCGATCACGGACTTCCTCACATGTTCTGGGTGGCGTACTGGAGCATCTGCGAGACGGTCGAGATCGCCTTGGAGTTCATCTCGTAAGCGCGCTGCGTCTCGATCATATCGACCAGTGACTGCACCACATTCACGTTGGACGCTTCCAGTTCTCCCTGGCCGACGGTGCCGAGCCCGTTCGTTCCGGGACTGCCCGTCTGCGGCGCACCGCTCGATGCGGACTGCACCAGCATATTGTTCCCGACCGGCTGCAGGCCGGTGGGGTTGATGAAATTCGCCAGCTGAATCTGGCCGACCTGACTCGGGGCGGACTGACCGGCCAGCATCACGCTCACCGTCCCGTCGGTGCCGATGGTCACGCTCTGTGCGCCTTGCGGAATCGTGATGCCCGGCTGTACCACGTAGCCGCTTGCGGTGACCATCTGACCCTGGGCATTCACCTGGAAGCTGCCGTCGCGGGTATAGGCGAGGGTGCCGTCGGGCATCTGGATCTGAAAGAAGCCCTGCCCCTGGATGGCGAGGTCGAGCGGATTGCCGGTCTGCGTGAGGCTGCCCTGGCTGTAGTTCTTCTCGGTCGCCACGAGGCGAACACCCGTGCCGATCGACACGCCCGAGGGCGACTGGGTCGATTGCGTGGTGTTGGCCCCGACCTGTCCCTTGTTCTGGTAGAGCAGATCCTCGAATACGGCTCGGTCGCGCTTGAACCCCGTGGTGTTGACGTTCGCCAGATTATTGGCGATGACCGACATCTCGGTGTTCTGAGCGTCCAGACCGGTCTTGGCGGCCCACAATGCTGCGTCCATAGAATGACCCTCGTACTGTCGCTACATTAACCCGGCTGCAGCAATTGGCTGGCGGCCGCAGAGTTGCTCTTGTCGTTCTTCATGACCTTCACCTGCAGGTCGAAGCTGCGGGCGAGATCGATCATGTTCACCATGGCATCGGCCACATCGACGTTGCTCGATTCGAGCACACCGGAGGCGAGCCGCACCGAGGCGTCTGCCGGGGCGGTGCGGCCATTCGCCAAGGCAAACAGTCCGTCCGGCTGACGCGCGAGACTCGAGACCGGCGGATTGACCAGTTTGATCCGTCCGACCGCCGCCAGAGTGTCGGGCGTCTGCCCGAGCGGCACGACCGAGACGGTGCCGTCGGCGCCGATCTTGACCGAGGAGCTCGGCGGCACGCTGATCGGTCCGCTGTCGCCGAGCACCAACTGTCCGGTGCTGGTCACCAGCATGCCGCTCGCCTCGACGTGCAGGTCGCCGTTGCGCGTATAGGCTTCTTTGCCGTTCGGACCCTGCACGGCAATGAACCCCTGGCCCTGAATGGCCACATCGAGCGGTCGCCCGGTGGTGATCATGGAGCCGGACGAGCTGTTCCAGCCGGTGGTGCTGTTGGTGGCATAGACCCGTGAGGGGTAGCCGCTGCCGAGCACCGCCTGGCTCTGGAAAGCCGACAGCTCCGCCTTGAACCCGACGGTGTTGGCGTTCGCCAGGTTGAAGTTGTTGACGGCCTGAGCGTTCAGGAGTTCCTGCGCGCCCGTCATGGCCACGTACAGCGACTTGTTCACGTGCAGCTCTCAGATCGGCACCGGATCAGATCCTCAGGATCGCCTGAGTGTCCTGATTCGCCGTATTGATCATTTGCGAATTGGCCTGAAAATTGCGGCTCGCGGTGATCATGTTGACGAGCTCGGCGGTGACATTGACGTTCGACTGCTCGAGTGCGCCGGACTGAATGGTCCCGAAGCCGGACGTTCCGCCGACGCCGTTGACGGCCGCTCCCGAGGAATAGGTCTGCAACCACTGGGTATTGCTCGTCTGCGCCAGGCCCTGGGGATTGGCGAAATTGGCGAGCGCGACCTGACCGAGCGTCGTCGACTGGCCGTTGGTGAAATTGGCCTGCACCACGCCCGAGGGGCTGATGTTGATGCCGGTGAGATTGCCGGTGGTGTAGCCGTTCTGGGAGATCGCATTTACCGCGAATGAATTCCCGTACTGGGTAGAGGTCCCGAAGTTGAACGCAATGTTCATCGGGCTCGCGCCGGTCGTGGGCGTATAAGTGCCGAAGTTCACGACGCCATTGGCCGGTGTGATCAAGGTTCCTGAGCTGGAATAGGTCAGCGTTTGGGGCGTAGTGCCGACCGGATTGCCGTCGACATAGAGCGAGGCGTTCCAGGTGCTGGTGGTGCTGGTCGTCGGGCCTTTGACGAAGTACACCTGAGCGGTGTGCGCCGCGCCGACGGAATCGTATACCGTCAGTGATGTCGTATTGTTGTAGCTCGTCGAATCGCTTGGGTTCAGTGGCGTGGTGATCGGGGCGGTCGCATTGGAGGGAAGATTCAGGGTCATCTTCGCCGTGCTGGTGGCTTGCGGTGCGACCTGCGCGGTGGACAGCTGCAGGTCGCTGAGCCCGCCGGTATTGAATCCGCCGTTGGCGAGCGGCTGATATCCCTGCACCCGGTCACCGGATGCGGTCACCAGATAGCCGTTCTGATCGACCTGGAAGGCGCCGTTGCGGGTGTAGGACAGGGCGCCGTTCTTGCTCACGACAAAGAAGCCGTTGCCGCTGAGCGCAAGATCGAGATTGTTCGAGGTGGTGTTGATGTTGCCCTGGGTAAACTGCTGTGCGATCGTCGAGACCGCAACGCCGTTGCCGACTGTCGTCAGAGCATCGCCTTGCTGGGTTTGTGCGTACAGGCTGGAGAACTCGGCGCGCGAGGACTTGAAGCCGACGGTGTTCACGTTCGCGATGTTGTTCGCGGTGGTGTTGAGGTCGGTATTGGCGGCATTGATGCCGGAGAGGGCGAGGGCGAAAGGCATGCGGCGGCTCCTTACATGACCTGGTTGACGGCGCTCATGGGCACGGCCCCGCCGTCGGTATTGAGGGTGAGGCTGTTCGTCGTCGGGTCGAGGGTGATGCTGTTGACCTTGTACGCGAGTAATGGGGTGAGTGACGTCTGTGTTCCGTTACTGTTCGCGGCGACTGAAAAGTTGTAGACGCCGGCCGGGGCGGCCGCGCCGGAGGAGGTGGTGCCGTTCCAGGTGAACGGGGTGGTGCTGCCGGTGGCCGGCACCGAGAAGGTATTGATGAGCTGGCCGCTGGCATCGGTCACCTGTACGGTGAGCGAGGTGGCGCCCGCCGGAGGGCTCACGACGCCGGTGATGCTGCCGCCGGCGGTGAGCGCCGCGGAGGTCCCGGAGGCGATGACCGAGTGGCCGATCAGATTGGTGCCGTTGACGAGCTGCGAGGAGGACATCGAGCTGGTCAGGTTGCCAATCGAATTGGACATGCTGCTGATGCCGCTCACTTCGCTCAATGCGGCGAATTCGTTGACGAACTGGCTGGGGTTGGTCGGCTGAGTCGGGTCCTGGTTCTGCAGCTGCGTGGTGAGCAGCTGCAGGAAGTCGCTTTGTGTCAGCGCGAGGTTGCTGTTGGCGCTGCCCGCCGAGGAGCTCGAGGCGCTGCTGGCGGCGGCCGCTGCGGCCGCGGCGGATTGTGCGGCATAAGCGCTGATGGAATTGTATGACATGGAGGGTGTCCGGGTTCGGAAGGTTGCAGGATCAGATCTGGGCGAGTTTCAGAGTATCGACCATGAGTGTTTTGGAGGTGTTCATGACTTGCGCGTCGTTCTGGTAGGAGCGGGACGCGGAGATCATGTCGACCATCTGCTGGACCACGTTTACATTCGAGGCGTAGACGTACCCCTTGGCGTCGGCCATGGGATTGCCGGGCTCGTAGCGCGCGGTCGGTGGGGCATTGCTCTGCACGATGCCGGCGACCGCAACCGATGCGTTGGCGGCCTGCGTGGTGAGGGACTGTCCGCCGGCGAGCGCGGATTGCACGGCCTGAAAGACCGGGTAGCGGGCTTTGTAGACTGTGTTTGGGTTGCTGCTCACACTGCCGGCATTGGCAAGGTTGCTGGCAACGGTATTCAGGCGAACCGACTCGGCGGACATGCCGGAGCCGGCGATGTTGAAGATGTTGAAGAGAGCCATGAGGTGTCTGCCGAGTGGATGAGTGGAGGGGATTACTGGCCGGTGATTGCGGTGTTCAGGTCGCGGAAGCGCTGTTCGAGAAAGCTGAGCGCGGCCTGGTAACGCACGGTGTTCTGGGCGAATTTCGCTTCCTCGAGCTGTGAACTGACGGTGTTGCCGTCGATCGAGGGTGCGAGGGGAATCCGATATTTGAGAAACTGTGCGGTCGAGACGGTGCCGGAGGCGGAGCTTGCGGTGACATCAAGCGGGCTCGTGGTGAGCATCTGGACGCTGCCGGGACCGCCGCTCGAGCCGTGGGCAGTCTGTGGATCTGCGGCCGCGAGTGCGGCGCGGAAGTCGATGTCGCGCGCCTTGTAGCCCGGGGTGTCCGCATTGGCGAGATTCGCGGCGAGCACGTTGGCACGCTGTGCGAACACTTGCATCGCGTCGGGCTGGATACCGAGGTAGGCATTGAGGTTGAACGGCATGACGGAAAACCGACACTGTGGAAACCTGCCCGATATGCAGCAAGAGGCGTGCCAGGCCGTCGAAAGGGCCGATTCCGCCGGAATTTGAGCGTTGGCGGCCGTCGGGCTGTGACGCACGTCACGCTGGCTCGGCAGGAGGTTGCCGTCGGGCGGCAGATCCGCCGGCGGGGTGTCGGGGGCCGTGACAGGTTAGCGGCGGGTCGGCGTCGGGCTTGAGTGGTGTGCCGGTCGGGGGTACAAAGGCTGGCCCGGCGATTGCATGCTATGCCCTCATGAATACGATCGCGTCAACTTCCCGTCTCCCGAGCCGGCGAGGCGTGCGGGTGCTGTGCTGCACACTGACTCTGCTGGTTCTGGGCGTGGCGAGCGCAGCGGTGCAGCCCATTGCGAGCATCCGTCAGGCTGCCGTGCAATTCGTGCAGGGGCAAATGCCGCCCGGGGAGACCGGGGTGGTGCTTCGTGCCGGTCACCTCGATCCGCGTTTGCGCCTGGCGCGCTGCGCAGGGCCGCTCGAGGCCTCGTTGTTGTCTGGGGCGCGGCTGCAGGCCAATATGTCGGTGGCCGTGGGCTGTCATAGGGGGGCGGACTGGACGATTTATGTGCCGGTCAGCATTGCATCGCGTCTGCATGTGTGGGCCCTTCGTCAGCCGGAGCAGGCCGGCGCTCGGCTGACGGCAGCGGATCTGCTGCCCGAGACTCGCGTAGTCTCTGGCGTGGCCGCGGGCTACGTCACGGATCTGGCGTTGCTCGGACGCAGTACGCTGCGTCATCCGATGCCAGCGGGAGCGGTCCTGCACGACAGCGATCTGCTCGCAGAATTCATGGTGCGGCAGGGGGAGCAGGTGACCCTGGTCGCATCCATTGGGGGGATCCGCGTCCGCGCACGCGGCGTTGCTCTGCAGGACGGACGCTATGGGCAGGTGATTCGGGTACAAAATCCCACCTCCAAGAAGGTGGTGCAAGGAATGGTCGGCGGCTCGCAGGTGGTGTATGTGTCACCCTAAAGTTTCCCGAGAGGGGGCCGATATCAGACCAAAGGTGCTCCAGGAGAGCAGTCATGTCCGACAAAATCAACGGCTTAACCGGCCCCTCCCCCACGATTGAGGGTGGGAGCAGCGCGCGGCGCGCGCCGGAGACGGCCGGCAGCCAGACCTCTGGGTCAGCGCCCGCCGCGGCGGCCAGCGCGTCCGACGTTCACATTACCGGCTCAGCCAGCCTGCTCGCCGGGATTGCGCAGCATCTGCGTTCGCTTCCGGCGGTCGATGCTGCGCGGGTGGCACAATTTCAGGCCGCTATCGATAGCGGCACCTACAGCGTGCAGCCGGGTAGCGTGGCAAACCAGTTGATGCAGTTCGAGCAGTCGCTCGCGCAGCTGCGCGGAGGATGATCGATGGATCAGGAGGTCTGCCGGGAGCATCTGACCGAGCTGTTTCGTGACGAGGCGGCGCTGCTGGTTGAACTCGAGCAATTACTGAGTCGGGAAGGCCAGATCCTCGAGGGCTCGGACATTCAGGAGATCGAGCGAACGACGCGCGCCCGGCAGGAGCGGATGGGAGCGCTCGCCCGCCTGGAGGAGCAGCGCCGTTCACTGTGTGCAGTGCATGGTTTCGCCTCTGACCGTGCGGGGCTCGAGGCGGTCATGGCGTGGTGTGATCCCAGCGGCAGCCTCACCGAGTCGCTGCGCGAGTGCGCCGTTCGAGCGGTGCGCTGCCGCGAGCTCAACGACCGCAACGGGGTGCTGGTCACCGCTCGGCTGCAGCGGGTCGAGAGCCTGCTCGGTGCATTGACCGGGCGGCCGACACGCGCCGATACGTATGGTCCGCGCGGCTACGGTGCCGCAGCATTGCGTGCGGGCCGGATGCTCGGCGCCGCGTAAGCGCAAAATAATCAGCCGAGTCGGGGTGCGCCTCGACACTGCCCGGCAGCCGTGCGTCGCAGCGTGGGCCTGAAAGGCGGCGCATCTCAGGAATTGCTCTTCCCCGCTGTCGATCCGACAGGTAGCGCCGTGCTCACCAACCTTTCATGGCAGTGAGCCGAGCGGTGCGCGTGCGGTAAGGGTCCTCGTGCGATTGCGCCGCCTCAGCAGAGCGCCTGCCGCCTGCGCCGAGCAGGATCTCGGTTGCGGTGGGCGAGGGCCATGCAGGCCCACGAGCGCGGACTGCTGCGTCGCACCGCGAGTTGCCCCGGGTGTGGCCAGCCCTCTAACCGAGCGCGGCGCGCAGCGCGGCGATCTCCTGGGCAGACTCCTCGAGGAGGCACTGGCAGGTGGCTGCGTCGATCTGCAGGCGCTGCAGCGGCTTGGCGGTCTCCAGCCGCGCCGCCAGGTTCTGCGGTTCATCGAGATCCGCCAGTACCGTCCCGATCAGCAGCACGTCGGCCAGGGTCGCCGGTCCGCGCGCCTCGCGCTCGAGGTTCTCCGACTCTTGCACCGCCTGCACGATCTCATCGGCCATGCCCCAGTTCTCAAGCAACGCCGCGGCGATGCTCAGGTGCCAGCCGCGCTCGATGCCGGCGTAGGTCGCTTCATCCTGGAACAAAGAGCGGTGCCGGCTTGCGCGGGTGAGAATGTAGAGCCGACCGACGCCTTGCAACAGCCCACAGAGCAGCGCGGTGTCAGCCATGACCCGCGTCATCCGGCGGGCGACCACGAAACTCAGGCTGGCAACCTGCACACTGCGCTTCCACAGCTCCCCGAGTCGGCCTTCGAGGCCGCGCAGGGTCGGCGCATGGCGCAGCTGTCGGACCGCGAACGCGATGGTCGCCGAGCGCACGGTGTCGAGTCCGACTCGCGCCACCGCAGTGCGCAGATCCGTGACGGGGGTGGTGCTGGGGTTCAGGGCGACCGAATTGGCGATGCGCACCAGTTGCGTCGCGAGCACAGGCTCGCCACCGATGACCCGGACGATCCGTCCGAGGTCCGCTGCAGGATCGCTGAGCACGCGCTGCACGCGCATGACGATGTGCGGGAAGCCGGGAAGCTCGACTTTACCTTCGGAAAGCTCGGCGGCAAGCTCGCGCACGAAGCCGAACGCGATGTCCTGCTCGGTGCTGGCGCTCGCCCGGCTCGGCACTGCGTCGGCTGTCAGCTGCTTTGGCATGGCCGTGGTGTCGCGTTCGCTCGGGATCACACGCCAAGCGCCTCGCGTAAAGCATGGATCTCGTGCTCGCACTCCTCGATCAGCTTCTGATAGCCGGCCGCATCGATCTGCAGCTTGCGGCAGGCGACCACGTCGTGCATGTTCAGCTCGATCGTCTCGGGATGCTCCTTGAATGCGCTCAGCAGTTGACTCACGGTGAGCACATCGGTCAGGTCCGGCGGTCCGGCGTGCGTCCGATCGAGATCCTCGTAATCACTCACCGCTGCGACGATCTCATCGGCCATTTCCCAGTTCTCGAGCAGCGCCTTGGCGATCGAGGCGTGCCAGTCGCGCACAATGGAGCTATACACGGCAGGGTCGCTGAGCAGACTCGGGTAGCCGGTGACGCGAGTCAGAATGTAGAGCTTGCCGATGCCGTGCAGCAGTCCGGCAAGCATCGCGGTGTCCGGATTGACGCGGCTGAAGCGCTTGGCGACCACGTAGGACATCGCCGCGACCGAGGCGCTCGTGTGCCACAGGTCATCGAGCGGTTGTTCGAGGCCTTTCAGACCGTCGCTCTTCTTAAGCTGCGAGATCGCGAATGCGATCGCTGCGCTGCGCACCATGTTAAAGCCCAGGCGGGCGATCGCACCGCGCAGCTCGGTCATCTGCCGGCCCGTAAAATTGATCGCGGCCGAATTGGCGATCTGCAGCAGCCGCGCGGCAAGCATGGGTTCGGAGCCGACGACCCGCACGACTTTATCCTGGGTCACTTCGTCATCCGCGAGCACCTGACGGACACGCAGGGCGATGTCCGGAAAGCTCGGCAATTCCACTTTGCCCTTGGACAGCTCGGCCGCCAGCGCCTGCACGAACGCGAAGACATCGGGGTTGCCGACAGCGGCTGTTGCGGGGGAGGTGGCTGGCGCGGGTGTGCTCAATGCGGTGGCCTCGTCTGAATACAATGGTTATCGGCGGCTCGGCGCTGGACTTAATACCGCGGCGGAGAATGCCGCGATGGGCGCGGATCAGGAGCTCGGTGCTGACGGCTCGCGCGTGATATCCATCGTCTCGGCCAGCGAACGGATCTTCGCTGCAATGTGCTCAAGTGCCAGCACGTGCTCGGCAGCGCCGAGCGCGACCGCCTCGCCCGGCATGCCCCACACCACGCTGCTCGCCTCATCCTGCGCAATCGTGCGGCTGCCGCTGTCGAGCATCTCTTTCATGCCTCGGGCGCCGTCCTTGCCCATGCCGGTGAGCAGTACGCCGATGGCGTTTCGGCCGCAGTGCTGGGCGACCGAGCGGAACAGCACATCGACCGAGGGCTTGTGCCGATTGACCGGAACACCGTCGTCGAGTCGGCAGACGTAGCGGGCACCGTCGCGCACCACCATCAGATGCCGGTCCCCCGGTGCGATGTAGACATGGCCCGCGAGAATCTGGTGGCCATCTTCGGCTTCGGCGACCGACACTGCGCTGCAGTCGTTCATGCGGCGCGCAAATGGACCACTGAACGCCTTGGGAATGTGCTGCGTGATGACCACACCCGGACTGTCCGGGGGCAACCGTATCAGGACTTCCTTGATCGCTTCCGTACCGCCCGTCGAGGCCCCGATCGCGATGATGCGATCGGTGGTGCGCAGCGGGCGCAGCGTGGCATCGCGCGGCAGGACCGCATCGGCCGTATGGGCCGGTCCGGGACCCGAACCGGCTCGGACGGGGGGGCGCAGCGGGTCGAGAGCCCTGACGCTGGCGCGTGCTGCGGCGCGAATCTTCTCGGCCAGTTCGTCACGGTATTCGGTGAAGGTCGCCGCCAGATCGATTTTCGGCTTGGGCAGATAGTCAACCGCCCCAAGCGAGAGCGCATCGAGCGTCACGTCCGCGCCCTTTTCGGTCAGCGAGGAGACCATCACCACCGGCATCGGCCGAAGCCGCATCAGATTGCGCAGAAAAGTGATGCCGTCCATACGCGGCATCTCGACGTCGAGGGTGATCACATCGGGGTCGAGCTGTTTGATCTTCTCCCGGGCCGCGTGCGCATCGGCGGCGGTGCCGACGACCTCGATATCCCTGGTCGAACTCAGCATCTCGCTGAGCAGTCTTCGCACCAGTGCGGAATCATCGACGATCAGCACACGGATGCGATGCCGGGTACCGGCCGTAGTGCGCTCGCTCGAGAGACGGCCGTTGCTTTGCATCATTCGAACAGCTCCACATCGCCGCCGGTGTTCTGGCGCCCGAGGCTCTCGAGGTACAGCTGCTCGTGCCGGCTGACGATGTGGTTCTCGACCGGGCGTAGCTTGCGCAGCCGTACCCGGCCGGTTGCCGGAAAATACACGACCTTGCGCGGCTGCGTTCCGCCGAGATCCTGCGCAGCAACACGGTAGCCCTCGATCGCCACGTAGTTGTGCACGAATTTGATGTTCCGTCCACCGACGTCGGTCATGGCGGCCAGGATCTGTCCGCCGCCGAACAGCTTGATCTCGAGTCGTTCGCGGGCGGCGCCGAGTTTCAGCAGATCGTTGATCAGGCTTTCCATCGCGTACGAGCCATAGCGCGTCGCGAGTCCGACGGCCGGGTTCAACCAGTCGTTCTGCCCTACCGCGGCATCCTCGGGCAGCATGAAGTGATTCATCCCGCCGACACCGCGCTGCGGATCGCGCACACAAGCCGATACGCAAGAGCCGAGCACCGTACTGATCGCCACCTCACCGCGGGTCACGTAGTACTCGCCCGGCAGAATCTTGACGGTCCAGCCGTGCTCACGGTCCCAATAGCGCTCGAAGTGCTCGAACCCCGGCACCTGCGGCGGCGGTTCAGCCGCCCCGGCCTGAATGGCCCCGAGCTCAGAGGCGCCGGTAAATGGATTTGCCGATGAGCGCATAGCTTTCGCTGACTTTGAAGAGGCTCTCGGAATGCCCCAGAAACAGCAGACCGCCCGGTCGCTGCAACTGGCTCATACGTGCGAACAGATCGCGCTGTGTATCCTTGTCGAAGTAAATGACCACATTGCGGCAGAAAATCACGTCCAATGGGCCTTTCATCGGCAGCGGCTCCATCAGATTGAGCCGCTTGAACGTGACCCATGCGGCCACCTCAGGCTTGACTTGCCGGTTGCCCGGACGCAGCGGTCGAGGCTCCTGAAAAAAGCGGGCCTGGCGCTCGGCGGATAGGCCACTTAGACGCTCAGCCGGATACAGACCGTTGCGGGCGCGCTCGAGCACCTCGGAGTCCAGGTCCGTGGCGAGAATGCGCACATCCCAGCGCTCCGGATTCGGCAGCGACTCGAGCACGGTCATCGCGATCGAGTACGGCTCCTCGCCCGTGGAGCACGCCGCCGACCAGATGCGCAGCCGCCGGCCAGCCGGGCCCTCGGCCAGCAGCGGCGCGAACACCTGCTCGCGCAGGTACTGGAAGTGATGTGGCTCGCGGAAGAACGAGGTGAGATTGGTGGTGATCGCGTTGCACAGCTCGGTGAGCTCGCGCTCATCCTGGCTGAGCAGCTCGCGGTACTCGGCAAAACTGCGCAGCCGCAGCGCGCGCAGCCGGCGCGTCAGACGCCCATAGACCAGCTCGCGCTTCTGCTCGCCGAGATGAATGCCGGTGAGCGATTTCACCAGCGCGCGCAGCGCCTGGAAATCCTCCTCCCGAAACGCGAACTCGCGCAGCCGCTGCGAATTCGCCTCCAAGACCATATCGCGGTTGGCGCTCAAAACAGCTCCACGCTGCCTTCCTCGGCATGAAGTCGCAGCGGCGCGGCCTGCTCGCCGGCCGGCATCAGCAGATTGAATAACATCCGGTGCGACTCAGTGGTGAAGTGCGTGCGCAACCGCTCGCGCAACATCGGCCAGCCGCTCGGATCGGCGCTCTGCGGTGCATCGGCCGTGGCGCCCGCCAGCAGATCGCGCACCTGGGTGAGCTGCTGCGCCATGCGGTCGTGGAACTGAAGACTCTCGATGCACACGGTGACCTCGGCCCGCAGGTCGAGCGCCGATTGCGGCGTGGCCGCCGCGATGCGCGCGAGAGCCTGCCCGAGCGTCGCCACCGGCACCAGCGACTCATGAATCGCCAGCTCGATCAGGGCTGCGGCCGTAGCCGCTGCGCGTGCGAGCGGATCGCACGAGCGCGTGTCCGGCGGCGCCTCGGGGAGTGTCTGTCGCGTCATGTCAGATCCGCATCAACGTGAGCTTGCAGCGAAGGTGCATGCGATCGAGTCGCAGTCCCGGTCGGCGGCCATGCGGCCGCTGACCGGGCGAGACGTGACCTTCTGCAGTCACTGCAGAGTGGCTCAACTGTGCTTCGACTTGAAGATGCGCACCTGGCTGTTGAACTTCGAGGCAATCTGCTTCAGCTGATCGACCGCCGCGTTGTGCAGACTCACCTGCGCGTTGGAACTCAGCTGATTCTGCCGTACCTCGAATTTCAGGCACTGCAGGTACGTCTGCACGTCGTGGTTGTACTCCTGAATGGTCTGCATGGCAGTGACCATCTGTTGCTGGCTGGCCGTCGCGCCGTCCGGGATCCGGCTCGGTGCCGTCGGCAGATGGCAATTGGCGTAGGCGGCGGGCAGGCCGATGGCACAGACGACCGCCAGGGAACTCAGAACCTTCTTGGGGGATTTCATCACAGAACCTCGTTGCAAGCGTAGCGTGGACAAAAAACCAAAATTTCAGCTCAATACCTTGCTGACCGTGGCGAGCAGACGATCAGGATTGAAAGGCTTGACGAGCCAGCCGGTCGCGCCAGCGGCTTTGCCCTGTTGTTTGCGCTCAACCGTCGCCTCGGTGGTGAGCACGAGCAGCGGTATGTAGCGGTAGTTTGCCCGGGTGCGCAGCTCGCGAACGAGAGTGATGCCGTCCATGTTCGGCATGTTCACGTCGGTGATGACGAGGTCGAACTTCTGTCGCTCGGCGATTTGCAACGCCTCGATGCCGTCGGAGGCCTGCTGCACCTCGTGGCCGGCTCCGGTGAGCGTGATTCCGACCATCTGGCGCATGGCCGCCGAGTCGTCTACCGCAAGTATCCGTGCCATCGTCGTGCTCCGCAGTCTGTTGCAATGAGTTGTTGTTGATCAGAATTCCTGCCACTCGGCATCATCGCCGGAGCTGGCTGCGGCGACTGCCGCGAGTTTGGGGGCGCTAGCCGTCGCGCTGCGCTTGGGCGCGGCGGCAGGGGCAGCAGGCTTGCGGCCGGCCCACGGGCGACTCGCACTGCGCCGTTCGCTTCGCGTCGGCTGCACGCGCGGAGCGTCCGGCTCGGCGGCGGCGAGCGTGCGCGCCGCCCCGACGAGCACCGCATCGGCGGCGCCGACGTCGAAGCGGGCGAGCATGTCGTTGAGCCCGCTTACCTGTTCGACCATCGCCTGGGAGGCGGCGGTCGCCTGCTCGACGAGCGCGGCGTTCTGCTGGGTCAGCTCGTCCATCTGCATCACGGCGCGGTTGACCTGCTCGATGCCGGCGGCCTGCTCGCGCGAGGCGGCGGCGATTTCCGCGACGATATCCGAGACCTTCTTTACCGCCGCAACGATCTTCTCAAGCGTCTGACCGGACTGGGTGACCAGCACCGAACCGTCCTCGACCTTGCGGACGCTGTCCTGAATCAAGCCCTTGATTTCCTTTGCGGCAGTGGCCGAACGCCCGGCGAGGCTGCGCACCTCGCTCGCCACCACGGCGAAGCCGCGGCCCTGCTCGCCGGCGCGCGCTGCTTCGACCGCCGCGTTCAGCGCGAGCAGATTGGTCTGGAAGGCGATCTCGTCGATGACACCGATGATGTCTGCAATGCGTTTCGAGGCGGCGTTGATGTCGCCCATCGCAGCGACTGCCTCGCCGACCACGCTGCCGCCGTTCTCGGCCTGTTCCCGGGCCGCCACCGCGAGCTGATTGGCCTGGGCGGCGTTGTCGGCGTTCTGCTTGACCGTGGTGGTCATCTCCTCCATGGAGGAGGCGGTCTCCTCGAGGGAGGAGGACTGCTCCTCGGTTCGCTGTGAGAGGTTCGCATTCCCCGAGGAGATCTCATCTGCGCCCCGGCGGACCTCACCGCCGACCTGTTTGACCCGCGAGACGACGTTGGCGATGTTGTCGGCGAGGCGGTTGACTCCCCGGCTCATCGTCTCGAAGAATCCGCTCTTGCCGGTGAGCTCGATGCGCTTGCCGAGCTGACCACCGATCACTGCGGTGAGCATCTCCTGCATCTCTTTCTCGACGGCCACTTCCTGGGTGCGGTCGAACCATTCGGCCACGGTGCCGATGCGCTCGTTGTGTTCGTTGGTGACCGGATTCAGCGTCACGGCAAACGTATGCCCGCCGAGTTCGAGCACCGTACGATGCGGTTGCGTGAGGCCTGCGAGCAGACCGCGCTGGTGCTGCGGGTTGCGGTGGAACAGATCAATGCTCGCGCCCCGCAGCTGTGCGGCGTTGAAGGCGGGCAGGCTGCGGCGGATGTCCGTCTCGGCTTGACTCAGGACCTTCTCGAGCGACGGATTGAGGTAGGTAATGCTGTGGTTGCCGTCAGCGACCATGACCCCCGAGGAGACGCTGTCGAGTGCCTGGCGGATCCGGCCGTTCTCCGCGGCGGCGGCGCGCTCGGTCTCGATTTGATCACGCAGCCGAGTCTGCATCTGATCGAGGGCGCGCAGCACTTGGTTGGATTCGTCGCTGCCCTCATACTCGATCTGATTGTCGTAGCGACCGGCGGCGATCTGCTCGAACACGGCGCTGGTGTTGCGAATCACGCCGGTGAGCCGGGTGGCGAGCGACCAGGCCAGAGCGAGCGCGACGAGCAGCACGACGAGTGTGATGGTGACGATGACTTCACGTGAAATGGTGACCTGCCGCAGGCGCGCACGAACCGCGCTGTTCATGGTCGCGAAGCTCGAATCGAGCAGCTTCTGCAGCTGAGCATTCAGGGCGCGCGAGCTGCTGAACAGGTCGGCAGCAGTGATGGTGAGCTTGTGCGCATCGAGAATGCGCGTGCGGATGACATCGAAGGAAGCATTGAAGGACGTCAGTGCACCGTTCAGCAACGGGTGGATCGTCGCGCGTGAGCGCGCGGAGGCGCCATTGAGATCACGCATCGCCTGCGCGAAGTCGGTGAGCACTTTTTGATGATAGAGCTCGATCGCGCGCTGATCGCCGCCGCCGAGATAGCCCTTGATTGCGGCGCTGGTCGCATACCATTGCACTTCGCCGGCCGCAATCAGCGCTCCCGGCACGTCGCGCGTGGCGACCTGGATCAGTGCGGCGGTTTCGGGCGAGGGGTCGACATTAAGAGCCGAGCGCGTTGCGATCAGATGCCCGAGGCTCACGATACGCCCGAGCAATGCGTCGTGCGCACTCACGGCCTGATCGGCCGTCAGCTTCGACTCGCCGGCGATCAGGCTCGACCAGCCCCGTCTGATGCTCTGCCACTGGTGTGTGACGCCGAGCGTGCCGCCGGCCGTGGCATTGACGGCATCGACGGCTCTCATCAGCGCGTGCATGCGCGTCTCCGAGGCAGCCACGTCTGCCGCACGGCGCTGATCGCCGGTCAGTTCAGCGAACAGCTGGCCGCGATGGTTCTCCACCTCCGCGAGCACCCGGCCGAGGCGATGTGCGTAGCGCGCGCCCTGGATCTCGTTGCGTGCCTGGTTGACCTCATGATTGGCCGCGGTGAGATAAAAAGCCCCGAGCAGCACCGTCGGTAGCGCCATCGCGACGACCAGCAGCAGTAGTTTCTGCCAGAGTTTCAGATGGTTCAAAATTCGCATGTTCGGGGGCCCTGAAGCTGAGGTCTGAGTCGATGCCGATGTGCAGCCGGTCCGTTACCGGCTCTCGCTGGCGGCGCGGCGCGGCGCCTCGGCGGGAGCGGTCTGCTGCGCGGCGGCGGAATCGGCCAGGCGGAAGCGTGCCAACGTGTCGTTGAGATCACGCACCTGTCCGGTCATGCCCTGCGAGGCGGCGATGGTTTGCTCGACCAGCGCCGCGTTTTGCTGTGTGATCTGATCCATCTGCATCACGGCGCGGTTGACCTGCTCGATGCCGGCCGACTGCTCACGGGACGCGGCGGCGATCTCAGCCACGATGTCGGAGACTTTCTTGACGGACAGGACGATCTCCCCGAGTGTCGCCCCGGAGCGCGTGACCAGCTGTGAGCCGTCGGCGACCTTCGCGACACTGTCTTGGATGAGGCTCTTGATCTCCTTGGCGGCGGTTGCGGAGCGGCCGGCGAGGTTGCGTACTTCACTCGCTACCACGGCGAAGCCGCGACCTTGTTCACCGGCGCGGGCGGCCTCGACAGCCGCATTGAGCGCGAGGAGGTTGGTCTGAAAGGCAATCTCATCGATGACGCCGATGATCGCGGCGATCTTCTGAGCCGACTCATCGATACCGCTCATGGCGTTGACCGCTTTGTCCACCACGGCCACACCTTGCTCCGCTTGCTCCCGGGCCGCGATCGCCAGCTGGTTCGCCTGCGCGGCGTTGTCGGCGTTCTGCTTGACCGTGGTGGTCATCTCCTCCATGGAGGAGGCGGTCTGCTCGAGCGAAGAGGCCTGCTCTTCGGTGCGCGTGGAGAGATTCGATGTGCCGGTGGTGATCTCTTCGGAACCGACGAAGATCTCGCGCGCCACGATTTTGACCCGTGACACCACTTCGGCGAGGGTATCCGCCAAGCGATTCACCCCGGCGCCGAGCGTGGCGAAGAAGCCGCTCTTGTCCTCGAGTCCGATGCGCCGCGACAAATCGTCGGCCGTTACCGCATCGAGAACACCCTGCATCTCGCGCTCAACCCGTACTTCCTGCGAGCGGTCTTTCCATTCCATGACCGTCCCGAGCCGTGCGCCATTGCGGTCGAGCACCGGGTTGGTGGTGACACGGAAGTTCAGGCTGCCGTAGCTGCGCTCCTCAATGCGCTCGCTGCTGAGGGTATCAAGTGCGCGGCGCTCCTCCGCAGAGGACGCTGCCAGACTGTCCAGCGCCGCGCCCTGCAGAGCCCCCGGATCGAATGTCCCGAGCACGGCGCGGAACTGCTCGGCGTGCTGTGCGAAGCCGGCGCGGGCCGCGTCGTTCAGATAGATGATCTTGTGGGCAGCATCGGCGAGTAGTACCCCGGTCGAGGTCTTGTCGAGCGCCTGGCGGATGCGAGCATTCTCAGCGGCAACCAGCCGCTCGTTTGCAAGCATCGCGCGCAGCTTCTCTTGCATCGTACGCAGTGCACCGAGCACCTGCCCGAATTCGTCCCGTCGATCGGTCGCAACGTCGCTGTCATAGCGGCCGGCGGCGATGTGCTCGAACACCTCGACGATACGCCGCATCGGGCTCGTCAAGGAACGCTCGGTGCTCCAGGTGAGCAGGTGAATCAATGCAATGGCTATCAGCACCAGCGCCACGTTCAGTTCGGGGGTCAAGCGTAGGGAGGAGACTCGCGCGGCGAGCGTACGCGAGGCCGCGGCGCCGCTCGCATCCAGCAGATGAACCAGAGCGCCGCTGGTGGCACTGCCGTCGTCATACAGCGCAGCTGCTGGGATCTTCAGATTGCTCGCATTGACGATCTGCGTGGTGACGGTCTGATAGAACGCGCTCGCCTGCCCGACCGCACTGTGCAGCGAGCGGGCGAGTGGGGCGCGCTCTTGCGCCGGCACCTCGGCGAGGGCAGCTTCGATCGAGGCGAATTGCGTCTGCAGACGAGCGTGTGCGATCTGGATGCCCATGCGATCGTCACCGCCGAGATAGCCCTTGGCGGCGGCGTCGACAGCGTAGCGGCGCAGCGCCGTCCCCGCGGCGAGCGCCGCCGGGACATACTGCGTGGCGATTTCGACCAGGCTGCGGCTCTGCAGGTCGGGGTCGGAAGTGGCGCGGGAACCGCTCGCCACAGCGTCGCGCAGGCGCGCGATCTGTGCGAGCAGCTTGGCGTGCGCCGCGACGAGTTGGGCGGCGTTCAATTTGGCGGTGCTGAGAGTCTGCCACTGTCCTTCGATTGCACGCAGATCCTGCCTCACCCCATAGCGCTCACCCAGGCGGGCGCTGATGCGCCTGAGCGCACCGAGGGCTGCGCTGGCCTGCGCGGCGGCGGCTTGCACCGAGGCGGCACGGCCAGCATCGCCGTTGGCGAGCACAAACGCACGGCTTTCGTGTGTCAGCACAGTGGCCTCGAGTCCACCGATTGCACGCAGATATGCGCTGCCGGCAAACTCGGCACGGGCCTGACTCAGCTTGGTGACGGCGCTGCGCAAATAGAAGAATCCGACCACGATGGCCGGCAGGCTCATCGCCGTCACCAGCAGCGCGAGCTTCTGCCACAGGCGCAGCTGGTTCCAGAGATTGTGGCGATTAAGCTTCGATGAGCGCATGCAATTCAACCTCCAACGGCCCGACGCAGCGCCTGGGCGGGGGCGCCGACTGAGTTCTCGGCGCTCAATCTATAACGGGCGACGTTACTCTCGAGCGCCTCGGTGAGAGAGGACAGGCTGCGCGCCGATTCGCTCGCCTGCTCGACCAGGGTCGCGTTCTGTTGCGTAAGCTCGTCCATCTGCATCACCGCGCGATTGACTTGCTCGATGCCCGAGGACTGCTCACGCGAGGCGGCGGCGATCTCGGCAACGATGTCGGAGACTTTCTTGACCGAAGCGACGATCTCCACGAGGGTCTGTCCGGACTGCGTCACACGCGCCGAGCCATCCTCGACCTTGCGCACACTGTCCTGGATCAGGCCTTTGATTTCCTTGGCGGCCGTAGCGGAGCGGCCGGCCAGGCTGCGCACTTCGCTCGCGACCACGGCAAAGCCTCGGCCCTGCTCGCCGGCGCGCGCCGCCTCGACCGCTGCATTCAGCGCGAGCAGATTGGTCTGGAAGGCGATCTCATCGATGACACCAATGATGTCGGCGATCTTCTTCGAAGCCTGATTGATGTCGGACATTGCAGTGATCGCCTGATTGACGATCACCCCACCGCGCTCGGCCTGTTCGCGCGCAGCGAGGGCGAGCTGATTGGCCTGTGCAGCATTGTCAGCATTCTGCTTGACGGTGGTGGTCATCTGCTCCATCGAGGAGGCGGTCTCCTCCAGGGACGAGGACTGCTCTTCGGTACGCTGCGAGAGATTCTCATTGCCGGCGGCTATTTCGTTCGCGGCGCGTCTGACTTCGCCTGCCGTGCTGTGGATGCCTCGTACGATCGTTCCCATGTTGTCGATCAGAGCGTTGACGGCTGAGGCAATTGCGCGCAGCTCCTCGCTCTGTGCCGCACCGCTCTGAACTCTCTGCGTGAGGTCGCCGGCAATACTCGCATCGACGACTGCGCGCGTTGCCGTCAGCGCCTGGCGCAGCTGCTCGAGCAACGCGCCGTGGATGTCGTTCTGGTTCGGCACCAGCGCGTGCACCGTTGCCGATTGGGCACGCTCGCGAGCCGCGCGTTCCCGCTCGGCGCGCAGATGCGCGCCGAGCGCCTGGAGCGAGTCTGCGAGCGGGGTGAATGCAGCGCTGCCGTCGCGCCCGGCGAACTCATCGTAGTCTCCGTGCGCCAGCCTCTGTGCCGCAGCGGTGGCCTGCGTCAGACTGGTCCGTGCCGAGCGGGCGGCGAATGCGATCAACAGCGCGGCACCGAGCATCGTCGCGCTGATCAGCCACAGTGTGACCGGGCCATTGACGCCACCGAGGCTGGCGCCGGCCAGCACGAGGGCAGGGACGGCACCGCATGCGAACAGCAGGCCGGAGGAAAACGACAAGTCGGTCAGACGCTGCATCCGGCGGCTCCTTAAGCCGCGTCGGCAGTGAGCGCCTCACTGTCCTCGCCGCTGCCGGCGATGGTGCTGAGGTCACGGCCGATCAGCCGATCGATGTCGAGCAGCACGACCATGCGTTCTGCAATCGACGCCAGGCCGAGGAGGTAATCCGTTGCGCCGCGCGAGCCGAGCTCAGGGGCTGGCTTGACTTCCGCGGAATTGACGTCGACCACGTCGGAGACGCCGTCGACGACCACTCCGAAGTCCCTGCGACCGGCAGGTGTGACCACTGACATGACGATGATCACGGTGACGGCGGTGTACTCCGCCCGGTCGAGCGCAAAGCGCATGCGTAGATCCACGATCGGCACGATCGAGCCGCGTAGGTTGAGCACGCCGAGAACGTGCGGCGGGGCATGCGGAATCTTGGTGACGGCCGACCAGCCGCGGATCTCCTGCACGCGCAGGATGTCGACCCCGTAGGTCTCATCACCGAGCACGAACGTCAACACTTGGCGTGAATCGCCGTTTTGCTGCTGACTGCCATTTGTGTTTGTCGACATTGCGAAGACTCCTCGCCGGTACGGGCCCTATGCCGCCAGGCGCATCGAGGCGGCACGAAGCAGACCGGGAACATCGAGAATGAGCGCAACCGAGCCATCGCCGAGAATGGTTGCGCCGGAGATGCCATCGATGTGCCCGTAATTGGTTTCCAGGGATTTGATGACGACCTGCTGCTGACCGAGCAGATCGTCGACGAACAGCCCGACACGGCGACCGTCGCCTTCGGCGACCACGATGAGTCCCTCATGCAGCGCGAGCGTATGCGGTTCGACGCCGAACAGCTCGTGCAGGCGGATGATGGGCAAATAATCACCGCGGAAGGAGAACACTTCTCCTTGGCCGCTCAGGCGGCTGACCGCGCCGTTCTTCAGCTGCATCGACTCGACGATGGAGATCAGCGGGACGATGTAGGTCTCGCTGCCGACCGCGACGGATTGGCCGTCGACGATCGCCAGTGTCAGCGGCAGGGTGATGATGAAGCGCGAGCCGCGGCCCGGCTCGCTCATGACTTCGATCTTGCCGCCGAGCGACTTGACGTTGCGGCGGACGACGTCCATGCCGACGCCGCGGCCGGAGACATCCGTGGTTTTCTCGGCGGTGGAGAAGCCGGGCAGGAAAATGAGTTCGTAGATCTCGGTATCGGACAGCGTATCGTTCGGGCCGACCAGGCCGCGGGCGCGCGCCTTGGCGAGGATCCGCTCCTTATTGAGGCCGCCGCCGTCATCGCTCACTTCCACCGCAATGTTTCCGCCGCGGTGCGATGCGTCCAGATGCACCGTGCCGGCAGCAGGCTTGCCGGCGGCGAGGCGCTTCTCCGGCGATTCGATGCCATGGTCGACACAATTGCGCACCAGGTGCACGAGCGGATCGCCGATCTTCTCGAGCACCGTCTTGTCGAGTTCGGTTTGCTCGCCGGTGAGTTTCAGGTCGATTTGCTTGCCGAGGCGGTGCGCGAGGTCCCGCACCATGCGTGGGAAGCGGCTGAACACGAAGCTGATCGGCAACATGCGCACGCGCATGACGCTTTCCTGCAGCTCGCGCATGTTGCGCTCGAGCTGGGCCAGTCCGGCGCGCAGCCGCTCGGCCTGTGGTCCGTCGAATTGTCCGCCGAGCTGACACAGCATGGCCTGGGTGATCACCAGCTCCCCGACGGTGTTCATCAGCTCATCGATCTTGTCGACGCTGACCCGAATCGAGCCGGAATCGGCATGTGCGCCAGCAGCGGCGTCTGTCTTGCTGGACGGTTCCGCTCGCGCGGCCACAGCGGTGCAGGCGACCGGCGGTTCCGGCGGCGTGCTGGCTTCCCTCGCGGGCGAGGACGGTTCGGTGCAGCTCGTCTGCGCGGCGGCAGCCTGCGGCGCCGATGCCGGCTCGGCCGGTGGCGCACGCGCGGCTTCGGGGCGGCGCGCGATCTCGAGATCGCAGTCTCCCTCGGCCCAGTCGAACACTTGGCGGATGGCCTCTTCGGTGACCTCGCCGGCGAGCTCGATGGTCCAGGCGAGATGACAGTCCTGCGGGTCGAGGTCGGCAAGCGGCGGGAGGCTTTGCGCATCGATCTGCGCGTGCATTTCGCCGAGCTCGTTGAGCTCGCGCAGCATGCGCAGCGGGTCGTTGCCGCGCGCGATCAATTCGGGGAACGGGCGGAAGCGGATCTGCCAGCTCGGCACAACCGGCGTGTCGGTCGTGGGCGCAGCGGCGGGCGCGCTCGGCGGCGGGGCCGGCTGGTTCTTGCGCGCGATGATGACTTCCAGGTCGAACTGCAGGTCCGAGACGCGCTGTGCGTCGTGGGGCTGTTTGGCCTGCACGGCGCGCAGCATTGCGCGCATGACGTCGACCGACTGCAGCAGTACGTCGGAGACCTGTTCGCTCACCGGCATCGTGCCGCTGCGCAGCTCATCGAGCAGTGTCTCGAGACTGTGCGTGAACGAGGCGATTTCCGTGAAGCCGAATGTGGCACTGCCGCCTTTGATCGAGTGCGCGACGCGGAAGATGGTGTTGATGAGTTCGGGGTCCGGAGCACCGATGTCGAGCTTCAGCAGCGCCGCTTCCATGGCATCCAGGGCTTCGAAGCTCTCTTCGAAAAACGCATCGTGGAATTGGGACAGATCGACCGTCATGAGGCCGCCTCGCTGAGCGAAAGCATCGAGTTCATGCCAAGCAGGCGCGCTGCTTCCCGCAGTGCCGCGGAGACCGAGCGCCATTCAATGGCGCCGCCGGCGAGCCGCCGGTCGCGTACGAACGCCGCCAGCAGCTGCAGCGTCGCGGTGTCGATGCGCTCAACCGCGGCGGCATCGAGCGTCACCGGTTCGGCATTCGGCAACAGGGCGCACAGGGCACTTTTCAGGCCGGCCGACTCGGCGAGTGTGCATTCGGCTTGCAGAATCAGAGCGTTGCTCGGCGCTTGCGCACCGCCGGTGGCGGTGGCAACGCGGGGGGAACGGCTGCGCGTCGTCTTGCGGGCCGGTTTGGAGCGGGAGCTGAGTTTCATAGTCAGTGTTCCTATCGGCGATCCGCGACAGCGCTTGAGGGCAGCGCTAGGAAGCTTGACGCAGTTCCGGTAGTGGCGGTCCGTGCAGGCGACGCACCAGCTCCGCTTCGGTGCGCGTCAAGCCGCAGCCGGAGACCAGTTCCTCGGGGCTGGCGCCGCTGCGCGCCAGACGGATGGCGATTTGATAACCCTGCGGGCTCGTCGGGGCGCTCGCCGGCCGTGCGGTCGGCTGCTCAAGGCGCTCACAGAGCTGTGCAACCCGTTGATCTGTCGACTCTAATCGGGTCGATAGCGCGGCCAGTTGCTCGCGGAGCGCGTGATTCTGGGCCCGAACTTCTTCGGTCTGTGCGCGTGTCGATCGCCGCCACGCGGTGAAGGTCACGGCTGCCAGAGCGAAGGAGAACACGAGGAATACCGCGCGCCCGAGGATGAGGTAGAACTCGATGTTCGGCAGATTCATGACGGCCATGGCCGTTGCTCCTGTGAAGTCGGTCACAAAAGAGGGGTGAGCGAGACCGGCATGACGGTTTTCCGCCGGCCCCGTGCGTCCTCCCGGGGAATCGGTGCACCTTCCGTGCCAGGCGCCTCAGGCGCCTGCGCGGGGCACCCAGGCTGGATCGGCGTGCGGGCTGAGCTTGTTCGAGAGGATCACTACGACGACGCGCCGATTGGCCTCCCGTCCTGCGGCTGTGGCATTGCTCGCGACCGGTCGCTGGTCGCCAAAGCCGATGACGGCGAGGCGGCTTGGAGCGACGCCGTGCGCGGAGAGCACGTGCACGACACTGCCCGCGCGTGCGGCCGACAACTCCCAGTTGGATGCGAACTGAACCGTTCGGATCGGCACGTTGTCGGTGAAGCCCTCCACGCGCACCGGGTTGCGGTAATGCATGAGCACACCGCCCAATCGCTCAATCGCTACGGTCGCACTCGGGGAGAGGTGGGCACTGCCGCTCGGGAAGAGCAGATCGGTGCGGAATTGCACCTCGATCATGCCGGGTTCGCGGCGCACCATCACGACGTGTTCGCGCATCAGCTCGGCCATGGCTCGATCCACATGGGCCGCTACGCGCCCGAGCGTCGGATCGTCAGGCACCGCTGCGGTGAGGGGGCGCACGGGCGCCGCTTGGGGCGGTGCGGCCTTAAGCACCGGCGCCGGTGCGCTCCGCGGTGCGCTTGCCCCACCGGGGCGCACGACCCGATGGCCGATCTGAATGGGCTCGAGACTGCGCGGCTGGCCGCGGAATGCGGCATATAGCGAATTCGACAACACGCGATACTTGCCGGCATTGACCGATGAGATCGAATACATCACCACGAAAAACGCGAGCAGCAGCGTGAGCAGGTCGCCATAGGGAATGGCCCAGCGCTCGTGGTTGGTGTGCTCCTCATGGCGGCGAATTCTGCGCATAGGCCCGTCGCTAGTGCAGGTAACCCTGCAGCTTCGTTTCGATGGCGCGGGGATTTTCGCCCTGCGCGATGCCGAGCATGCCGTCGATGATCATCTCGCGGAATTGGGTCTGGCGGTGGATGATGCCTTTGAGTTTGGCCGATACGGGCAGAAAGAAGAGATTTGCGAAGCTGATACCGTACACGGTTGCGGTGAACGCGGCGGCGATGCCGTGCCCGAGGCGGCTCGGATCGGTCAGGTTCTGCAGCACCGCCATCAGCCCGAGGACTGCGCCAATGATGCCGAGCGTCGGGGAGTAGGTGCCGGCGCTCTCAAACACCTTGGCGGCCGTGATGTCGGCGTGCTCCCGCATGTTGACATCGACGTATAAGGCGTTGCTGATGTTCTCCGGCTCGCTGCCGTCGACGACCATTTGCAACGCTTTGCGAGTGAATTCGTCGGGTTCGGAATCGATCAGCGGCTCCAATCCGAGCAGTCCCTGCTTGCGCGCGGTCTGGCTCCATTGCACGATCTTATCGATGATATTGCGTCCGTCGCGCGGCGGCGGGCGCATCACCCAGGGGAAGATATCGAGCGCGCGGCGCATCACCGGCAGCGGCGTCTGCACGCAGATCGCGGCGATGGTTCCGCCGCCGACGACTACGAGCGCTTCGAGCGACACCAGCGCCATGACGCCGGCACCGCGCAGCACTGCGCCAATCAGTACGGCGTTGACGGCGAGCACCAGTCCGATGATGCTCAGAATGTCCATCGCCGCCCCTTACATGCCAAGGCCCGAAAGCAACGCATCCACGTCAGTCTGTGCTGAGGCGACCTCGCCTTTGGTGACTCCCGGGACCACCGGCCCGTAGCCGGCGCTGCTGGGGTTGTTCTCGATCGGAGTGAGCTCGCTGCGGCCGCCGGATAGCGCGGTGAGATCTCCGAGTGCGTGCTCGAGCTCCTCTACCAATTTGATGACGCTGCGGATGATCTGACCGGTCAGATCCTGATAGCCCTGGGCAAGGAGCACATCGGCGAGATTGCGCCGGATCTGCTCGGAGTCGGCGCGCGCGGCGGGCAGAAATGCCTCGATCGAACGTACCACCGGCAGGAAGGCTTCCACGGCGCGCGCCACGCCCTCGAAGCCGACGGCGGGGGGACGGGCACGGTAGGTATCGAACGCCTCGAGGAGCGCCGCCGCTTCGCGCGCGGTGCGCTCGGCCAGAGGTCCTGAGCGCTCGACCAGATCAAGCGTGCGGTGTGCCGCCTCGTCCGTCATGTTGATGACGTGGGTCAGCCGTGCGCGGGCGCCCGGAATCTCATTTTCAGCGATGTCCGCGAGGCGAGACTCTATGCTGAAGCGGTCGAGGGCCTGCTGCAGATCGCCGGTGAGCTTGCGGATCTCGCTCAGCATCTTCGGCGTGCGCGTCTGCACGATGTGATCTACAGCGCTCAGAAATGCCGATTCGTCACCGCGCAGGAATGCCGCGTTCATGGCCTCCAGGCAGGCGCCGTATTCACGTTTCAGCACGGACACATTCGCCATGGCTGTCTCACTTTCCGGCTGTGCCCAGGATCTTGTCGAGCTTCTCCTTGAGAGTCTCGGCAGTGAAGGGCTTGATGACATAGCCGTTCACCCCCGCCTGCGCCGCCTCGATGATCTGATCGCGTTTGGCCTCGGCGGTCAGCATCAGTACCGGCATCTTGGCGAGGCGAGCATCGGCACGCACCGCCTTGATCAGATCGAGTCCGGGCATGCCGGGCATGTTCCAGTCGGTGATCAGGAAATCGAAGTTACCGGCCTGCAGCATTGGCAGGGCCGTCTTGCCGTCGTCGGCTTCCGTGACGTTCGAATAGCCCAGATCGTGGAGGAGGTTCTTGATGATGCGCCGCATGGTCGAGAAGTCGTCGACCACGAGAAATTTCAGATCTTTACTCACTGCCTGCCTCGCCTCGCTGTTGCGGCCGTTTGCGGGCCGTCGCGCCACTCACTCAACCGTGCCTTCAACCGTACCAGCGCCTGCCCGTGCAATTGGCAGGCTCGCGATTCGGTCACCCTCAGTACCGCACCGATCTCCTTCAGGTTCAGTCCCTCGCTGTAATAGAGCGACATCACCAATCGTTCCCGTTCCGGGAGGTGCTCGATCGCCTCAACCAGCGCCTCGCGGAACTCATCATCGGCGGTCTCGAGGAACGGGTCCGCCTCGCCTTCGACCATCACCACCGCGTCATCGAGTGCCGCCAGACGGCAGCTCGCGGCGTCCTGCACGATTGTGTGGTACTCCTCGAGCGATACGCCGAGGCGCGCGGCGATCTCGGTGTCGCGCGCGTCGCGGCCGGTGTCGCGCTCGATCTGCTGGACCGCAGCGGCCACCGCGCGCGCTTTGCGGTGCACCGAGCGGGGCGCCCAGTCGAGCTTGCGCAACGCATCGATCATCGCGCCGCGGATGCGGATTCCCGCGTAGGTCTCGAAGCTCGCGCCACGGTCGGCAGCGTAGTTCGAAGCCGCCTCGAGTAACCCCAGCATTCCGGCCTGCATCAAATCGTCGATCTCCACAGAGGGCGGCAGGCGGCCCGCCAAGTGATAGGCGATGCGCTTGACGAGTTCCGCGTGCCGGGTCACGAGGTCGGCCGCATCGGGTGTTACGCCGAGCCGCCGCGCTCCGCCATAGGCGCTGGCTGCGTTCATGACACGACCGCCAGTTTCGCCGGACCGCGCTGTACCAGCCGCTCCACGAAGAATTCGATATTGCCGCGCGGACCGGGCGGTACTGGCCACTTATCGGCCGCATCGGCGAGTTTCTTAAATGCCCGAGCCGCGCTGCTTGCGGGATATGCGTCACAAACTGGACGCTGCTCGCGTACTGAGCGCTGCAGGTACTCGTCCTCGGGGATCTCGCCGGCGAATTCGAGCACGACGTCGAGGAATCGCGTCGTCACCCGCTCGAAACGCTCGAACAGTTCCCGGCCGGCACCGGTGCCGCGTACCCGGTTGGTGAGAACCCGAAAGCGTCCGACGCCGTGATTGCGGCTGAGGACCTTGATGAGCGCGTAGCCGTCGGTGAGCGAGGCGGGCTCGTCGCAGATCACCACCAGCACCTGTTGGGCGGCTTGGGCGAACTGCAGCACGCTGTGGGCGATGCCGGCCGCGGTGTCGACGATCAGCACCTCGATCTGTGCGGCGAGGGAGCTGAAGGCGCGCACCAGGCCGAGGTGTTCGCTTGCGCCCATGCAGGCGAGATCGGCCGCTCCGGAGGCGGCCGGTACCACCTGAAAGCCCTGCGGCGCCTCGATCAGCACCTCATCGAGCGTACGCTCGCCGCTGATGACGTGCGCGAGCGTATAGCGTGGCGAGAGCCCGAGGAACACATCGGCGTTGGCAAGCCCGAGGTCTCCGTCGAGCAGCACGACGCGCTTGCGTGCCGCGAGCGCCGTGGCGAGGTTGACCGAGACGCTGGTCTTGCCGACGCCGCCCTTGCCGCCGGTGACGGCGATGACCTGTACCGGCTGTGCGAGCGCCTTGAGTTTCGCGTTGTTGATCAGGCTGAGCTCAGGTGTTGGCATGGGCAAGCTTTCCAAATCTGCGTCGCAGGAGATCTTCATCGGCGGCAGCGCCGCTCGTCTTGGCGAGCCGCACTGCCTGGGTAACCAGTTCGAGCGCACGTGCCGGGCGCAGGTCTTCCGGCACGCGCTGTCCGTCGCTCACGTACGAGACCGGCAGCCGCGCACGGATCAGCGCCGAGAGCGCCCCACCGAGGCTCGCCGCTTCGTCCATCTTGGTGAGCAGACAGGAGGCGGGCTTCAGCGGCGCGCAGCGCTGGATCGTCTCCTCCAGCGCGCCGGCCTGAGTGCTCGCGGCGAGCACCAGCGCCGGCTCGAGCAGCGGGGCGCAGGCCCCGAGCACCGCGAGCCGCGCCTCGAATTGCGCATCGCGCACGCTCGCTCCCGGTGTGTCGATCAGCACCAGCCGGTAGCGGCCGAGGCGCGCCAGCAGCTGCGGCAGCGCATCGAAGCGTTCCGGCACGTGCACCGGCACGCCGAGCAGCTGACCGAGAGCGTGCATCTGGTCCTGAGCGCCGATGCGCACGGTATCCGAGGCGATGAGCGCGAGGTCCTGGGCCCCGTGGCGAAGGATCCAGCGCACCGCGAGTTTCGCGAGCAGGGTGGTCTTGCCGACGCCCGTGGCGCCGATGAACGCCACCCGCCCGCCGCTGTCGAGCCAGCGATCGCCAGTGACCAGCAGGTACTGCGAGAGGCCAGCGACGGTAAACCGTCGCCCCTGCGTCAGATCTACGCCAGCCGGCAATTGTCCGACGAGGTGATCGGCCAGATCCTGGGCGACGCCGATCTCGGACAGTTCGCGCAGCAGCTCGACGTGGACCGGATTGCGCCGCGAGCGCTCGTTCCAGGCGAGCTGTGCGAGTTGCGTCTCGAGCATGCGCCGCAGCGTCTTCAGCTCGTGCCCCATCGCTTCGGCGGAGCCTTCGGCACTCGCCGCACCCAGCGCCGGGGCCGGGCTCGTGAACTGCGGTGCGACAGCTCCGTGCGCCGCGGGGGCCTCGGCGGTGCCGTCGAGGCGCGCAGCGTCGAAATCGACTGCCGCGGTCACTTCCACGCCCTGGGGTCCCCGCCGCGAGGAGAGAATGACCGCATCGTCACCGAGTTGCTCGCGGATCGCGCGCAGCGCCTGGCGCATATCCGGGGCGGTGTGTCGTACGATCTTCATCGCTTACCTGCCGACCGCGGTGACGACGCGGACCTTGCGATTGTCGGGAATTTCATTCCAGGCCAATACGTGCAGATTCGGCAGACCGGCACGCAGGAACTTCGCCATCGGTGAGCGCAGCGGCGGTGGCACGAGCAGCACCGGGGCGGCGCCGGAGGCTTCCTGCTGCTGCGCCGCTTCGTTGACGCGCTGCTGCAGTCGCTCGGCCAGGCCCGGCTCCAACCCGGCACCGCTGGCGCTCGCCGTGAGTGAACCCTGCAGCAGCCGCTCGAGGTCCGGCTCGAACGTAATGACCGGCAGCTCCGCGGTGACGCCGGCGATGTCCTGCACGATTTGCCGGCCCAGCGCGACGCGGACCAGCGGCAGCAGGACCGCGGGATCCTGGGAACGGGGCGCGTGTTCAGCAAGCGTTTCCATAATGGTGCGCATGTTGCGAATGGGTATGCGTTCTGCGAGAAGTCCTTGCAAGACGCGTACCAGCGCCGCCAGCGGCAGGGCGCGCGGCACCACATCCTCGACCAGTTTCGGAGCGCTTTTGGCCAGGGCGTTCAGCAGCTGCTGCACTTCCTCATGACCGAGGATCTCCTGGGCGTGCTGCTGCAGGATGAACGACAGATGCGTGGCGACCACGGTGCTCGGGTCGACCACCGTGTAGCCGAGCGCCTGGGCGTGATCGCGGCTCGCCGGCTCGATCCACACCGCTTCCATGCCGAAGGCCGGATCACGCGTGGCGATGCCCTGCAGAGGGCCGAACACCCGGCCGGCGTTGATGGCCAGCTCCCGGTCCGGATAGACGGTGCTTTCCCCAATCGGTACGCCGTGCAGATTGATGCGGTAGACGTTCGGGCCGAGGTCGAGATTGTCGCGGATGTGCACCGCCGGCAGCAGGAAGCCGAGCTCCTGGGAGAGCTTGCGCCGCACCCCGCGCACCCGGCCGAGCAGATCTGCACCCTGACCTTTGGCATCGACGAGGGAGACCAGCCGGTAACCGACCTCCAGTCCGATCGGATCGACGGGCCGCACGTCGTCCCAGGACAGCTCGCGCGATTCGGGCGCCGGGGGCGCCGGTGCAGGCGGTGGTGGTGCTGCGGCGACTTGCGTGCGCCGGCGCTGGATCAGATAAGCCCCGCCGCCGCACACACCGGCCATCAGCAGGAACACGACATTGGGCATGCCGGGAATCAGCCCGAGCGCCCCGAGCAGACCGCCGGCAATCCCGAGCGTGCGCGGATTGCCGAACAGCTGCTTGCTGAGCTCCCCGCCCATGTCCTGCGGCCGGGACATGCGGGTGACGATGATCGCCACGGCGGTCGAGAGCAGCAGCGCCGGGATCTGCGCCACCAGTCCGTCGCCGATCGTGAGCAGCGTATAGGTGTGCAGCGCGGCGCTGAGCGACATGCCGTGCCCGAGGGTGCCGATGGCAAGACCGCCGATGATGTTGATCAGCAGGATCAGAATGCCGGCGATCGCATCGCCGCGCACGAATTTGCTGGCACCGTCCATCGAGCCGTAGAAGTCCGCCTCGGCGCGAACCTCGGCACGCCGCGAACGGGCCTCATCCTGGGTGATCAGTCCGGCGCCCAGATCGGCATCGATCGCCATCTGCTTGCCGGGCATGGCATCGAGGGTGAAGCGGGCGCTGACTTCAGAGACGCGGCCGGCACCCTTGGTGATCACCACGAAATTGATGATGGTCAGAATGATGAACACCACCACGCCGACGGCGAAATTGCCGCCGACCACGAACTGACCGAACGACTCGATGACATGGCCGGCGGCGCCCGGCCCGGCATAGCCATGCAGCAGCACCACACGGGCCGAGGCGACGTTCAGCGCCAGCCGCAGCAAGGTGGCGAGCAGCAGTGCGGTCGGAAATACGCCGAACTCGATGGGGCGCGCAACGTAGAACACGCCCATCACCACGACGATCGACAGCGCGATGTTGAAGGTGAACAGAATATCGAGCGCCATCGGTGGCAGCGGCAGGATCACCATGGCGAGCACGCCGAGTACGCCCACCGGCACGCCAATGCCGATACGCAACAGATCGCGCAGCGAGGGGAGCGAAGGTGAAGTGGCGGTTGCAGTGCTCATGGATCAATGCCGGATGGTTTCGATCGAGGGGTCGATAACGGGCGGTTCGGGCGGCAGCTGGCCGCTGGTGCGGGCTGCCTTCAGCCGATAGATGTACGTGAGAACCTGTGCCACCGCGACGTACAGCGCGGTGGGAATCTCACCGCCGATTTCAACGTTGTGATACAGAGCGCGCGCCAGCGGAGGTGCCTCGAATACCGGCACTGCGTGTTCGGTGGCGAGCTCGCGGATGCGCGCGGCAATGAGATCGGCACCCTTGGCGACGACGCGCGGGGCGCGCATGCGGCTCTCCTCGTAACGCAGCGCAACGGCAAAGTGCGTCGGGTTGGTGACGACGACATCGGCTTTGGGTATCTCGTGCATCATGCGTCGGCGCAACAGATCGCGCTGCGCCCGACGCACGCGTCGCTTGTTCTCCGGGGAGCCCTCGCTTTCTTTGGCTTCCTCGCGGATTTCCTCGCGCGTCATGCGCAGCTCCTTGTGGTGCTGCCAGAGCTGCCAGGGCACATCGAGTGCAGCGATCAGCCCGAGGGTGCCCGACATGATGAGCAGTGCGTCCGCGACCAGCCGCACCGAGTCACCGAGCGCGCTTGCGAGCCGCTCGTTGCCGAGCGCGAGCATCTGCGATGCCTGGCTGTGCAACACGAGGAACGCAGTGCCGGCGACCAGCAGAAACTTCGCGAACGCCTTGCCGAGCTCCACTGCACTGCGCAGTGAAAACAATCGACCGAAACCGGCAATCGGATCGAGCCGGGTAAAATTCAGCGCCAGCGTCTCGAGGCTGAAGTTCCAGCCGCCGAGGGTGAGCGGTGCGGCGAGCGCCGCCACCACCGTTAGCGCGAACACCGGAGCGCAGGCGAGCAGCGCATGCAGCAGCTCGTTGCCCGCGGTGGCGAGGGCGAGCTGCGGGTCGCGCGCCTGCGCGCTCGAGAGCTCGAGTCCGGCGTGCATCACCCCCATCAGCGCCCCGGCGATGCTGGCGCCGAACATGCGCAGCCCGCCACCGGCGACGAGCAGAACTGCGGCGGTATTCAGGTCCTGCGAGCGCGGGACGCGGCCCTCTTTGCGCGCCTCATCGAGGCGCTTACTAGTAGGTTGTTCGGTGCGTTCTTGATCGGTGTCGGCCATCGCCTACGCTCCGCTCAATTTGCGCAGCAGCATGAAGGCCTGGCCGAGCAACCGGACAAAGCCCGACTCGACCACCGGCAGGCTGACGATGATCACCAGCAGGCCGAACACCAGCGAAATCGGCAGCCCGGTGGCGAACAGATTCAGGGTCGGAGCGGCGCGGCTCATCACGCCGAAGGCAAGGTTCGCCACCAGCAGGGCGGTCACCGCCGGCAGCGCCACCGCGAGCGCTCCGGAGAACAGGACCGATCCCCAATTGGCCACCGTCCACAACGCGCGCGGGCCGAGACCGGTGGTGCCGACCGGCAGCGTGCGAAAGCCCTCGACCAGGATGCGGATCAGCGCAGTGTGGCCGTCAAACAGCAAAAACAGCAGCGTCACGAGCACCGTGTACAGCTGGCCGAGCGCCGGCGTGCTGGTGCCGTTGAGCGGGTCGAGATTGAACGACAACGACAGCCCCATGCCGTTGGCGATGATCTGGCCACCGAGGGCGAGGGCTTCGAAGATCAGCTGCAGGCTGAAACCGAGCGCCACACCGATGATCACCTGCTGCACGCTGATCAGCACACTCGCCCCGGAGAGCAGCGCGACGCCGGCGGGCATCGGTATCAGCGGTGCGATGAGCAGTGCGATGGCCCCGGCGAGCACGATGCGCAGCTGCATCGGCACCGCCACCGCGCCAAATATCGGCGCGACCATGAAGCACGAGCCGATGCGCAGGAACGGCCAGAAGACCGCGCCGATGCTCTGCTCAAGCTCCCTGGAGGTGATCGTGATCATCAGTGCGGTCAGTTGAGCATCTGCGGAATGCTGACGATGAGTTCATGGGTGTAATTGACCATGATTCTGAGCATCCACGGCCCGGTGAGTGCCGCCACCAGCGACACCACCAGCAGTTTCGGAATGAACGACAGGGTCATCTCATTGATCTGGGTGGCCGCCTGAAACGCACCGACGATCACTCCGGTCACCAGTGCGGCGAGCAGCAGTGGTGCGGACAGCATCAACGTCATCTCAAGCGCGCTGGTGGCGAGGTTCATCACGGTGTTGGGGGTCATGCAGGGGTTCTCCGTCAGTGATAGAAGCTTGCCGCGAGCGAGCCGACGACCAGGGTCCAGCCGTTCACCAAAACGAACAGCATCAGTTTGAACGGCAGTGAAATCATCACCGGCGAGACCATCATCATGCCCATCGACATCAGCACGCTTGCCACCACCAGGTCGATGATGACGAAGGGGATGAACAGCAGAAAGCCGATCAGAAAGGCGGTCTTCAGCTCACTGGTGAGGAACGCCGGCATCAATACCGACAACGGCACATCGAGCGGCGCGGCGTAGCCCTTGCCGCCGGCGATGTGCGTGAACACCGCGATGTCGCTCTCGCGGGTCTGGTGGAGCATGAACTCCTTGAGCGGCACCTCCGCCCGATCGAGCGCGGTGGTCATGGTGATCGTCCCGGCCGCGTACGGCTGATAGGCGTTCTGATTGATCTGACGGATCACCGGCGTCATCACGAAGAAGGTGAGGAACAGGGCCAGACCGAGCAACACCTGATTCGGCGGAGTCTGACCGGCGCCGAGCGCCTGGCGCAGGATCCCGAGCACGATCACGATGCGGGTGAAGGCGGTCATCATCAGCAGGATCGCCGGCAGCAGACTCAGCGCGGTCATCAGCGCCAGCACCTGCAACGTCAGCGTGTAGGTCTGTGTGCCGCCGTGGGTTTGGACGTTGAAGGCCGGGATGCCGGGCGCGGCGCACGCGACAACCGGCAGCAACCCGAGCACCAATGCAGGCCAGCTCTTGCGCAGCTGGATCATTTGCCGAGACTCCGCTTCAAAAGGGCTGCAAACGAGGGGCGCTCGGCCGAATCGCTCGCGCCAGCGGGCTTGGCGAGCTCGAGCGGCTGGCTCAGGACGTGCAGCGTGTTGACCTGCCCGGGGGCGACCCCGAGCAGCAGTTGCGTCTCGCCAACCTTCAGCAGCACGGCACGCTCTTTGGCGCCGAGCGGCATGCTGGCGAGAATCTCGAGCGCACCGGCGGCGCGGTTGCCCAGCATGCGCATGCGCCGCGCCAGCCAGGCGAGCGCGAAGATCGCCGCGAGCACGAGCAGCAGCGCCAGAGTGACCGAGACGAGACTGCCGGCGCTGACCGCGGGGGCGGCGCTGCCGGCGGCGGGCGCGGCGAACAGGTGGGTCATTTGAGTTTGCGCAGCCGCTCGGCCGGACTGATCACGTCCGTGAGGCGAATGCCGAAGCGCTCGTTGACCACGACCACCTCGCCGTGCGCAACCAGCGTGCCATTGACGTAGACGTCGAGCGGCTCGCCAGCGGTACGGTCGAGTTCCACGACCGAGCCCTGATTGAGCTGCAGGAAGTTGCGGATCGGGATGCGTGTGCGGCCGACTTCCATCGACAGCGTCACGGGTACATCGAGGATGACCTCGAGGTTGACCTCGCGGGGAGCCTTCTCGCCGCCCTCGTCGGTCAGATTTTGAAATTCGGCCGGTGCGGCCTCAACGTTGGCATTCATGGTGGAGCTCATTTACGGGTTGCGGAAATGGGTTCGGCGGACAATTTGCTGCGCCGGAGGAACTCCTCGATCTTGACCGCCTGATGGCCGCGCGAGGTGCCGAGCGCGCCGCGGAACACGGGCACATCCTCGGCGATCACGGTGACCTTGCCGGTGAAGTCGCACGGCAGAACGTCGCCGGGTTTGAGGTTGAGCAGTTCCCCGAGCGACAGCGAGGTGTGTCCGACCTGGGTGCTGATCGACAGCTCGGCATCCTCCATCTCCTCGCGCAGCGACTGCATCCAGCGCTCGTCCTTCTCCATGCGGTCGCTCGCCACGCCGGCATCGAGCACTTCACGCAACGGCTCGATCATCGCGTACGGCATGGTGACGTACAGGTTGCCGCCATTGCCATCGAGGTCGATGTGGAACGAGGTGACGACAACAATCTCGGACGGCGAGACGATGTTGGCGAAATGCGGGTTGATCTCCGCTTGCAGAAATTCCAGCTGCAGATCCGCGACGTGCGACCAGGCTTCGTGCAGGTCGGCGAACACGCTGCGTAGCACCAGCTGGATGATGCGCTGCTCGGTGGCAGTGAATTCGCGGCCCTCGATCTTGGCGTGCCTGCCGCTGCCGCCGAAGAAGTTGTCGACCACAGCGAACACCAGTTTCGGGTCGAGTACCACCAGCGCGGTGCCACGCAGCGGATTGAAGCGCACCAGGTTCAGACTGGTCGGTACGTGCAGCGTATGCACGAATTCGCTGAATTTCTTGATCTGTACCGGTCCGACGGCCACCTCGGGTGCGCGCCGCAGCAGGTTGTACAGGCTGACCCGATTGAGTCGGGCAAAGCGCTCGTTGATCATCTCGAGCGTGGGCATGCGCCCGCGCACGATGCGCACCTGGTTGGCGAAGTCGTAGTTGCGCGCTTCACCCGGAGGTGCGGTGGGCTCGGTGCTGACCGCGCCGGTGTCGACGCCGTGCAGCAGCGCGTCGATCTCAGCTTGATCCAGTATCTTCTCGGTGCTCATGGGGGGTGTCGGACGGCGCGATTACTGCATGACGAAACTGGTGAAATACACGGCGACGACCCGATCGGGCTGCCCTCCGGCGGTGGCGACGACCTTGCGGATGGCGGCGAGCACCGCGCTACGCAGCTGCTGCTTGCCGGCTTCGGTGTCGAGCGTGGCGTACTGCTGGTTGCCGAGCAGCAGCAGCAGGTTGTTGCGCACCATCGGGTCGTTCTGCTCGATGAGCTTCAGCGTCTTCGGGTCGCGCGACATCACCTGCATGGCGACCTGCAGGAAGCGCGCTTGCTGGCTGCCTTGGAAGTTCACGACGAACGGCTTCAGCGCGAGGTAGTGCGGCGGACCCGAGGGGGCCTTTGCCACCTTGGCGTGTGCGGTGCTCTTGGCGTGCCACAGCCAGAAGCCGCCCGCACCCCCGCCGAGCACCAGGACGGCAGCGGTGATGAGCAGCCACAACGGCAATTTCTTCTTAGCAGGGGCTGCGGCGGCGAGTTCGGCGGCGGCAGCTTCAGGCGAGGTGGCCATCGAGAGCAACTCCTGTGCGTCACTGGGGGCGGGCGCTCAAGCCAGTGCAATGCCTGTGCCAGAGACCAAGGGGCGCGCAGAACAGGTTGATTTAATTGCAATTACGCGCAAGGACGAAGTGTGATTGTCATCACACCGGGACGCGGCGTCGGACTTCCGGCACCCTGGCACGGCGTGCCTCGGCGCAGAGCCTATGTCGCCAAAAGTGAACAATCTGGAGACCGGTCACAGAAACCACCCACCCGGATCGGCGACAGTACTCACGCAGCGGCACGCAGGTGCGCCAGTGATCCGCACAGCGCCGCTGGAAGAACAAGCAAACAAGCGTAAAGAGCAGGTATTCGTGATGGTCGCCAGCGAACGCGTCGTGGATGTGAACCCGCAGCCTGAGGGGCGGGCGGCCGAGGGACTCCTGAGCGCCGAGGCGGCGCCCTGCAGCGAGGGTGCGCGACTGCCGAGCGGCACCTCTGCGGCCATCCGCGCGGTGATCGGGCTCATTCGCCAGGTCGCGGTGTTCGATTCTACGGTCCTGGTGCTTGGTGAGTCCGGTACCGGCAAGGAAGTGGCGGCGCGCGCGATCCATGACTTGAGTCCGCGTCGCAATCGGCCGTTCGTCGCAGTCAACTGTGGGGCAATTCCCGCGGACCTGTTGGAATCAGAGCTGTTCGGCCACGAGAAAGGCGCTTTCACCGGCGCGATTGCCGCGCGCAAGGGACGCTTTGAGATCGCCGAGGGCGGGACTCTGTTTCTCGATGAGATCGGCGACATGAGCCCCTCGATGCAGGTGAAGTTGCTGCGGGTGTTGCAGGAGCGTGTGTTCGAGCGGGTGGGCAATCACGCCCCGATCCGCTGCAACGTGCGCATCATCGCCGCCACACACCGCAACCTGGAGGCGGCCATCGCCCAGGGCACCTTCCGCGAGGATCTGTTTCACCGCCTGAACGTATTCCCGATCGAGATGCCGGCATTGCGCGAGCGGCGCGATGATCTAGCGGCGCTCGTCAGCGAGTTCGCCGCGCGTAACGCGGCCGAGGGGCGCGGCATGGTGCGCTTCTCGGCACACGCGCTCGCCGCGCTCGGCGCGTATTCCTGGAGCGGCAATGTCCGCGAACTGTCGAATCTGGTCGAACGGATGTCCATCGTGCGCGCCGGCCAGACCGTCGAGATCGCTGACCTGCCCGCCAAATATCAGCCGCCGCGCGACTGGGCGTGCGAGCCGCTGCTCGGCAACGCCGGTGGGGCGACCGAGACTTTGGAGCCCGCCCCGCTCAGCGACGCCGCTGCCCTCGAGTTGCTCGAGTCCTGCGAACCCGCCCCAGGCACCCCGGATCTGTGCACGTTGCCCGATCAGGGGCTTGATCTGCGCGAGCATCTGCTCACGATCGAGCGCGCACTGGTGAGCCAGGCGCTGCGCCGCGCCAACGGGACGGTCGCGCAAGCGGCTCGTCTGCTCAACCTGCGTCGCACGACGCTGGTCGAGCGCCTGCGCAAGCTCGGATTCAACGAGACCGCGACGGAAGTTTGACGCCCGCGGCGCGGCCTGCGGGCCTGCCTGTGACGCGCTTCACGTTCCAGGAGTCGATTGGCGCCAGGCACGGCATTTGCATTCCCCTGATCCAGCAGCCCTGCGTAAGGGGGAATCGATGTCAGACACTCAAGCGCCACAACCCGCCTGCGACAACTCCGCACTCAGCGGACCGGAGCCCGTAGCGTGTGCAGCGAGCTCACAGCGTCTGCTCGAGCTCGCGCGCCGCGTCGCTCTCACCGACTGCACGGTGCTCATCTGGGGCGAGTCGGGCACGGGTAAGGAAGTGTTGGCCCGCTATATCCATCGCCGCTCGCAGCGCGCCGGCGGACCGTTCGTCGGGGTCAATTGCGCAGCCATTCCTGAGAACATGCTCGAGGCGATGCTGTTCGGCTACGAGCGGGGCAGCTTCACCGGTGCGCATGCCGCGCACGCCGGCAAGTTCGAGCAGGCGCAGGGCGGCACATTGCTGCTCGATGAGGTGACGGAGATGCCGCTCGGCCTGCAGGCGAAGCTGCTACGCGTGCTGCAGGAGCGTGAGGTGGAGCGACTGGGCGCACGCGAGACCATCAGCCTCGATGTGCGGGTGATCGCCACGACCAACCGTCGCTTGCGCGAGGAGGTGGCCGCCGGCCGCTTTCGCGAGGACTTGTACTACCGACTTAACGTATTCCCGCTCGCGATCGCGCCATTGCGGCTGCGGCGCGACGATGTCTTGCCGCTCGCCATGCAATTGCTGACCGCGCACTGCCGCCCGGGCGGGCAGATTCCGGCGCTCAGCGCCGCCGCGGCGCACCGGCTGCTCACGTACGGCTGGCCGGGTAACGTGCGCGAGCTCGACAATTTGTTGCAGCGGGCGCTGATTCTGCTCAACGGCTCGGTGATCGATGCCGAGCACATTCAGTTCGAACTCGCCAACGAGGTGGGCGAACCGGTTGAGCTTCCGGTGGACGAGGGCACGCTCGGCTCGCTTGCTGGCTCGCTCATCCAGGCCGAGCGTGACCTGATCCTCGATGCGCTCAGAAGCGGTCAGGGCAATCGGCGCGAGGCGGCCGAGCGGCTCGGCATCAGCCCGCGCACCCTGCGCTACAAGCTGGCGCGCCTGCGCGAAGCGGGCGTCGAAGTTCCGGCGGCCTGAGGAGACTCACATGAGCCAGATGGCCATTGACCAAGTGCTGGCGCAGATTCGCGCCATGTCCTCCCAGGTGCGCCTCGATGCGCCGAAGCCGACGCCGATCGGTGCGGCCGGTGCGCCTGGCGCGGCGCCCGTCAGCGGGCCGAGTGATTTCGCCTCGATCCTCAAGCAGGGGATCGACGCAGTGAATCAGAGCGAGCAGCGTGCCAACGCGCTCGCCGACGCCTTTTCCCGCGGCGCGCCGGGGGTATCGCTGCCGCAGGTCGTCCTGCAGATGGAAAAGGCGAGCATTTCGTTGCGGGCGCTGACCCAGGTGAACAACAAGCTGATCAGCGCTTACCAAGACATCATGAATATGCAGATGTAGTGAGTCGACATGGCTGCCGAATCTACTGCCTTACCCGCGCTGCCGGCCGTGCCGGCGAGTCTGCGTCCCCTGCTGCTGCTGGTCGGCATCGCGGCGGCCGTCGCCGCCGGTGTCTGGATCGTGTTGTGGTCTCGGGGTCCGACCTACAGCCTCCTGTACGCCAACCTCTCGCCGCAGCAGGAGGCACAAGTCGTGCAGGCGCTGCAGTCGGCGCAGATCCCCTATCAGCTCGATCCCTCGACCAACGGTGTCGAGGTCCCGGCCGAGCAGCTCGATGCGGCCCGGCTGAAGCTCGCCGGCCAGGGCGTCACCCAGGGCGACAGCTTCGCGGCGCTCGACAAGGGCTCGGGCTTCGGCGTCAGTCAGTTCATCGAGAACGTGCGCTACCAGCATGCGCTCGAGACCGAACTGGCCCACACGATCGCCAGCATGCAGCAGGTGTCCGCCGCACGAGTCAATCTCGCTGTGCCGCACCAATCGGTGTTCGTCAGCGACCAGACGGCAGCCAGCGCTTCGGTGTTCGTGCAGCTGCGCGCCGGCAGCGTGCTCGGTCCGGAGCAGGTGCAGGCCATCGTGAATCTGGTTGCCTCCAGCGTGCCGGATCTCTCGCCTGCACACGTGACGGTGGTGGATCAGAATGGCCAGTTGCTGTCCGGACCTCAGGGCAACAGCCCGTATGCCCTCGATGAGCAGAACTTCAACCTCGTGCACCGCATCGAGAACGAGGACGCGCGGCGCATCGTCGCGCTGCTGACGCCGCTCGTCGGCCCCGGTCTGGTGCACGCCGATGTGGTGGCCGAGCTCAATACCGGAGTCAGCGAACAGGCCAAGGAGCTCTACAAGCCCAACAGCCAGATCGTGCGCAGCGAGCAGATCTCCGAGCAGCAAAGCGGCGGCGGTGGACCGGGCGGGGTGCCGGGCGCACTGTCGAACACCCCGCCTGCGCCCGGTGTGCTCGCCCCGCCGCAGCAGGCCAAGCCGGCGAGCGCCGCGAAGCCAGCTGCTCAGGGCGCAGCGGGCACGACGAGCGCGGCGGCCCCCACCAATGCGGCGAGTGGCACGACCTCTGCGGTCTCGCCGGTCCCGGGCGTCACCGGCGGGGGCAAGCTGCTCTCGAGCAATGTCACGCGCAACTACGAGATTGACCGCACCCTCGACTACACGCGCCAGCCCCCGGGGCAGGTTCGCCGCCTGACGGTCGCGGTGCTGGTCGGTTATCGGACGGAGAAGGGACCGAAGGGCAAGACCAAGCAGGTTCCGCTCTCGGCGCAGGAACTGGCGCGCATCACCCAACTCGTGAAGGACGCGGTCGGTTACAACGCCGCGCGCGGCGACAGCGTGAGCGTGGTGAACGAGCCGCTCGATCTGCAGCGCACCCCGAGTGGCACGTTTGAATCCGCTCCGCTCTGGCAGCGGCCGCTGTTCTGGAATCTGCTGAAAATCGCTGCCGGACTGATCGGCGTGCTGGCACTGGTGCTGGCGGTGCTGCGCCCGCTGGTGCGCTCGTTGCTGGCCCCGCCGGCGCGCCCGGCTGCCGCGGTGGCGCAGATTGGCGCCGACCAGGGGGCCGGTGGCGCCGGAGCGCAGGCGCAGAAAGAGGCGGTCGTCGCGGCACTCTCGCACGAGCAGCAGCTCGCCAGCGCACGCGCCATGGTGAATCAGGACCCCAAACGCGTCGCGCAGGTCGTGCGCGGCTGGGTCGGCAACGATGAGTGACCGTAACGCCAAGGACGCCACGCGCAGCGGCACCGAGCGCGCCGCGATCCTGCTGCTCACCCTTGGGGAAGGCGAGGCGGCGCAAGTGCTGAAGCACATGGGCGCCAAGGAAGTGCAGCGCATCGGCGCGGCGATGGCGCGTCTCAGCAATGTTTCGCGCGATGAGGTGCACGAAGTCGTGGCGGAGTTCGCCTCCAGCGTCGAGAGTCAGACATCCGTCGGCGTCGGCGCCGATGAGTTTCTGCGCAAGGTGCTGGTCGATGCGCTCGGTGCGGACAAGGCCGAAAGCATCATCGATCGAATCAGCATCGGGCGCAGCACCAAGGGTCTCGAGGCGCTGAAGTGGATGGATCCGCGCGGGGTGGCCGAGCTGATCCGCCTCGAGCATCCGCAGACCATTGCCATCGTGCTCGCCTATCTCGATGCCGACCAGGCCGCAGAGGTGCTGGTGCTGCTGCCGGCCAATCTGCGCTCGGAGGTGGTTGCGCGTATCGCGCTGCTCGATGGCGTGCAGCCGAGCGCACTGAGTGAACTCGATGACATCATCGAGAAGCAGTTCGCCGGCAAGACCGGTGGCAAGACCTCAGTGCTCGGTGGCGCCAAGGCGGCCGCCAACATCATCAATTTCCTCGAACCCAGCCAGGAGTCGGCGCTGATGGAGCAGGTCGCCAAGAGCGACGAGGCGCTGGCGGCGCGCATTGAGGAGCTGGTGTTCGTGTTCGACAACCTGCTCGATCTCGATGATCGCGGCATGCAGGAGCTGTTGCGTCAGGTACCGAGCGATCAGCTGTTGCTCGCGCTGAAGGGGACCGACGAGCCGCTGAAGGAGAAGATGTTCAAAAACATGTCGCAGCGCGCCGCGGAAATGCTCAAGGATGACCTGCAGGCCAAGGGGCCGGTGCGAGTCTCCGAAGTCGAGGGGGCGCAGAAGGAAATCCTCAAGCTGGCGCGCAAGCTCGCCGAGGAAGGCACCATCATGCTCGGCGGCAAGGGAGAGCAGTTTGTCTGATCTACAAAAACGGCTGAGCGCTTCCGCTGCCGTGCAGCGCTGGCAGTTGCCGGAGGTCAGCGGACCGGTCATCAGCAGTGGCGATGCGCGGCGGCGGGAGGAGGAAGCGCTCCGTTATGCGCTGCAGCAAGCCGAGGCGCGCGGTTACCAGGAAGGCCTGGCACGTGCTCAGGGCGAGTCACGCGCACGGCTCGCGGCGATCGAGGAGCGTGTGCAGCGCCTCGATGCGCTGTGTGCCGTGCTGGCGCGACCGCTCGAGCAGCTCGATGCCGAAGTCGAGGGCGAGCTGGTGCGACTCGCCCTTGCGGTCGGCAAACAGCTGGCGCGGCGGGAGCTGCGCATCGAGCCGACCCAGATCATCGCCATCCTGCGTGAGTCGCTCGCCCAACTGCCGCTCGCGGCGCGCGAGGTGCGCGTGCACCTGCATCCGGAGGATGCGGCAACCGTGCGCGAACATTTGCCCGCTGGTGCCGGTGAGCGTGTCTGGACATTGGTGGAGGACCCCACGCTTGCACGCGGCGGCTGCCTGGTGCAGAGCGAGTCCTCGCGCGTCGACGCGCGCCTGGAGAGCCGGATTGCGGCGATTGCCGCCAACGCGCTCGGTGATGAGCGCAGCAGCGGGCGCGACGGCGCTGCGGAGGTCTCATGAGCACAGTGCCGCAGACTCAGCGCACCGCGAATTGGTGCGCCGGACTGCGCCGCAGTGTGCGAGCGGTCGAGCAGACCGAGCCGCCGCCGGTCGAGGGATCGCTGACCCGCATGGTCGGTCTGACGCTCGAGGCGGCTGGATGTCAGGCGGCGGTGGGCGATTACTGCGATGTGATCGCCGGTGACGGTGCCCGCATCGAATCAGAGGTCGTCGGGTTCGCCGGCGATCGGTTGTTTCTCATGCCGGCCGGCGATGCGCACGGCCTCGGACCGAAGGCGCGGGTGATTCCACGCCAGCACGCTGGCACGGTGCACGTCGGGCCACAACTGCTGGGGCGCATCGTCGATGGCAGCGCGCAGCCGCTCGATGGCCTCGGACCGCTCGGTTGCACTGAGACCGTGCGCCTCACCGGTCGGCCGATCAATCCTCTTTCGCGCCAGCCGATCAGCGAGCCGCTCGACGTCGGCATTCGTGCCATCAATTCGTTGCTCACCATCGGCCGTGGTCAGCGTGTCGGCTTGTTTGCCGGCAGCGGCGTCGGCAAGAGCGTGCTGCTCGGAATGATGGCGCGCTACACCAGTGCACAGGTGATCGTAGTCGGACTGATTGGCGAGCGCGGCCGCGAAGTCAAGGAGTTCGTCGAGCGCATCCTCGGACCGCAGGATCGCACGCGTGCGGTGGTGGTGGCCGCACCCGCCGATGCGCCGCCGCTGACGCGCTTGCGTGGCGCGTGGCTGGCGACAGCGATTGCCGAGTATTTTCGCGACCAGGGCGCGAGCGTGCTGCTGCTGATGGACTCATTGACGCGTTTCGCGCAGGCGCAGCGCGAGATCTCCCTCGCGATCGGTGAGGCGCCAGCGACCAAGGGCTATCCGCCCTCGGTGTTCGCGCGTCTGCCGCAGCTCGTCGAGCGTGCCGGCAACGGCGCACAGGGCTCCGGTTCGATCACGGCGTTCTACACCGTGCTCACGGAGGGGGACGATCAGAACGATCCGATCGCCGACTCCGCGCGCGCCATCCTCGATGGCCACATCGTGCTTTCGCGACGCATCGCTGAGAGCGGTCACTATCCGGCCATCGATATCGAAGCGTCCGTGAGCCGCGCCATGCACGAGATCGTGCCGCCCGCACACATCGAGCGTGCCCGTCAGTTCCGGCAGATTCTCTCGACGTACCAGCAGCATCGCGATCTGGTCGCGATCGGCGCCTATCAACGCGGCAGCGATCCACGGGTCGATCAGGCGATCGGACTGTGGCCCCACATGCAGCAGTTTCTCCAGCAGAACGTGCGCGAGCGCGTCGATCTGGCGGCAAGTCTGGCCGCGCTCGATGGCGTGATCGCGGAAAGTAACGTATGAAAAAGACACAACGCATCGACATGGTTCAGCGCGTGGTCGATGACCAGGAACGACGCAAAGCCGAGGCGCTCGCGCTGAGTGAACGCAAGGTGCACGAGGCGCGCACGCGACTCGAGGAGCTTCAGACCTATCGCGGCGCTTACATGCAGGACTTCAACCGGCGTGCGCAGAGCGGTCTCGGTGGCGCTGCGGTGCGTGAATACCAGGTATTTCTCAGCCGGCTCGAGGAAGCATTGCAGCATCAGCAACAGATCCTGAGCCAGGCCGAGCTCGCCCGCAGCGCCGAGCTCGAGAATTGGCGCAGCGCCGCTCGGCGCGCCGCGGCAGTCGATACGCTCGCCAAACACTGGCGCAGCGAGGAGCGGCAGGTTGAGGAGCGCCGCGATCAGCACGAGACGGACGAGCGCTCGCTGCAGTCCTGGAACCGAGGGAGTCATCTGCGTGTCAGCTGAAAGCGTACTGGCGGTTGCCGCGGCGCCTGCGTCCTCGCCCGCCACACCCCCGGCGGCCGGTGCCGCCCCCCTCGGAGCCGGTGGCGCCGGGGCCGGTTTTGCACAGACGGGCGGCTCTGGCGCAGGGGGCTCCGGCGCATCGGGCTCGGCCAACGGCCCCTACGGCGGTGGCCCGGGCGGGGCGGGGCACGCCCCGGGCAGTCACGGCCGGCGCACGAACCAGCGTACCCCCGCGGGCAAGGGCGCACCGGGCGCCGCGCCGGCGCGCAGCGCACAGGCGGCGACCGATGCACCGGCGGCGGGTCCGAATTTCTCTCAAACCCTGGCGCAGTCGCTCGCCGGTGCGGCCGAGAAGCCGGCCGCGCCGAGTGCGCCGATCTCTGCGAGTACTGGGAAGTCCGCGGTAAAGCCTGCGAAGACAAGCCCGACGCACGGCCCGGAGAAAACCACGAAGGCCGAGGCGGTGAACGCGACCATGGCGATGGTGAACCAGGCGGTGCCGCAGGCCGCGCCGCTGGGTACGTCAGCGCCGCATCCGGCCCCGAGCGGCGCCAGTTCGCCCGTGCACGTTTCGCTCGCGAGTGTTGCCGCGCGTTCGCTGGCGCAGACGGCTCAGCTGACCCTGGCAAGCGGGCCATCCGCACATGATTCCCCCGGCAACTCCGGGACTCCCGGCAGTACTTCGGCCGCAGGCAATGCGGCGGCAAGCGGGGTCGCCCTTGCCGTCGGCCAAGCCGCAGCCGGCGCGCATGCGCTCGCCCAGAGTGCAGGCGGAGCGGCGAGCGCGGCGCTGAGTGCGCCGGTGGGTTCGAGCGAATGGAATGGCCAGCTCGGCGCGCAGCTGACCTGGATGGCGCGTCAAGGGGTGCAATCCGCATCGCTACAGGTCTCGCCTCAGCACCTGGGCCCGGTGCAGGTGAGTATTTCAGTGCATCACGGGCAGGCGAGCGTGTGGTTCGGGGCTGCACAGCCTGAGACTCGTCAGGCACTCACCCAGGCGCTGCCGGAGCTGCGTGCCATGTTTGCCAATCAGGGACTCACGCTGGCCGATTCGGGCGTCTCGCACGATGCGCCGCGTGACTCGCGCCGCCCGGCCCGTCCGACGGTGAGCGCGATCGGTGCAGCCGGTGCCTCCGAGGGCGGGGGGACTGAGGCCGGCGCGTCACTCGGGGGGGTCGGCCTGCTCGATACCTATGCCTGAGCGGGCGGCGGTCTCAGCTTTTGGATTTCGGCCCGTGCCGGCCGGCGATCTGGCGACGGTGGCGGCGGAAGGCCACCTTGGCAATCACCGCCGAGAGCGTCTCATCGAGCGGTGCAAAGCGCGCCTTAACCTCTCCGTTCGGTGCCACCGCGATCACCTCGCCGGCAAGCCGTAGCGGCTGGGCGAGACACTCGTGCAGGTAAATCTCCAAGAATCCGTGCGACCCAGGCGGCGGCGGCTGCGAGCTGCGCCAGATGGCACCGCGCGCATTGAAGCGCACCGGTGTGGCCGGCGGACGCGGCCGGTTGAGCGCCAGGAGTTGCCCCACCAGCCCGAGCAGCAGGGTCATCTTGCGGTCGAGGCGCTGGATATCTGCCGCGAGGGGGGCGTTGTCGTCCGGTTTTTCGACCCCGCCGTGATCCTCCAGCGCATCCCAGGCCTGCAGGACCTGCAGATTGCGCTCGGCGAGGCTGGCCGCTGCTGCCGGTTCCGGTGTGTGCGCGTGCCAATGCAGCGGTAGCACGTCCTGGAAGGCGAGCTCCTCGTAAAGAACGATGGTATCGGCGGTGTCGATCATCTCTGCTGCGTAGCGGCGGCGATCCGCGGGGCTTGAGTCGGCCGGCTCAGCCGGTGCTCGACAGGGGGCTGATCCGGGCCGGATTGAGCGCTTCCTCGTAAAAGAACCGCCGCACCCGCATGGCCTGCTCGAGCCGACCCTTGCGCACGTAGGTCTGATACAGCAGGTCTTTCATGACCTCGAGCAGAACGCCGGCCTCGTGGCTCTCGAGCAGCGGAATGCCAGGGCGCGGATCCGAGGCGATGCCGAACAGGACGCTCCTGATCTTGGCGAAGATCTCCGGGGCGAGCGCAGTGAGTTCGCGCACCTCGTTGAGCGAGTCAAACAGCTTGAGCTTGCCGGCCTCGCCGAGGTCACTGAACAAGGCCTGGGCCGTGCGCCGGCTCATCGAGGCGAATGCGTTGTAGGCGCCGGCGGCAAAGCAGGTGAGCGCCTCCTTGAACAGCATCTCGACCTCCTCGGGCAGGTACGTGCCGTCGAACCGCTCGCGTGCCCGCTCGACCTCGGCGAACTGCTGAGCCAGCTCGACCCGTGTGGGCGTATAGGCGCGCACGCTGTAGCGCAGAAAGATCGGTGCAAGGCACGCGTCGCAGCGGAAAACGACGCCGATCTGCGCGGGCCGGCAGGCCTGCAGGTCCGCAAAGCGCGGCACTGCGCTGAGGCTGAGATGCGCAATCACCTGACAATGCGGGCACGGCAGCACCGGGCGCTTGCCGGGATCGTGAATCAAGCGGCTTTCGGAGTCGATGTGGGGCATGGCGGCGCTACGCTGCTCTTGGTCTGATAGCCATTGCCGGGGGCGCAATTGTAACGCATGCGGGCGAGGTATGCCGCTGCGGCGGCCTAACCGCCGGCTGCCCGGCCGCCCCCCCCGCCGATGAGCTCGGCCAGATCGAGCAGCACGCGCGGCAGGGCAATATCGCTGCGGGCCAGCAGGTAGCGCGTTTCCCAGTGCGGCTCGAAGCGCTCGAAATAGCGGCGCATCTGCTCGAAATGCTCGAAATGTTCCCCATGGGTGAACACCAGGCGGCCGGCGCGCTGCCAGGCCGGGGCGAGCGGATCGTGCTCGAGGCCCCCGAGCGGTACCAGACCGAGGTTGGCCCAGCGAAAGCCCTGCGCGCGCGCCCACAGCAGCGCCTCGATCAGCAGGTAGCCCATGGTGCCAATCGGCATATCGGGCAGCACGCGCACCAGATCGATGGCCATTTCCAGACGATTGCCGGCCGGCCACAAATTGGCGAAGGCCACCGCCGCGCCGTCGCGCCGGATCACTGCGAGCGGGAAGTGCCGCAGATAGCGCGGCGAGAAATAACCGGCCGCAAAGCGCCGCTCGCCCGTGGCGTGGCTGGCGAGCCAGGCGTCCGACACGGCATGCAGTTCGCCGAGCAGCGGCGCCGGTGGTGGGGCCGGGTGCAGTTGGAACGAGAGGCCCGCGCGATGGGCGTGCTGCACGAGATGACGCAGTCCGGCGCGCTGTGCGCCCTGCAGCGAGAAATACGCGAGCAGCACTCGGGCCTGGGCTCCGATCGGCAGCGGCGCGAGTCCGAGGTCCTCATAGTTGCGCAGCCACTGCGAGCCGGTCTGGAAGAACACCGGCTGCCCGCCGTGCCGATCGGCGATCTGACAGAAGCGCCACAGCAACTCCTCGGCCCCCGCGCGCTCGCCCACTGGATCACCGAGCGCGATCCAGCTGCGTCCAGCCACCTGGTAGGTGAGAAACGCCTCGCCGGCGGCGGCGAACAGCAGCCGCTTGTCTCCGGTGAGCGCGGCATTGGCGAGCGGTTCGTCTGCCGCAGCGATCAGCCGTCGTGCGCGTGCGAGGTCCGCGCCGCTCGCCGCCGCCGGCTCCGGTGGGAGCGGACGCAGCAGGTTCACCCCGAGATAGCCGGTGGCGAGCACCGCCGGCACCAGCACCCCGCGCAGCATCGGTCCGGCGAGGGGACTGGCACCGTGGCCGGTGAACAGTCCCACCCAGATCGCCAGCACCAGCACCCCGCCGACGGCGCTGATCCAGCTCGGCGTGAAGCGCTCATCGAGGATGGCCGTCGGCCGATAGAACGCGTCCCGGCCGAGCGACAGCACCGCCAGCACCAGCCCGAGCAGCGGGGCTTCCTCGATGGCGAGGCCCTGGGCAAAGGAGACCGCCACGGCGACCAGCAGCAGCCGGCAGGCGAGGCGGTGCGCTGCGCGGACGCGCCGGAACAGCGCGCGCGCGAGCAGCAGCAGTCCGGTGCCGATCACGCCCGCGGCGAGCGCCCCGGCGAGCGGCACGGCCGGCGGCAGCGCGTGGCCGAGCAGCGGCACGTGCACCGCCAGCGGCGGCCACATCAGCGCAACGAGCAGTAACGCGCCCGCGAGGAACACCAGCGAGCCGGCGATCTGAGGGGCCACGGGCGTGACATAGGTGGCCGCCTGGCGCCGGGCGCGGGCCAGATCGCGCCGGCGCGTATGGAACTCCTGGTAGGCGAACAGCGTTGCGCCAAACAGCAGGGGCGTGAGGTAGTAGACCGCCCGGAACGCGAGCAGCGCACCGACCACCGAGTCAGTCGGCGCCTGATGCAGCGCGAGCAGCATGACCGTCTCAAACACGCCGATCCCGCCTGGGACGTGACTGAGGATGCCGGCCGTCAGGGCGATCACATACGTGCCCATGAACGGCACCAGGCCGATGTGCGCTGCAGCAGGCAGCAGCCACCACAGCACCGAGCCCTCGACGGCCAGATCCGCCATGGCGAGCAGCGTCTGTCCGAGGCCAAGCGTAAAGCCTGGCGCACGCAGGGCCCAGCCGCGGATTTCGATCGCTCGGCGCGACAGTCCCGCCCACAGCAGATAGGCACACACGGCGGCGAGCAGGAGCGCTCCGGCGCTGCGGATCCACTGCGTGCGCAGATGCAGCGCCAGCGCGGCCGCGTGTGGCGCCAACGTGAGCGATAGCCCGGCAATCGCGGTCAGACCGAGTGCGATCGACAGGCTGTAGAAGACCGTGATGGTCGCCACCTCCACCGCAGTGATGCCCGCTGCGCTGTACAGACGCAGCCGGATCGCTCCGCCGGTGACGGCCGAGAAGCCGAGGTTATGACCGAACACGGCGGCGATGAAGCCGGTGAACAGCACCCGGCCGTAGCGCAGGCGCTTGCGCACGTAGCGCAGGGCCAGCAAGTCGTAGCTGGTAATCAGCCAATAACTGGCCGCGGTGAGCGCAACCGCGGCCAGCACGTGAGCGCGGGGAATGCTGCGCAGGTGCGCGAGGATGTCGGCCGGGCGCAGCCGCGCGAGCTCGCGGTGCAGCACGTAACCGACGCCTGCGAGCACCAGCAGTGCGCCGAGCGGGCCGAGCCAGCGCAACCACTCAAGGACGCGATTCTCGCGCCCGCTCGAGTGTACGGCCGGCGGTGCGGACACTAGCGCCTCCCGGCTCCATGGGCCGCGACCCGGGCGGGGCGCGGGCATTGCGCGCGGGTTTGCGGATCGGGCCTAGGCACGGCAGAGCATCAGCGCCTCAGCGGGTGAGCGGCTTGTACCGGATGCGATGCGGTTGCGCCGCAGCCTCACCCTTGCGCCGCTTAAAGTCCTCGACGTACTCCTGATAATTGCCCTCGAACCACACCACCTGCGAGTCACCCTCGAAGGCGAGAATGTGCGTCGCCACACGGTCGAGAAACCAGCGGTCATGGGAGATGACCACCGCGCAGCCGGGGAAGCTCACCAGCGCCTCCTCGAGCGCGCGCAGTGTCTCGACATCCAGGTCGTTGGTCGGCTCATCGAGCAACAGCACGTTGCCGCCGGCACTCAGCACCTTGGCGAGATGCACGCGGTTGCGCTCACCGCCGGAGAGCTCGCCGATGGTCTGCTGCTGTTGCGCGCCCTTGAAGTTGAACCGACCGACGTAGCTGCGCGAGGGGGTCTCGTAATTGCCAACCTTGATCATGTCGAGACCGCCGGAAATCTCCTCCCAGACCGTCTTGCGATCATCTAGCGACTGACGCGACTGATCGACGTACGCCAGCTTCACGGTCGGTCCGATTCGGATCTGGCCACCGTCGGGCTGCTCTGCACCGGTCAACATCCGGAACAGCGTCGTCTTACCCGCGCCGTTCGGTCCAATGATGCCGACGATGCCGCCGGGTGGCAGGCTGAAGGACAGATTGTCGATCAGCAGCCGCTCGGCGAAGCCCTTGCGCAGGCCCTCGACTTCGATGACCTGATCGCCGAGCCGCTCGCCGGGGGGGATGTAGATCTCGTTGGTCTCGTTGCGCTGCTGGAATTCCCGTGAGGCGAGCTCCTCGTAGCGCTGCAGCCGGGCCTTGCTTTTGGCCTGTCGTGCCTTGGGGTTCTGCCGTACCCACTCGAGCTCATGCTCGAGGGTCTTGCGCAGCGACTCGCGCTCGCGCTCCTCGACGCGCAGCCGCTGCTCCTTCTGCTCGAGCCACGAGGAGTAGTTGCCGTGCCACGGTATGCCATGGCCGCGATCGAGCTCGAGAATCCACTCGGCCACGTTGTCGAGAAAGTACCGATCATGGGTGACGGCGATGACGGTGCTCGGGTACTGCTCGAGATAGCGTTCGAGCCAGGCGATCGACTCGGCGTCGAGGTGATTGGTCGGCTCATCGAGCAGCAGCATGTCTGGAGCCGACAGCAGCAGACGGCACAGCGCCACCCGGCGTTTTTCGCCGCCGGACAACGGCGCGATCTTCGCCTCCCAGGGCGGCAGACGCAGTGCGTCGGCTGCGATATCGAGCTTGCGCTCGAGCTCCCAGCCACCGGCCGCATCGATGGCATCCTGCAATTTGGCCTGTTCGGCGAGCAGGTCGTTCATCTGCTCATCGCTCATCGGCTCGGCGAAGCGGTCGCTCAGCCGGTTGAACGCCTCCACCAGCGCGAGCGTCGCGCCGACGCCCTCCAGTACGGTGGTGCGTACGTCGCTTTGCGGGTCGAGCTGCGGCTCCTGGGGCAGGTAGCCGATGCGGATGCCGTTCTGTGGACGCGCCTCGCCGTCGATCTCGGTGTCGATGCCGGCCATGATCTTCAGGAGCGTCGATTTGCCAGAGCCGTTCAGGCCGAGCACGCCGATCTTGGCGCCGGGAAAAAAGGACAGGCTGATGTCGCGCAGGATGACGCGTTTCGGCGGCACCACTTTCGACACCCGATTCATCGTATAAATGTATTGGGCCATGCAATCTCTGCTGCGGGTGGGTGAGGCGGTGCGGGCGCCGGGACGCCCGCCGGGACATTATCGCCCGAGCGCACCGGGCTTGGGCAGAGGGCGTCCCGGGGCGTAGGCGGCAGGACGTGCGGCGGGCCTGCTGCGCGCCGATCGCTTCGGTACAATTCCGCTCCCGCCCCCGACCGGCAGGGCCCGCACAGTCGCGGTGAGCGCCCATCAATAGAGGCTTCCCATGTTCACAAAATCGCAGGATATTCGCAGTTTTGACCCCGAGCTGGCCCACGCCATCGATGGCGAGCGGCGCCGGCAGGAAGATCACATTGAGCTGATCGCCTCGGAAAATTATGCCAGCCCGCGCGTGCTCGAGGCTCAGGGGTCGGTGCTGACCAACAAGTACGCCGAGGGCTATCCCGGCAAGCGCTACTACGGTGGCTGCGAGTACGTCGATATCGCCGAGCAGCTGGCGATCGACCGGGCCAAGAAGCTCTTCGGTGCCGCCTATGCCAACGTGCAGCCGCATTCCGGCTCCCAGGCCAATGCCGCGGCGTATTTCGCACTGGTGCAGCCGGGCGATCCGATTCTCGGCATGAGCCTCGATCATGGCGGGCATCTGACCCATGGGGCGCGGGTCAACTTTTCCGGCAAGTTCTTCCGGGCCGTGCAGTACGGCATTCGTCCGGATACCGGCGAGATCGACTACGAGCAGGTCGCGCGCCTGGCGGCCGAGCATCGCCCGAAGATGATCATTGCCGGGTTTTCGGCCTATTCGCGCGTCATCGACTGGGCCCGTTTTGCGCAAATCGCCAAGGGCGTCGGGGCGTACCTGGTGGTGGACATGGCGCACGTGGCGGGCCTGGTGGCCGCCGGCGTCTATCCGAGTCCGCTGCCGCATGCCGACGTCGTGACGACCACGACGCACAAGACGCTGCGCGGACCGCGCGGCGGGCTGATTCTGGCGCGGGCCAATGAGGAAATCGAGAAGAAGCTGAACTCGCTGGTCTTCCCGGGTACCCAGGGTGGCCCGCTGATGCACGTGATCGCGGCCAAAGCAGTCGCATTGCTCGAGGCACTGCAGCCGCAGTTCGTCGATTATCAGCGCCAGGTGCTGGCGAACGCACGCGCCATGGCAGCGCGCCTGAAGCAGCGCGGCTTCGACATCATCTCCGGCGGCACCGACAATCATCTGTTCCTGCTCAGCTTGATCGGACGGGATATCACCGGCAAGGACGCTGACGCGGCGCTCGGCAAGGCCAACATCACGGTCAACAAGAATGCCGTACCCAATGACCCGCGCCCGCCATCGATCAGCAGCGGTCTGCGCATCGGCACACCGGCCTCGACGACCCGCGGCTTCAAGGAGGCGGAAGTCGAGCGCGTGGCCGACCTCATCGCCGATGTGCTTGAGGCCGGCGGGGAGGCGGCGGTCATCGAGAAAGTCCGCGGCCAGGTGCTCGAGCTCTGCGGCCGGTTCCCGGTGTACGCGGCGGCCTGAGCCTGACGGGACCGCGGATGGAACGCTGACATGCATTGTCCATTCTGCGGTCACGTCGAGACCAAGGTGACCGACTCGCGCCTGGCGGGGGACGGCGGGCAGATCCGCCGCCGGCGCGAGTGTCTGGCCTGCGGGGAGCGCTTCACGACCTTCGAGACGCCCGAACTGCTCATGCCGATGGTCGTCAAGGCCGATCGGCGCCGCGAGCCGTTCGAACCGGCCAAGCTGCGCGCCGGGATGGAAAAGGCGCTGGAGAAGCGGCCGGTAGCGCGCGAGGCAATCGATGCTGCGGTGAACCACATCACGCATCGGGTGCGCACGCTCGGGGAGCGGGAAATCGCCTCCGGCGCGATCGGCGAGCTGGTCATGGAGGAGTTGCGCCAGCTCGATGAGGTCGCGTACGTGCGGTTCGCCTCGGTCTACCGGCATTTTGAGGACGTCGAGGCCTTCCATGAGGAGATCCGCAAGCTGCGCGATGCGCGCCCGCAGCGTCCGGGCCGCCCGCGCAAGCGCGCAGCCGGCGCCAGCGGCCAGCGCGGGCAGCTGTCGTTGCTGCCCCCGGAGCGCCCGCCCGGCGGCGGAGGCAGTGGCGAAGCGGAATGAACGACACGCTATTTTCGGAGTTTGATCGGCGCGCCATGGCGCGCGCGCTCGAACTGGCCGCGCTGGGGATGGAAACGGCGCACCCGAACCCGCGGGTCGGCTGCGTCATCGCGCGCGAGGAGCACATCGTCGGTGAGGGCTGGCATGCCCGTGCCGGTGAGCCGCATGCCGAGGTGCATGCGCTGCGTGAGGCGGGCGCGGCGACGGTGGGAGCAACCGCCTACGTTACGCTCGAGCCCTGCAGCCACCACGGTCGGACGCCTCCGTGCGCGCAGGCATTGCTGGCAGCGGGTATTGCGCGGGTCGTCTATGCGGTCGCGGATCCAAATCCCCGGGTCAACGGCGAGGGCGAGCGCATCCTGCGTGCGCGCGGTGTGCAGGTCGAATCCGGGTTGCTCGCCGCTGCAGCCACCGAGCTCAATGCCGGCTTCCTGAAGCGGATGCGAACGGGCAGACCCTGGGTGCGAGTGAAGCTCGCCATGAGTCTCGATGCGCGCACCGCGCTCAGCAACGGCAAGAGTCACTGGATCACCGGCGCAGACGCCCGTGCGGACGTGCACTCCTGGCGTGCGCGCAGCGGCGCGGTGATGACCGGCATCGGTACCGTGCTGGCCGATGACCCGAGCCTCGATGTGCGTCTGGTTGAGCCGTCCGCCGTACAGCGGCCGCCGCTGCTGCGCGTTGTGTTGGATTCGCGCCTACGCACGCCGCTGGATGCGCGCCTGTTCTCGGTCGCAGGAGAAGTCATGCTGGTGAGCGTCGCGGGCGCCCGCGGCGCCGATGCGCAGTACGCGGCTCGTCGCGCTGCGCTCGCCGAGCGCGCGACGCTCGAGGAACTGCCGGCCGATGGCCGCGGGCGTGTCTCGCTCGTGGCGCTGCTGGAGCGGCTCGGGAGTCGGGAAATCAATGAGTTGTGGGTCGAGTCCGGACCGCAGCTGGCCGGTGCGCTGCTCGCCGAGGAGCAGGTCGACGAGTTGCTGCTGTACGTTGCGCCGCGGTTGATCGGGCCGCAGGGCCGACCGCTCGCCGAGCTGCCGGCACTCACCGAGCTGCAGGATTCGCCGTGGTTTGACATGATGGACATTCACCAGGTCGGGGCCGACCTGCGGCTACGGCTGCGGCCCAAGCGACGTTGAGCGCCGAGGAGGGGAGCTGTGTTTACCGGTATCGTGCAGGACGTGGGACACGTGATCTCGAGCGAGAAACAACGTGGAGATTTGCGCATGGGCTTTCGCTTCGAGCGCCTGGACCCGGCGGGTCTGCGTCTCGGCGACAGCATCTGCGTGCAGGGCTGCTGTCTCACGGTGGTCGCTCTGGGTGAGCGTTCCTTCGCCGCCGACGTGTCGAGCGAAACGCTGCGCCTGACGACGCTCGGGCAGATGTCGCTCGGCGCCCGCGTCAACCTCGAGCCGGCGCTGAAGATGGGCGATGCGCTCGGCGGACACCTACTCACCGGGCACGTCGATGGCCTCGGGCAAGTGGTCGACATTGCCGAGGAGGCCCGCTCGTGGCGGATGGACGTGGCGTTGGCCGAGGAAGAGCTGGCCCGTTATGTCGCTCGCAAGGGCTCGATCGCCATCGACGGCGTGAGTCTCACCGTCAACATCGTGCACAAGAGCATCTTCCGCGTAAACCTCATTCCGCACACCCGTGAGGTGACTACGCTCGGTACGCTCGAACCGGAAGATTTCGTCAACATCGAGGTCGATCTGATGGCTCGCTACGCCGAGCGGCTGCTCGGGGAGCCCGGGTCGCAGCGCAGTCCGGCGCACGAGCCGAACTGACACGACGCGCGGCGGTCGCATCCACGAGGCCTTCGAGCACTGGAGCAGCCGGTGGATGAAAGGTGACACGGCGGTCGGCACATCCGCCTGCCCGCTGCAGTGCGGCTGACGCCAACGGTGGTGCATTGACAGCACGGCGGGCGGATGTTAATTAAATTGGACGCGAATTGCGTCATCTGGGGGGCGCCATGTCTAATAATAAACGCCGCTGGCTGCACGGTTTCGAACTCGCCTGTTGTGCCCTGCTGATCCTGACTGCCGCGGGCCGCGTGGCGCACGCGGACGGGGCGTCCGGTCGGTGGAATGTCACCTCGCCGCGCGGCAGTTATGCCGTCGGGCATACCACGATGGTGGTCTGGGACCGCACGCGCAACCCCGACGGCTCCACGCCGGTGAGCACCGCGGGCCGCCCGCTCTACGTGCAGATCTGGTATCCCACCTCGGCGCAGCCCACTCGGCCGATTCGCTACACCTGGAACAACCCCGTTTACAACCAGAACCCGGGCGGTGCCATCTATCCGGGGCTGCCGGATACTCCGCCGGTTACCTTTGCTGGCAGTCTCTCGAGCCATCGCATCGCACAAGATGGCCCGCTCGCCAAGGGGCGCTTCCCGCTGCTGGTGGCGACACACGGGTATGAAGTGTCGGCCGGCAAGAACCTGCCGGACACCCTTGAGACGCTGGCGAGCAACGGTTACATCGTCGCCTCAGTCGAGCATACGGGCGACGACGATGCGTGGTATCAGACGTATTTCATGGAGCACTATCTCGGGCTGAAACTCGGCCCGAACCCGAGCATTTACGCCGATACGATCTATCAGCGCGTCAAGGACGTAAATTTCGTGATCAGTGCGATGCTCGCCGGCCAGATGGATCGCTCCGGCCTGCCGTTCGCCGCGCAGATCAATCCCGGCAAGATCGGCGTGATCGGCTATTCGCTCGGCGGCATGACGGCACTGGCAACCGTCACGGGCATCAGCACCATGGGCCTGCCCGCCGACCGACGCGTCCAGGCCGCATTCATGGGCGCCGGCACCAACTATGGGCTGTTGCTGAATGCGAGCGACTATGCCAATGCGGACGTGCCACTGATGTTCTTCGGCAACGACACCGGCATTGCCTACAGCAACTTCAATTCGTTCGTCAATGCCCCGAGGAAATACCTCATCGACATCGCCGGCTGGAATCATCACATCGGGCAGTACCAGACCAGCTGGTGTCAGGATATTCATAATTCGCTGGTCGCGATCAATCCGGCGCTGTTCCCCGGGGTGTTCAGCGATCCGGGCGCCTTCAATCCCTCAGACATCGCCAACTACGTCTTCGATTCGACCTTCTACTGGAGTTACACCGGCCCGTACGAGGATGGGGTGTACAACTTCTGCCCTGCGTCGGTCTTCTCTGGCGTGAGCAATGCGCAGCTGCAGGCGGTGCTGTTCGGCAATCCGCAGATTCTCACCGCCAAGCAGCAGCTCGAGAGCGATATGCCGCTCGAGCGGCAGCTGCCGATCGCCGAATCGACCGAACTGACCAATGAATACGCGGTGTCGTTCTTCGATGCCATGCTGCATCACAACGGCACCGGGGAAACGGGCGAGGACGGCGACGGAGGCACTCAGCGCGCGCAGCGCCCAGAGCACATGCACCTGCCGCGCTACAACCCGTTGGTGCATGTGGTCAAGAACTGCGAGCATGTGCGGGCGCATCCCTTCGATCTCAGCGGCGGCGATCAGATCGAGTTCGTGCCGGTGGGGGATGACTATCGCGTCGCGGTGCGCTCGGGACAGGCGCTGCTTGATGCCGGTCCGACCCGGCTCAATGTGGCGGGCAACGGCACCGCGATGCTGAGCTATCCCGGCTTCGCCTTCCCGGTGCCGGGCGTCGCACAGCCGGTGAGCACGCTCTTTGTCAGCGAGGATGGCGCGATCACCAGCCGCACCTCGGGTGATTACACCGGGGTCGATGACAATGGCTCGCCGTGGTACATGCGCGGACAACTGCTGTTGACCAACCGCCTGACGATCGGCGCCTTGATGAAGGACCTCGACAGCTCCGCTGCGCTGGCGGGCGGCGGTGTCTTTGCGTGGTACGACGCGCCCCATCACCGCGTGATCGTCACGTACCTGAACGTGCCCGCGGCGGGCACGACTGCGCCGAACACGTTGCAGGTGGTGATTTACGCGAGCGGCACGATCGACATCACGATCGGCCAGCTCGCCGATACCGGACCGAATTATGCGCCCGGGATTCTCGGCACGATCGGGATCGCCTCCGGGCAGACTCGCGCGTCGGAGTTCCGGCGAGTTCGTCCGGTGGATTTTGCGGCGCTGCGGGACGGGCCGCCGGCGATGTTCGAGTTCGCCCACGGCGGCGCCATCTATGATCAGTTCTACCAGGGGATCTCCGCAGCGTGCGGCGGGCAGCGGCGCGGCGATTGAGGCGGTACGCGCTCGAGCCGGCGCCGCTGCACGGTGACCGCCGGGCGGGGCGGCGGGCTCGGGCCGCTCTGGCGGGCGTACTCGCCCTGGCGCTCTCGGCGGCCGCAGCCGCCGCGCCACCGCGCCTCGGCCGAGCGGCGCCGCCGCTCATCGTGCGTGAGTTGAACGGGCGGGTGTTCAATCTGGCCGAGCAGCGCGGCCGCGTGGTGTTGGTCAGCTTCTGGGCGACTTGGTGTTCGCCCTGCCACGCCGAGATGCCGGTGCTGCAGGCGTTCTACCGTCGCTTCCACGGTCGCGGCGTGACGCTGCTCGCCCTCAGCATCGATGCGACGGCAAGTGCCGCGCGCGTGCGCCGGGCGTTGCAGGGTGAGAGCTATCCGGCAGCGCTCGCCCGGACCGCGCGCGTGGACGGCTTCGGCGAGCCGCTCGCCGTGCCGATGACCTACGTCATCGACGCGAGCGGGGTGGTGCGCGCACGGCTGCTCGGGGGGGCTTCCGGGGTCACCCGGCGCCAGCTCGATCAGGCGGTGTTGCCGTTGCTCGCCACGGCGCACCCCCGCTGAGGGGCAGCTGCCCTCCGAGGCGGGCAGCGCGCACGCTATACTAGCGGCCCCCCCGCACTAGGTGCGCTCGATGTCCACAGTCCTTCCCCTCTCCGGCAAGGCACCGCCTGCTGCCGGCAAGCTGAACAGTGTCGAGGAGATCCTCGCGGACCTGAAAGCCGGGCGCATGGTCATCATCATGGATGATGAGGACCGCGAGAACGAGGGCGATCTGATCATGGCGGCCGAGTGCGCGAGCCCCGAGGCGGTGGCGTTCATGATCCGTCACACCAGCGGGATTCTGTGCGTGCCGATGGAGGAAGCCTGGCTCGATCGGCTCGAGCTGCCGCAGATGGTCACGAACAACAGCGAGGCGCACCGGACCGCCTTTACCGTCTCGGTGGATGCGCTTGCCGGCACCACCACGGGGGTGTCCTCGGGTGATCGGGCGGTCACCATCCGCACGCTCGCGCGCGCCGAGGCGCGCGCGGCCGATTTTGCCCGGCCGGGCCACATCTTTCCGCTGCGCGCCCGCCGCGGTGGCGTGCTGGTGCGAACCGGACATACGGAGGCGGCGGTTGATCTGTGCCGCCTCGCCGGACAGGCCCCGGTTGGGCTGATCGCCGAGGTGATGAACGACGATGGCACGATGGCACGCCGCGAGCAGCTGCACGCGTTCGCCGTCCGTCACGAGCTGAAAATCGGCACCATCGCCGATCTGATCCGCTACCGGCTGCGCAACGAGCGCTCGATCGTGCGGCTCTCCGAGCAATCGGTCGACACCGAGTTCGGCGGATTCCGCCTGTTCGCCTACGAGGATCGAGTGGGCGAGGAGGTGCACCTGGCGCTGGTCAAGGGCACGCTCGAGGGGTCGCAACCGCCGCTGGTGCGGGTGCACCTGGCCGATCCGCTGCGCGATCTGCTCGGCATCCGTGCCGATCCGCTCGCCTGGACGCTGCGCGCGGCGATGCAGCGCATTGCTCAGGCCGGCAGCGGGGTGATCGTGATTCTGCGCGAGCGGGAGGCGCCGAACGATCTGCTCGATTCGCTCCGCTCGCTCGGCGCACCGCCTGAAGCGGAGTCCGCGGCACGTGCGGCACGCCGCGACGGGCAGGTGCTCAAGACCTTCGGCATCGGTGCGCAGATCCTCAAAGACCTCGGCGTACGGCGCATGCGGGTGCTGTCCGCGCCGAAGCAGATGCACGGCATTGCCGCATTCGGCCTCGAAATCGACAGTTATGTCGGAGAAGACGCGTGAGCGCAGTACGGTTGCTCGAGGGCGCTCTGCAAGCGCAGGGACGCAAGGTGGCCGTTGTGGCGGCTCGCTTCAATGATTTCATTGTCGCGAGTTTGCTCAAAGGCGCGCAGGCGGCCTGGGTGCAACAGGGCGGGGCGCTCGAGGATCTGCTCGTGGTCCGGGTGCCCGGGGCGTTCGAGCTGCCGGTGGCGGCGCGCAAGCTGGCCGCGAGCGGCCGCTACGACGCGGTGGTCGCTCTCGGCTGCGTGATCCGCGGCGGTACGCCGCATTTCGAATATGTCGCCGGGGAGTGTGCCGGTGGGCTGCAGCGTGCGGCGCTCGACACGCTGGTCCCGGTCATCTTCGGCGTGCTCACTGTCGAGACGGTCGAGCAGGCGATCGAGCGGGCCGCCACGGGCGAGGGCAACAAGGGCGGGGAGGCGATGGAGGCGGCGCTCGAGATGGCTGACGTGTTCGCCCAAATGGGAACGTGATGAACGGACAGGCTGCGCTGCGCGCGTTTTCCCGGCAGCGATCGCTGGCGCGCAAGCTTGCGCTGCAGGCGTTGTATCGCTGGCAGATCAACGAGTGCCCCTGGCAGGACCTGGTGCAGGAGTTCGCGACGGCCGAGGACATGCCGCGGGCGGACCAGGACTATTTTCGCGAGCTGCTCGAGGCGATCTGCACCTCGCGCGAGGCGCTCGATGCGCAGCTCGCCCCGCTGCTCGATCGCGCCCCGGCACTGCTCGATCCGGTCGAGCACGCTGTGCTGCTCATCGGTCTGCACGAGCTCGCCCATCGGCCGGAAGTGCCCTGGCGGGTGGCGATCAATGAGGCCGTTGCGCTTGCCAAGCGCTTCGGTGCGACCGACGGTCACAAGTTCGTCAATGCGGTGCTCGACCGGGCGGCGCGTCAGCTGCGCCCGGCCGAGCTCTGAGGCGCGCCGGGGAGCGCACCGGCACATGGCGCTGTCGGAATTCGATCTGATCGATCGTTTCTTTCGCCGCTGCGGCGCGGCGCGCGAGGACGTGCGCCTCGGGGTGGGCGATGATGCCGCACTGCTCGAGTGCCCGCCCGGTGAGGCGCTCGTTGCGGCCGTCGATACGCTGGTCGAGGGCGTGCATTTCCCGCCGGGTTCGCCCGCGGAGTCGATCGGACACCGGGCGCTGGCGGTGAATCTCAGCGACCTGGCGGCGATGGGCGCGCGGCCGGCCTGGGCGCTGCTGGCGCTCACGCTGCCTTCGGCCGAAGCGGACTGGCTGAGCGCATTCACCGCAGGCTTCGCCGCGCTGGCCGAGGCGCATGCGGTGACGCTGGTGGGCGGTGACACGACGCATGGACCGCTCACGGTGACGGTTACGCTGCTGGGGCATGTGGTGGCGGCGAGCGCGCTGCGTCGCAGTACAGCGGCGCCCGGGGATGCACTGTTCGTCTCCGGCACTGTGGGGGATGCGGCGGCGGGGCTTGCGCTCGAGCAGGGCCGGCTGGGTGACGTCGCGGGGGCCGAGTCCCTGCGCAAGCGATTTCTGTTCCCGACCCCGCGCGTGGCATTGGGTGAGCGCCTGCGTGGCCATGCCAGCGGTTGCATCGACGTGTCAGATGGTCTGGTGGCCGATGCACTGAAGCTCGCGCGCGCCAGTGGCTGCGGTGTCGACATCTCGGCGGCGGCGCTACCGCTCTCGGCAGCGCTGCGTGCGCTCGGGCTGCCGCGGGCGCGGGATTTCGCCCTCGCAGGGGGCGATGACTACGAACTGTGTTTCACGGTGCCGCTCGAGCGTCTGGCCCGGTTGCACGCCGAGCTGCCGCCGGAGCAGTGGGGCTACACGCGCATCGGGACCGTGTGCGCCGAACCCGGTGCACGGGTGCGGGACGAGCAGGGTGAGCTCGCCGTCTCGCCCGTGGGGTATGATCACTTCGTCTCCGGGTAGGCTGCGTGCCATCGGAGCATTATGTAAAGACGTCCCGTTCGATCCGTCGAGTATTCCATGGGACGCGTCACAGCGCGTCCTACCGCCGCGATCCTATCCTGCGGACTGCATCACCAGCCGCCGCGAAATATGCCCGCCCACGCCTCACGACCCGCCGAGCCCGCGCATGCCGCAAACCGGAGCGCCCCGGAGCGGATCGGTAAGTACGAGGTGATCAAGGAGGTTGGCCGCGGCAGCACCGGCGTGGTCTATCTCTCGCATGATGCGTATTACCGTCGCGATGTCGCCATCAAGGTCTACAACGTAGACACCGGCGCGAACGATCAGCGAGCGCGTGCCGCACGCAAGATGTTTTTGTCCGAGGCGCACCTGGTCGGCATGCTGCAGCATCCGTATGTGCTGCCCATCTTCGATGCGGGCGAAGAGAACGGCCGCTGCTACATCGTCACCGAGTACGTTCACCACGGACGCACGCTGACCACTTATTGCCGTCCGGACAATCTGCTGCCACTGAACGACGTCATCGAAATCATGTTCAAGTGCGCGAAGGCTCTGCACTACGCGCACACCCGCGGGGTGATTCATCGCGACATCAAGCCCTCGAACATCCTGCTCACTCAGGAAGGCGAGGTCCGCATCATCGATTTCGGTATTGCGCTCGTCTCCGACGCCGAGATCTCGCGCATCGAGGGCATCGCCGGCAGTCCCTCGTACATGTCGCCGGAGCAGGTGCAGAGTCTGGAGCTGACCGCGAGTTCGGACATTTACTCCCTCGGTGCGGTGATGTACGAGTTGCTCACCGGCACCCGTCCCTTTCGCGCCGGCAATCTGCAGAAACTGCTGCACCAGATTGTCTACGCCACGCCGCCGCCGATCCACAAGCTGCGTCAGGACGTCACCGAGGAGCTCGAGAACGTCGTGGTCATGGCGCTGCAGAAGGATCCGGCCAAACGCCAGCGCACCGGACTTGAGTTCGCCGCCGAACTGGCGCGCATTCACCACCGGCTGCGCCAGAACAACCTGCGGCTCGACCTGCAGGAACAGTTCGGTGTATTGCGGCGGCTGAAGTTCTTCCACGAGTTCTCGCACACCGAGGTGAGCGAGGTGCTGCGCGCGAGTGCCTGGCAGCAGTACGCGAGCGGCGAGGAGATCGTGCGCGAGGGCGAACTCGACGACCGATTCTATATTCTGGTCTCGGGTCGCTGCGCCGTGGAGCGGCGCGGCGGGCGCATCGCGGTGCTCGAGACCGGCGACTGCTTCGGCGAGGCGAGCTATGTGCCCGGGGCAAAGCGCACCGCGACCGTGCGGGCGATCAACGCGGTCACGGTGCTCAAGGTCAGTGCCACGCAGCTCGAACAGGTTTCGGTGTCCTGCCAGCTGCGCTTCAACCGGGTGTTCCTGCGCAGCCTGATCGGGCGCTTGCAGGGCGAGTCGCGCTAGCGCGGCGCGGCGGGATTCGCCGCTGAGGCGCTGCGGCCGCAGGCGTGCTGCTGTAGGCTAGCGCGCCGTGCACATACTGCTCATAGAGGATGACGTCGAGGCGGCGAAGTTTCTCGTCAAGGGACTGCGCGAGAGCGGCTATGCGGTCGATCACGCCGCCGCCGGCCGGGAGGGTCTCGAGCGGGCGCTCGCCGGCAAATTCGATCTCATCGTCACCGACCGCATGCTGCCGAAGATCGATGGGCTGGAGATCATCCGCCAGCTGCGGACCGCCGGACTTGCGGTCCCGGTGCTGGTCCTGAGTGCGCTCGGCTCGGTCGATGACCGGATTCGCGGCCTGAAGGCCGGTGGTGACGACTATCTCACCAAGCCGTTTGCGTTCGATGAGCTGCTGGCGCGCATCGAGGCGCTGCTGCGCCGCCACGCCCGGGCCGGGGAGCCGTCCCGTCTGCAGGTCGCCGATCTGGAGTTCGATCTGCTCTCGCGGCGCGTCACGCGCGCGGGGCGCGAGATCGACCTCACCGTGCGCGAGCAGAAGTTGCTCGAGTTCCTGATGCGCCGCACCGGCCAGGTCGTCACCCGCATGATGCTGCTCGAAGGCGTCTGGGATCTGCACTTCGATCCGCAGAGCAACGTGGTCGACGTGCACATCAGCCGCCTGCGTCAGGCGGTCGACCGCGGCTCGGACCGTCCGCTCATCCACACCGTGCGCGGTGCCGGCTACGTGCTGCGGGAGGAGCCATGAGATGGCTGCGCCCGCGCGGCCTGTTTCAGACCACCGCGTTTCGCATGTCCATGGGCTACACGCTGCTCGTGACGCTGGCCGTCGGTGTGACGCTCGGTACCACCTATCTGCTGACGCAGCGCATTCTGCGCGACAACATCGATCTGATCATCAACACCGAGCTGAACAGCCTGCAGGACCAGTACGTTCTGCGTGGCATCCGCGGGGTCAGCGCCGAGATCAACGTGCGCATCGACAGCTGGGGGCGGATCGGTTCGGTGTACATGCTGGTGAGTCCGAGCTTCAAGCGCATCGCCGGCAACGTCACCAACTGGCCGTTCGACGGTGCCCCGCGCGAGCGGTGGCCGGAATTTCGCATTGAATCGATCGAGCCCGGGCAGCGCTCGGTGCATCCGGTGCGTGCCGCGGTGCGCCATCTGCCCAATGGCGACTGGCTGCTCGTCGGCACCGACATGTCGCAGGACGAGCGCTATGCACAGGCGTTTCAGACCGCCACGCTCTGGGGGATGGGGCTGTCGATTCTGGTCGCAGCCATTGCGGGGTTTGCGTTCAGTTTCCGCTTGAGCCGGCGGGTCGGGGCGGTGACCGATACCTGTGTGCGCATCATGAGTGGCGATCTGGCACGCCGGCTGCCGGTGGCCGGCAGCCATGACGAATTTGATGCGCTCGCCGTGTCGGTCAACCGTGTGCTCGATCGGCTCGAGGAGCAGACTCGCACTTTGCGCGCGACATTCGACAGCGTGGCCCACGATTTGCGCGCACCGCTGCAGCGGCTGCGAACGCGCATGGATGCGGTGCTGCGCCTGCCGGATCTGCAGCCACTCGTGCGTGAGCCGGTGGAGTCGGCGCTGCGCGAGGTCGATCGGCTGCAGCGTACCCTGGCAACGCTGTTGCAGATCGCGCTTGCTGAGTCCGGTGCGCCGCTCGCCTCGGTCTCCGCCGTGAACCTGTCCGATCTGGTCGGGGAGCTCGCCGAGCTGTTCGAGCCGGTGGCGCGCGAGCGCGGCCTGCGCTTGAGTGCCCAGATGCAACCGGCGCTGCAGGTCGAAGGCAATCGGCAGCTGCTGGCGCAGCTGATCAGCAATTTGGTCGAGAACGCGCTGAAGTTCGTGCCGGCCGGCGGCCGGATCGAACTCGGCGTGCAGCGCCACGGCGCTCGCGTACGGCTCACGGTGAGCGACAACGGCCCGGGCATGGCGCCCGAACAGCGTCGCCAGGCTGGCCAGCCGTTTGTGCGCGTCGGGGCGCAGGGCAGCGGTTCAGGCGGCGGGCTCGGCCTGCTGCTCGTCGGCGCCATCGCCCGCCTGCACCGCGCCGAGTTCGTGCTCGAGGACAACCAGCCGGGCGTGCGCGCGCTGGTCGATCTGCCGCTGATCGAGGCCGGTGTCTAGGGGGCGGGGGGCAGCGGCTTACGCTTGTCGCGCTCGATCAGAGCATAAGCGGAGTGATTGTGGATGGACTCGAAGTTCTCCGACTCCACCACGTAGGACACGATGCGGTCCTCGGCATTGAGCCGCGTGGCCACATCGCGCACCATGTCCTCGACGAACTTCGGATTGTCGTAGGCGCGCTCGGTCACGTACTTTTCATCCGGGCGCTTGAGAATGCCGTACAGCTCGCACGAGGCTTCCTGCTCGGCGATCTCGATCAGCTCCTCGATCCACATGTGACGACTCACCTGTGCCGTGATGGTCACATGGGAGCGCTGGTTGTGCGCGCCGTAATCGGAAATGCGCTTTGAGCACGGACACAGGCTCGTCACGGGTACGACTACCTTCACCCACAGGTCGGTGATGCCGTCGTGCCGCTCGCCGATCAGGCTCGCCCGGTAGTCCATCAGGCTCTCGACACCGGTTGCCGGTGCGCGCTTCATGATGAAGTACGGGAAGGTCATCTCGATGTGCCCGGCGTCCGCCTCGAGCCGCTCGGTCATGCTCTCGAGCATGGCCCGGAACGACTTGACGGAGATTTCCCGCTCGCTGTGCAGGATTTCGACGAACCGGGACATGTGCGTGCCCTTGAAATTGTGCGGCAGGCTCACGTACATGTTGAAGGTCGCGATGGTGTGCTGCTCGCCCGCCGAGCGATCCTTGACCCGCACCGGGTGGCTGATCTCCTTGATGCCGACTCGGTTGATTGGCAGGTGGCGCGTGTCGGCGCGCGATTGCACGTCCTCGACTTCGGCGAGGTTCTTGTGGGCGGCCATGGCCGGTGTGTCGGGCGGATTCATACGCTTTAGCCTACAGGATGGCGGTGACTTTCACCTATACCGATCGGGAGAGCCCCGCGGCACGCGGAGGCTCAGCCGGCAGCGCTGCGCGAGTGATCAGGCGCGCCCAACGGAGCGGATCGCGCCGCGGGACTGCAGCGACCACCAGCGCTCGATGCCCGCACTCAGGCTGGGCGTGTCGAGCCCCGCAGCCGCCAGGCACGATTCGCGCGAGCCGTGCTCAATGAACCGGTCGGGAATCCCGATCTGCATCATCGGCATGGTGACGCCCTCGGCGGCGAGCACCTCGGCGACGGCCGAACCGGCGCCGCCCTGCACCGCATTCTCCTCGAGCGTCACGAGGGCGCTGTGCCGGCCCGCGATCTCGAGGATCAGCGCCTCGTCGATCGGCTTGATGAAGCGCATGTTCACCACCGTGGCGTCGAGCCGCTCGCCGATCAGCAGCGCACTGTCGAGCAGCGGGCCGAACGCGAGCAGCGCCAGGCCGCTGCGTCCCTCACGCTTCAGCTCGCCTTTGCCGATCGGTAGCGCCTGCATGGCCTTCTCGATCGGCACGCCCGGGCCGGTGCCGCGCGGGTAGCGCACCGCGGCCGGACCCTCGACGGTCGTGGCGGTGTAGAGCATCTGCCGGCACTCGTTCTCGTCAGAGGGGGCCATGATCATCATGTTGGGAATGCAGCGCATGTAGGACAGGTCGTAGCTGCCCTGGTGCGTCGCGCCGTCGCTGCCGACGAGCCCCGCCCGGTCGATGGCGAAGACCACCGGCAGGTTCTGCAGTGCGACGTCATGCACCAGCTGGTCATAGGCGCGCTGCAGGAATGTCGAGTAGATGGCGACCACGGGCTTGAGGCCCTCCACGGCCAGCCCGGCGGCGAAGGTGACCGCGTGCTGCTCGGCGATCGCCACATCGAAATAGCGGTCGGGAAAGCGCTTGGAGAACTCGACCAGTCCGGAGCCTTCGCGCATTGCCGGGGTGATGCCGACGATGCGTGGGTCGAGCTCGGCCATGTCGCACAGCCACTGGCCGAAGATCTGCGAATACGACGGGCCGCGGGCTGCCTCCTTGAAAATCGTACCGCTCGCCGGATCGAACGGGCCCGGACCGTGCCATTTGATCGGATCGGCCTCGGCCGGCGCATAACCCTTGCCTTTGCGCGTGACGACGTGCAGGAACTGCGGCCCGTGCAGCTTGCGCATGTTGCGCAGCGTGCCGACCAGGGCGCGCACATCGTGTCCATCGAGCGGACCGATGTAGTTGAAGCCGAGTTCCTCGAACAGCGTGCCCGGCAGCACCATGCCCTTGAGGTGCTCCTCGGAGCGGCGCGCCAGCTCCCACACCGTAGGCATCTGGCGCAGCACCTTCTTGCCACCCTCGCGCAGCGTGGCGTAGAGCCGTCCGGAGAGCGCGGCGGTGAAATAGTTCGACAGTGCGCCGACGTTCTCCGAAATCGACATGTCGTTGTCGTTGAGAATCACCAGCAGATCCGCCGGCAGCGAGCCGGCGTGATTCAGCGCCTCGAAGGCCATGCCCGCCGTCATTGCCCCATCGCCGATCACGGCCACTACGCGCCGATTCGAGCCCTCGCGCCCGGCCGCCACGGCCATGCCGAGCGCGGCACTGATCGAGGTGCTCGAGTGGCCGACGCCGAAGGTGTCGTACTCGCTCTCGGCGCGGTGCGGGAACGGGGCGAGGCCGCCGTCCTGCTTGATGGTGTGCAACTGATTGCGCCGTCCGGTGAGCACTTTGTGCGGGTAGGCCTGATGGCCCACGTCCCACACCAGCCGATCGTGCGGCGTATCGAAGACGTAATGCAGGGCGATCGTCAGCTCGACGGTGCCGAGACCGGCGGCAAAGTGCCCGCCGCGGGTGCTGACGGTATGGATGAGGAACTGGCGTAGCTCATCGGCCACTTCCGGCAGCTGAGCTTCCGAAAGCCGTCTGAGGTCGGCGGGCAGCTCGATTTGATCGAGCAAAGGGTAGCTTGGGGGCACGCTCATTCGGGGCAGTGTACACTGCGTAAGGTGGCGCGGATGCGGGTGTTGCAATTCGACAACATTTGGCGGGGCCGGTTCACTGGGCGGAGGGGGCGTTGCCGACCGAACCTTCCGGGACGGCAAACGGCTCGATTTCTGGCGATCCATTGCGCTTCATCAGGATTTCCACTCGCTGCTGAGCCGCCTTCAAGGCATTCTGACAATGCTGAGTCAGTTCCACGCCGCGCTCGAATACGCGCAGTGCTTCTTCCAGGGGTAGCTCGCCGTGCTCGAGTCGCTCGACGAGCCCCTCCAGTTCCGCCAGCGCCTGTTCAAAGTTGGGAAGCTGCTGCTCGGATGCCACGCCAAAATCTCCATCATGGCCGCGGCACTCGGTCGCGGGTCGGGGGACTCGAAGGCGCCACCTTATACACCGCCCCTCGAGCGGGTCAATTCGGGTTGACGCCTCGCGGGCATCCGCTTAAAGTTTCGACCCCAGTTAGAACCAGTCTAAATTGGAGAGCGGCATGAATCTCAAAGGTAGCAAGACCGAGAAGAACCTGAAGGACGCCTTCGCCGGGGAGTCCCAGGCCAATCGTCGGTATCTGTATTTCGCAGCCAAGGCGGACGTCGAGGGCTTCAACGACGTATCGGCGGTGTTCCGTTCGACGGCCGAAGGTGAGACCGGCCATGCGCACGGCCACCTCGAGTATCTCGAGGCGGTCGGTGACCCGGCCACGGGCCTGCCGATTGGCGAGACGAAGCTCAACCTGAAGGCGGCCATCGCCGGGGAAACCCACGAGTACACCGACATGTACCCGGGCATGGCGAAGACCGCCCGCGACGAGGGCTTCGGTGAGATCGCCGATTGGTTCGAGACGCTGGCCAAGGCCGAGCGCTCGCACGCCAATCGGTTCCAGAAGGCACTCGACAACCTGTAAGGCACAGAGGCGCTCGGGCGCGGGCTCACCGCCGCGCCCGAGCGCCGAATGGCACGTTCGCATGAGCACTCCTCAGAACCCCCCGGGCGGCCGCGAGGGCAGCCTGGAAGCTCCCACCCGGCACCCGCTGCAGTGGCGCAGCCCCGAGTTTTACGACCAGGCGGCGCTCGACAAGGAACTCGAGCGGGTATTCGAGATCTGTCACGGCTGCCGGCGCTGCTTCAGTCTCTGCAATGCCTTCCCGACGCTGTTCGATGCGATCGATGAGACCACGAGCGGGGAGCTCGAGGGCGTCGAACGCAAGGTGTACTGGCAGGTGGTCGATCACTGCTACCTGTGCGACATGTGTTTCATGACCAAGTGCCCGTACGTGCCGCCGCACCCCTGGGCACTCGACTTCCCGCATCTGATGCTGCGCGCCAAAGCGGTGCGCACCCGCAAAGAGGGCGTCAGCCTGCGCAACCGCGCGCTCGCCGCGACCGAGGCGGTCGGGCGCATCGCCGGCATTCCGGTGGTTGCGCAGGTGGTGAACGCCGTGAACCGCTCGAGCGCGGGCCGCGCGCTGCTCGAGAAGACGCTCGGCGTCGATGCGACGGCGCCGGTGCCTCAGTACCACTCGCGCACCGCACGCAAACGCCTGCAGCGTCTCGGGACGGCGGATGGGACCGGCGGCGCAGCGGCGCAGGCCACGCCCGAGACGAGCGGCAAAGTGGCGCTGTTCACCACCTGTTACGGCAATCGCAACGAGCCCGAACTCAACGAGGACCTCGCGGCGGTATTCGAGCACAATGGCATCGCTGTGAGCCTGCTTGCCGCCGAGCACTGCTGCGGCATGCCGCGCCTCGAGCTCGGGGATCTCGAAGAGGTTGCGCGGCTGAAGGAGCAGAACATTCCCCAGCTGCTCGCGGCGATCGAGGCCGGCTATGACATCGTAGCGCCCATCCCGTCGTGCGTGCTGATGTTCAAGCAGGAGCTGCCGCTGATGTTTCCCGAGGATGCGGCCGTGCAGCGCGTCGCCAAGCGCATCTTCGATCCGTTCGAATATCTGATGCTGCGCCACCGTGCCGGGGCGCTGCGTACCGATTTCAAACACCCGCTCGGCAAGGTGAGCTATCACGTGGCGTGTCACCTGCGCGTGCAGAACATCGGTCTGAAGACCCGCGATGTGCTCGCGCTCGTGCCCGGTACCACCGTCGAGCCGATCGAGCGCTGTTCGGGTCACGACGGCACGTACGGCGTGAAGAAGGAGTTTCGTGCCGCCTCGATGAAGATCGGCCGGCCGGTGATGAGTCGGGTCGAGGCGAGCGGCGCGGAGCATTACGCGAGCGACTGTCCGATGGCCGGCCACCAGATCGAGAGCGGGCTCGCCTCCGGCACTGCGCCGGAGCACCCCCTGCGGCTGCTGCGGCTCGCCTACGGGTTGTGAGGGTATCGTGCAGAAACTAACTCCCGATGATCTGCTCGGCCTCGAGCGTTATGCCCGCGAGCGCGATGCCTTCCGCGCACGGGTGATCGAGCACAAACGCCCGCGGCGCATCGCGGTCGGCCCGAATCTCACCTGGTGCTTCGAGGACCGGCTGACCATCCAGTACCAGATTCAGGAGATGCTGCGCGCCGAGCGGATCTTCGAGCCCGAGGGCATCGCCGAGGAACTCGCCGCGTACAATCCGCTGATCCCCGACGGCAGTAACTGGAAGGTGACGCTGCTGGTGGAGTTTCCCGACGTCGCCGAGCGACAACGTCAGCTCGGGCTGTTGAAGGGCATCGAGGCGCGCTGCTGGGTGGAGGTGCGTGGCCATTCGGCCGTGTACGCGATCGCCGACGAGGACCTCGAGCGTGAGAACGAGGAGAAGACCTCAGCGGTGCATTTTCTGCGCTTCGAACTCACAGCCGAGATGATCGCCGCGCTGCGCGCCGGGGCGCCGCTCGCCGTCGGCGTCGATCACGAGCACTACCGCCATTGGGTCAATCCGGTATCCGAGGCGCAGCACGCAGCACTGCTCGCCGATCTCGCCTGATGGGCCAAAGTGGCCTCTTGGGCCGCGCCGTGCTGTAAGATTCGCGGCCCCGGGCCTGCGGGCCCGCGCGACATTTCCGATTCACAACGATGAGCCAATCCTATACCGCCTCCGATATCGAGGTGCTGAGCGGCCTTGAGCCGGTGCGCCGCCGGCCCGGCATGTACACGCACACCTCGCGGCCGAATCATCTTGCCCACGAGGTGATCGACAACAGTGTCGATGAGGCCATCGCCGGGTTCTGCAAGCAGATCGACGTGACGCTGTTCAAGGACGGTTCGCTGCAGGTCGCCGACGACGGTCGCGGCATGCCGGTCGACATCCATCCGAAGGAGAAGGTGAGCGGCGTCGAGCTGATCCTCACCCGGCTGCATGCTGGCGGCAAGTTTTCCGATAAGGCCTACACCTTCTCCGGCGGTTTGCACGGGGTCGGGGTGTCGGTGGTGAATGCGCTCTCGCAGCGGCTCGAGTGCTGGATCAAACGCGGTGGCAAGGAATACAACATCGGGTTCCGCGACGGCAAAATGACCTCCAAGCTCGCGGCCGTGGGCAGCGTCGGACAGCGCAACACCGGCACCACGGTGCGGTTTTGGCCGGATCCGCAGTTCTTCGATTCCGACAAGTTCTCGGTGCCGCAGCTGAAACACACGCTCAAGGCCAAGGCCGTGCTGTGCGCGGGACTGCGCATCAGCTTCACGCACGAGGCAACGGGCGAGCGCGATGAGTGGTTCTACAGCGGCGATCTCGGCGCTTACCTGCTCGAGGAGCTCGCCGAGCGCGAGCGACTGCCGAACGAGCCGATCGTGGCGCAGCGCGAGCTCGAGAGCGACACGGTGAGCTATGCGCTCGCCTGGGCGCCCGGGGCCGAGACCGTGCTCGGTGAGAGCTACGTGAATCTCATCCCGACGCCCGAGGGCGGCACGCACGTCAACGGGCTGCGCGCCGGGCTCACGCAGGCGGTGCGCGAGTTCTGCGAGTTCCGCAATCTCGTTCCGCGCGGCATCAAGCTCACTCCCGAGGACGTCTGGGACAAGGTGTGCTACGTACTGTCGGTGAAGATTCGCGAGCCGCAGTTCGCCGGACAGATGAAGGAGCGGCTGGCCTCGCGAGATGCGGCGGCGCTGGTCGAGGGATTCACGCGCGACGCGATGGCGTTGTGGCTGAACGGACATCCGGATGCCGGCGAGCGCATAGCGCAGTTTGCGATCGCCAATGCGCAGGAGCGCGCGCGCGCCGCGCAGCGCGTGGTGCGCAAGCGCATCGCAGGCGGACCAGCGTTGCCCGGCAAGCTCGCCGACTGCGCCAGTCAGGACCCGCGCCGCGGCGAGCTGTTCCTGGTGGAGGGCGACTCGGCCGGCGGCTCGGCCAAGCAGGCGCGCGACAAGGACTTTCAGGCCATCATGCCGCTGCGCGGCAAGATTCTGAACACCTGGGAGCTCGAGCCGGGCCAGATCGGCGCGTCCCAGGAAGTGCACGACATCAGCGTGGCGCTCGGCGTCGAGCCCGGAGCGCACGATCTGAGCCAGCTGCGTTATCACAAGATCTGTATCCTGGCGGACGCGGACTCCGACGGCCAGCACATCGCCACGCTGTTGTGCGCGCTGTTCCTGCGCCACTTTCGCCCGCTGGTGGCCAATGGCCACGTTTACGTCGCCATGCCGCCGCTGTATCGCATTGATGCCGGCAAGCAGGTCTACTACGCGCTTGATGACGGCGAACGCGAGCAGATCCTGCGGCGCATCGAGAAGGACAGCCCGCGCACCAAGCCGACCGTCACGCGCTTCAAGGGTCTTGGTGAGATGAACCCCTCGCAGTTGCGCGAGACCACCATCGATCCGCGCACGCGCCGGCTCGTGCAGCTCACGGTCGATGCGCAGGATGAGACCGACCAGCTGATGGACATGCTGCTCGCCAAGAAGCGCGCCGGCGATCGGCGCGAATGGCTCGAGCGCAAGGGCAATCTCGCCGAAGTGCAGGTTTGAGGGCGCGCATGCAAGATCAGGAACTGAATTTCGAGGGTGTCGAGCGCCAGGCGCTGCGCGCGTTCACGGAAAAGGCGTACCTCGATTACTCGATGTACGTCATTCTCGATCGCGCGTTGCCGGCGATCGGCGATGGCCTGAAGCCGGTGCAGCGCCGCATCATCTACGCGATGAGCGAGCTGGGGTTGTCGGCGGCCTCGAAGCACAAGAAGTCCGCGCGCACCGTCGGTGACGTCATCGGTAAGTTTCATCCGCACGGCGACAGCGCCTGCTACGAGGCGATGGTGCTGATGGCGCAGCCGTTTGCCTATCGCTATCCGATCGTCGACGGGCAGGGCAACTGGGGCTCGCAGGACGACCCGAAGTCCTTCGCCGCCATGCGCTACACGGAGGCGAAGCTCACCGCCTACGCCGATGTGTTGCTCGGGGAGCTGGCGCACGGCACGGCCGACTGGACCGCGAATTTCGACGGCACGCTCGAGGAGCCGGTGATGCTGCCGGCGCGTCTGCCGAACCTGCTGCTCAACGGCACCTCCGGCATCGCCGTGGGCATGGCCACCGACATCCCGCCGCACAATCTGCGCGAAGTCGCTGCGGCGTGCATTCAGCTGCTGGAGGATCCGGAGGCAAGCACTGCGGCACTGATGAAACACATCAGGGGGCCGGATCTGCCGACGGGCGCCGAGATCGTCTCTGCGCGCGCGGATCTGAAGGCCTTCTACGAGAGCGGCACCGGCTCGTTCAAGGCACGCGCCACGTACCGGATCGAGGATGGCACAGTAGTCGTCACCGCGTTTCCGTACCAGGTCTCCCCGGCGCGCGTGCAGGAGCAGATCGCCGAGCAGATGCGTGCCAAGAAGCTGCCAATGCTCGAGGATGTGCGCGATGAGTCCGATCACGAGCATCCCGTGCGGCTGGTGCTGGTGCCACGCTCGAACCGGGTGGATCTCACCGAGGTCATGAACCACCTGTTCGCAACCACGGATCTGGAACGTAACTACCGCGTCAATCTGAACGTCATCGGGCTCGACGGACGGCCCCGGGTACTCGGTCTGAAGGCCATCCTCGCCGAGTGGCTCACCTATCGGATCGCGACCGTGCGGCGGCGCCTGCAGCACCGCCTGGAGAAGGTGAGCCGGCGTCTGCACATCCTCGAAGGGTTGCTCGCGGTCTACCTCAATCTCGATGAGGTGATCCGCATCATCCGGCGCGAGGATGAGCCCAAACCGGTACTGATGCAGCGCTTTAAGCTCTCCGATGAGCAGGCCGAGGAGATTCTCAACACGCGATTGCGTCACCTCGCTCGCCTGGAGGAGATGAAGATTCGCGACGAGCAGAAGGCCCTCGCCGCCGAGCGCAGCGAGCTCGAGGCACTGCTTGCGAGCGAGGCGCGCCTGAAGCGCCAAGTGGCGGCGGAAATTCGCGCCGATGCCGACAAGCACGGTGATGAGCGGCGCACGCGCATCATCGAGCGCGAGGCGGCGCAGGCGATCGACGAGACCAGCTTGATTGCCAATGAGCCGGTGAGCGTGGTGCTCTCAAGCGGCGGCTGGGTACGCGCGGCCAAGAGCCACGAGATCGATCCCCGCACGCTCTCCTACAAGAGCGGGGATGCTTTCCAGGCCATGGCCCGTGGCCGCAGTCTGCAGCAGGCCGTGTTCCTCGACAGCACCGGTCGAACCTACTGCCTGCCGGCGCATTCACTGCCCTCCGCGCGCGGCCAGGGCGAGCCGCTCTCCGGCCGGCTCAACCCACCGGATGGTGCGAAGTTCGTCGGGGTGATGCTCGGTGAGCCGCAGGATCTGTGGCTGCTCGCGAGCGATGCAGGCTACGGGTTCACCGTGCGGTTGGAGGATCTGATCACCGACCGGCGCGCCGGCAAGACCGTGCTCACGGTGCCGGAAAATGCGCTCGCGCTGCCGCCGGCGCGCGTGCCGTCCGAGGACGGGCTGGTGGTGGTGGTCGGCTCGGAGGGCAAGCTGCTCGCCTTCCCGGTGAGCGAGGTGCCACAGATGCCGCGTGGCAAAGGCAACAAGCTCTACGACATACCGGGCAAGAAGGCCGCGGCACGCGAGGAGACCGTCGTCGCGCTCGCCGTGGTAGCGCCGCGCGGCGCGCTCGAGATCTGGGCGGGGGAGAAGAAGCGGGAGTTGTCCTGGGCAGATTTGCAGCACTATCGGGGCGAGCGCGCGCAGCGCGGCGCGATGCTGCCGCGCGGCTGGCCGCGCAGCGTCGAGCGGCTCGAGGCGCTCGCGCCGGGCTGAGCGGCGCTCAGCGCGGCCGCGTCTGGTTCTCTTGCAGGACCACGTCCTCGGGCGCGTTGACGAAGTAGCCCTGGATGAACTCCACGCCGAGTTGCCACAGCACCGCCATGGTGTTGGCGTCTTCGACCCGCTCGGCGATGGTCTGGATGCCGCGCTTGGTGGCCTCCTCGGTCAGCGCCCGCACGTGATGCTGCAGATCGTTGTTGCGCGCGAGACTCTGCACGAGCGCGCCGTCGATTTTGACGTAGTCAAGCGGCATCGACTCGAGCACGGCGAATGCGTTGGTGGGCGAGCCGAAGCTCTCGATCGCAAAGCGGAAGCCCCACTGGCGCAGTTTTTCCGCTAGCGCGCGCGCCTGCGGGTTCGCGACGGCGATGGCCTCCGGTATCTGGAAGCACACACTGCGAGGGTCGGCGCGAGCGGAGCGGATGTGCCCATCGAGCCACGCGACAAAGGACGCATCGCGCACGGTGTCCTTCGACAGGCGCACGAACAGACAGCCCGGGCGACGCTGGGCGGCGAACGACAGCGCCGCGCCGACGACCCAGCGGTCGATGTTCTTCAGCAGATCGTTGCGCTCGGCGGCTGGCAGGAACTCGCCCGGCAGTACTTCCTTGCCGCGGTTATCGACCATGCGCAGCAGCACGTCGAACATGCGCGCATCCCCGCCTCGCAGACTCGCCACCGGCTGGGTCGCCAGGCGAAATCGATTCTCGAGCAGAGCGCTCTTGATCTGCTTGACCCAGGCCGCATCGTAGGGCGTGGCCGCGGCCGCGGCCGCCCCGGCGGCGATCGCCTGGTTGCCGCCGCGGCGCGAGCCCTGGGCGCACGCGTCCGCGACGGCGGCGATGAGCGCATCCAGAGCGGGCGTGCCGCTCGTTACCGGCGCGAGCCCGATCGTACAGGTGAGCGTGACCGACTTCTTATCCGCGCGTAGCGGGCGGCGGGCTGTCTCCTGCACCAGTTGCGCCGCCCAGGCCTGCACGTCGCGCTCGTTGCCGCGCTCGAGTAGGGCCAGGAAGCGTACGCCGCCGAAGCGGCCGGCCACCTCGGTCGGATTCAGCGTCGCGCGCAGCAGGCCCGCGAACTCCCCAAGCACCTGCTCGCTCGCCGTCGCGCCCACGCTGCGCTCAACCTCTGCAAAGCGATCCAATCGGATCAGCGCGAGCGCACGCAACCCGCCGGGGCTCGCCGATTTGAGGCGCTGGCCGAGCGCGGGTAGCAGGTCACGGCGGTGCAGCAGTCCGGTCGTCTGATCGCACTGCACGACCTGCTGCAGTTCCTGCATCAGCTTGCGCTCATCGCGTGGCCGGGCTGGCAGCACCAGCCGTACGCAGGGCTGCCCTTCGTGCTCGGCAAGCGCGAGGGTGAGCTCGGCGCTGAGCACACTGCCATCGGGGCGCACTGCGCCGGCCTTCAGGCCATGGCCGCTCCAGCGGCCCTGCAGGCAGGCCGAGAGCGCGCCTTTCAGCGCCGGACGCGATGCCTCATCGAACAGATCCATCACCGGCTGGCCGATCACCGCTGCGCCGGGACCGAACAATTCGAGCCAGGCCGGGTTGGCATCGACGACGATGCCTTCCTGCACGTGGATGATCGCATCGGCGGGCCGGTGCTTGAGTGCGAGGTCCGGTTCTTGCGCCAGGTGTGCCGATTGCACGGTGGCCTGCAGCGCCCGTTCGAGGCGCGCGGCGCGCAGCTCGCGCAGCAGCACGGCCGCCAGGCGCTCCGGCGAGGCGAACGAAACCGCATCGCGCGCCCCGGCGCGCATCGCCGCGGCGATCACCGCCTCATCGGCAGCGCTCGCGAGCACCACGATCGGCACCCACGGGGCGACCTGGTCCCGCAAGGCGGCCACCGCGGCCACATCGTGTCCCGGATCGGCGGCATCGAGCACCAACTCCGGTTTGATGCGGTTCAGCGCATCGTACAGCGCCTCCTGTGCGGCCACCCACGTGCACTGGGCAGGCAGCCCGGCGCGGCCGAGAATGTCGTTGAGGCTGTCAACGACGTGCCGCGCCGCGCAGCGCACCACCAGCGCAAATGTGTTTTCGGCCAAGCTCGACTCCCGACGGGGTTCGCACGCAGTCTGAGTGTTGCGATTGTAACGGCGGCCAGCCGCAGCCGACTGGCCGCGGGTCTCATTATGCGCATTCGCGCGCCAGGGTAAACCGTCAGCTCACGCGCAGCCACCGGGCGCAACGGCGCTTGGCGTCAACAGAGTTTTGGAAAAGGCGCCGGGGATTTCCCGTACCAGACGCGGCACCAGATAGCCCGGCAGGCACGCCGCGAGCGCGCCGGCGAGCTCGCGTGCGCGCTCGTCCGGGACCAGAAAGTGAGCCGCGCCGCGCACCCGATCGAGGGCGTGCAGGTAGTACGGCAGCACCCCAGAGTCGAACAGCTCTTGCGACAGCCGCTGCAGCACCGCGAGCTCATCGTTGATGCCGGCGAGCAGTACCGTCTGATTCAGGAGCGTGACGCCTGCCGCGCGCAGCTTCGCGCACGCGGCGCGCACCGCTGCGTCGATTTCGTTGGGGTGGTTGATGTGCAGAACCACCACCATCGGCACCGGGCTCGCACGCAGCCAATCGGTGAGCCCGACATCGACTCGGGAGGGCAGCACGACCGGCTGACGGGTGTGCACCCGGATGCGGCGCACATGTCCGATCGCAGCGAGCGCCGCGCCGAGTGCGGCGAGGCGCGCATTGCTCAGCGAAAGTGGATCGCCGCCGCTGAGGATGATTTCCTCGAGCGACGGATCGGCCGCGATCGCCGCGAGTGCCTCGTGCCAGCGGCCGCCCTCACCGTGCTGGGCGGCGTATGGAAATTCCCGCCGGAAGCAGTATCGGCAGTGCACCGCGCAGGTCTCGGTGGCGATGAGCAGCGCCCGACCTTGATATTTCTGCAAGAGCGCCGGGGCACGCTGTGCCGCGTGCTCGTGCAGCGGATCGGGTCCGTAGCCGGGCGGCTCGAGCCGTTCGGCCGCCACCGGCAGCACTTGCAGCAGCAGCGGGTCGCGCGGGTCTGCCGGGCGCATGCGAGCGACGAAGCTACGCGGCACCCGCAGCGGGAAGGGCACCCCGTCCAGTGCGCCGAGTGCCTCGAGCGGCAGGCCGAGTGCCTCGGCCAGTTCCGCCGGATGAGTGATCGCCTCGGCGAGCTCCTGCTGCCAGCTGGCGGGAATCTGGCGGGGTTGGACCGATGCCGGTATCATACGCGGCCCTTTAATCGGAGAGGCCGCGCATTGTGCCGCTCCGGCTGAGAGAAAGAAATGGCCAGCTACACCACCGCCGAGATCCGCTCGGGTCTCAAAGTCCTGCTCGACGGCGATCCGTACGCCGTGGTTGAAAACGAGTTCGTCAAGCCCGGCAAGGGACAGGCTTTCAACCGCATCAAAATCCGCAATCTGAAGACCGGGCGAACGATCGAGCGGACCTTCAAGTCTGGCGACTCGCTCGAGGCCGCCGACGTGGTCGACACCGAAATGCAGTATCTGTACCAGGACGGGGACTTCTGGCATTTCATGGTGCCGGACAGCTTCGAGCAGTACACGGCGGGTAAATCCGCGGTGGGCGACAACGCCCAGTGGCTGAAGGATGGCGTCACCTGCATCGTGACGCTGTGGAATGGCGAGCCGCTGGTGGTGACGCCGCCGGCGCACGTCGAGCTGCAGATCGTCGAGACCGATCCGGGATTGCGCGGAGATACCGCCACCGGCGGACAGAAGCCGGCCAAGCTCGAGACCGGCGCGGTGGTGCGGGTCCCACTGTTCATCGACCAGGGCGAAGTCATCCGCATCGACACCCGCACCGGCCAGTACGTCTCGCGCGCCAAGCAGTAGCGGCGCGCAGGGCGCGCTAGAGCCCCCCGGGCGCCAAGCGCGTGGCCTTCAGCAGCACGAGCACGATGCGCTCAAGGCCGCGGGCGTCCTCGGTGTCAAAGCGGCCGGGCAGCGGGCTGTCGATGTCGAGCACACCGAGCACCCGCTCGGCGCTAAGCAGTGGCACGACCACCTCCGAGCGTGAGGCGGTGTCGCAGGCGATATGGCCGGGAAAGGCGTGCACGTCGGGCACCACGATCGTGGTGCGCCGCTCGGCGGCGCTGCCGCACACCCCGCGACCGAGGGCGATGCGCACGCAGGCCGGCTTGCCCTGAAACGGGCCGAGCACCAACTCCGTGCCGCGCTGGAAATAAAACCCCGCCCAATTGATCTCGGGCAGCGCCTCGAACAACAGCGCGGCGGTGTTGGCGGTGTTGGCGATCGGGTCGGACTCCCCGCCGAGCAGTGCCTCGAGATCGCGCGCGAGCTCGGCGTAGGCGGCGCGCTTGTCACGAAAGTCGTAGCGGTTCGTGGTGTGCTGCATGGGGACTCCGCGCTCAGGCGCGCTCGATGGGAAAGGGCAGGACGGCGTCGATGCGCTCGGCATTCTCGGCGAGCATGACCAGCCGATCGAATCCGAGCGCCACGCCGCAGCAATCCGGCAGCCCCGCCGAGAGCGCTGCGAGCAGCCGCTCGTCGGGCGCGAGCGGCTCGAGACCGAGCCGCTCGCGCTCGGCCAGATCGTGCTCGAAGCGCGCCCGCTGCTCGCGTGCGTCGGCGAGCTCGTGAAAGCCATTGGCGAGCTCGATGCCCTCGCAATACAACTCGAAGCGCTGCGCCGCACGCCGGTCCGCCGGATCGAGCCGGGCGAGGGCGGCCTGACTGGCGGGGTAACCGTGGATGAACGTGAGCGCCCCGCGCCCGAGGTGCGGTCCGATGCGCACGCTCATGAGCAGCTCGAGCAGCTCGTCGCGGCTCGCTGATTCGCCGGCGAAGCCGGCCGAGCGCGCCGCGCCGGTCAACTCCTGCAGCGGGGCGCTGAATGGGTCGATGCCCAGCTGCTGCCGGAACACCTCCCGGTAGCTGAGGCGTACGCTGCCGCGTGTCGCGGCGCGCTCGCCGAGCACGCTGCGCACCAGAGCTTCGACCTCAGTCATCAGTGCCGCCAGGGTCCAGCCCTGGCGGTACCACTCGATGAGCGTGAACTCGGCGTTGTGCAGGCGCCCGCGCTCGAGTCCGCGCACCACGTGGCAGATCTGGTAGATGTCGCCAAGACCCGTGGCGAGCAGACGCTTCATGGCGTACTCCGGCGAGGTGTGCAGGAAGAACTCGGGTGCAGCCGCGCCCGGCTCGGCACTGAAGCGAACGCGCGCCGAATGGATGTGCACGTCGGTCACCGGCGCGTTGACCACCATCGGGGTATCCACCTCGAGCACGGCGCGTTCGGCAAAGAACTGCCGTACCACTGCCAGCAGCGCCGCGCGGCGCCGAAGCATGGCCGCGTTCGCCGTGGGACGCCAGTCCGATTCTTGCCCGCTGCTCATCGTCTCACCCTCGTGACGGGCGCCCGAGGAGCCGTCCGAGCGTCTCGCCGGCCAGGATGGTCCCGCCAGCGGTGAGGTCCGCGCGCCACTCGGCCGCGTGAGGGGGCAGCAGCAGGATGACCGTCGAGCCCATATTGAAGAGGCCGAGCTCAGCACCTTTCCCGAGGCGCAGCGGCGCGCGCTCGGCGGTCACGGGTAGTTCGGTGACCCTGCGAACGGCGTGTGGCGTCACCTCGCCGTGCCACACGGTCCTCATGCTGCCGACGAACAGCGCCCCGACCATGACCAGCACCCATTCGAGCTCCCCATCGGCAAAGTGCAGTACCACGCGCTCGTTGCGCGCGAACAAACCGGGCACCGCCGCTGCGGTGGTGGCATTGACGCTGAACAGCCGGCCCGGAACAAACCACGCCGCGCGCAGCTCGCCGGCGAGCGGCATGTGGATCCGATGGTAGTTATAGGGCGCCAGGTACAGTGTCGCGAACGAGCCGCCGGCGAAGCGCTGCGCGGTCTGCGCATGGCCGGCAAGCAGCGACTCGAGGCTGTACTCGTGCCCCTTCGCCTGCGGGATGCGCGAGCCATCGAGCGGGCCGAGCTCACTCACCGTGCCGTCGACGGGCGAGGCGAGCGCGAGCGGATCGTCTGCGCAGACTCGCGCCTCGGGCCGCAATGCGCGGGTGAAGAACGCGTTGAACGTGGGATAGCGCTGCGGCTCGCCCTCGAGCGCATCGCGCATGTCGGGGCGGAAATGACGCACGAAGGCGCCGATCAGCACCCGCTTCAGCGGGCGCACGCGGCTGCGCGTCAGGCGCAGGACCAGCCGCGAGAGAAAGTGCTGCGGCAGCACGTACTGCAGCAGCACGAACAGCCGTGCGCGCAGCGTCGGGGGATCCGTTACGCCTGTCATGCGAAGCTCCAGGGGGTCAGCCGCTCGTCAGCAGCCGCTCGGCACTTGCGTGCAGTGCAGCGGCGAGGCGCCGTCCGTCAAAAGGTGCAGTGAACAGCGCAACCTCCCGGCCGCGCGCATCGAGCAGAAACACGGCCACGGTGTGCTCGAAAGTCTCTCCGCCGCCGGGCAGCTCGATCTGTCCGAGCGTCACACCGAGCCGCGCGGCGAGCGCGCTGATCTGGCGCTGCGGGCCGGTCAGGCCGATGAAGCTCGAATCGAACTGGCGCAGGAACTTGGCGAGCACCGCCGGTGTGTCGTGGTGCGGATCGACGGTGACGAACAGCACCTGTAGCGGCAGATGCGGTACGCGGTGCACCACGCGCGCCAGCAGCGCAAGGGTGTCCGGACACTCATCTGCGCAACGGGTGAAGCCGAAGTAAAGCAGAGTCAGATGGCCGGTGAGATCGGCGGCATCGAAACGGTGCTCGCGGCTGTCGGTGAGGGAGAACGGGCCGAGTGCCCGCGCCCGCGGCAACCAAGTCCCGTAGGCGGGTACGGGCGTGCGGCTGTACCGCACCGCGGCCAGCCGGTACCCTGCGAAGCCGGCGCCGAGGCACACCAGCGCCACCAGGACCCAGAAGTAACGAGACGACATGAGGCAATTATCCCACAGCGGGCGGCGCGCCGCGCCGCGCCCGCAGCGGGCCACCGTGCGCCAGCTGATCGAGTCCGGCGCCCGGCGGCTGCGCCGCGCGCGCGTGTTCTTCGGCCATGGCACGGACAATGCCTGGGACGAGTCGGCCGCCTTGGTGCTGCATGCGCTCGGCTTGGCGCACGATGACCCGTCGGTCTATGCACGGCGTGTCGGGCGCAGCGGGCAGCGCCGGGCGCGTGAACTGATCACCCGGCGCATCGCCGAGCGCATCCCTGCGGTCTATCTCACCGGACAGACTTGGTTCGCCGGCCTGCCGTTTTACGTCGATCCGCGCGTGCTCATTCCGCGCTCCCCGATGGCAGAACTCATCGAGCGGCGGTTTGCGCCGTGGCTCGACGCGCGCCGCATCCGTCGCGTGCTCGATCTGGGCACCGGCTCGGGTTGCATCGCCATCGCCTGTGCCAAGGCGCTGCCGTGGGCGCACGTCGATGCGGTAGACATTTCGGCGGCCGCACTCGAGGTTGCCGCGCGCAACGTGCGCCGGCACCGCCTGGGGCGGCGGGTGCGACTGGTGCGCTCCGATCATTTCGCGGCCCTGGGTGCAGCGCGCTACGATCTGATCGTGTCGAACCCCCCGTATGTTGGTGCGCGGGAACTCGCCGCGCTGCCGCAGGAGTATCGGCACGAGCCATCGATCGCGCTCGCCGCCGGCGCCGCCGGGCTCGACTCGGTGCGGGTGCTGCTCAGGCAATCCCGTCGGCACCTGAACCCCGGCGGGACGCTGCTCGTCGAGGTCGGCAACACCGAGCAGGCCGTGCAGCGCGCGTTCCCACGACTGCCGTTTCTGTGGCTGCAGTTCGAGCGCGGCGGCGGTGGGGTGTTTCTGCTCGGCGCCGAGCAGCTACCTCGGCCGACCGCCCGCGCGCCGCGCACCCGGCGCGCAGGCGCATAGTACACTCGCGCCAACCGCAACTGCCCCGCGCGCAATCGATACGTGCCGCGCTGGCGCGCGGTGCAAGCAGAGGCCCTTTCATGTCCGGCAACACCATCGGCAAGCTATTTACGGTGACCACGTTCGGGGAGAGCCACGGCGCGGCGCTCGGCTGCGTTGTCGATGGCTGCCCGCCGGGGCTCGAGCTCACCGAGGCGGATCTGCAGGCCGACATCGACCGGCGCCGGACCGGCACCTCGCACTTCGTCAGTCAGCGCCGCGAGAGCGACCAGGTGCGCATTCTCTCCGGGGTGTTCGAAGGGCGGACCACCGGCACGCCGATCGGGCTGTTGATCGAGAACACCGATGCGCGCTCGCGCGATTACGAGAAGATCAAGGACCGCTTCCGCCCCGGGCACGCCGACTACACCTATCAGCACAAGTATGGCCTGCGCGATTACCGTGGCGGCGGCCGCTCCTCGGCGCGCGAGACCGTGATGCGGGTGGCTGCCGGCGCCATCGCGCGCAAGTATCTCGCCGGGCGTCTCGGGGTGCGCATCTACGGCTATCTCAGTCAGATCGGCTCGCTGCAGCTCGAGCCGCGCGATCTGCAGTTCGCCTACCGCAACCCGTTTTTCTGTCCGGATCCCGAGCGCATCGCGGCGCTCGAGGCCCTGGTGTGGGAGTTGCGCACGGCGGGCGAGTCGATCGGCGCGCGCGTCACGGTGGTGGCCGCCGGAGTGCCGCCGGGACTCGGCGAGCCGGTGTTCGGGCGTCTCGATGCCGACATTGCCGCGGCGCTGATGGGGATCAATGCCGCCAAGGCAGTCGAGATCGGCGCGGGGGTGCGCTCAGCGGCGCAGCGCGGCAGTGAGCATCGCGATGAGCTCACGCCGGAGGGCTTCACGAGCAACCATGCCGGCGGCATCCTCGGCGGCATCACGTCCGGGCAGGACGTGGTGGCGCACGTGACCTTCAAGCCCACCTCGAGCATCCAGGTTCCGGGTCGCACCATTGACCTGGCCGGGCGGCCGGTCGAGGTCGTGACCACTGGACGGCACGATCCGTGCGTCGGCCTACGCGCTACGCCGATCGCCGAAGCGATGCTGGCGATCGTGCTGCTCGACCATTACCTGCGTCACCGCGGGCAGAACGCGGATGTCCAGTGTGTAACCCCGGACATCACCCGGCAGGAACCGGCATCCTGAAGCCCAGCAGAGGGCTCGAATCGATCAGTCTACGAAGCGCGACACAGTTTGTCCGGCCAGAATGAGTAAAGATCAACCGCCAAGCCAAGGGGTGGCGCCGGGCGGTCGGTGCGAGCCGGCTTGGGGTTGCGAGCCGATTTAAGTTATATTGCCGCCCACGCCGGATGCGTCTGCGAACAGCGACCATCCGATTGTTTTTATAAGGGGTTTCGTTCACCGATGCCGTTCGGGGTGTGGTCAATGATCGCCAAACGCTCAAGTCTGGTGATGGCGCTGCTGCTGGCTCTGCCGCAGGCAGCGCTGGCTCTGGGCCTCGGGAATATTCATGTTAAGTCGCATCTTGACCAGCCGCTCGATGCGCGCATCGACCTGCTCGATGCCACGCCGGCGGCCATGCAGAGTCTGTCGGTCGGGCTGGCTTCGCGTCTCACCTTTGCCAAGTACGGGCTGAACTGGCCGCCCTACCTCAATGGGGCGCAAATCGAGGTCGTGCACGGCGCCAGCGGACGCCTCGAGCTGCATCTGACCTCGCCGCTGCCGGTCACCGACCCAATTCTGACCCTGCTGGTCAAGGCGAACTGGAGTCGCGGCGTGCTGTTCCGCGAGTACACCATTTTGTTGAACCCGCCGGTCTATGTCCCCAAGGCGAACCAGCCGCGTCACGTGGCGGTGGCTGCCCCGGTGGTCGGCGGCGCGGCGCGCACGGGCGAGTTGCCAGCACAGCAGAGCCGCGCCGCTGCGGTGAGCCCGCCGGTCAGCGCGACGGCCGCGCCCGAGGCGGGCCGAGCCGCGCCGCATTCCATTCACGTTCGTCCGGGCGAGACGCTCTCGGGACTGGCCAGCCGCTTCAGCGGCGGCGGGATCGATTCTGCGCAGACACGCCGCTGGATGGTCGCGATCTATCGGCTGAACCCCCAGGCGTTTGCCCACAACATGAACCTGCTGCGCTCCGGGGCGGTTCTGCAGGTACCGAGCGAGAGCGCGGTGGCGCAGGTGTCGCGGGCGGCGGCCTGGAAGGAAATCAACCGCCAGGACAGCGCCTGGCAGGCCAGCCAGGGCTCGGGCAGCGCCTCTGGCCGGCTGCGTCTAGTGGCCCCTCAGGGCAGCGGTTCGGGCACCGGTACCGCCGCGACGGGCTCGGGTCCGGGCAGTTCGGCCGCCGTCGGTGCTCTGCAGGCCCAAGTGCACACGCTGCAGAACGAGCTGGCGCAGGAGAAGCGCCTGGTGCAGATGAAGAGCGCCGCCCTGGCCGCCCTGCAGGCGCAGGTGGCCGCCAAGGTACCGGCCGGCAAGGCACCCGCTGCGACCAGTCCCGCGCCGCAGGCGGCCGCGCATCCGAGCACCGGCAAGCCGGCGGTGAAAGCGGCGCATGCGGCGCCGCCGAGTGAACTTCGGCAGATGCTGCGGCGCTACTGGTGGGCGCTGCTCGCCCTGGTGGCCCTCGTGATCGCCTACGTGCTGGCCCGGGTGCTGCGGTCGCGGCGCGAATCGGCGGCCGATGAGCTGCTGAGCGAATCGGCTGATACCGGATTTGCCGCGAGCGCCCCGCCACCGGTGCCTGTGGTGACGGTGAGCGCCCCACCGCGCGCCGATGCGTCCATCGATGTCCGCGAGGCTACACACGAACAGCCGCGACTGGTGATGAACGAGGCGGCCGCGCCGGTGGTTTCCACGCACGTCCCGGCCGATCAGACGATGAGCAGCGAGACCGCGCTCAACCTCGAGCAGGGCGATCCGCTCGCCGAGGCGGACTTCCATATGGCTTATGGCCTGTACGACCAGGCCGCTGATCTGATCCGAATCGCCATTCAGCGCGAGCCGGAACGGCGGGATCTGAAGCTCAAGCTCCTCGAGGTGTTCTTCGTCTGGGGCAACAAGGAGCAGTTCGTCGAACTCGCGCACGAGCTGGCGGAATCGCGCGAGCAGGCGCCCCCGGGCGAGTGGGACAAGGTCGTGATCATGGGACGGCAGCTTGCGCCGGATGATCCGCTGTTCGCCGATGCGCCGGTGAGCGGGGCCGCCTCACAGGGCGTCGACCTTGATCTGGAAGGCGGCCAGGGGCGGGTGGATTTTGATCTGATGGGCGGTGCATTGCCCGCCGCTCACGCGAGCAGCTCCACCAGTGCCACAGGATCATTCGATCTGGACATCGGCGCGGCGCTCGGGGAAGACGGCGCCGCGGCCGACACGGTGTCGAGCTCGGATCTGAACGCGACGCTCGCGGACCTGGAAGCGACCGGTTCGGAAACCGGCGTGACGCAGGAGATGGCCGAACATCCGCTCGATGAGATGTCGGCCTTCGAGCCGGTCGAGCCGACGGTCGAGCAGCCGGCTTTGCAGGCGGGCGGTGCGTCCGCTCTGCGCGAGAAGGTCGAAGCGCTGAGCCAGGGATCGGACCGGACCGCCGAATTGGCGATCGACGATCTCGGCCTGGATCTCGGCGCGTTCGAAACCACCGTGCAGCCGAGCCTCGGCGGCGATTCCCCGACCCTGGTGGCCGGGCTCGACGAGCACTCGCGCAGCATGCTGGCACAGGCCGAGGCGGGCGCCTCGGGCGAAGGCGGCAGCGCGGCGGCCGTGCCGAACTCCACCGGGACCACGAGTGCGTGGCACATCGATGAGCGCGAGCTCGAGAATCTGCTCGCCGAGCAACCCAAAGCGGGTGACGCGGCCCAGCATGAGGCGTCCGAGACCTCCAGGCTGAATACGCTCGTGATGCCAGCCGGCGGCGTGGACTTCGATCTCGGCGCCGAGCCGGAGGCGAAGCCGTCGAACGGCAACGGTCTGGATTTCGATATCGGCGCTGCGACCATGGCGCATGTGGGCCTTGGCGCGACGCAAGAGTCGCCCACCGCAGAGCACGAGGTCACCGATTTCGAGCCGCTCACGATGAGTGAAGTCGGCACCAAACTCGATCTCGCCCGCGCCTACATGGACATGGGTGATCCGGAGGGGGCGCGCAGCATCCTCGAGGAAGTGATGCACGAGGGCTCCGACGCGCAGCGTCAGGAGGCCGGCCGGCTGCTGGAGTCGCTGCCCGGCTGATGCCTCGGATCGCGATCGGGCTGGAGTACCACGGTGGCGCTTATGTCGGCTGGCAGAACCAGCCGACCCGCCCCAGTGTTCAGGGGTGTCTCGAGGCGGCGCTCGGCGAGGTCGCCGATGCTCCCGTGAGTGCGGTGTGCGCGGGTCGCACCGATGCCGGAGTGCACGCCCGCGGTCAAGTCGTGCATTTCGATACCGCCGCGCAGCGCAGTATGCGTGCCTGGGTGCTCGGGGCCAACAGCGCGCTGCCGCCGGACATCAGTGTGACCTGGGCGCAACCGGTGCCGGCGCACTTTCACGCCCGCTATTGCGCCGAGGCGCGCACCTACCGCTACATTATTCTCAACCGCCGGGCGCGCTCGGGGCTGCTGGCCCGGCGCATTACCTGGGTGCACCGGCCGCTCGATGCGGTGGCGATGCGCCAGGCCGCGGCACTGCTTGAAGGTGAGCACGATTTCAGCGCATTCCGCGCCGCGGAATGCCAGGCAAAGTCCCCCGTGCGCCGGCTCGAGCGGCTCAGCGTGCGGCGCGCGGACGAATGGGTCATTCTCGAGGCGACCGCGAACGCGTTCCTGCATCACATGGTGCGCAACATCGCCGGTCTGCTCATCGCCATCGGCAAGGGGGAGGCGCCGGCGGGCTGGGCAGGGGAGGTGCTGGCCGGACGCGATCGGCGCCGCAGTGCCCCGACCGCGCCCGCCGACGGGCTGTATCTGTGGTCGGTGCGCTATCCGCAGGCCTTTGCGCTGCCTGAGCCGCTCGACGGGCCCGGGCCGTGCTGATCGGCTATCATCGCGCGCTGGAGCCCTCGCGGATATCTTATGTCCTGGTTCGAAAAGATCATGCCCTCGCGCATCAAGACCGAGCGGCGTACGCGCTCGGTGCCCGAGGGGCTGTGGATTAAGTGCCCGGTGTGTGATGCGGTCCTGTACCGCGCCGAGCTCGAGCGTAATCTGTACGTCTGCCCCAAGTGCTCGCATCACATGCGCATCGGGGCGCGCGAGCGGCTCGATGCCTTCCTCGATCCGGGCAGCGCACGGGAACTCGCCGCAGGCGTTCACCCGGAAGATCCGCTGAAGTTCCGCGACAGCAAGCGCTACAAGGACCGCCTGGCCCAGGCACAGAAGGTGACGCGGGAGGCCGATGCGCTGGTGGTGATGGCGGGCGCACTGGAGGCGCTGCCGGTGGTGGCGTGCGCGTTCGAGTTTCAGTTTCTTGGCGGTTCGATGGGCTCGGTGGTCGGGGAGCGCTTCAAGCGCGCCGTGGACCATTGCATCGCCGAGCGCAGTGCACTCGTCTGCTTCACCGCGAGCGGTGGGGCGCGCATGCAGGAAGCGTTGTACTCGCTGTTGCAGATGGCCAAGACCTCCGCGGCGCTCGCGCAGTTGAAGCGGGCGCGGCTGCCGTTCATCTCGGTCATGACGGACCCGACCACCGGTGGCGTGTCGGCGAGCCTCGCCATGCTCGGGGATCTGAACCTGGCCGAGCCGCGCGCATTGATCGGCTTCGCAGGCCCGCGCGTCATCCAGCAGACGGTGCGCGAGACGCTGCCGGAGGGCTTCCAGCGTAGCGAATTTCTCCTCGAGCACGGGGCGCTCGATATGATCGTCGACCGACGCGAGCTGCGCTCGCGAATTGCGACGATGCTGCGGGTCATGCTGAAGAAGCCGGCCGCTGCCTGAGCGGCATGCGCCGTTCCGGCGTGGCCGAATCCCAAGAGCGTACATGAGCGAATCACTCGAGTACTGGTTGGCGCAGCAGCAGGCCGCGCATCCGCACACCATTGACCTGGGACTCGAGCGGGTGAGCGCGGTGGCGCGCCGCCTCGCTCTGGAGCGGCCCGCGGCCACCGTCATCACCGTGGCCGGAACCAACGGCAAGGGCTCGACGGCGACGCATGCTGAGGCGCTGCTGCTGTCCGCCGGCGCCTCGGTGGGACTGTTCACCTCCCCGCACTTCATCCGCTACAACGAACGGATCCGCATCCAGGGCCGCGAGGTCGACGATGCCTCGCTGGTCAGAGCGTTCGAGCACATCGAGGCGGCACGCGGTGCCGAGACGCTCACCTTCTTCGAATACAACACGCTGGCGGCGTTGTGGCTGTTCGCCGAGCGGGGCGTGCAGTTCGCCGTGCTCGAAGTCGGCCTCGGCGGACGGCTCGATGCGACCAACCTGGTCGATGCCGATGCCGCGGTGCTGTGTTCGGTCGGACTGGATCATCGGGAATGGCTCGGCGATACCCTCGAGCAGATCGGCGCAGAGAAGGCCGGTATCTTCCGGCCGGGCCGACCGGCGGTGCTGGGCACCGCACACATGCCCGCGAGCGTGTACGCGGCGATCGCTCGGTTGGGCGCCCGCCCGCTCCTCGCCGAGCGCGATTACCACTGGCAGGTCGCCGCGGATGGACGCTGGAGTTATCACGGCGTGCGATTGGAGCTGGCGGATCTGCCGCCGTCGCGACTGCAGGGCGACATCCAATACCGCAACGCCTCGGCCGCACTGGCGGCCATCGAGTCGCTGGCCGATGGACCTGCCGCCGGTCGCCTCGAGCCGGTGCTCGCCGCCCTCGATGCGCGTACCGTGAGCCGCGCGCTCGGCGCGGTGCATCTGGCCGGTCGGTTTCAGGTGGTGCCTGGGGCGAGCGAGTGGATTCTCGACATCGCGCACAATCCGCCGGCGGCGGAAGTGTTCGCCGCGCAGCTGGCGGGGCGCCCCTGCCGCGGCCGCACCCTCGCGGTCGTCGGCATCCTGGGAGACAAAGATGCCCCCGAGATTGGTGCCGCGCTCGCGCCCGTCGTGGATGAGTGGTTGCTGTGCTCGCTGCCGGGCCCGCGCGGAATTGCCGCGGGGGATTTGGCTGAGCGCCTTCAATCGGTCGCGCGCGCCCCGCGACTGTTCGACACCGTGACGGACGCCTGCGCCGCCGCGCGCGCGGCAGCGCAGCCCGGTGATCGTGTCATCGTGTGTGGCTCGGTGTACACGGTCGGGCCGGCGCTCGAGTGGCTTGGGGTATACTCCCCGCAGTGAAAGAACGACTGACGGGCGCCATCATCCTCGTGGCGCTGATCGTGTTGCTGGTGCCCGAGTTGCTGACCGGACCGCCGCGAATGAAGCGCGCTGCGGCTGGGGCGGGCGCCCGTGTGGCCGCTCATCCAACTGCACAGACCCCGGTGCACCGTTACACGCTGCCGCTCGAGGGCGGAGCCGCAGCGCGCATGGCAGCCATCGAGGCGCAGGCGAGCGCCGTACCCCGAACCGCTGCGCCGACATCGAACCCGCCATCCGCGCCGTCGACGGCTCAGCCTCCCCGAGCGGCTCAGACTGTCGCTGCGGTTGCTGCGAAGCCGGCGGCGCCGCCGCCCCTGGCTACCCCGGTGCCGCGGCCGAGAACCCAGCCCACACCCCAGCCTAAGCCCGGGGCGCGACCGACGGCCCAGGCTAAGCCTAAGTTGCGCGCCCGACCCGTGGTGCAGGCGCGCCCCGTGGTGCGCCGGACGGTGGCCAGAGCCCAAACGGTGCGGTCGACGCATGGAACGGCAGCGTGGACCGTGCAGATGGGCGTTTTCGCGTACCGCGCCGACGCCTTGCGCCTAGTGCGCCAAGCTCGTGTCAAAGGCATCCTCGCGGGGATTGCTCCTCTGCATCTGCGTGGCCGGTTGCTCTGGCGGGTGACCAGCGGTTCAGCGCGCAGCCGCGCCGGCGCACTCGCGCTGCTCCGGCGATTGCGGGCGCGAGGCTTTAAGGGCGCATTGCTCAGGCAGTGACAGGACGCCGAGCGGGCATGGTCATGCTCTTGTACAATCCGCGCCCCTAGCTACCGTCCGACTGATGATGGGCCTAACGCGGCCGCCACACAGTGACACTTTTGCGCCATGGGCCCGACCGCATGGCACCGGCGCCATGTTGCCCGGGACGGGGGGGCCAGACTCTGCCCGAGCGGACCAGACGTCATGAATACAGCCGATTACGTGGTGAGCGCCGCCATCGTTCTGTCCGCCATCGTGGGCGCGGTGCGTGGCTTCCTGCGCGAAGCGATCGCACTGGCCACTTGGCTGATCGCGCTGGTGCTCGCGTGGCATCTGGCCTCGCGCGTGGCGCCGCACCTCGGCGGACTGCTCGCCGCACCGGCGGTGCGTCTGTGGGCCGCACGCGTGATCATCGCCGCGCTTATCTTGCTCCTCGGCATGGCGGTTGGCGCCATCGTCAGTCATTTCGTGCGTCTGTCGATCTTCAGCGGAGCGGACCGCTTTCTGGGCTTTCTATTCGGCGCTGCCCGCGGCGTGGTGCTGTTCGGCGTATTCGTGATTCTCGCCGAGCTGCTGCACCTTGATACCGAGGGCTGGTGGCGCCATTCAATACTGGTTCCGTATGGCAAAACGATCGCAAGCGGGCTGCGGACGCTGGTCGGAGCCGGGCGGTTGTGAGGTAGCTTATGTGTGGAATCGTCGGGCTCGTTGGCACGAGCGCGGTCAACCAGCGCCTCTACGATGCGCTCACCGTGCTGCAGCATCGCGGCCAGGACGCCGCCGGCATTGCCACCAGCGGCGAGGGCGGTCTGTGCGTGCGCAAGGCAAGCGGACTGGTGCGCGACGTGTTTCAGCAGCAGCATATGCTCGAGCTGAAGGGTCACGTGGGCATCGGTCATGTGCGCTACCCGACCGCCGGCTGCGACAGTGCCTCGGAAGCCCAGCCCTTCTATGTCAATTCGCCGTATGGGATCTGCCTGGCGCACAACGGCAACCTCACCAACGCCGCGGAACTCGCCGAGGTGCTGACCCGGGAGGATCGGCGTCACCTCAACAGCAGCTCAGACTCCGAAGTGCTGCTCAACGTGTTCGCCTCCGAGCTGCAACGCATCGGTACGCCACGGGTTACGCCGGCCGACGTGTTCGCAGCCCTCGAGGCGGTGTATCGCCGCTGCCGCGGCGGCTTCGCGGTCGTTGCCATGGTGATCGGCCACGGCATCGTCGGGTTCCGCGATCCCAATGGCATCCGGCCACTGGTGCTCGGTGAGCGTGACACGCCGCACGGCAAGGAATGGATGCTGGCATCCGAAAGCGTGGCGCTCGACAGTCTCGCCTTCCGTCTGGTGCGCGACATCGCCCCCGGCGAAGCGGTGCTGATCGATGAGAGCGGCCGGCTGCACTCGCACCAATGCGTCACCGTGACGCGCCACACGCCCTGTATCTTCGAGTACGTCTATTTCGCGCGACCGGACTCCAAGATCGACAATATTTCGGTGTATCGCGCCCGCATGCGCATGGGTGACCGGCTGGCGGAGAAAATCCTGCGCGAGCGCCCGAATCACGAAATCGATGTCGTGATTCCGATTCCCGACACCAGCCGCACCAGTGCCTTGCAGCTGGCGCAGCGACTGGGGCTGAAGTACCGCGAAGGGTTTACCAAGAACCGCTACATCGGACGAACTTTCATCATGCCGGGCCAGCAGCAGCGGCAGAAGTCGGTGCGCAGCAAGTTGAACGCGATCGACCTGGAATTCCGTGGCAAAAACGTGCTGCTGGTGGATGACTCGATCGTGCGCGGCACGACCTCTGCGCAGATCATCGAGTTGGCGCGCGAGGCGGGCGCGCGCAGAGTGTACTTCGCTTCGGCGGCCCCCCCGGTGCGCTATCCGAACGTGTATGGCATTGACATGCCCGCGGCGCGGGAACTGGTGGCCAGCGGGCGCAGCGTTGAGGAAGTGATGCGGCTGATCGGTGCCGATTGGCTCGTCTATCAGGACCTCGAAGATTTGATTGCGGCTTGCCGGCACGAGGATTCGCAGATCGAGGAGTTCGACACCTCGTGCTTCTCCGGCCACTACATCACCGGCGATGTCACGCCGCAGTACCTCGATCGTCTGCAGCGCGAACGGTCTGATGAGGCCAAGCAGCGCGGCCGCGATGCCCGCGGCGCGCTGAAAATCGTCCACGGTGGCTGAACGTCCGACAGCTGGCGAGGCCCGTCGCGAGCTGCTGATCGAGCTGATGCGCGCGGGGCTGGCCCGCGTTGAGGGACGAACCTGCGTGCGTGCGGCGCTGCGCACGGCCGTGGCGCAGCCGCACTGGGCCGTCGCGATCGGCAAGGCGGCTGTTGCGATGGCGTTGGGTGCGCGCGATGCGCTCGGATCGGCGCTCGAGCGGCTGTTGGTCATCTGCCCGGACGGCTACGGGGCCGAGGCGCTGCAGGGGGTGCCCGGCGCGCAGATCGTCTCCAGTGCCCACCCTGTGCCTGATGAGCGCTCCCTGCGCGCCGGCGCGCGCCTGCTCGCCTGGCTCGATGCGCTGCCCCCGACGGTGCAGTTGGTATTTCTGATCTCTGGGGGCGCCTCGGCGCTGGTCGAGGTTCCAAAGCCTGGCGTCACGCTCGAGCAGCTCGTACGGCTGTCGCGGCTCGGCATGGCCTCCGGCCGCGACATCGTCGCCCTGAATGCCGAGCGGGCGCGCGTCTCGCAGATCAAAGGCGGGGGGCTGGCGGCGCGCTTAGGCGATCGCAGCGCCCGGGTGTTGTTCATCTCCGATGTGCCGGGCGACGATCCGGCGGTGATCGGCTCGGGGATCCTTGCTGCAGCTCCGCTCGGTGACCGGTTGCACCGCGAGGTGATCGCCTCGGTCGATATGGCCGGCGAAGCAGTGGCCGAGGCGGCCCGCGCGCGCGGGCTGACCGCGCACTGCGCCCCGGGCCGGTTCGCCGGCGACGCGCGGCGCCTCGCGACCCAATTTACGCATGAACTGGCGCTCGGCGACGTGCAGGTGCGCATCTGGGGTGGGGAGTCCACGGTGCAACTGCCGCCACATCCCGGCCGTGGCGGGCGCAATCAACACTTGGCGCTCGCCGCGGCGCGGCTGATCGCCGGATACGCCAACCTGGCCCTGCTCGCCGTCGGCACCGATGGGGTCGACGGACCGACCGAGGACGCCGGAGCATTGGTCGACGGGGAGACCTGCGGGCGCATTGCCGCACTCGGCATCGATGCGGATGAGGCGCTGCGCGGGGCCGATTCGGGCACGGCACTGGCGGCGGCCGGGGCACTGCTGCGCACCGGCCCGACCGGGACCAACGTTGCGGATCTGGTCATCGGTTTGAAACGTGCGCCGTGAGCCGGCGGGCTTGTGAGCAATTGTAATGCGGGGCAGTTGCGCACGCGGCGCCGGGGAGGCAGCTCTGGCGTCTCGGCGGCGCGCTCCGGTATCGTTGCGGCTACGAGTTGACGCCATGGTCGAGCACCCACATCTGTTGCTTGTCGATGACGACAGCGAAATCCGCTCGCTGTTGAGTCAGTACCTGGAAAAGGAAGGCTTGCGGGTGACCGCGGTGCATGATGCGGCACAGATGCGCCGTGCCATGGAGCGCACGCATTTCGATCTGCTGCTGCTCGATGTGATGCTGCCTGGGGAGGACGGGCTGTCGATCTGTCGGGAGCTGCGCTCCCGCTCGCAGTTGCCGGTGATCATGCTGACGGCGCGTGGCGAGGATACCGATCGGATCGTGGGCTTCGAACTCGGTGCCGATGACTACGTGCCGAAGCCGTTCAATCCTCGTGAGCTGCTCGGGCGGATTCGCGCCGTGCTGCGCCGCAGCACGCACCTCTCGCCGGATCCGGATCCGCAGGCCGTACGCGCCTTTAACTTCGCCGACTGGCGTCTCGATACCACCCGCCGCACGCTCATCCGCGGGGCCAGCGAAGTGCCGCTGAGCGGGGCGGAGTACCGCCTGCTCGCGGTGCTGCTGTCGGCCGGCAACCGGGTGGTCACGCGCACGCAGCTCGCCGAGCTGCTGCGCGGCCGTGAGGTCGATCCACTCGACCGCAGCATTGACGTACGGGTGAGCCGGCTGCGGCAGATTCTCGGCGATGACGCGCGCGCGCCGCGGATCATCAAGACGGTCTACGGCCAGGGTTATGTGATCGGCGTGCCTGTCGCGACCGAGTGAGGCGGGGTAGGGCCGAACATGCGTATCGCCCTCTGGCCACAATCCCTGTTCGGACGGTTGATCGCGGCCACGGTCATTGGCGTATTGCTCGCGCAGTCGGCAAGCCTGTATCTGGTGGCCCGCAACGAGCAGCGGGTCGTGACCGAGGTGACGACACGGCTGTGGGCGCGGCGCATCAGCGCGATCACGCTCATGCTGGGGCAGCTACCGCCAACGGCGCGCGTGCGCGCGCTGCGGCGGCTGCGAGTATCCGGCGGGTTCGGTCCGCTCGGGGCGCTGCGCTGGCGCGCCGCGCCGGCGCCGCTGCTTGGCGGGCGCGCGCGACGCCGGCCGCGCTGGTTGCGGATGCGCTGGCCGATGCGGCGGAAGGTCACGAGCGGACTGCGCATCCACTTGCCGTTTCCGTCTGATGCGCGCGGCCTGCTGCTGCAGCGTCTGCACAGTGAGCTCGGCAGCGCCTATCGCATCAGTCTCGCCACCGCGAGCAGTGCCGCCGGTGAGATCATCCGGGTCCCGCCACCCGTCCTCGGCTTGTACGCGCAGCGTGTTGGCTATTACGACGTGCGCGTGAGTGGCCCGGGGGCGGCGCCGCTCGTGTTTCGGGTGGCGCGGATCTCGCCCTCGATGGCGCTGCCGCCGCGTCTTCTGGTCCATTTGATATTGCTGGTGATGGTGCTGGTCGCGGCGCTATATGTCGCGGCGCGTGGCATCACGCAGCCGCTGAGGCGCCTGGCACGGGCCGCGGAAACGATCGGCCGAGGCGACCGGGTGGCGCCGCTGCCGGAGCAGGGGGCTCGCGAGTTGCGCGACGCCGCACGCGCATTCAACAGCATGCAGGAGCGGCTGCACCGCTATCTGGACAGCCGCACGACGGTGCTGGCCGCGATGTCGCACGATCTGAAGACGCCCTTGACGCGCCTGCGGTTGCAGGTGGAGACGTTGATCGACGATGCCGCACTGCGCGCGCGTCTCGGTCACGAACTCGACGAAATGGAGAGCATGGTGCGTGGCGCGTTGGGTCTGTTTCGCGGGCTGGATGAGCAGGAGGCCGTCGAACCGATCGACGTCGATGCGCTGATCGAGGCGGTGCGGCGCGGGTTTGCCGAGATGGGGCAAGAGGTGAGCGTCGTCGGGCGCACGAACGGACGGTTCCCTGGGCGTCCGCAAGCGCTGAAGCGCTGCCTGACCAATCTGGTTTCAAATGCGGTGAAGTTCGGCGAGCGCGCGCAGATCGCGGTGCACGACGGCGCGGTACTGCGCATCCTCGTCAGCGATGCGGGGCCGGGTATCCCGGCGCATGCGCTCGAACGGGTTTTCGAGCCGTTCTTCCGACTGGAGTCCTCGCGCAACCGGGATACCGGCGGCACCGGCCTCGGCTTGAGCATTGCGCGCGACGTCGCGCAGGCACACGGCGGCACTCTGCAATTGCGCAATCGGCCCACCGGCGGACTCGAGGCCGAGCTGAGTCTGCCGCGCCGCTGAGACGCCACTGCACATTTGCTTACGGCGCCTCCCGGTGCGCACCGCTAGACTAGGATCCGGGTTGATGATCAATGGAGGAAAATCCATGAAACGCACTCTGGTTCTTCTGGCGCTCACGGGTGTGGCGAGCGTGGCGCTCGCGCAGAGTCCGCCGCCGGCACCGGCATGGCGCCATGGCAGCATGGCCATGCGCATGCAGCGCATGCAGCGGATGGAGCAATGGCGGCTTCATCAGTTGACCGTGTTGCTTGACCTCAGTCCTGCACAGCAGCAGCAGGTCAAGGCGATTTACGACCAACAGCACGCTGCGATGCGGGCCAGTATGCAGCAGGTCATGCAAGCCATGCGCGCCGCGCGGCTTGCGCACCGTGACGCACACCAACAAATGATGACCCGGATGGCACAGGTGTTGAGCCCGGCGCAGATGGCGAAATTCCGAGTGCTCATCCCGCCGCATCCGCGCTTCTTCATGCGGCGCAAGGGGCCGCGCGGCATGGGCATGGGCATGGGGATGGGGCCGCCCCCTACGTCAAAGCCCTGAGCGTGCTACGGCCTGCCCCGGTGGGTGCACGAGCGGCTCATCGGGGCAGGGCGCGCAAGTCGTAATCGCCGTCGCGGTACGAGAGGTAGCTGCCTTGCTCATACCAGGCGCCGAGCACGATGCGCTGCGTGGGCTGTCCGTCAATCAATCCTTCATGAACGGCCGGGCGATGGGTGTGTCCGTGGATGATGCGCCGCACCCGGGTTGACTGGAAGGCAGCCTGAACGGCAGCGGCATTCACGTCCATGATGCGCGGTTGGGTCCGCGCAGTGTGCGCGCGGCTACCGGCCCGGGCTTCATCGGCAAGTTGCTGCCGGGTGGCAAGCGGCAACGACAGGAATCTGCGCTGCCAGTCGGCGTCGCGAACCAGGGTGCGCAGCTCCTGGTAGGGATGATCGTCCGTGCAGAGCGCATCGCCGTGGGTCAGCAATACCCGCTCGCCGCCGAAGCGGGCTACCACCGGGTCAGGCAGCACTCGACAGCCGGTACGCTGGCTGAACGCAGCGCCGAGCAGAAAATCCCGATTCCCATGCAGCGCGAAGCAGGCGACTCCGCTGGCACTGAGCGCGCCCAGCGCATCGAGCACATCGCCGTGCTCGCTCGTATCGTCACCGACCCAGGTTTCGAACAGATCGCCGAGGATGTACAGCGCATCGGCTCGCGCCGCCTCGCCGTGCAGGAACGCCAGGAACTGCTGCTCGGCGGCGCCTGCAACGGCCTCCAGATGCACGTCCGAGACGAACAGGCAGTGCCGCGGATCCTCTCCGGGCGCTGCCGCTTCGTCGCTCACGGCTTGTTGGGCGGGGCGCCGGTGGGATTCGCCGGCGGGGCGGTCTTCATCGACTCGCCGCTTGCCTCGGTCGCGCTGCGGCCCGCAGGGGGCGCAGTGGGAGGGCTTGCCGAGCTGGAGCTGCCTGGCGGCTCTGCTTTGGCAGGGGCAGCGGCCGGCGCTGGCGGGGACGCATTGGCGGGTGCGCTCGAGGCGGGTGCCGCCGTGCCAGGCTGCGATGGCGTGATGAGCGTGATGTTCTGGATCACGACCGGCTTGAGCGGGGCCTGGGACTTGAACGGGCCGAATGCGCCGGTGGGCACCAGACCAATGCGCTCGACCACGTTCATGCCCTGCACGACCTTGCCGAATACGGTGTATCCCCAGCGGGTGGGCAGCGGATCGAGTTCGGGATTGTCCACCAGGTTGATGTAGAACTGCGAGGTGCCCGAGTCGGGATCCGCGCTGCGGGCCAGCCCGACGGTGCCACGGCGGTTCTCCAGACCGTTGCCGGATTCGTTGACCACGGGCGCGCCGGTGGGCTTGAGCGCGTACGGCGGGGTCGCCTCGTGCCCGCCGCCCTGAATGATGAAGTTTCCGACCACCCGATGGATGAGCGTGTCGGTGTAGAACCCGGTTTGGACGTAGCGCAGGAAGTTCGCCACGGTGAGCGGTGCGCGGTCGGGGCGCAGCTCGATCACGAACGAGCCCATGCTGGTGGTGACCAGCACCTCGGGATTGGGTTGCGGGTTCTGCGTCGTTTGCGCGCTCTGTGCACCCGCCGAGCTCATGATGCCGAGGGAAATGACGGCGAGCAGGCGCGCCGCAAGGGTTACTGTGCTGCGCCGTGCGGCGGTGCAGTTCCGATCGTGCATGGGTCCTCCCAGTGGCTCGCGCAGACGCGTCATCTTAGCAGTGCCCGCGCAAACCCCGTACTATTGTCGGCTATGGCAGAGATGGACCGCACAACCGCTCAGACGTTCACGCGCGGCGCGACCCGCTTCGCCCCCAGCCCCACCGGCGAGCTGCACCTCGGTAACGCCCGCACCGCGCTGTTCAATTTCCTGCTGGCCCGCCGCGCCGGGGAGCGCTTCGTGCTGCGCATCGAGGATACCGACGCCACTCGCAGCCTTACCGAGCACACTGCGGGGCTGCTTGCGGATCTGGCTTGGCTCGGTCTCGAATGGGACGCCGGCCCGGGACGCGAGGACGCGCTCGGCCCGTACCATCAGTCGCAGCGTGGGGCGTTCTACTCGCAGCTGTTCTCGGCGCTGGAGCGCCAGGGTGCGCTCTATCCGTGCTTTTGCACGGCGCTCGAGCTGGCGGCGGCCCGCAGCGCGCAGCGCTCTGCCGGCCGCGCACCGCGCTATCCCGGCACGTGCCGCGAGCTGAGCGCGAGCGAGCGCGCGCAGCGGCTGGCCGCCGGAATGGCGGCCACGCTGCGCTTTCGCGTGCCGACCGGCCGGCGCATCGAATTTAACGATCTCGTGCACGGTGCGCAGAGCTTCCTTTCCGACGACATCGGCGATTTCGTCGTGCGCCGCGCCGATGGCTCCGCCGCGTTTTTCTTCTCCAATGCCGTCGATGACGCCAGCATGGGCGTGACGCAGGTGCTGCGCGGGGAGGATCATCTGACCAACACGCCGCGTCAGCTTCTCATTCTGGAGACGCTCGGACTGCCGGCGCCCCGTTATGGACATCTCGCGTTGATCCTCGGTGCGGATGGAACGCCACTGTCCAAGCGCCACGGCGCGGCCAGCGTGCGTGAATTCCGCGAGCGGGGCTATCGGCCCGAGGCTCTGGTCAATTACCTGTTCCGGCTGGGACACTCCAGTCCGGAGCACGATCTGCTCGGACTCGAGGCGCTTGCCCACGCTTTCGATACGCATCATCTCGGCCGCGCGCCGGCCCATTTCGACGAACAGCAACTGCGCGTCTGGCAGAAGGCCGCCGTGCACCGGCTGTCCCCCACGCAGGCGCGGACCTGGCTCGGTGCGCTCTTGCCGCAGAACATCGAGCCGGCGGCCGTGGAGGCGTTCACCGCTGCGGTGCTGCCGAATCTGGTGCTGCCCGAGGATGCGCAAGCCTGGGTGCAGATCGTCTTCGGCGGCGCACCGCCGCTCGATGCTGAGGGCGAGCAGATCGTGCGCGAGGCCGGCGGCGCGCTGTTTGCGGCCGCCGCCCGTGCGGCGGCACAGTGCGGCAATGATCTGGCGGTCATCGCTGCCGCGGCGCGGCAGGCGAGCGGCCGCAAGGGCGCGCAGCTGTATCGACCGCTGCGCTTCGCCCTGACCGGCCTCGGCCATGGTCCTGAACTCGCGCCGCTTTTGCGGGCGATGCCGGCCGGGGAAATCGAGCGCCGTCTGGCGCGCTTTGCGTGAGCGGCGCGAGCCGTCGGTGCGCCATGAGAGTGAAATGACAGCCATGATTCGGATTCACAACTCCCTGACCGGAGAGAAGCAGCCGCTCAACCCAATCGTGCCCGGCGAAGTGCGCATGTACGTGTGCGGCATGACGGTGTACGACTATCTGCATATCGGACATGCGCGCATGATGATCGTGTTCGATGCGGTGGCGCGCTACTTGCGACATAGGGGCTATCGGCTGACCTACGTGCGCAACATTACCGATATCGACGACAAGATCATCAAGCGCGCTGCCGAGAACGGCGAGCCGATTGAGGTGCTCACCGAGCGTTTCATTGCGGCCATGCACGAGGATTGCGCCGCTCTCGGCATTCTGCGGCCCGATTTCGAGCCGCGCGCGACACAACACGTGCCGGCCATCATCGCCATGGTCGAGCAGCTCATCGAGCGCGGCTATGCCTACGTCTCGCCGAATGCAGACGTGATGTATGCGGTGGCCAAGTTCGCCGGCTACGGGCGGCTCTCCGGCAAGCGTCTGGCTGATCTGCGCGCCGGTGCGCGGGTCGAGGTGGACGAGTCGAAGCGTGATCCGCTTGATTTCGTTCTGTGGAAGCATGCGAAGCCGCACGAGCCGGCCTGGGAGTCCCCCTGGGGGCGTGGCCGGCCGGGTTGGCACATCGAGTGTTCGGCGATGTCGGTCGCGCTTCTCGGCGCGCACTTCGACATCCATGGCGGTGGGATGGATCTGAAGTTCCCTCACCATGAGAACGAGATCGCGCAGACCTGCGCAGCCACCGGGGAGCGCTTCGCCGAGATCTGGATGCACAACGGCTTCGTCAACGTCGACAACGAGAAGATGTCGAAATCCCTCGGCAATTTCTTCACCGTGCGCGAAGTGTTGCCGAAGCTGCGCCATCCGGAGGTGCTGCGCTACTTCGTGCTCGCAAGCCACTACCGTGGCCCGATCAATTACTCACTCGAGCAGCTCGAGCAGGCTGACGCCGCGCTGCAGCGGCTGTATCTGGCGTTGCGTGCCGTGCCTGCCGTCGAGCCGGTAGATTCGGTATACGGCGCGCGGTTCCAGTCGGCCATGGACGATGACTTCAATACGCCAGAAGCGCTCGCCGTACTGCAGACGCTCGCCCGCGAGGTCAACATCGCGCGTGATGCGGGCGACATGGCGCGCTGCGCGGCGCTGGGCGCGAAGCTGCGTCAGCTCGGCGGGGTGCTGGGTTTGCTGCAGCACCATGCGGAGAATTGGCTGCGGTTGGCAAAACCCGCTCTGACGGATTCCTCGCTCGCGACCGCCGCGCCGTCGGATGCATTGAGCGAGGCACAGATCGAGGCGCACATCATGGCGCGAGTGGCTGCCCGCAAGGCGAAGAATTGGGCTGAGTCCGATCGCATTCGTGACCTACTGGTTGCCGCCGGGGTGATTCTTGAAGATCGGCCGGGCGGCGGTACGGATTGGCGTCGCGCCTGAGCAGAATGCTGCGTACGGGGTGTTCCCCCTAGGCACGGGAAGTGAGCGGGATTGCAGTGGTGGCCGCTGTTCCGCTCCGGAGAAACGAGAACGGCGTGGCGCATTGACGAAGAAGTCGATGCTGGACGGAACCGTTTGCGATGCGATGCCGCTCGAGAGTGCGCTGATCAGGGCAAACGATTCAGGGCGAAAGAATCGGGCGATGCCACACCACCGACGGCACGGGTTCGTACGCTACCGTCGGCACTGACGCCCTGCGGAGCGGGTGGCGACCTGCCAGGGTGTGAGGTGAGCTTGCGGCCGTGGCTTGCCGGCGGGTCCCTTGTTGCCTCAGCGTCCCGATTCGATGCGGCGCTGGAATGCCTCGAAGGTGTTGTGCATCAGCATGGCTACCGTCATCGGGCCGACGCCGCCGGGCACCGGGGTGATCCAGCCGGCGCGCTCGCTGGCGGACTCGAACTGCACGTCACCCACCAGCCGCCCATTCTCGAGCCGGTTCATGCCCACGTCGATGACCACTGCGCCCGGCTTGACCCACTCGCCGGGCACCAGGCCCGGCTTGCCGGCTGCGACCACCAGAATGTCGGCTTGGCGGACATGCGCGCCGAGGTCGGCAGTGAACCGGTGGCAGACGGTGACGGTGGCTCCCATCAGCAGCAGCTCCAGTGCCATCGGTCGCCCGACGATATTGGACGCGCCCACGATGACGGCATGCTGGCCCTTCAGCGGCGCGACGATGTGTTCGAGCAGCTTGATGACCCCGTATGGCGTGCACGGGCGGATGCGGGGAATGCGCTGAGCCAGACGACCGACGTTGTACGGGTGAAACCCGTCCACATCCTTGGCCGGATCGATTCGCTCGATCACTGCGGTGGACTGGATCTGATCCGGTAGCGGCAGCTGAACCAGAATGCCGTCGATCAGCGGGTCGTGGTTGAGCTCATCGACGAGCGTGAGCAACTCGAGCTCCGAGGTCGAGTGGGGCAGGTCGTATGCGACGGAGCGGATCCCTACCTCTTCGCACGACTTGCGCTTGTTGCGCACATAGACTTCCGAGGCCGGATTGTCCCCGACCTTCACCACGGCCAGCGCTGGGCGGCGTCGCCCTCGCGCCATGGCCGACTCGATGGCTGCGCGAACCTGCTTTTTGACCTCACCGGCGAGCTTGCGCCCGTCAATCACCTGTGCCGCCATGAAACGCCTGAATCGTAGCTCTTTCGGAAGGTGCGCATTCTCGCATATTATGGTCGGGCAGCGAGGGAATTCCCGTCGCGGCACGGGTCGGGGCATGGCGCAGTCTGGTAGCGCATCTGCTTTGGGAGCAGAGGGTCGGGAGTTCGAATCTCCCTGCCCCGACCAATACTTAGGAGCGATAGGCAGGGACGCTGTGGCCAAGTACGTGGCCAAT
>JAKBCE010000027.1 GCA_021808195.1 Pseudomonadota bacterium
ATGCGGAGATGTTCAAATACGTGGCCGACGAACTGGTGAAGGAGGCGGGCATCACCCCATTCCTGCATCGGCTGTGCGTGGCGCCCATCATCGAGAACGGCATGATCCGCGGGGTGATCACCGAGAGCAAATCCGGCCGGGAAGCACTGCTCGCCGAGCGGGTGATCGATGCGACGGGTGATGCGGATCTCGCCGCACGCGCCGGTGCACCGGTGCACAAGGCGCCGCGCGAGCAAATGATGGCCGCCTCGGTCATGTTCTCCATGGCCGGTGTGAACAAGACGCGCTTCCTCGAGCAGGTCAAGGCCGACCCGCAACGCTATCGCGACTGGCGCGGCAACGGGGAGTGGAACATCGAGACCGATGGCAAGGAGGACGACATGTTCTCCCCCTTCCTGCGTAAACCATTCAAGCGCGCCGTCGAGGAAGGGGTTATTCCGGCAAGCCTGAGCACCATTGCCGGCACGTGGGGCAGCATCACCGATCAGGGTGATCTGACGTATCTCAATCTCATTCAGCTGCCGAGCGTCGATGGCACCGATGCCAACGACCTGACCGCTGCCGAGATCGAGGGACGCCGGCAGGCGATTCACGCAATCGAAGCATTGAAGCGATTTATGCCAGGGTGCGAGCAGGCCAAGCTGCGCAATTTCGGAATGACACTCGGCGTGCGCGATACACGCAAAATCGACGCGCTATACAATCTCACCGCAACGGACGTGCGCGGTGAAGCGCGCTTCGATGATTCAATCGGGATCTTTCCCGAATTCATCGACGGTTATGGGCTGCTGATCATCCCGACCACGGGCCGATATTTTCACGTGCCCTACCGCGCACTCGTCCCGAAGGGCATCGGCAATCTGCTCGTCGCCGGCCGGTCCATTGGTGGCGACAAGACCTCCCATGCCGCGGTGCGAAATATGATGTGCTGTGCGGTGAGCGGGCAGGGCGCAGGCGTCGCGGCAGCCGTCTCGCTGCGGCGTGCCGAATCGTTCGAGGCGGTGGATATTGGTGCGGTGCAGCAGGAGTTGCGACGTCAGGGCGCACGTATCCGGTGAACAGTTCCGCAAGCAGTACGGTCTTGAGCTCGTCTAACACCGCGGGCAGCGGACGCTGGTGGGTGCTGGTGCTGCTCAGTCTGGCGATTGCGGGCAGCTACTATGAATACGATGCGATCGCCCCGGTCGCGGACCTGTTGCGCCTCGAGCGCGGTTTTACACAGGCCCAACTCGGGATGCTCAATGCGGTCTTCAGTCTGCCGAATATCCTGCTTGCGCTGCTCGGCGGTGTACTGATCGATCGACTGGGGCCGGCACGGGTGGCCGTGGTCACCGCCGGAATGTGCCTGCTTGGGGCGGTACTGACCGCGGTGGGCACCCCCTACGGGATCATGGTGACCGGCCGATTGGTCTTCGGCGTCGGCGAAGAGGCGCTGTTCATCGCGCTGCTCGCCGGGCTGGCGCAGTGGTTCTCAGCCGGCGCGGCGGCACTCGCGATGGGTCTGTTCTTTAGCGTTGCGCGCATCGGATCGTACGCCGCAGACACCTCGCCCGACTGGGGTCGAGCGATCTATGGCCGCGGCTGGCAGCTGCCGCTCGAGGTTGCCGCCGGCATCACCGCGGTGAGTTTCCTCGCTGCGCTCGCATATGGGGCGATCGACCGTCGCGCGCGCGCGCGGGGCCGGCTGCCGCCGGTGCGTCCCGCGGAACGGTTCGTGTGGTCGGACCTGGTGAGCTTCGACCTGTCTTACTGGTACATCCTCACCCTCAACGTGCTGTTTGCGGCGGTGTTTTTTCCATTCCGCAGTACGTTTGCGATCGAGTACTTCCAGGACGCCAAGGGTTTGACTCTGCAGCAGGCGGGACTCGCCAATAGCTGGGTCTTTTTGGCGGCCATTTTTGCCACACCGGTCTTCGGCTGGCTCGCTGACCGCCTGGGACACCGGTCGTTGATGATGATGCTGGCGACACTGCTGATGCCGCTGGTATTCCTGTTTCTCGGCGCCACCGACTGGAACCTTTGGATCTCGACGGCGCTGATGGGTGTGAGTTTCTCGGTAGTGCCGGCAGTCATTTGGCCGTCGACCGCAATGCTGGTCGAGCCGCGCCGGCTCGGTACGGCATTCGGGCTGATCAACCTGTTGCAGAATCTGTTGCTCGCGCTGAGCAATCTCACCGCCGGCTGGCTCGCGGAGCGCTTCCATGCGAGCGCGGCGCACCCGCGGGGCTACGAGCCGATGCTGTGGTACTTCGGTCTGCTGAGTCTGGTGGCCTTCGCCTCGGTGCTGCTGCTGTGGCAGCGTGAGCGCGGCCCGCACGGGCATGGACTCGAGCGAGCCGGAGACCTCTCAGCCCCGAGTCGGTCGCTTGACGCGGTGGATCTGGACGCGACTTGACGCCGCTGTTCAGCGTCTGCAATATTCCACGGATTGAATGGATATTTAAGTCGTCAAGCAGCGTGAAGAAAGCTCCTTAGACGATTGATATCGAATAGATAAATTGATTTTCTGAGGGGGACTCTCGGGGCTCGGAAGACGACATTGGGTGTTCGGGAGTACGGGTTTTGAATAAGCAATCAAATCAACAGCGAGACGAGGCGCGCGGCGCCCCGACGACTCAGGACCTGCCGGAAGAGCAGCGGCGCAACCAGCTGATCGAAGTCACCATCGACAGTCTGGCCGAGGTCGGCTACGTCGGCACGACGTTGGCGCAGATCGCGCGTCGCGCGGGGGTCTCACCGGGCCTGGTGGCCCATTACTTCGGTGAGAAGGATGCGCTGTTCGAGGCGACGTTCCGTACGCTCGCCCGACGAATCGCGCGACGCACGCTGATGCGCCTGCGTCTGGCTGGAACCGCCCGTGGGCGAGTGCAGGCGGTCATCGACGTCAACCTCGGTCCCGAAGAGTTCGATCAGCGTACGGGCAGCGCGTGGCTCGCATTCTGGGGGCAAGTGCCGCATGTGGCGGCGCTCGAGCGAGTGCAGCGGACCTATCAAGGGCGCATGTTGTCCAATCTGCGCTACGACCTCGCGCAATTGCTGCCGGCGGAAGAGGCTCGCGCGCTCGCGAGCATGATTGCCGCGATGATTGACGGCGTGTGGCTGCGCGCCGCCCTATCGCGATGGCGGGAGGCCGACAGCGAGAGCGCCCGAGCCATGCTGACGGCGTTGCTCGACAGTCGCCTACACGCAGGCGCCGCCGCAACGCGCACCGACCCCGGTACCCCGGAGCAGGCCACGGTGCGCCCGAGCGGCGCGAAGCGCTTCACCACGATCAATCCGGCAACGGGCGAAGTGCTGGCGGAGCTGCGCATCGACGGACCGGCCGAGGTGGCCGCTGCCGTGGCGCGCGCGCAGCCGGCGCAACGACGCTGGGCCGCGCTCACCGGCGCCGAGCGCGGTCGGATCCTGCGTCGCGCAGCCGATCTGCTGCGTGCGCACAACGAGGAACTCGCCGAGCTTGAGACCCGCGACACCGGCAAACCCATCCAGGAGACGCGCGTCGTCGATGTCATCTCGGGCGCAGAGTGCTTCGAGTACTACGCGGGGATTGCCGCGCAGCTCTCGGGTGAGCACATCGCGCTGGGTGAACAGGCTTTCGGCTACACGCGGCGCGAACCACTCGGGGTCGTCGCGGGTATCGGCGCATGGAACTACCCGCTGCAGATTGCCTGCTGGAAGAGCGCACCGGCGCTCGCCTGCGGCAACGCGATGATATTCAAGCCAGCTGAGCTGACTCCCCTCACCGCAGTGCGGCTTCGCGATATTCTCGCCGAGGCCGGCCTGCCGGAGGGCGTATTTCAGGTCGTGCAGGGCTTTGCCGACACCGGCCGGTTGCTGACTGCGCATCCGGATATCCGCAAGGTCTCCCTAACCGGTGAGGTGGGCACGGGTAAGGCCGTCATGGCGGACGCAGCCGCCACGCTCAAACAGGTGACGCTCGAGCTCGGCGGCAAATCGCCGCTCATCGTGTTCGACGATGCGCAGCTTGACAACGCGGTCTCGGGAGCACTGCTCGCCAATTTCTACTCGGCAGGCGAAGTCTGCTCGAACGGCACGCGAGTGTTCGTACACCGCGCGGTGATGAAGCCGTTTCTTGAGCGGCTACAGGCACGGGTACGCGCGATGCGCATCGGTGATCCGCTCGACCCCGCGACGCAGGTCGGAGCGTTGATATCCCAGGAGCACATGAACAAAGTGCTCGGCTACATCGCCCGCGGCAAAGCGGAGGGTGCACGCCTGCTGATCGGTGGGCAGCGGGTGACGACCGGTGATCTCGCCAACGGTGCATTCGTCGCCCCGACGGTATTCGCCGGCTGCCGCGACGACATGGCGATCGTGCGAGAGGAGATCTTCGGTCCGGTGATGGCGGTGCTCGAATTCGAAGACGAGGAGGAAGTCATTGCACGCGCCAATGGCACGCCCTTCGGACTCTCGGCAGGGGTGTTCACGAGCGATCTGAGAAGAGCACATCGCGTGATCGCACGTCTGGAGGCAGGCACCTGCTGGATCAACCACTACAACATCACCCCGATCGAGCTGCCATTTGGAGGCGTGAAGCTCTCCGGACTGGGTCGCGAGAACGGCAAGGCGGCGGTTGAGCACTATACGCAGCTGAAGAGCGTCTACGTCGCTCTCGGGGACGTCGAGGCTCCCTATTAGCGCAGCGCTCCGACGGTATGGCGAATGAGCCGCAACATCTCGATGGCAACTCGGTCGGTACGAGATGTTTTTGTGCTACCACGGCCGCTGCGCACGACGCGGCGGCCTGTGCGGGCGGTGACTTGACGGTTTACGGTTGAGCGTTTGGCGGATTGCACAGAGTCCGTTGTCCGTGCCGGCAGGCGGGCAGGGGATGCCTTGATGGACTGTCGGCTGCGACCATCTCCGCATACAGGACCAGTACGATGAGCGAAGAGAGTTTTGATTACGTGATCGTTGGGGCCGGCTCGGCCGGCTGTGTACTCGCCGATCGGCTGAGCGAAAGCGGCGCCGATTCCGTGCTCCTGCTGGAGTTCGGCGGGTCGGACCGCTCGGTGTACATTCAGATGCCCGCCGCGCTGTCGATCCCGATGAACATGCAGAAGTACAACTGGTTCTTCTACACCGAGCCGGAGCCGCACCTCGGCGGACGCCGGATGCATACCCCGCGCGGCAAGGTGCTCGGCGGCTCATCTTCCATCAATGGTCTGGTCTACGTGCGCGGCAATCCGCTCGATTTCGAGCGCTGGCAGGAGGAGGGGGCGGCCGGCTGGGCCTATCGGGACGTGCTGCCGTACTTCAAACGCGCCGAGCGCCGAGCGGGCGGTGGTGATCGGTATCGGGGCGCCGATGGCAAGCTGTGTACGCGCCAGGGATTGCTCACCAATCCGCTGAACGATGCGTGGCTCGAGGCCGGTCGGCAGGCCGGCTATCCGGTCACGGCCGACATGAACGGCTACCAGCAGGAAGGCCTCGGTCGGATGGACATGACCGTCTGCGGTGGCCGGCGTGCCAGTGCCGCGAACGTGTATCTGCGGCCCGCAATGGGCCGCGCCAACCTGGCGGTGCGCACGCAGGCGCTCGCAAGCCGTATCGTGTTCGAGGGGCGTCGTGCCGTGGGTGTGGCCTACCTGCGTGGCAATCAGGAGCACATCGTGCGTGCCCGCCGTGAGGTCATCGTCAGCTGCGGACCGATCAATTCGCCGCACCTGCTGCAGCTCTCGGGCGTGGGCCCGGCGGGTGAGCTGAAGCAGCACGGCATTGCGGTGGTGCATGACTTGCCGGGAGTCGGTCAGAATCTGCAGGATCACCTGGAGTTCTACTTCCAAGTCGCCTGCACCCAGCCGATCACGCTCTATTCCTACCTCAGCTGGTGGCGCAAGGCGATGATCGGGGCGCGCTGGCTGCTCAGCAAAGATGGCCTGGGCGTTAGCAATCATTTCGAGACCGGCGGGTTCATCCGCAGCCGCGCCGGCATACGCTATCCGAACATTCAGTACCACTTCCTGCCGATGGCGGTGAGCTACGACGGCAGTTCGCTCGCCAACGAGCACGGCTTTCAGGCGCATGTCGGACCCATGCGCTCGCAAAGTCGCGGCAAGATCTGGCTCACCTCGGCCGATCCACGCGCGAAGCCAAAAGTGTTGTTTAATTACCTCTCGCAGCCGCAGGACTGGGAGGAAATGCGGGCTTGCGTGCACCTGACGCGGGAGATCTTCGCCCAGCCGGCGTTCGAGCCGTACCGGGGTCGGGAAATTCAGCCCGGGGAGCACGTGCGCTCGGATGCCGAGATCGACGAGTTCGTCCGCCAGCACGTCGAGAGCGCGTACCATCCCTCGTGCACCTGCCGGATGGGAAACCCCACCGACCCGGCGTCGGTCGTGGATCCGCAGGCACGCGTCATCGGAATCGAGGGGCTGCGGGTCGTCGATTCCTCGATCATGCCCTCGATCACGACCGGCAACCTCAATGCCCCGACGATCATGCTTGCCGAGAAGGCCGCCGACCATATCCGGGGGCGTACGCCGCTTACACCGGATGACGCGCCTTATTACGTGGCAGAAAACTGGCAAAGCTCGCAGCGCTGATACCCCCGCCTCGCGCAGACCGCTGGTTCGCATGGGGATCACTTGGCGTGCCGGGCAATCCGAGGCTCGTGGGCGGTGAACGGACTGCGCCGCCGAGCAGCAGCGGGGGCTGCTAGGCTATGCTGAGTGGTCAAATGACCGGATGCGCCCGGAGCGGCGCGCCGGTGCAGGTGGCGGTCGCGGCAGAGCAGGGCAGGAGCCGCGGGTGCCGGGGGCAAGGTGCGCAGCTCGTGCGCGCAAACAGATTCGGCTGAAATCGAGCGGGGCGCTCGATAGTTCACCATTGGCGGGGGGAGAGCAGCATGTCGCAATACATCGGCGCGATCGACCAGGGTACCACCAGCACCCGCTTTATCGTGTTTGATCAGAGTGGAAGCATCGTCTCTTTGGCGCAGAAGGAACATCGGCAGATCTACCCGCAGCCCGGCTGGGTGGAACACGATCCGATGGAGATCATCGGCAATACTCATGAAGTGATCAGTGCAGCCCTGGCCAGCTCGGGTCTGCGCGCAGGCGATATCGCCGCGATTGGCATCACCAATCAGCGTGAAACCACGCTGCTGTGGGATAAGACGACCGGCAAGCCGCTCTGCAATGCCTTGGTCTGGATGGATACGCGCACCGCACAGTTGGCGGCGAGCTTTAGCCGGGATGGCGGACAGGATCGCTTTCGCGCCGCAACCGGACTGCCGGTGACGACCTACTTCTCGAGCTTGAAGCTGCGTTGGATCCTCGACAATGTGCCCGGCGCTCTGCAGATGACGCAGTCCGGGCAGGCCCTGTTCGGAACCGTCGACAGCTGGCTCAGCTGGAATCTGACCGGTGGCGCCGCGGGCGGTGAACACATCATCGATGTGACCAACGCGAGCCGTACGCAGCTGATGAATCTCGCCACCTGCCAGTGGGATGAGGAGTTGCTCGGTGCGTTCGGTATTCCGCGCGCCTGTCTGCCGCGCATCGTCTCCTCCGCACAGGTCTACGGACAGATGGCTGGCGGACCTCTGCAGGGCGTCAAGATCGCCGGTATTCTCGGTGACCAGCAGGCCGCCCTGGTCGGGCAGACCTGCTTCGCTGCGGGCGAGGCGAAGAACACGTACGGCACGGGCTGCTTTTTGCTGTTGAACACCGGAACGGCACCGGTGCAATCCAAGGCGGGACTACTGACAACGCTCGCCTACCGCTTCGGCGATCAGGCGCCGCATTACGCGCTCGAGGGCGCGATCGCCATCACCGGCGCGCTGGTGCAGTGGTTGCGCGACAATATGAAGATGTTCGATGCGGCCCCGCAGATCGAGGCGCTAGCGAGCAGCGTCGAGGACAATGGCGATGTGTACATCGTACCGGCGTTCTCGGGACTGTACGCTCCGTATTGGCGAGATGATGCCCGGGGTGTGATCGCGGGTCTCACGCGCTATGCAACTCGTGCACACATTGCGCGTGCGGCGCTCGAATCGACCGCCTATCAGGTGCGTGATGTGGTCGAAGCGATGCAGTCCGACAGCGGCATTGCACTGTCGAGCCTGAAAACCGATGGCGGCATGGTCGCCAATGGGCTGCTGATGCAGTTCCAGGCGGACATCCTCAATGCGCCGGTCATACGGCCCAAGGTGTCGGAGACCACGGCGCTCGGTGCGGCCTATGCAGCAGGTCTTGCGGTTGGAGTCTGGCGCGGCACCGATGAGCTGCGTGCGAACTGGGCGGTCGATCGAACTTGGACGCCAAACATGAGCGAAACTCAGCGAGACCGCTACTACAAGAATTGGAAAAAGGCGGTGACGCGCTCGTTCGGCTGGGTCGATTGAGACAGATCGGGCCGTTTACTGTACTGACACACTAGATCGAACGAGAACGAGCAGGAGACCAGTCTCATGGCGGTCAAGATGGGGGTCAAGACGGGTTGGCGGGCGCGCAGCATCTGGAGCGAATGGCTCGCTGAGTTCTTCGGCACGTTCGTGCTGCTGGCATTCGGCGCCGGCGTGGTGGCGGTCGCCGTGGTCGGCCTGACGCAGTCGGGCCGGACCTCGGCCATCTTCGCCGGTGCGGGCGGATGGCTGCTGATCACCTGGGGATGGGCGATGGCGGTCACGATGGCCGTGTATGTCGCTGGCGGCGTGAGCGGCGCGCACCTGAATCCCGCGGTAACCTTCGCGTTTGCGGTCAAGGGAGATTTCCCCTGGGCCAAAGTGCTGCCGTACTGGCTGGCACAGGTGGCCGGTGCATTCGCCGGCGCCGCGCTCGTCTACGCCGATTATTACCCGGCAATCAACATGTGGAATGCCGGGCATCAGGTGCTCTCACGAGCTGCCGCGGGGGGCATGACGACCTTCAGCATCTTCGCCACGTTTCCCGCACGGTACTATGGGGCGAGTCTGCTCGGCCCATTGTTCGACCAAGTCATCGGTACCTTCTTTTTGGTCCTGTTCGTGCAAGCCATCATCGACGCCAAGAACGTGGGTGTAAAAGCGAATCTCGGGCCGTTTATCGTCGGACTCGCGGTGGCAGCGATCGGCATGTCTTTTGGCACCGGTGCAGGTTACGCGATTAACCCGGCACGTGATTTCGGGCCTCGACTTTTCTGCTGGCTGATGGGTTGGGGCGCCAATGCATTTCCCGGACCGCATGGCTACTGGTGGGTACCGGTGATCGGCCCACTAGTCGGCGGTGCGCTGGCGGTGGTGGGCTACAAGCTGTTCATCGCTGAGACGCTCGCGGCAAAACTCGCTGCGGCGCCGGTGGACGGACCCGCCGCCCTGGGCGAGGCGGACGGTATCGAGTAACAGAGCGGATCGCGACTGTTCCGTCGACAAGCCGGCGCATGGCGTAAGCCCGAGCCGGCCGGCCGCCACGACTGGCGGGGGAGAGGCCCGCACCCGTGGAATCTCAAGCTTCACGGCGTGCTCGAAAGTCGGCAGATCCCGCACGAGGTGCCGTAGCGTATCGCGCAATGCCGGCGCTTCGTACCCGCATTCGCTGCAATGTGCCGCGGTCGGGTGAGATCCCGGCGCAGCCTCAGCGCGCACCAGCTGCCCGCGGCACGGCACGCCTCGCGCCGCCGGCATAGCGCCTACCCATACCACCCGCCGAGGGCGGAAATTTTCTCTTCTGGGACCCCGTCGGCCCTGTTGCGTTCTTGGTGCCAGGTAACACCGAGTGGACAGCGGTCGCGGCGCGCCTGACCCCCGCGTCCTGCCATCCCGAAAGCGAGAGAAGAACCAAAAAAATAAGGGCTCCGGGCGGCATAAGCCGGCCGGAGCCCTGAACTCAACTCAGCGGCTCAGAAGTGATAACCCCACTCCATTCCCAACACGCGCGGACGCAGCGGCGTCTGCGCAACGATGAACTGGTCCGAGCTGATGAAGGTGCTGGCGTGCGAGTTCGACAGGTTCTGACCGTACAGGTGCAGATACCAGTCGCCCTTGTCCACTCCGACCGAAGCGTCATAGGTCGAGTAGGCCGGGTTGGCGAAGCGCAACCGTGCTGTGCTGATGCTGCCGCTCTGAGCAATGGTCGGATTCGCTCCGGCTTGCGTGTAGGACTGATCCTGGTGGGTGACGGCAAACTGCACGAACGGGTAGTAGCCGTGGATCGGCACGAACTGGTAGCGCAGCCGCAGGCTGAACTGCATCGGCGGAGAGTCGGCTGTCGGTGAGCCCACCGGGCCGAACGGATTGGTGACCGGGGTGCAGGTTCCGCCGCTGCACACCTGTGTGATCGGTTTGCCGAAGTTTGCACTCGCCGGGTTGTTGTCGATCAGCGCCGGGGAATTGACCTGCTGGCTGCGGTTCCAGGAGGCCGCCGCCTGCAGCGTCAAGCCACGTGCCAAACGCGCAATCAGTGAAGTTTCGATGCCCTTGACTACGAAATTCTGTCCGTTCGTGTCGTAGAAAATGTTGCCGACCAGACCGGGATCGAAGAAGGAAATCTGCGCGTTGCTCCAGTTTTCCCGGTAAATGGCGCCGTTCCACTCGATTCGGTGGTGGAACAGGACGGTTTTCCAACCCAGCTCATTGTTGGTGAGGCTGTCCGAGGAGTAGGACTTCGGTACGGCATACTGCGCAACCCCGTCGGGTCCGAGTGCATGCAGCGTGCCGCCATTTTGGTTGAAGCCGCCTGGGCGATAACCCTGCGAGAACGTGTAGTACACCATGATGTTCGGCGTGATGTGCCACGTGAGGTTGGCACGGCTGCGGAAGCCGCTCTCGGTGTTGTGCAGGTTCTGGGCGTTGAGATTGTAGGAATAGGTCGGGTAGTCCGCACATCCGCCCGGCGGCGTGCCGCCCTGGAAGCAGCCGAAGCTGCTCGTGACGCTACCGACGGACGAGTTGTCGAAACGGAAGTGCCGTGTGCCGACCGTGGCAATCAGCACGTGAGGAATGATGTCGTAGCTTGCGGACAAGTAGAACGCCAGCTGCTTCGTCTCACGCATGGTGTCCTGGTAGAAGGAGCTGTTCGGCGTCTGTAAGCCGGGATTCTGTACGGTGGTGCCGGGCACCGTGCCAATCGTGGCAAAGCAACCGCTGTTTCCGGGCGAACCGGCCGCACCATTGCTGGTGCAGGTCGGCACCGTGCGGTAGCGCCAGTCGGTCTGGTCATACAGCTTGATGTCGTTATAGTACACACCGACGATGCCGCGCAGCCGCCACGAGTCTGGCGTGCTCAGCCGGAACTCGTTCTGGAAATTCGTGTTGCGCTCGCTCGAGTGCCAAATGGAGCTTGGCGAGAAGCAGGTCGAGACGAGGTTGTTGTTGTATCCGGTTCCGGGTCCATAGCACTGGTAGTAGTCCGCGTACACGCCGCGGGCGTAATTGGTGTAATCGCCTACCTGATCGACGTTTCGCACCAGATAGCCGCCGGTGTAGACGGCGCGCAGGTCGCCGATGCGCCCGTGCACGGTCCAGGCGGTATTCTCGAAACGGTCCTTGTTATAGGAGTTGTTGAACAGCGTCACCTCGAGCGGCGAGAGTTTCTGTCCGCCGGACCCGTAGGGCTGATCGTAGAACACGCCCTGTGCGTCCATGTTCTGATAAGACTGGGTGATGAGTGCATTCCAGTCGTCGTTGAATTTGTACAACAGCTCGACGCGCGTACCCTTGTAGGTGACGGGGTTGATGTGATTCGCGGCGATACTGTAATTGTTGATGACCGGGCTGCCGGGCGGCACGCACCAGCCGTTATTCGGCAAGCCATTCGGGCACTGGCCATTCACCGCGGGATAGTTGGCGTAATGAATGCCAATGTCGGTGTTCTCGCGGGCGAAGGTCGCCGGTACATTGTTGATGTACCCGCCCTCGTTGTCCTCGTAAATGACCGCGCGTACCGCCATTTTGTCGCGTATGAGCGGCAGATTCAGCACTGCGGACACGTTCGTGTTCGGGTCGCCGTGCGCCGTTACGCTATAACCGGCTTTGACGTTGCCCTCGGTACGGTTCAGGCGAGGCTTATTGGTGATGTAGCGGATCACGCCCGCTTCGGCACCGGCGCCGAACAGCGTGCCCTGCGGACCCTCGAGTACTTCGATGCGATTCAGATCCACCGCATAGATGTCGAGATTGCGGTTCGGCATCTGTACGGATTCATTGTCGAGATAGACCGCGACGTTTGGCCACAGGCCGGTCGAGCCGCTGCCCTGGCTTGCCTGGGAGCCGGCCGACAGTCCTCGCATGAACACTTCGTCCTGTCCGGGTCCGTTGTTCGCTGTCGTGACATTAGGCAGGAATTTGACGAAATCGTTGAACGTCGCGACGTTCATCTGCGTGAGCGCGCGAGAGGTCAATGCCTGCATTGCAATGGGCACGTCCTGCATGTTCTCGCGCCGGCGGGTCGCGGTGACGATGATCTCCGTGAGCGCTTCGCTGCGGGTGGGAAGCTGGGTGGTTGGCCCGGACGAGGCTGCCGATGCTGCGGCGCTCGACTGAGCCGGGTTTTGGCCGGTTGAAGTGGCGGCAGCTGCGGCGTGCGCTGCGGTGAAGGCACTCAGGGAGACGCCGCTCAACAGGGCAGCCACCGCATAGTAAACCTTCGAGTTCATCGTGTAGACCCCTATGGACTGTTATGACTTGTGAGAGAGGTGGAGTCGAGGTAGCCGTCTGAGAGGCATGACGACCCCACTATGTCTTGGAGATTAGAGTCGAAGTGAATCCGGCGCGATTGAATGAATCCGCCAATCCGCGTGAATCCGTCTGTCGTTCAGGTTCTGTTGGCTGTGATAGTGATAATCGGCCACGACGAGATTGTGTCCTGTCCGTTGGTCCGCTGGCCACACTGGGAAGCGCGTTTACGATTCGGCTCGTACAGTGTGCATTGTCATGTTATGGCAGCGCTTGAGGCGTCGGGGTCTCATAGACCCGTGCGTGCGCGATGTCGCTTGCGCCGTTGCCCTGCGGCTGCAGGCGATGGTGAGACGGCGAGAAGCCGTAAGCGTCCTTGAATTGGCGTGAGAAATGCGCGCAGTCGGCGAATCCCGCTTCAATGGCGATCTCCGTCACGGAGCGGTCGGTATTTTCGATCAGCCAGTTCGCGTAGCGCAGCCGCAGTTGCCGGTATGTGGATGCGGGTCCCATGCCGAGTTGGCCGCGACAAAGCCGTTCGAGCTGGCGCACGGACACCCCGAGTTCGCCGGCGATGGTGGAAACGGAAATGGGGCGCGTCAGATTCTGCTCCATCAGCAGCAATGCACGCCGTACGCGCGGTTCGCCGACGCTCTCGGACAGTGGCGGATGCGGTTGGGCGTCATTGCCTTCGCGCGGTCCGTCGAACAGCAGCACCTGGCTGGCCTTGTAGGCAGTGGCCCGACCCAGGTGACGTTCGATCAGATGGGAGGCGAGGGCGGCGGCGCCGGCGCCGCCGGCGCAGGTGATGCGGGGCCCGTCGGCGAGGAAGAGGCGATCGGCGACCACCTCGTGATCGGGAAACGTCTCGCGGAAGTCTTGATAGTGATACCAGCTGACGCAGGAGCGTCGCCCGCGCATCAGTCCCGCGCGGCATAGAATGAAGCTGCCGGTACAGATCCCGATCAGCGGCACGCCGGCCTTGGCGAGTTCGCGCAGGTACGCGGTGGTGGCCTCATCGATCTGTGGGCCGGCGTGCAAAATGCCGCCGACCACCACGACATAATCCAGATTTTGCGCCGCGAGCAGACTGCTCGTCGGTTGTACCGTGACGCCGCAGCTGGCCGGTATCGGGGCTCGTCGGGAGGACATGATCGACCAGTGCACCCGCACGGGACGGCTGCGGTCACCTTCGTCTGCCGCGAGCCTCAGGTGATCGACGAACACCCCGAATGCCGACAACGTGAAATGTTCGGCGAGGATGATGCCAACTCGCAGAGACGGGCCTTGCGCTGCTTCCGCCGTCGGCCTTCGAGCTCCGGTCTTCTGCAGCATTGAACGGTTACTCAAGCGGTGCTGATCCCCCAGGGACATATCATCCGTGAATCGCCGTGCAGACGCAAGGTTTCTGCTGGCCGCCTAAAATAACCTTATAAATCAATATTATATGGTCGAACGACTGTAAGTCCCGCTGGCGCTTCAGCCTTGACTGAACATTCAGGTGCTCTTGGCCAAAATCGCAGCGGCAGGTGTCCCGGCGTCAGTTTGAGGGCGGCGTTCCTGGCGCGGGGGATGACCGTACAGGGCGCGGTAAGAGCGGCTGAAATGGCACGCGGAGCGAAAGCCGCACGCCACCGTGATGTCCATGACCGGCATGGCGGTCTGGCGCAGCAGTTCGCGCGCCCGGCGCAACCGTACTGTTGTGTAGTACTGTGCCGGTGTCACCCCCAGGTTGCGCCGAAACAGCCGCTGCAGTTGACGATGGGAAATGCCGCTGAGTCGCGCCAGTTCCTCGAGCGAGAGGGGGTCCTCGACGTTCGCCTCCATCAACGCGGCGGCCTGAGTGACGGAAGGGTGGCTGCCGCTGAGGCGCGCGGCGAGCGGGATGTGCTGATGGTCATTGCTGCTGCGGATGCGCTCAACGATGAATTCCTCAGATATCCCGGCCGCGATGGTCTTGCCGACACGCGGGGTGATCATGTGCAGCACCATATCGAGGGGCGCGACGCCGCCGGTGCAGGTGCAGCGGTCCCGATCGATCACGAACAAGTCAGAGCTGAAGTTGATGCGGGGGAATTTCTCGCGCAGCCCCGGCAGGCTCTCCCAATGGATCGAGCAGCGGTAGCCATCGAGCAAGCCCGCCTCGGCGAGCGCGTACGAGCCGGTGCACAGTGCGCCAATGACGATCGGATGCCGCGCGACGCGGCGCAGAAGGCGGATGAGCTGGCTGTCGACGGCTTGCGGCACGTTGATGCCGCCGCACAAGAACAGAATATCCGGCAGGGTCGTTTCTTCGAGCCGTTGCGTCGGCGTGACGGTGAGGCCGTTGCTTGCCATGACCGGCTCGCCGCTCAGCGAATAGACCGACCAGCGATACACCTCGCGCCCGGCCAGATAATTGGCCATGCGCAGCGGCTCGACCGCGCTCGAGAATGCGATCATCGAAAAGTTGCGCAGCGTAAAGAAGCCAAAATGGCTGGCTGAACTCGGAGCGGAGCACACCGGGGTATTCCTACTGTGCGAAAGTCGTGTGACGGTGTCGATCGAACCGGTGTAAGCAGCAATGGAGCCGGTGCCAGGAGTGCTGCCCATCACGAGGCGGTTCGGGCATTGCATTCCTTGAATGCGGTATTGGGATTGACGCGGCGGACGAACTCGCTGACGTAATCATCGGCGGGATGCTCGACGATCTCACGCGCGGTGCCGGTCTGCACGATCCGCCCGCCTTCCAGGATCGAGACTCGGTCACCGAGTTTCAGTGCCTCTTCCAGATCGTGACTGACGAACACGATGGTCTTGTGCAGGCGCTCCTGCAGCGCAAGCAACTCATCCTGCAACTTGTTGCGGATCAGCGGATCGAGCGCGGAGAACGGTTCGTCCATCAGCAGAATCTCGGCGTTCGTGGCGAGCGCGCGCGCCAAGCCCACGCGTTGCTGCATGCCGCCGGAAAGTTCGTGACAGTACCGGTCCGCCCACTGACTCAGGCCGACAAGTTCGAGCTGCTCGTCGATGATGCGCTTGCGTTGCTCGGCCGGTTCACCGCGCAATTCAAGTCCAAAACCGACATTGTCCCGCACGGTTCGCCACGGTAACAGGGCAAACTGCTGGAATACCATGGCAACGCGTTGGCGGCGTACCCGGCGCAGTGTCGCCGCGTCGCAATGCGCAACGTCAACCATCGTCTGTCCGTCGCGCACCAGTACCTCGCCGCGGGTCACCGGGTTCAGGCCGTTGATGGCACGCAGCAGAGTGGATTTACCCGAGCCGGACAGACCCATCAGCACCGAAATCTGGCCCCGCTCGACCGTGAGATTGGCGTTGCTGATGCCGAGGATCACCCCGGTTCGCTCGGCGATCTCGCTGCGCGACAGGCCGGACTCGAGCGCACTCAGGGCTTGCTGCAGCGCCGCCCGCCCACGGCGCACCGACAGCCCCTGGGGCGGGAAAAGGATGTCGACGTTGCGTAATTCGAGTGCGATCACGGCGTGTTTTTCATCCCGGTTGGACGCGTTGGCATGCAGTGCACAATGATAGCAAGAGGGACGAGCGCCCGGCCGCCTTCCCATCCGCTGCCAGTCTGCACCGGATTGAGCACGCGCACCACAGGTCAGTCCACGCTCAGTGCGAATCGCCCCGGGGTCGCGATTTGAGCGGACCGGGGGAGCCGGGTGGGGGCGGTCCCGTAAGCGTTCTTGGCCGCTTGGTCCGCAGCGTAGCCGTTGTGGAAAGCCGGCAACCCCATGACCGCCAGGCACACTGTCCAGAGCCACCCAGTGCATCGCCCGCAGGGTCGCAACGGATGGGCGGTTCGCGATGACCGCTCGAGAATGGAGCGAGCCTTCAAAGGGGCGTCTCGGCGCTGTGGTGCCGCGGCAATCATGGGCGTGCGGATCGCATGCAGACGAGTACGAGCCCGTCTCGGTCATTGAACGGAGGCGACATCGCTTGATATGACGCGTCGTCTGATCGTGCTACCGCGCGCGATGTTCGGTCGAGTCGGCACCCGAGCTCACGGTGCGCTTCGCTGCAGGCGTGCCCTGTTGCGTTCCCGTGCCTCAGCCCGCCTGCTTGGCGTGCCAGAACGCCTCGAGCACCTGGTTGATCTCACCGGCCCGCTCCCACGGGGCGCAATGACCGGTGCCGCAGACCACATGCACTTGGGCGCGAGGGATGGCGCGCGCCAGCTCTTCGGTATATTCGCTCGGCACGATGTCGTCCTCGGTGCCTACGACGACCAGAGTGGGGCAGTCGATCTGCGGCAGCATCGCACGCTGGTCGTGGCGGCCGATCATGGCCTTGATCTGGCTGAACAGCACGGCCTCTCCAAATCGCATCGCCTCCGCGATGATTCGGTCCTTGAACTGCGGCTCGATATGTTGCGGTTCCTTGATCATCTGATCGAGGGACGCGATGTACGCAGCGCGCAGCCCGACCGCCTGCACGGTACGCAAAAACTCCCCGCGACGGATCAGCGCCGCCGGGTTTTCCGCGCGGGCGCTGGTACTGATCAGGGTCAAAGTTCGGATCCGATCGCGGACCAGCGGGTACAGTTCGAGCGCGATATACCCGCCCATCGACCAGCTGACCAGATCAAATCGCTCCGGCAGGCCGGCGGCGATCGCGCGGGCCATCTGTTCAATGGATTCGAGCCCGTAGTGGCTGTCCGGCACGATCACGGTACGCCGGCCGCGCAGCGGCCGGCACTGGTGCTCCCAGGTGGTGGCGCTCGACATATGCCCGGGCAGCAGCACCAATGGTGGCAGCTGCTCTGCAGGGGCGCCACGGCGCGCCTGCAGTGGTGCAGCCGTGAGATTTGCGCGCTCTGCGGTGGGGGTATCGGGCATGGGTACAGCGCTCCTTGACAGTGGATATCAGAATGCGAGTCGAGTCGGCAGCGCCGCGCCGAATTCGTTGCACGTCCGCAGAGCGCACCGGCTGGCCGATGTACCGAGGAGCCGCGATCGCCCGCCGTGGTGCCCGGCGCACTTGGCTGGTAGGTGGCCGCGCAGCGCGGCGGCGCACATTGTCGCTGCGAATGGTTACGGATGCCGCAGCCGTGCGCAAGCGCGGCGTGTCCGACCCGCATGGCCGCTCGCTCCCCGATCGATTGGGGACGGTGCCACGGGTGCATGGCCGAAATGCGGTGTGCTCTGCGCGACGTCTTTGTGCGACAAGCGGATGTCGCGCTGAGGTGTAGGCACGGCCTGCCACCTCCGGTAGGATTTCAAGATCACTTCTTACATGGTGTGTTCGCGCGAAAATGGATCCCTCCAGCGGCATTGACATCGGTACGGCGGAGCGCAAATCCGAACTGTGGATCGGGCTTGATACCGGCGGAACCTATACCGACGCGGTCATCATGGACGGCGCCGGGCACGTCACGGCGAGCGCCAAGGCGCTGACCACCCATTGGGATCTGTCGGTCGGGCTCGGCAACGCGCTGCGCTCCGTGCTCGGTACTCTGCCGGCAGATGCGCGCCATGACATCACCTTGGTGTCGGTTTCCACGACGCTCGCGACCAATGCGGTAGTTGAGAATCGCTTCAGTCCCATCTGCGCCATTCTGATCGGCTTCAATGACCGTATGGTGCAGATGGCCGGGTTTACCGACCAGCGCGGCGATGTCATCGTACGCGTCACCGGGGGCCACGATCCGACCGGTCAGGAGGACGCCCCGCTCGATGAGGCCGCCATCGAGGCGGCGGTTCGCCAGCATGCCGATCAGGTCGAGGCGTTCGTCGTCGCGGCGCAGTTCTCGGTGCGCAATCCGGAGCATGAGTTACGGGCCCGTCAGCGGATTCGTGCGCTCAGCGACAAATCCATTACCTGCAGTCACGAGATGAGCGCGCAGCTGAATGCGCCGAAGCGGGCGCTTACCGCTGCGCTCAACGCGCGCCTGGTGCCGCAGATTCGCCATTTGCTGCAGGCACTGACTAAGCAACTGCGGCATGAGGCGATCAGCGCCCCCCTGATGATCGTGAAGGGGGACGGCACGCTGATGCGCGCCGATGTCGCCCTCGAGCATCCGGTACAGACGGTGCTCTCGGGGCCGGCGGCGAGCGTGGTTGGTGCAGCGTTCCTCACGGGGCTGAAGGACTTCGCCGTGGCCGACATGGGCGGAACGACGACCGACGTCGCACTTATCGTCAATGAGCGACCCGTGGTGCGCGCCGAAGGGGCGGTGATCGGCGGCTGGCGAACCATGATCGAAGCGGTGGACGTGCACACCTGTGGACTCGGCGGCGACAGCGAGATTCACTTCGATCGCGATGGGCACATGCGCGTCGGACCGCGGCGTGTCGTGCCGCTCAGTTTGCTGGCGCAACAGTTTCCGCAGATGCTCGATACCTTGCGCGAGCTCGCCGGAACGGATCGGGTGGCCCCGTATGGCGCGCAGTTCGCGCATCGCAATCCCGGAGGCGATGCCGGTGCGCAGCTCGACCGTTTGGAGCGGCGCGTGTGGGAGTCGCTGGCCGACACCCCTCGCGGGCTCGACGTAGTTGCACGTACGGCGCAGGGCGCTGAGGCGCTTTGGCGTTTGGTGGATCGGGGGCTGGCGAGCATTTCGGGGTTTACCCCGAGTGATGCACTGCACGTGCTCGGGCGCCAGAGCGGCTGGGACCACGAGGCAGCCCAGTTCGGAGCGCGAATTCTCACCGCGGTGCAGCGCCACGAGACCGCTGGCAGGACCGAGGAGACGCTGGAGGAGCTGTGCGCAAGAGTGTATGAACTGGTCATCCGTCGGGCAACGCGTGTGGTGTTGGAGTGTGCGCTGGCGCAGGATCCCGGCGTCGAGGCTCCCGAGGGCCGCTGGGGACCGCTCGGCATCGTGCTCGATCGGCTAGTCGAAGGCCGTCCGGTCTCGAATTTGATCGACGTTCAGCTGCGCCTGCCCAACCCTCTGGTGGCGATCGGCGGACCGGCTCATGCTTTCTATACTGATGTGGCGCGACGCTTGGGCGCCCCGCTGATCGTTCCGGAGCACGCCTCGGTGTGCAACGCGGTCGGGGCGGTGGCCGGTGTCGTTGCGGAAACCTGCGACGTGCTGGTCAACCAGCCCGAATACAATCTGTTCAGAGTGCACGATCCGGCAGGGATGCGTGATTTCAATAACGCCGAGGAGGCGATCGAGCTGGCGAAGCGTGTGTCGCGCGAGCTGGCGCTGGCCGCAGCGCAGCGCGCCGGCGCCAAGGATCCGCACCTCGAGACGACGGTCATCGAACGTCGGGCGCACTCGAGCAGCAGTGGGGACTACCTGGCAGAAGCGAGGGTGCGCTCGCGGGCGACGGGGCGTCCGACGACGGCGCGCTCATGATCATGCCCCGACACCCAGAGTGCTCCTTGATCGCCTGACACATGGTTGCATCCGAACATCCTGATGGCAGCGTATGTCTAATCACACACTCGCGTCTTCGCCGGATACGTCGGCTATCGGTATGAGTCCTGCAAGCACAGCGGCTGGAGAGACATCGCGAGCAGCGCAGACGCCTGCGCAGGATCTCTACGATCTGGTCGTCGTCGGCGGCGGCGTCAATGGGGTCGGAATTGCCCGCGACGCAGCTGGACGTGGACTCACAGTTCTTCTGCTTGAGCGAAAGGATCTGGCGGGCGCTACGTCGTCGGCGTCCTCGAAGCTGATCCATGGCGGTCTGCGCTATCTCGAGCAGAGGGAGTTTCGCCTGGTCCGCGAGAGCCTGAAGGAACGGGAGGTCCTTTGGGCGGCCGCGCCGCACATCGTCAAGCCATTGCGGTTCGTGCTGCCCGTCCATCGCGGCATGCGTCCGGCATGGATGCTGCGCGCAGGACTGTTTCTTTACGACCACATCGGCGGGCGCAAACGCCTGCCGGCGACGCGAGTGTTGCGTCGAGGTGGGGCGCAAGCGCTGCAACCGCTGCGCGAAGAGATCCGCTTGGCGTTTGAGTACTCCGATTGCTGGGTCGATGACGCCCGGTTGGTGGTCATCAACGCCATCGATGCAAGCGAGCGGGGGGCGACTGTTGCCATTGGCTGCAGTCTCGTCTCGGCACACCGGGAGGGGGCTTTCTGGCAGATCGAAGTCGACTCGCACGCCGGGGCGCGGCGCGCCGTGCGCGCGCGTGCCTTGATCAATGCCGCAGGCCCATGGGTACAGGATGTGCTCGGGCGAACGGGCGCGAAGGGTCATCGTGGGCTGCGGCTGGTCAAGGGCAGCCACATCGTCGTGCCGCGCCTCTACGCCGGCGAGCAAGCGTATACGCTGCAGGGCGCCGATGGTCGCGTGGTGTTTGCGATCCCGTACGAGCAGGCGTTCACGCTGATCGGCACGACGGACATCCCCTACGAAAGCGATCCGGCACAGGTGCAGGCAAGCGGCGAAGAGATCAACTATCTGTGCGACGTGCTGGCAGAGTATGTGCGACCCAGAGTAAGCCCCGAGCAGGTGATTTGGCACTACTCTGGCGTGCGCCCGCTGTACGACGATGGCGGTGTCAGTGCCTCCACCGTGACGCGCGATTACGTTTTTGATCTCGACGCACCGCCGGACGGCGCGCCGATCTTGTCCGTCTTTGGGGGCAAGCTTACGACCTATCGGCGCTTGGCTGAACATGCTCTCGCGGAGCTCCTGCCGCGCTTGAAGATTCCCGATCACCCCTGGACCCGCGGCGCAACGCTGCCGGGCGGGGAGATTGCGCGGATGGATCTGGAGCGCTTCACGCGTGAGCAGTGCGCTCGCTATGCGTTTGTTCCACCCGAGCTGGTGACGCGCATGTGCCGCGCATACGGTACGCGAATCGAGCGGATCATGGGCAACGCGCGCCGCGCTGGGGATTTGGGCGAACAGATTGTCCCGCAGCTGTACGAGGCGGAACTCGACTATCTGCGGACCCGGGAATGGGCGCGCAGCGCGCAGGATGTGCTGTGGCGTCGCTCGAAGCTTGGGTTGAGGCACGCGAGCGAAGCGGCGGAGCGAATTGATCGTTGGTTCGCGGCGGCCGCAACCGCCGGCAATGCCGAAGTTGCCGCTGCCGGGTCGAACGGCGCAGGCCCGTGAGTCGTCCCGTCCTGCCCTCGGGCGGGAGACGGGCGTCACGACCGATTGTGCGCGGCCTCGCAGTTGGTGGCGGCGCCGGCAGGCGCTTAGGTTGGCAAGCTCCGGGGAATCTGGTCCAATGAGACCGAAGCGGACGTTCACCTAACGATCCGTAATTTTCGGGGGGTCGATGCACACATCCGAAGCAGGCGGCGTGGCTGGCGCGAACGCGCAGCCCGAGGTCATCCCTGCTCCCGAGACTCTCGGCGAGCTGGCGGCCGCCGCGGGCGAGCCGGCTGCGCTCGAGGCGCCGGCAGCGCAACCGGCATCGACCGCACAGCGGTGGTACGTGGCGTTCATGATGTGCCTCGTGTACACGCTGAGCATCACCGACCGCTATTCGATTTCCACGGTTCTCGAGCTGATCCGCCGCGAACTGCACCTTTCCGATGCCAATGTGGCATTTCTGACCGGCGTGTCACTCGCAATCTTCTATGTGGTTTTTGGATTCCCGTTATCGTGGCTGATCGATCGCAAGAGCCGGCGCGACATCGTGGTCGGCTCGCTCGTTGCCTGGTCCGGCCTCACCGTCGCCACCGGCTTGGCGCGCAACTATTCGCAGCTGCTGCTGGCGCGTATCGGGGTGGGTGTGGGCGAGGCCGGTGGAACGCCGGGCGCCAATTCACTGCTCTCGGATTATTTCCCGCCCGAACGGCGCACCATGGCGCTGCAAGTGTTCTCGCTGGGCGCGGCGCTCGGTACGTGGCTGGGCTCCTCGATAGCCGGCATCATTGCTTACTACTTCAGCTGGCGCGGCATGTTTCTTGCGCTCGGTGCGCCGGGCATCCTGGTCGGTGTGCTGATGTGGCTGACCATCCGTGAGCCGCAGCGCGGACGGCTCGATGCTCACGCCCCTGGTGCGAAGGTGCCGCCGTTGCGCGTGATCGTTCGGTTCATGTGCACTCAGCGGGCGACGGTGCACATGATTCTCGGCACCGGGGTGGCAGCGCTCTGGGGCTGGGGACTGCTCTGGTGGACGCCGGCCTTTCTGATGCGCGCATTTGCTTTGAATGTCGAGCAGGCCGGCACCATTCTCGGCAGGGTGTACCTGATCGGCGGTGGACTGGCGATGCTCGTCAGTACCTGGCTTTTCTCGCGCCCCTGGCTGACGGATCAGCGGCGTATCCTGCGCGTCACCGGAGCGACGATCGCATTTGGCACAGTAGTGACCTGGTTCATCTATTCGACGCACTCTTTGGCGTTGTTCAAGATGCTGCTGTGGCTGTTCGTTCCTACGGTCTACATGTATCTCGGCCCGAGCTTCGGGATTCTGAACAATCTCGCACCGGCGAACATGCGGGCCATGTATTGCGCGGTCATGCTGCTCGTCGCCAACGTGCTCAATCTGGTGGTCGCGCCGCAGATGGTCGGCTTTCTGAGTGATTCCTTTGCTCCGCATGGCGTACCGGATGCCGCTTCGCTGCGTTTCGCGCTGCTGTGTCTGGTGCCGACAGGCTTCTGGGCTGCATGGCATTTCGTTCGCGCCGGTCGGCACTTGCGCGAGGATCTGCAGCGCCTAGCGCAGGGCGCGGCGCCCGGCACTGTGGGCAGTACCGCCGCGCGTCGCGCCGGTTGATTCGGCGCCGGAGGGCGGCCGGGTTACACTGACGAACGCAACCGTTGCGGGTCGCCAAAACCCTCGGCGAGGCTTTTGCGCAGGTGATCGATCACGCATTGCACCGCTCGAGGGGTCCGCGGCGACCACGGTCGGATTGCCTGGAGTCGCTCGCCGAAGAAGCCGACCGGTTTCCACTCCGGTAGCACCGGCCGCAATTGGTGGGCGGACGGTCCGCTCCACGCGGTGAAATCAGGCAAGAGCGCGATGCCCAGACCGCCTGCCACCGCTTCGCGCAGCACCTCGCTATTGTTCGCGCGAAGCGGACCGCTTACCGGCACGCTCACCCGTTGAGTTGCCTTGCGGCCCGTGGTCCGCTCGAACGACCAGCTCGCTGTGCTGCCATCGCGCAGGTAGAGCAGGCAAGCATGACGGGCAAGCTCGGCGGGGTGTTGAGGCGTTCCATTTCGAGCGAGGTACTGCGGACTCGCAAGCAGCACCGAAGCGCTCGCGCACAGCGCCACGGCGATGTGCGATTCGGGTACCCGGCTGGCGTGGCGGATGGCGAGGTCAAACCCTTCCTGCACCAGATTGACGAAGCGGTCGCTCAGGTCGAGTTCCAGGCGAATGTCCGGGTAACGGCTAAGCAGCGCCGGAATCGTCGGGGCGATGTGCTGTCGCCCCAGGGCCACGGGCGCGCTCACACGCACCAGTCCGCGCGGCGCGCCGGCCAGGTCTTTCGCGCCGACCACGCCCTGCTCGATATGCGCGAATGAGCCGCGTGTCTGCTCAACGAGCTGCGCACCTGCCGGCGTCAGCGTGATCGAGCGGGTCGTGCGCCTGACGAGCGGCACATCCAGGGCCTGTTCGAGGTCCTTCAATCGCATGCTGACCGAGGATTTCGCGATGCCGAGTCGCCGTGCGGTCTGCGTGAGACTGCGGGTTTCGGCAATCACGGTAAGCATGTGCAAGTCGGGCAGGAGGGCGGCAATGTCACGCGCGCTCATGCGAGCTACCTCGATTGTTCAAAATTATGAACAGTCTAGCCAGTAAGAAGTGATTTGCAAGCCGTGCCGCCGCGCCTAGACTCCGAGCGTCATCTATTACGATACCCGTCCCGGAGTGCTGCGATGTCCACCCAGAAGAATGCTGCGCGTACAACAGCGACCGCGGGGGCGGCTGTTGGCCACTGGATCGGCGGTCAGAGACTGGTCAGCGACGGCCGCAGCCAGCCGGTGTTCAACCCGGCCATCGGTGAAGCGGTTCGGCAGGTCTGTCTAGCCGACGCGCCGCTCGCCAATCGTGCGGTGGCGGCTGCCGCGGCAGCGTTTCCCGGCTGGGCCGATACCCCACCGGTGCGTCGTGGACGGGTTTTGAACCGCTTTCTTGCGTTGCTGAATGAGCACCGCGATGCCCTTGCCCGCTGCATCACCGAGGAGCACGGCAAAGTGTTTGCCGACGCTCAGGGCGAGGTGATGCGCGGCATCGAGGTGGTCGAGTTCGCCTGCGGCATCGCTCAGTTGCTGAAAGGAGATTACACCGAGCAGGTTTCCACGGGCATCGACAACTGGACGATGCGTCAGCCGCTTGGCGTGGTCGCGGGCATCACCCCGTTCAATTTCCCATGCATGGTGCCGTGCTGGATGTTCCCGATCGCCATCGCGGCGGGGAACACGTTTGTACTCAAGCCCAGCGAGCGCGATCCGTCAGCCTCGCTCTTGATGGCCGAGTTGCTCAAGGAGGCAGGGCTGCCGGATGGAGTGTTCAATGTCGTGCAGGGCGACAAGGTCGCGGTGGATGCGCTTCTTGAGCACCCGGAGGTCAGAGCCGTGAGTTTCGTCGGCTCCACCCCGATCGCGCGGCACCTCTATCAGCGCGGTGCCGAACTCGGCAAGCGCGTGCAGGCGCTCGGTGGCGCCAAGAATCACCTGGTGGTGATGCCGGATGCCGATCTGAGTCAGGCGGTCGACGGACTGATCGGCGCAGCGTTCGGTTCCGCAGGCGAGCGCTGCATGGCGATCAGCGTCGCGGTACTTGTCGGCGAGGCGGCTGATCGGATCATGCCGCAACTCATCGAGCGCACCCGCGCGTTGAAGATCGGACCCGGAACCGATCCAGATGTCGAGATGGGTCCGGTGGTGACCCAGGCGGCGCTCGAGCGTATCAGCCAGTTCATCGCCACCGGCGAGCGTGAAGGCGCGAAGCTGCAGGTTGATGGCCGTGGCTTGAAGGTGCCCGGCCACGAGCGCGGATTCTTCCTCGGCGGAACCCTCTTCGACGCGGTGCGCCCTGAGATGACGATTTACAAGGAGGAGATCTTCGGACCGGTGCTCAGCTGCGTGCGCGTTGCGGATATGCAGCAGGCCATTGCGCTGATCAATGCCCATCCATTTGCCAACGGCGTTGCCTGCTACACCCGCGACGGTGGTGTCGCGCGCGAATTTGCCCGGCGTATTCAGGTCGGTATGGTCGGAATCAATGTGCCGATCCCGGTGCCCATGGCGTGGCATGGATTTGGCGGCTGGCGGAACAGTCTGTTCGGTGACATGCATGCCTACGGCGAGGAAGGTGTGCGGTTCTATACCCGACAGAAGTCGATCATGCAGCGCTGGCCGCAGGTCACTGGCGGCGCAGAATTCGCCATGCCGACGACGAAGTGAGCCGAGTCATTCGCCGAGCTCTGCGAGAAACGCGTACAGCCGTTCGTCATCAGCGTAGGCGACGTTGAATCGCCAGTGCCCGCTCTTGCGTCCGTCGGGGTGAAAGATCTCCCCGGGAGCGAGCAGGATGCCTTGCACCTTGGCGCGGCGCATGATCGATTCGCAGTCCTTGCCGGGCAGCCGGGCCCAGACGAACATTCCCCCGCCGCCCCCCGCGATCTCGATGCCGCACGCACGCATGCGACGGATCACGCGTGCGCGGGTTTCGCCTAGGCGGCGGCGGAGGCGGTCAAGATGTGCGCGGTGTCGCCCCGCGGTGAGAATGGCTAGGACGATATGCTCGGTCAGCTCCGAGGAGGACAGTGACGTCATGTTCTTCAGCATGGCGAGCTGTTCGCTTCGCTCAGGCCGGGCGGCGAGATACCCGACGCGCAGGCTCGGCGCAATCGTTTTGGAGAAACTGCCCACATAGATGACACGCTCGAGTCCGTCGAGGGCGGCGAGCGAGGTCGGCGGGTCGAGCGAGAGCTCAGCGAAAATGTCGTCTTCGCAGATCGTCAGCCCGCGACGTTCGGCAACGCGCAGCACCGCGTGCGCGGTTCCTGGTGTGATCGTCGAGCCGGTGGGGTTCTGATAAGTCGTGTTCGTGATAAACAGCCGCGCCCCGGTCTTGGCAGCGATCCGCTCGAGCGCCTCGGCATCCGGCCCCTCGGCGGTGCGTGGCACGCCTACCGGATGGGTGCCGCGCCCGCGCAGCATGGCGAGCACATAAGGGTAGCCCGGGTCATCGACTAAAACCGCCTCGCCCGGTCGGGTCAGGGCGCCGATGACCAGTTCGAGCGCCTGGCTGGCGCCCTGCGTGAGCACGAGCTGCTCCTCCGCACACTCGATACCGCGCAGTGTCAGCTGGCGGGCCAGGTGATGGCGCAGTCCGCCCAGTCCGTACGCACTACCGTATCGCCCGGCATAGACGGCGGGGCGGCGGGCGACCTGGGTGAGCGCGGCGCGGACCCCATCGGTGAACAACCATTCGGCCGGCAGCCAGCCGCATCCGGCGTCGACCTGCAGAGCGCGGCGATCAAATTCGCGCCGCAGCGTCCAGATCGAGTCCACCAGCGGCTCAATCGATGCAACGGGCTGGATGCCCGCAGTCTGTGCATTACGCGCCACGTAGTAGCCGGAGCCGCGTCGCGGCTCGATCAGACCCTCGGCGACCAGCAGTTCATAGACGCGTGCGGCGGTAAATGGGCTCACCGCATGTGTGCGGGCCAGGGTGCGTACCGAAGGCAGACGTTCCCCGGGACTCAGCTGGCCAGTGAGGATCCGGGTGCGCAGCCCACCCGACAACGCCTCGACCCGTGTGGGGGTGTCCGTACGGTGCGCGCGCATAGGTGTATTGCTGTTCGGTCCAGTACAGTCTGGTGATCTATCGGCAGGAGTGTAGCGCGGTCCCGGCGCCGCGCACGGGCATATTGAACGCATGAACGCCAACACGAACGATCTGTCCGCATTCTGGATGCCCTTCACCGCCAACCGGTATTTCAAGCGTCATCCGACGCTGGTCACCGGCGGGCAGGGCGCGTACTTCCTCACTCCCGATGGACGGCGGCTGTATGACTGCCTCTCGGGTCTGTGGTGCACTCCACTCGGCCACTGCCGTGCGGAGATCGTCGCGGCGGTGCGAGCCCAGGTGGGTGAACTCGACTTCGCGCCGACGTTCCAGGTCGGACATCCCAAGGTGTTCGAATTCGCGTCACGGGTTGCGAGTTGGGCGCCGGATGGCCTGAAGCACGTCTTTTTCACCAATTCCGGGTCCGAGGCCGTCGATAGCGCGCTGAAGATTGCAATGGCCTATCACCATGCCCGCGGCGAGGCGCACAGGGTGCGCATTATCGGGCGTGAACGCGCTTACCATGGCGTCGGAATCGGCGGGATTTCAGCCGGAGGAATCGCTGCCAACCGGCGGGTATTCGGTCCCCTCAGCGCCCCGTTCGTCGATCATCTGCCGCACACCTACGATCCGAGCCAGATGCGCTTCAGTCGCGGGCAGCCGGCGTGGGGCGCACACCTGGCCGACAACCTCGAGCGACTCGTTGCGCTGCATGACGCCTCGACCATTGCTGCGGTGATCGTTGAGCCGATGCAGGGCTCGACCGGCGTGATCGTGCCGCCGGTCGGCTATCTGGAGCGATTGCGCGAGATCTGCACCCGGCACGGCATCCTGCTGATTTTCGATGAGGTGATCACGGGATTCGGACGGGTGGGCGCGAATTTCGCCGCGCAGCGCGTGGGGGTGACGCCGGACATCATCGTTTTCGCCAAAGCCGCCACCAACGGAGTGATTCCGCTCGGCGGCACCATCGTGCGCGAGAGCATCTACGACGCCGTGATGCGTGGACCGGAGCAGACCATCGAGCTGTTTCACGGCTACACGTACTCCGGGCATCCAATTGCCTGCGCCGCGGGTCTGGCGACGCTCGATGTGATGGAGAAGGAGGGGCTCGTGGCGCGCTCGGCGCATCTGGCGCCGCTTCTCGAGGAGGCCGTGCACTCCCTGCGCGAGGAGCCACACGTCATCGACATCCGCAATTTCGGGATGGCGGCCGCGGTCGAGCTCGCTGCCCGCACTGGCCAGCCCGGCGCGAGGGCGCGCGAGGTCTTCGAGCGGGGCGTCGAGGCCGGGCTGCTGCTGCGCTTCACCGCGGATACCATCGCGGTGGCACCGCCATTCATCTCGAGCGAGGAAGAGATCCGCCATATGGTCGAGACGCTCCGAGGGGTGCTGCGCCAAGTGAGTTGACGATGCCGTTCCGGATCGGGCGCCTTGCCTGCGGGGCGCCCTCGCGCTAGCGGGACGCCCGGATTGCAGAATCCCGACGCCGGGATTGCTCGCGCTCGACGCTGGTGCCGCGGGGACGAATCGCTGCGCTAGAATGCCAAGTTCGTTCCAAGCAGAGCAGAGCCGGGGGTTCGATGCAAGCCGAAAGCGCGGTGGCGCAACCGACGAGTGTGCGGGTGCGTCAGTATCTTGAAAAAGGCCAGTTCGCGCAGGCCGAGCGAGAGGCCTTGGCGCTGCTCGCCGAGCAGCCCGAGAGCCGCGATGGGCTGTACATGCTCGCCGTTGCGCAGCGCATGCAAGGGCAGATCGATACGGCGCTCACGACGCTGGGGCGGCTCGAGGCGCTTTATCCGGAGTATCCGCGGCTTTACCAGGAGCGCGGCCATTGCCACATCATGCAGCGGCGCGCGCCGGAGGCGATTGAGGCCTTTGAGGGCGCCGTGCGGCTCAATCCGGCGCTGCCGGCCAGTTGGCGCGCACTTGAGACACTCTATCGGATGAGCGGCCGCGAGGCCGATGCCGTTACGGCTGCCGCGCACGTTGCGAAGCTCGCATCGCTGCCCCCGGAGATCGTCACCGCCCGCAGTATGTTCTCCGACGGCGAGACCGAAAGCGCCGAGAGTCTGGTGCGCCGCTACCTGTTGACGCACGGCGATCATATCGAGGGGATGCGGCTGCTGGCGCAGATCGGCATGAAGTACGACGTCCTCGACGATGCGGAATTGCTGCTCGAGAACGTGCTGCGCATGGAGCCGGAGTATCGCGCCGCGCGCTTTGATTATGTCCAGGTGCTGCTGCAGCGGCACAAGCATCGCCAGGCGCGTGAACAGGTGCAGATCCTGCGCCAGGCGGAACCTGATAACCGCGCCTGTCTCACCGCCCAGGCGACGATCTCTACCGAGCTGGGTGAGTGCGAGCAGGCGCTGCAGCTGTATGGACAACTTCTGCACGAGACTCCGGAGCATGCGGAGCTGCACCTCTCGATGGGACATACCCTGAAGACGCTCGGCCGCCAGCAAGAGGCGATTGAGGCCTATCGGCGCGCGGCAGCCGCTCGCAGCAATTACGGCGACGCGTACTGGAGTCTGGCGAACCTGAAGACCTACCGCTTCTCGGATGAGGAGATCGAGCAGATGCGCCGCGCAGAGGCTACACCGCGCGTGGCGCTTATCGATCGATTCCATCTGTGTTTTGCGCTCGGCAAGGCGCTCGAGGATCGCGGCGAGTATGCTGAGTCATTCGTTTACTACCAGCGCGGCAACGCGCTGAAGAAAAGCGAGTGTCGGTATCGTCCGGAATATACGGAGGCCAACACGCGCCGGCAGATCGAGGTGTGCACGCGCGAGTTCTTCTCTCAGCGCCAGGGTTGGGGATGTGAGAGCGATGCGCCGATTTTCATCGTCGGCCTGCCGCGGGCCGGCTCGACATTGATCGAGCAGATTCTCGCTTCGCACTCTCACGTCGAGGGCACGATGGAGCTTTCGGACGTTCCACGGCTGGTGCAGCAACTGCAGGGCCGAGGCGACAATACCTCTCCGCGCTATCCGGCTGTGCTCGGGGAGCTCGGCAGGGAGGATTTCGCGCGCTTCGGTGAGCAGTATTTGGCCGATACGGCGCTGTATCGGCGCGGCAAACCGCGCTTCATCGACAAGATGCCGAACAATTTCCGGCACATTGGCCTGATGCATCTGATGTTCCCGAACGCACGCATTATCGATGCGCGCCGGTCGGCCATGGCCTGCTGCTTCAGCAACTTCAAGCAGCTGTTCGCCTCGGGCCAGCAGTTCACGTATTCCTTCGAGGACATTGCCCGCTATTACCGGACGTACGTCGAGCTCATGGCGCATTGGGACGAGGCGTTGCCCGGGCGGGTGCTGCGCGTGCAGCACGAGGACCTGGTGGCCGACTTCGAACCGCAGGTACGCCGGATCCTCGATTACTGCGGGCTTAAGTTCGAGCCGTCCTGCCTGGAGTTTTACAAGACGGAACGTCGGGTGCACACCGCGAGCTCCGAGCAGGTCCGCCGGCCAATCAATACCGAGGGGCTCGAGCAATGGCGCCGCTATGAGCCGTGGCTCTCACCGCTCGCGCAGGCGCTCGGGAACCTGGCGCAGGCGTAAGGTCCTTTGCTCCCCAGCTGGGCGCAGCCGCTGTGCAGGGGAGGCGTGGCGTACCGGCCAGGGGCGCACAGCGCCCCTGGCCGAGCCGCTCAGGCGCGCAGTCGTGCGTTGTCCGGATCGTACAGCGGCTCACGGCCGACGACCGCCCGGCGGCGCTCGCCGAGAATCTCGACCTCGAGCACTTTGCCCGGCACCGCCGCGTCCGTTCGCAGGTACGCAAGTGCAATGCTCTTGCCCAGGCGGTATCCAAACCCGCCAGAAGTCACCAGGCCGATCTGCGCGTCGCCATCGTAAACGATCGACACTGCGGCAGCGTCCGCATCGGCTGCATCGACGATGAGCGGCACGAAGCGTTCGCGCGGTCCGCTTGCCGCCTCCCGTCGCAAGGCCTCCTGGCCGATGAACCCGGCGGGTTTGTCGAGCTTCACGAAGCGATCCAGGGACGCCATGTACGGTGTGTATTCGGTGGTGAGATCGGCCTTCCAGGAGCGGTAGCACTTCTCGAGGCGCAGGCTCTCCATGGCATAGAGCCCGAAGTCGCTAATGCCAAACTGCTCGCCGGCCTCCCAGAGCAGGTCATATACCGCGAGCATATGCTCCACCGGGATGTGCAGCTCCCAGCCGAGTTCGCCCACGTAATTCACCCGCAGTGCAAGCGCCCGCGTATAGCCGAGCTCGATCTGGCGCACCGAGAGCCACGGAAATGCCGCATTGGACAGGTCGGCCCGCGTCAGCAGCGCGAGCAGCTCACGTGAGCGGGGACCGACGACAATGAGTGTGCCGAAGCGCGCAGTCAGGTTCTCGAGCCGCACGTCTTGACCCTGGGGGAGATGTTCGCTGAGCCAGTGTTCGTCGTGCCGTTCGCCGCTTGCTGCTGCGATCAGCCAGTAGCGTTGCGGGTCGAGCGCGGTCACGGTCATCTCGGTGACAATGCCCCCGTTCGGCGCGCAGAGATAATTGAGTGCACTGCGCCCCGGGGAGGGAACCACTCCGGTGACCAGGTGGTCGATCCAGGCGCGGGCGTCGGTGCCGCTGACTTCGAATTTGGTGAAGCCCGGCAGGTCGAGCACTGCCACCCGCTCGCTCACCGCCGCGCACTCGCGGGCCACTGCCGCGTGCCATGCGGGTCTGCGGAAAGAGCTCTCCGGAGCGCTCGGATCGCCTGGCTGCGGGAAATAAACTGCCCGCTCCCAGCCGCCTCGGGCGCCGAAGTGTGCGCCCTTGTCCTTCAGGCGTTGATACAGCGGAGAGGTTTTGGCGGGGCGTCCGGCCGGGCGCTCCTCTGCCGGATAGCCGATGCCATACTCCTGCTGATAGGTCTCGATGGCCTTGGCCAGCACATATTTGTGGTTGGCGAACTCGAGAAAGCGTCGCGAGTCAAGGGGCCAGACATCCCACTCCGGTTGCCCGTGGGCGACCCATTCGGCGATCACCTTGCCGGCGCCGCCAGCCTGGGCGATGCCAAAGGTAAACGCGCAGCAGTGAAAGAAGCCCGGCAGTCCCGGCGCGGGGCCAATCAGCGGATTGCCGTCCGGCGCATACGGGATCGGACCATTGATCACCGTCTTGATTCCAACTGAGCCGAGAATCGGCACGCGTTCGCAGGCCGCCTCGATGTATTTCTCGAGCCGCCCGAGGTCATCATCGAACAGCTGGTGGGCGAACTCCTCGGGCAGGCCCTCGAGCCAGTGAGCAGTAGCCTGCCACTCGTAGGGGCCGAGCAGCAGTCCCTGCCGTTCCTGGCGCAGGTAATAGCTGACGTCCGGATCGCGCAGTAGCGGCAGCCGCGCCGCTCCCCGTTCGACCAGTTCCGGGATGTCCTCGGTCACCAGATATTGGTGCGACATCGTAACGATCGGCAGGTACTGTCCAACCAGCGCAGCCACTTCCCCGCCGCGGTAACCGGCTGCATTGATCACAGCGCTCGACTGGATCGTGCCGCGGTTGGTGTGCAGCCGCCACTCCCCGCTGCTGGTTCGCTCGATTGCCGTGACCTTGGTATTGCGGTGGATTTCAGCACCACTGTCGCGCGCTCCTTTGGCGAGCGCCTGAGTCATCTGGGCCGGATCGATGTCCCCGTCGTAAGGGTCCCAAAGGGCTGCGAGCAGTCCCTCGGTACGGATGAACGGATAGCGGTCAGTGATCTCCCGGGGGCCGAGCAGCTCGAACTCCGTGCCCTGAGCGCGCGCCTGGGCGATGATGTGCTTGAACTCATCAACACGATCCTGCGTATGCGCAAGCCGGATGCTGCCGGTGATGTGATAGTTGATGTCATAGCCGGTTCGCCGGGCAAGATCGGCATACAGACGCGTCGTATAGCGCTGCATCTTCAACAGGTTCCACGATGTGGAGAACGTCGGCACGTTGCCCGCCGCGTGCCAAGTGGAACCGGCGGTGAGCTCATCGCGCTCGAGGAGCACGACATCGGTGATCCCGAGCTGCGTCAGGTGATAAAGGGCGCTGCAGCCGACTGCACCGCCGCCGATAATGACTACGCGCGCATGCGTCTTCATAAGCAATGATTCTCCGCTTGATCTGGCTGGGGCCGAGGCAGCGGCCTCAGGCCTTGATTCGTTCGTTCTTCGGGTCGTACCAGGGCGCAATCTGTACCCGTACGCTGTGGCGTGCACATGCCACCTCGACTTCCCATCGTCCCGAGCGAAGCCACTCGCCGCTGACTCCTTCGGGGCAGTGCACGTAACCCATGCCGATGGATTTGCCGAGTCGGTAGCCGAACGCTCCGGATTTGATTGAGCCGACGATTACGCCGTCGCGCACGATGGGCTCTTCGTGGTAGAGCAGCGGCGCGGTGCTGGAGTCGTCCTCGAGCATGACCTGTACCAGGCGCTTGGCGAGGGTGCCGCGAGCGCGCTGCTCGAGCAGTGCCTCTCGACCGATGAAGCCGCCGGGCTTGTCCCAGGCGACCGTGAAGGCGAGTCCGGCTTCGAGTGGGGTGTCCTCATCAGCGATGTCGTGGCTCCAGTGCCGGTAGCCTTTCTCGACACGGCAGGCTGCCATCGCGTGGTAGCCGGCGTGCATCAGACCAAACGCTTCGCCGGCCTCGAGCAACCGCTCATAGACATCGAGGCAGTGCTCGGCGGGCATGTAGAGCTCCCAGCCGAGTTCCCCGACGTACGTGATGCGGCTCGCACGCACGCGTGCATACCCAATTTCGATTTCCCGTGAGCAGCCGAATGGATGCGCGGCGTTCGACAGATCCGCTGCGCAGACTGCTTCGAGCAGCGCACGGCTGTTCGGCCCCATGACGCCGAGCATTGAGATTCCGGAGGTGACGTCGGTGGCCCAGCAGGTCCGTCCGCCGTCCTCGGCAATGTGTCTGCGCAGCCAGGCGAGATCGCGTGTCTGGCAAATCGCCGAGGTCACCACCATGAACTCCTGCTCGGACAGCCGCGTAATGGTCAGATCGGCTTCGATGCCGCCGCGCTCGTTGAGCCATTGGGTGTATACGATGCGTCCCGGGGCCACATCCACGTCGGCTGTCGAGAGCCGGTTGAGCAGCGCCAGGGCACCCGGGCCCTGCACGAGGAATTTCGCGAAGCAGCACTGGTCAAACAGCGCGACCCGCTCGCGCACCGCCTGACATTCGGCGCGCGCGGCCTCAAACCAATTTTGCCGGCCGTAGGAGTACTCGTAGCGCGGGGCAGAGCCTGGTGTGGCGAACCAATTGGGGCGCTCCCAGCCGGCGGTCTCGCCCATGCACGCACCGGCGGCCACCAAGCGATCGTGCAGCGGGGTGCGCCGGGCATTGCGCGCCGAGCGGTATTGATAGTAGGGCCAATGCATGGCATAGAGCAGACCCAGGGTCTCCACCGTCCGATCGTGCAGATAGCGGCGGTTCGACTGGAAAGGCATGACGCGGCGCACGTCGACGTCCGACAGATCGAGCGGCGGGCGGCGATCGAGCACCCATTGCGCGAGCACCTTGCCGGCTCCGCCGCTTGCCGCAATGCCGACCGAATTGAATCCGGTCGCCACGAACAGATCCCGCACCTCCGGGGTTTCCCCAACGTAGTAGCGATCGTCGGGCGTAAAACTTTCCGGACCGTTGAAGAAAAGCTGAATGCCGGCCGTCGCCAGGGCGGGGACCCGCCGTACCGCCGCTTCCAGAATCGGTTCAAAGTGCTCCGCGTCCTCCGGCAGCGAATCGAAGCAGAAATCCTCCGGGATACCGGCCATGCCCCAGGGTTTGGCGACCGGCTCGAAGCAACCCATCAGGATCTTGCCCGCATCCTCCTTGTAGTAGGCGCACTCGTCCTGCACGCGCAGTACCGGCAGGTTCGAGGGCAGGCCAGGGATCGGCTCGGTAACGATGTAGAAGTGCTCCGCGGCGTGCAGAGGTACCGCGGCGCCGGCCTGCGCGGCCAGATGATGCGACCACATGCCGCCGCACAGGACGACCGTGTCGGCGCGGATCAAGCCCTCGGCCGTCTCGACCCCGACGGCCCGGCCTCCCTCGACCACGATGCGCGTAACGGGCGTGTGCTCGAGAATTCGTGCGCCGCGTTGTTTGGCCCCTTTGGCAAGGGCGAGTGTGGTGTCGATCGGATTGGTCTGGCCGTCTTTCGGCAGGAATACTCCCCCGACGATGTCTCCGACTTCGAGCAGCGGCCAGCGCTCCCGGATCTGTCCCGGGGTGAGTACGTCGATGGCGAGCCCGAAGGTCTTACCCATCGAGGCACCACGCTTCAGCTCCTCGAAGCGCTCAGCGGTCTTGGCGACGCTGATCGAACCGTTCTGTTTGAAGCCGGTGGCCTGTCCGGTCTCGGCCTCGAGGGAATGAAACAGATCCGCGGTGTATTTGGCGAGTTCAGTCAGGTTACGCGTCGCGCGCAGCTGGCCGACCAGGCCGGCTGCGTGCCAAGTCGTCCCACAGGTGAGCTGCTTGCGCTCAAGCAGCAGTACGTCTGAGACGCCGAGCTTGGTGAGGTGGTAGGCGACCGAGCAGCCGGCTACACCACCGCCGACGATGACCACGTTTGCGTGACTCGGAAGTGACATGCAAGTTCCTTAGAAATGGCGTCAATCAATAACGCGGCGGGGCAATCACCCACAGCGATACGGAAGTGACAGAGCCGGGATTGCGCGCGGTGAAAGACTCACCTCGTCCGATGCGAAAACTGTCTCCCGGGCGCAGCGCGAAGCGCCTGCTGCCGATGTGCAGTTCGAGTTGTCCCTCAATGACATAGCCGGATTGCTCGGCCATGCGTGAGACCGGCTCCTCGCCGCTGCGTGCACCCGGGGCAAAAGTCGACAGGATCAATTCCGCCTCCCCGGTCAGACTCGGGGAGAGCAGCTCTTCCTCGATGCCGGTGCCGGGGAAATCGAGCCGACGGCGCTGCTCGCGCCGCACGACGTAGCCGTGCTCTTGCGGTACACGCGGGTCGTAACCCTGGAAGAACCAGCTGATCTGCACGCCGAGCGCTTCGCTGATGGCTTTGAGAGTGGAGATGGAAATTTCCGAGCGACCCCGCTCGATCTGGCTGACGTAGCCGACTGATTTGCCGATCGCCTCGGCGAGTGCAGCGAGACTCATGGCGCGCGCCCCGCGCAGGTCACGAATCTGGCTGCCGAGCGGGCTCGCCTCTGCACTGCGCTGCGCGGCGGCCGGCCGCGCGGATTTGCCCAGAGCGCGGCGAGCGCGCTGTCGTGCGGATGCGCGGGACGGGGTCTTGTGGCCGGTCGATTTCACGGGGATATCTTAGCGGTAGACGATGTTCACGAAAATGAAAATTTCCAAATAAATTTCACGGTGATACGCTCGACCCCCTCGGTCACGAGGTCATCATTGCGCAGGTGCAGCATGTCTACCAATAAGATGCATGCCGTGTGGTTGACGGGCCATGGCGACGTTTCCGTCCTCGAATACCGCGAGGATGTACCGGTTCCGCAGCCGGGACCGGGTGAAGTGCGGGTGCGCGTCAGAGCCGCCGCGGTGAACAACACCGACATCAATCTGCGCATCGGCTGGTACTCCAAGCGCAGAGCGGCTGCCGGTGAGGGCGGCGACAGCGGTACGCTGAGTGCGCTCGAGGATGGGGGTTGGGGCGGCACGCCGGTCGTCTTTCCGCTCATCCAGGGGGCGGACGCGTGCGGTGAGATCGAGGCCGTCGGTCGCGACGTACCGGCGGAGCGGATTGGCGAGCGGGTGCTCATCGATCCGGTGCTGCGGGCGACGGACGGCTCCGGTATGGCCGGGGCGCGCTACTTAGGCTCGGACTGCCACGGCACGTTCGCCGAGTTCGTCTGCGTACCGGCGCAAAACGCACTGCGCATCCACAGTACGATGTCGGATGAGGAACTCGCGACGTTTCCGTGCTCGTATCTTACCGCAGAGAATCTGCTGACCCGCGCTCAGGTCAGCGACGGCGAGACGATTCTCGTCACCGGCGCCTCCGGGGGCGTTGGCTCTGCAGCGGTGCAACTCGCTCGCCGGCGGGGCGCACGAGTGATCGCGGTCGCCTCGGTGGAGAAATCGGCGGCATTGATGGCACTGGGGGCTGCCGAGGTGCTGGCGCGGGGCGAGGATTTGATGCGACGGCTCGGCGCCGAGTCGCTCGACGCGGTCATCGACGTCGTGGGCGGTCCATCGTTTACGGCTCTGCTCGGTATCCTCAAGCGCGGCGGGCGCTACGCCGTCGCCGGTGCAATTGGTGGGGCGCTGGTGACACTTGATCTGCGCACGGTGTACCTGAAGGATCTGACGCTGCATGGCTGTACCGTTGCACAGCCCGGCGTGTTTGCGCGCCTGGTCGGTTACATCGAGCGGGGTGAGATTCGCGCCGCGCTCGCCAAGACCTATCCATTGCGAGAATTGGCCGCGGCTCAGCAGGCATTTCTCGAGAAGGCGCACGTCGGAAAGATCGCCATCAGGGTCTGAGACGCTGCGCGGTGCGGTCAAGCCGCACCGCGCAGCACAGGTCTGCTTGTTACGCGCGCCGGATTTGCGGACTGCTCGCGGCGTCGCCCGCACGCATGACGCTGCGGGGCAGCTTGACCGGGAAGCGGGCGCGGATCGCCGCGTCGATCGCCTCGGGAATATGCTGCGGATAGTGGCCGGCGAGAATCTCGCGCACCTTGTGCGCCGCGCGCGCAATGATGTCGGTCGAGCCCTGTTCGGCCCATTCGTTGGGGCTCTTGCGGTCGCCCACGCTCGGGTACAGGTACTCGCTCTGCATCAGCTGCAGCGTCTGCGAGGAGCCGAGGTAGTGTCCGGGGCCATTCAGACAGACGTCCTTGATCGTCTCGAACGAGAGCCGCTCCTCGTTGACTTCGATGCCCTTGATGGTGCGCTGCGTCATACCGATGATGTCGTTGTCGATGACCAGGCTCTCCAACGAGAATCCGAGCAGGCTTGCATGCATGCCGGCGGATTCGTAAATGAGATTCACTCCAGCGTTGCCGACCAGCGCGTGATTCAGAGCCTTCTCGGCGCCGGCCTGTCCATCGGCGATTTTCGAGTCCGTCATGCCGGAGGCGGTGCCGCCGGTAAGGTCGTAGAAGTTGGCCATCTGTCCGGCTGCGGCCGAGAGCAGTGCCTGCTCGGGGCTGCCGCCGGACATCGCGCCGGTGCGCAGATCCGACACGAAGCACCAGGTGCCAAAAATCGCCGGATGGCCCGGGCGAATGGCATTCACGTAGACGAGGCCGGCGAGGCACTCGGCAACCTCCTGGGCGAGTGCGCCGGCCAGTGCGGCGGGCGCGGTCGCGCCGGCTTGGCCGGCCGACAGCAGCAACACGGGCATGCCACCCCGTACCGCAACCTCCAGGCAGCGACAGGCGTCGGTCGCGAATTTCATCGGCGGTACGACAAAGCAGTTCGACTGGCTGACGAACGGACGCTCGCGCCATTTGTCCTCGCCGCCCGCGATCGCATGCAGCATCTCGAGCGAGGCGGCAAGATGCTCCGGTTGCACCCAGCTGCTGCCGACGTGCTTAGTCGTGCTCGACACCGCTGCGTAGCAGGTGTTGAAGTCCATCTCGTAAGGATCAGGGATGTCGCGCGGAACGACGGCACGCTGGAAGAAGTGGATGTGATCCATCGTGTCGACGACCCGACCGATGTCGTAGAGGTCCTGTATCTTTGATTCGCGGTAGGTTCCATCTGCCGCCACCACACTCACCGCCGCTCCGGCGGTGCCGAAGTAGGTGCGTTTGCCCCACGGTTCGAGGTCGTGGCGGGGGTCTTGTGCGTGCAGCACGAAGCGTCGGGCAGCCTTGGCGAGGGTGTCCTCGACCAGTGCCTGCGGAAACAACAGTCGATTGTGATCGCTGACCGTGCAGCCGGCACGCGTCAGAATTTCGACCCCCGAGGGCGGCGCGTCGGCGAGGCCGATCTCCGAGAGCAGCCGCAGTGCGGTTCTGTGAATCGCGAGGACGTCCGCTTCGCTGAGCGGGCGGAAGTTGCCGCTCGACATGCCCGGCCACACGGGCCGCAGATTGTCGGGCAGGGGACCGGCGCGCAGCGCTCGGCGTGCATCGCGCCCAGATCGTCGGGCTTTGGTTTGACACTCGCTCACAATGCTCTCCCCGTGGTGAATGCCCCGGTGTGCCCCCGTGCTGCGCCGGCGTGGCCGGTGCAGGTTCCCGGTCGAAGGTGCGAACCGGACCGCTCCAATTGCACCGAGTCTGGCACGGGGGGTGCGCTGGTGCGGTGGAGATTTTCTACCGATCGGAAAATTTGCTCTCTGCGCTGTGTCGAGCATGGGGCGGGCGGTCGCGTCCGCCCCCACCCGGGGTCCATCGCCGGGTGGGGGCCTGCTCCTGCGGCCGCTCGGTGCTCGAGTCGAAGCGCCGCGACCCCGTACACGATGGGCTGCTCAGTCGACGTAGTAGCCGTTGATGACCTGGTACTCGAGGAATTCGACAAGCCCGTACGTGCCACCCTCCCGACCGTTACCGGACTGTTTGAAGCCGCCGAACGGCGCATCGTAGTCCTGGGGTGAGCCATTGAGGTAGACGCTGCCAGCCCGCAGCCGCTGCGCTACGCGGCGAGCCTTATCGAGGTCGCGCGTCTGCACGTAGGCGGCGAGTCCGTAGGGCGTGTCGTTGGCAATGGCCACGGCTTCCTCGAGCGTGCTGAATCGCAGCATCGCAAGGACCGGTCCAAAAATCTCCTCGCGCGCGACGCTCATGCTGTTGTTCACGTCGGCGAAGATCGTCGGTCGCACGTAGTATCCGACCTCGAACCCCGCCGGTCGGCCAGGTCCGCCGAGCGCAAGGCGCGCCCCCTCGGCGATGCCCTGCTCGATGCAGCGCTGGATTTTGTCAAACTGCATCCGCGAGGCGACCGGCCCGAGGTGCTTGCCGGGCTTGGTCGGGTCATCGACCGCGATCGCCGTGCCGGCCGCGACCGCGATCTGCACGGCCCGGTCGTAGACCGAGTCCTCGACCAGCATCCGGGTCGGCGCATTGCAGGACTGGCCGGTATTGCTGAAGCAGTGGGCGACGCCGTTGCGCACCGCCACCTCGAGGTCGGCGTCGGCGAAGACAATATTGGGCGATTTGCCGCCGAGCTCCTGCGCGACGCGCTTGACGGTGTCCGCCGCGGCCTTGGCTACACTGATGCCTGCGCGCGTCGAGCCGGTGAAGGACATCATATCGACGTCCGCATGGACGGCCAGCGCATGGCCGACGCTCGGGCCGGTACCGTGCACCATGTTGAAGACGCCGGGCGGGAAGCCCGCCTCATGGACGAATTCGGCGAACACCTGTGCCGACAGTGGCGCCTGCTCACTCGGCTTGAGGATCACCGTGCAGCCGGCGGCGAGCGCCGGGGCAACCTTCGCGCAGACCTGATTCATGGGCCAGTTCCACGGGGTGATGAGTCCGCAGATCCCCACCGGGGCGCGCAGTACCGCAGCACCGCCTCGCAGTCTGACCTGCCAGTCGAGGGCGCGCGCCGCGACCAGGGTCTCTTGGATGTGGCCCGTTCCGCTGGCCGCCTGGGCGCGGGCCGAAAGGTCGCGCGGTGCACCCATCTCGGTGGTGATCGCCTCGGCCATCTCGGCATAGCGCCGCTCGTAGACCGCCAGCAGCCGTTCGAGGCGTGCCAGGCGCTGTTCAAGCGGTTCGGCAGACCAGGCTGGGAAGGCGCGGTGGGCGGCAGCCACGGCGCGCTCAGCGTCGGTGGCGCTGCCCATCAGGATCTGCGCAACCGGCTGCTCGGTCGCGGGGTTGATGACCGCGAATCGGCCGGCATCATGCGCCGGTGCGACGAAGGCGCCATCGATATAGTGTTGCAGAGTCTTCACGATGTCACTCCAGGTGGGGGTAACGGATACCAAGACGCTCCGGGGCACGTGCCGCTGCCGTCTCACCGCGACGTCTCGTCCCGCTGACCCCTGAGCGTATCCCAGTGGCCGCCGGGATTGAAGGTCCGCGGCCATTTGGGCGCAGCGATGCCCGGACGCACAGCGGCTTTGTCAGATCGGCGAAAAAATTTGACTTGTCGCGGAATTTTTCCCGGCGCTAGCCTCACGACCCTGCTTGCGTGGCGCCGCTCGGCGCACCCTGGGGCGGCATCTCTCGCCACTCGGGCCACTCGGATTCTTGGAGGTTCACAGGTGATCAGCACTCGTATCGGATTCATCGGCCTGGGCAATGTCGGCTCGAGCCTGGCGGGCAATCTGCTGCACAGCGGTATGGATCTGACGGTCCGCGATCTGAATGAGCAGATCGTGGCCGACTTCGTGAAGCGCGGCGCCAAGCACGCCGATTCGCCGAAGCAGATGGCCGAGCAGGTCGATGTGCTCATCACGTGCCTGCCGTCACCGGCGGCGAGTGCCGCGGTCATGGAGGGGGCCGATGGGGTTCTCGCCGGTCTGACCGCCGGCAAGATCTGGCTCGAGATGTCGACCACCGATGAGACCGAGATCCGCAGGCTCGCCGCGCTGGTCGAGGCCAAAGGGGCGCTCGCGATGGACTGCCCGGTCTCGGGCGGTTGTCATCGGGCCGCCACCGGCAATATCTCGATCTTCGCCGGCGGTACGCGCGAGGCGTTTGAGCGGGTGCTGCCGCTGCTGAAGATTCTCGGCACGCAGATCCTGCACACCGGACCGTTGGGTTCGGCATCGGTGCTGAAGGTCATGACCAATTATCTGGCGACGGCGCACTTGGTTGCGCTGACGGAAGCCCTCACGACCATGAAGGTCGTCGGCATGGACATGAACACCGTGTACGAGGCGATCCGCATCTCCTCAGGCAACTCGTTCGTGCACGAGACCGAGTCCCAGGTGATCCTCAACGGCAGTCGTGACATCAGCTTCACGATGGACCTCGTGATCAAGGACGTCGGTCTGTTCGATCAGATTGCTCGTGATCACAAGGTGCCGCTCGAGCTCTCGCCGCTCATCCTCGGTATCTTCAAAGATGGCGCGACGCGCTATGGGCCCCGTGAGCTGTCGGACAACATCATCCGCCGGCTCGAGCAGGCCTGTTCGGTCGAGGTGCTCGGCACCGGCTTCCCGGCCAAAATGGTCGATGACAATCCGAAGGCCCCCGGCTACGAGGTGGTTCCGCGCGGCCGGGCGCGCCCGCCCGCCTGATCGGCGCGCACGCTCAGCGCGTCGGTTGGGCGCCGGTGAGAAATTCGATGAAGGCGGCGACCCGCGGCGTCTCGCGGACCTCCCGGCGGCAGATCAGACCCCAGCCGCCGGGGCCCTGCGCCTCGTGAGCGACCGGCCGCACGAGCCGTCCCGAGGCGAGCTCGGCATCGACGAACGGGCCGTTGACCAGTGCCACGGCGTTGCCATCGAGGGCGAATTCAAGTGCCAGCGCGAGGGTGTCGACGACCAGTTGGGAGTTCGGCTTGTACGGTACGCCGGCTGCTTCGAACCACAGGTCCCACTGCCGGCTCTCGGAGTAGATGATCACGAGCGGCAGCTCGAGCAGGTCGCGCGGCTCGGGCTGCTCGGCAAGGCGCGCGCGCAGTTGCGGAGCACACACTGGGAAGAGCCGGTAGTCGAACAGGGGCTCCCAGCAGTACTCGCTCTGGGGTGGCGTCTCGCGATAGACCAGGCCGACATCTGCGAGCGACTCGTCAAATTCCCAGTCAGCCGCACAAGTCGAGAGCAGCAGCTTGATGTCGGGCCTTGTCTTGGAAAACGCGGTAATGCGCGGGGCGAGCCAGCGCAGCGAGGCGGTGACGTATGTCTGCACGCGCAGCGGCCGCTCCCGTCGTGCGCTGCGGATGGTTTCCGCTCCCTCGATCAGCAGCTCAAGCGCTTTGCGCGCGTAGCCGTAGAAGATCCGCCCTTCGGGCGTCGGAACGATGCTGCGGCCTTCGCGGGTAAACAGCTGGATGCCGAAGTCTTCCTCGAGCAGCTGGATCTGATAGCTGATCGCCGGGTGCGTCAGGCACAATTCGTCGGCCGCTTCTCGTACACTGTGCCGACGCGTCGTCACCTCGAAGCCCTTCAGGGCATTGAGAGGGGGTAACTTGCGAAGATCAATCTTGTCGGTCAAGACTCCTCCACAACGGAGACTCCCCGGATCACGTGCGCAGCACGAACCGCCTCGGGGCGAGCGAGCTGCTGTTGCGCTGGGGAGTGATATTGAACGATGCGCACGATCATCGGCTGCACGCGGTGCCGAGTCCGGCGGAACCTGCCGCCGGCGCGCTGCGGGCCGTGCCGGGAAGAATGCCGGGCGGTCTGTGCGCCGTCAATGTGCGCTCGGGCGCCGAGGCGGCCCGGGCGCGGCTCGTGGCAACGCGCGAGCAATGTGCCGCCCAGCAGTCAGTGACCGACTCCTCACTCGCGCAGCACGGCTTTCGAGCAGCACATTCGGGTGCAGGCTCGAGTGCGCCAGTCAGCTGCCGGGACCGTCCGACTTTTGCCAATCCGGAGACCTCTTATGACGATTGAATACACCGCCAGCGAGTGGCATGCGCGGGCGAAGGCTCTGCGTTATGCCACGGGTCACTTCATCGACGGCGAGCACGTCGATGCGCTCGCCAAGGGGCGCTTCACGGTGACCAACCCCGCGACCCTCGAACCGCTGTGCGAGGTGGCGGCCGGCACCGCCGCAGATATTGATCGCGCGGTTGCCGCCGGCCGCCGCGCGTTTGCGAGCGGCGTGTGGCGGCGCATGGCGCCGCGGGAGCGGCTGGCGATCCTGTCGCGCTACGCGCAGCTCATCGAGAAACATGCCGAGCGCTTCGCGCTGCTCGATACGCTCTGCATGGGCAAGCCGATCCGCGACATGCTCGCGGTCGATGTGCCGCAAGCGGTGCAGACCTTCGCCTACTTTGCCGAGTTGTGCGACAAGGTTGACGGGGCGGTCACTGCGACTGCTGCGGATGCGTTTCACTATATCCTGCGCGAGCCGCTTGGCGTTGTTGGCTGCATCGTGCCGTGGAACTATCCGCTGCTGATGGCAGCCTGGAAGGTCGCGCCAGCGCTCGCGGCCGGTAATTCGGTGGTGCTGAAGCCGGCCGAGCAGTCGCCGCTTTCCGGGTTGCTCATGGCCGAGCTGTTCATCGAAGCGGGCGGGCCCCCGGGGGTCTTCAACGTCGTCAATGGTCTCGGCGAGGCTTCTGGCGCGGCACTGGCGCTGCACGCCGATGTCAACAAGATTGCGTTCACCGGTTCGACCGAGATCGGCAAACTCATGCTGACGTATGCCGGGAAGTCCAATCTCAAACGTGTCAGTCTCGAGTGCGGGGGCAAGTCGCCGCAGATTTTTCTCGCCGACCTCGAAAATCTCGACCGTGCCGTCAACTATGCGATCAATGGGATCTTCGGCAACATGGGCGAGGTGTGCAATGCCGGCTCGCGGCTGCTCATTGACAAGCCGATTGCGCAGGCCTTTGTCGAGCGCTTTGTCGAACTCGGTCGCGCGGCCTACCGGCCGGGCGACCCGCTCGATCCGCAGACGAATCTCGGGCCGCTCGTCACCGCCAGCCACCGTGCGCGCGTGGTGTCGTACATCGAGCGCGGGCGCAGCGAAGGCGCTTGCATCGAGTTCGGCGGGGATGTGCCGGCACTGGCTGGCAGCTACGTCAATCCGACTCTGTTCTCGGGGGTCGATAACCGGATGACGATTGCGCGGGAGGAAATCTTCGGCCCCGTGGCGGCGGCGATCGAGGTCGATGGCCTCGATGAGGCGATTCAGGTCGCCAACGACTCGATCTACGGACTCGCCGCAGCGGTCTGGACGCGCGACTTGAACAGCGCCCATCGTGCGGTGCGCGATCTCGAGGCGGGCGTCATCTGGGTCAACTGCTTCGACCACGGCGATATGACTCAGCCCTTCGGTGGCTACAAGCAGTCCGGGCAGGGGCGTGATAAGTGTCTGGAAAGTCTGCTGTCGTATACCCAGACCAAGTCCGCGTGGATCCATCTGGGTAGCTGACGGGTGCCGATTCAGTGAGATTTCTCCATCCGCGCCCCGGATGCGGGGCGCGGATCGAGAGGGCCGTGCGAACGGCAGGAGCCGGCGCACAGCGCCAGAGGCACTGTACGTGGCGGGCGGGCGAACCGGCTTGCTCCTGCGCGCGGGCGAGGCGTCGCCCGCGCGCAGCAGCCTGCTCGTGACTGACGCTTCCGGACAAGTCGATGACGATAATCTGCGAGCCGGCGGACAGGTCGGCGCTCATAGTACGGGCAGCGCCATTACGGCATGGTAGATCAATATGACCACTCAAGGTCCAGGCGAGAGACGGTTTCCGACAGAAGCGGGTGCAGTGATCATCGGCCAAGGAGGCATCGTTGGCGCCTCGGTGGTCCATCACCTGCTCGAGCTCGGCTGGGACAACATCGTCGGACTCGACAAGTCGGCGGTGCCCACCGACATCGGCTCGACCGCCCACGCCTCTGATTTCTGCTACATGACCAGCCACGACAAGATGTCGGTGTGCACGACGCTCTACAGCCGCGAGTTCTACGACCGGCTGGGGCATTACTGCCGGGTGGGTGGGCTCGAAGTGGCCCGCGTCGGCGACGACGAGCGCATGCAGGAGCTGCAGCGTAAGGTCGGCTCCGGAAAGGCGTTCGGGACTCGGGCTGAAATCATCTCGGCTGCCCGAGCCAAGGCGCTCTTCCCATTGCTCGAGGAGCAGGCGATCCAGGGGGCGCTGTGGGATCCAGATGCCGGACTGGTTGTACCGCGCTCCCAGCGCGTTGCCGGTGTGCTGCTCGAGCGGGCACAGGCGACAGGCCGGCTGCAGATCTTTGCAAATACCCCGGCACTCTCGATCGACATTCACGACGGGCGCGTCTGCGGCGTCGAGACCCGCAAGGGCTACATCAAGACCTCCATCGTCATTCTGAGCACCGGGATCTGGGGTCCGTTGCTCGCCGGGCGCAGCGGCTCGCCGCTGCCGCTCACCCCGTTCGAGCATCCGCTGCTGTTCTTCGGGCCGTATACCGAATTCGCCGGTACGGGCAAGGAGATCGGCTACCCGCTGCTGCGTGACCAGGGCAATTCGGCCTACCTGCGCGATACGGGCGACCCGACCACCTCCGAAGGCGGGCAGATTGAGTGGGGATACTACGAGCAGGACAATCCGCGCATGGTGCAATCGCGCGATATCGCCGAGCCCGGCGAGGCGCGATTGTCCCCATCGATGCGCGAGATGGATATTGAGCAGGTGATGCGCGGCTATGAGCGCGCCACCGAGATCGTGCCGCTGCTCGGGGAGCTCGGCTGGGATTCCAAGCGCTCATTCAACGGCCTGATGTCGATCACGACCGACGGTATGCCGCTGGTCGGGGAGTCCCCGGAGGTCGGCGGCCTGTGGTTCGCCGAAGCGGTGTGGGTCAAGGATGCCCCGGGAATCGGCAAGGTTTTCGCCGATTGGCTGGTCAAGGGCCGCACCGATTGGGACATCTTCAGCATCGACATTGCGCGTTTCTATCCGGTGCAGAAGACTCCAGGATACGTGCTCGGACGGTGCACCGAGACAGCGAAGAAGGTCTACAACCCGCCCGTGCACCCGCGTGAGCCGTATCTGACCGGACGCGACCTGCGCCGTGGCCCGTTCTGGGCACGCGAGAAGGAACTCGGTGGCTATTTCATGGAGTCGGCCGGCTGGGAGCGCGCTCACGGTTACCAGGCGAACGAGCATCTGCTCGAGAAGTATCGTGATCGCGTGCCGGAGCGACGCAACGAGTGGGATGCGCGGCATTTCTGGCCGGTTTCCAATGCCGAACAGCTCGCCATGAGCGAGAACGTCGGCATGGTGAACCTGTCCCACTTCGCGATTTTCGACGTGAGCGGCGCCGACGCCGAAGCATTTCTCGAATATCTGTCGGTGGCAAAGGTCGGTGGCACCACGGCGCTCGGGCGCGGCATTTACACCCACTTCCTCGATGAGGCGGGTGGGGTGCGCGCGGACATCACGATCATTCGGCTCGATGGCTCTCTGTACCGGGTGGTTTGCGGTGGCAGTACCGGACCGCGCGACTTGGCGTGGATGAAGCGCATCCGCGAGCAGCGCAAATTCCATGTTGAGATCCAGGATCGCACCGACGACATCGTCACACTCGGACTCTGGGGTCCGAACGCTCGCCAGGTTCTGCAAACCCTAGCGGATGATCCAGAGGGGCTCTCCAACGAGCGCTTCCCGTTCGCCACGGCGCGCGCGATCCGGGTGCGGGGACTGCCCGTGTGGGCGTTCCGTATCTCCTATGTCGGAGAGCAGGGCTGGGAGCTGTACATATCGCCGAGCTATGGTCTGGCCCTTTGGGACATGTTGTACGAGCAGGGCGTCACGCCCGTCGGCATCGAGACCTATGCCAATACGCGTCGCCTGGAGAAGAGCCTGCGGTTGCAAAACGCGGATCTGCTGACGGAATACAATCTGTACGAAGCCGGATTGGCGCGCGCCAAGATCAAGGCAGATGATTTCCACGGCAAAGCCGCGTACGTGGCGCAGCGCGAGCGGCACCGTCAGGCAGCCTATCTGTGCACGCTCAGCATGGTGAGCCATACCGACAGCCAGGGCGTCGCACGCTATCCGGTCGGGCAGTGGCCGATTCTAGACCCCGAGACTGGCGCCGTGTTGGTCGATGAACTCGGCCGCCGCTCGTTCACCACGAGTATTGCGTATGGTCCTTCGGTCGGGAAGAACCTAGCGCTCGGCTATCTGCCGGAGCGCTACGCGAAGGAGGGCCAGATGCTGGCCATGGAGTACTTCGGCGAGCGCTATCCGCTGCGCGTCGAGGCAGTTGGGCAGCGCGGCCTGTACGACCCGCAGAACGAGCGTCAGAAGTCCTGATACGCCGACGGGCGAAGCCAAACGAGCGGGCGGACGGATCGCCCGCTCCTCGCCCGCATCACGGCAGCTCGCGGTCACTCAGCAGCACGTGGGCAGGGTATGCCGAGGGCTTGCCGGTGCAAATGCGCTGCGGTCTAAAGTAAGGGTTGATGCCGAACTCTGGCGGTGTGCCTGGGCGATGCACCGGCCGCCGTTGCGCAAGGAACTCAGCGCGTCGCCCCGGGGCCGAGCGACGGGGAGTGCGGAGCGCACGCGCCATCGATCCTCTCAGTGACGCGCGGCCGTGTGTGCTCACAGCACGGCCGCAGAGACTGAGCAGCTGGTGCGCTTCGGCGGCCTTATTCGGCCAGTTCGCCGGCGGCGAGCGCCAGATACTTCGACAGATACGCCGCGAACGAACGCCACACCTCGATGTGAAAGCGCTGCTCGGCGGTACGCCAGAGCACGATTTCCGTCTTGGCAAACATTGTGCGTGTGCACATCCCCGGGGGGAAGGCGCTCACGTGCAGGTCGAGCGGGCAGCCGGAATTGAGCAACACCGCGGCGTGCTGGCCGGCAATCTCCAGCGCCACCTGGCGGTGGCTGACCTCCACGAGCGAATGCGGCTGAGCGGAGAGTGCCGTGTGCAGACGCGAGGCGAGCTCGCCCTGAGTGTTGGCCGGCGCGATGAGCAAGCGCTCATCCGGTCCCAGCCACAGCGCGGCGGATTCCGCCGCGGCGGCTGCCTGGCAAGGCCGCTCGACGAACGGCACGCCGAGGGTGCGCGCGGCCGCGGCCATGACGGTGGAATCACCCCGCAGCACCCAACGTGCGGCGGGCGGCAGCACGCGGACCAGCGGGCTGGGTGCGACGTATGGGCCCTGACGGGTCGCGGTGGCATTAGGCATTGAGGCGTGTCCCCTGCGGGTCGTAGAACACAGGTGAGGTCACCTGCACAGGCACAGGTTGTCCATCGGCGAGTACGTAGAGCGTCTCGCCCTGGCGTGCCCGTCCACCCCGCACGAGTGCGAGCGCGATGGAGCGGCCGAGCGTCGCACTGTAGTAGGAGGAGGTCACGTGGCCGATTGGACGCTCCCCGGAGTTGTGCTGCGCCGAGGCAATGAGTTGAGCACCTTCCTCGAGCACCACGTGCGGCGCGCGGGTGAGCAACCCGACGAACTGCTTGCGATCGACTGACTGCATGGCCGGGCGCTCGAGCGCCCGCTTGCCCACGAAGTCGCTCTTGCCCTTGCCGATCGCCCAGGTCAGTCCGGCATCGTGCGGCGTCACCGTACCGTCGGTGTCCTGGCCCACGATGATGAAGCCCTTCTCGGCGCGCAACACGTGCATCGCCTCCGTGCCATAGGGCGTAATTCCGTGCGGCTGACCGGCCGCGTGGATCGCCTCCCAGACGCTCAGGCCGAAGTCCGCGGGGACATTGATCTCGAAGCCGAGTTCGCCGGTGAAACTGACGCGGAACAGGCGCATTGGAACGCCACAGATGCGCCCATGCGCAACCCCCATGTGCGGCAGCGCGGTGCTCGAGAGGTCTACCCCTTCGACCAGTCCGGCAATCACCTCGCGCGATTTCGGTCCTTGCACGGCGATGACCGACCATTGTTCGCTGGTAGAGGTCAGCCAGACCTCGAGGTCGCGCCATTCGGTCTGCAGGAAGTCCTCCATCATTCCGAGCACCGCGGCGGCGCCCCCGGTAGTGGTGGTGACGTGGAAGCGATCCTCGGCAATGCGTGCCACGACACCATCATCCATGATGAATCCGTCATCACGCAGCAGGATCCCGTAGCGGCAGCGTCCCACTGCCAGATTAGTCCAGGAATTGATGTACAGGCGGTTCATGAACGTTACTGCGTCCTTGCCGACCACCTCGATCTTGCCGAGTGTGGACGCATCGAACATCCCGCAGCCGTTGCGTACTGCGAGGCACTCGCGCTGCACCGCTGCATGCATCGATTCGTCGTTGTGCGGAAAGTAGCGGGCGCGCTTCCAGAGCCCGACATCCTCGAACACCGCCCTTCGGCGCACGGCCCACTCGTGTGTCGGCGTTGTGCGCACCGGATCGAAAAGCTCGCCGCGGGTGTAGGCGGCGAAGCTGCCGAAGGTCACGGGCGTATACGGCATGCGGAAAGTGGTCAGGCCGACCTCGGGAATGGACTTGCCAATCTCACCGGCTACGATGGCAAGGGCGTTGAGATTGGAGGTCTTGCCCTGGTCGGTCGCCATACCCGTGGTGGTATAACGTTTGACGTGCTCGATCGAGCGGAAGCCTTCGCGCGCTGCGAGTGCGAGGTCCTTCGATGTGACATCGTTCTGCCAGTCGACGAACGCCTTGAGGACCGGTTTCCCCGCGGGCTGCGGTAGCGCGCCGAGTATGCCGCCGAACTCGCCCGCGTCGGCCTCGCGGGCTTTGCCGCCGCCCGAGGCGCCTTCCCCTGCGGCTCGGGCCGCTGCGCTGCGCCCGTCTTCGACCGCATTCGCAAGGCTGAATACGCCGCGGCAGGCACCAGCGCAGTGCGTCCGTTCGGCGGGCTCACCCGGCAGGAACGTCTGCTGCGAATCGCTCCAGATGAGCTTGCCGCGCGACTGCGAGAACAGATGCACGCTCGGGGTGTAGCCGGCGGACATCAGCACCGCATCACAGGCAATGCGCTCGATGCCGCCCTGCGGCGCTGCGGAGGCGTCCAGTTTCGCCATGCGAATCGCCTTGACCCGCTGACCGCCCTGGGTGCCAACCACAGTTGCGTTACTGTGCACCGTCAGTCCAGCGCGCCGCGCCGCTTCGGGCAGTGCACCATCGGCCTGCTTGCGCACGTCGATGATCGCGGCAATTTCGACTCCGGCCGAGCGCAGCTCGAGAGCCGTGCGGTACGCGGCGTCGCATGCTGTGACCACCACGGCACGCCGACCCGGCAACACCCCATACTGGTTCAGATACGTGCGAGCCGCGCCGGCCAACATGATCCCCGGGCGGTCGTTGCCTGGAAATACGAGCGGCCGCTCGAGCGCGCCGGTGGCGAGCACAACTTCCTTGGCGCGCACTTGCCAGAGCCGCTCACGCGGCTGACCGGGCTGCACGCTGTCCAGATGGTCTGTCAACCGTTCGGACAAGCCGATGAAGTTGTGCGGGAAGTATCCGAACGCAGTGGTCCGCGACAACAGTGTCACCTGCGGAAGGCGCGCCAGTTCCTGCAGACTCGCACTCAGCCACTGCTCGGCGGGCTGACCGTCGATCAGAGCGGTCGAGGCGCTCGGCTCGGCGAGCAATGAGCCGCCAAACTGCGGCTGCTCGTCGCAGAGGATGACCCGCGCTGCGCGTGCAGCCGCTGCGCGCGCAGCGGCGATGCCCGCCGGTCCGGCGCCCACCACCAGCACATCGCAATGGGCAAAGCGGGTGGCGTATGTGTCAGGGTCGGGCTTCTCCGGGGCGCGGCCGAGTCCGGCGGCGGCGCGGATCTTCGGCTCGTAAAGCGACCGCCAGGCACCGCGCGGCCACATGAATGTCTTGTAGTAGAAGCCCGCCGGGATGAACGGCGCGAGCAGATTGTTGATGGCGCCAACATCGACGCCGAGGCTAGGCCATCGGTTCTGGCTGATCGCATCGAGTCCGGCGTACAGCGGCACCTCAGTGGCGCGCAGATCCGGTGTGACGCGCGCCGCATCGCGACGCACGGTCACGATGGCATTCGGCTCTTCCGGACCCGCGCTGAGAATGCCGCGCGGCCGGTGATACTTGAACGACCGGCCGACCAAATGCACGCCATTGGCGAGCAGGGCGGAGGCGAGGGTGTCACCTTCGTAGCCGGTCAGTTCGCGACCGTCGAACGTGAAGCGCAGCTCACGATGGCGGTTGATCCGGCCGCCGGCCGGCGTGCGCCAGGGCTGGCTCATGAGTGGATCCCTTTCAGATTGGCGGGCGGCTCCTGGCCGACCTCATAGGTGGCGAGGAACCGGTCGGTGGTGGTGTCGCGCAGCGCATTGAAGAAGCGGGCACAGCCGTGCGTATGGCGCCAGCGTTCGGCGTGCACGCCCTTCACGTTGTCACGCAGGTACAGATAGTCCGCCCATTGCTGATCGGAGCAGGCGCGCGGGTCGGCCGGCCGAGCAATGTGCGCCTGACCGCCGTAGACGAATTCCGGCTCGGGGCGCTCGCCGCAATAAGGACAGTTGATCAACAGCATGCTGGTGCGCTCTAGTGGGCGACCGCGGCGGCCGCGGCCTCGTCGATCAGTTCGCCATCACGGAAGCGTTCGATGGTGAACGGTGCGTTAATCGGATGCGGAGCATCGTGCGCGATCGTCCAGGCGAGCAGGTTCGCTGCCCCCGGGGTGGCCTTGAATCCGCCGGTGCCCCAGCCGCAATTGACGTACAGGCCCGGCACAGGGGTCTTGGCGACGATCGGGGAACGATCGGGAGTCACATCGACGATTCCACCCCAGGCGCGCATCATTCGCAGCCGGCGGAACATCGGAAACAGCTCACAGATGGCTTCGAGCGCGTGGCGACTGATGTGCAGGCCGCCGCGCTGAGTATAAGAGGTGTAGGCGTCCGTGCCGGCGCCGATCACCATTTCGCCTTTGTCGGACTGACTGATATAGGCGTGAATGGTGTTCGACATCACCACGCAGGGAAATATGGGCTTCACGGGCTCGGAAACCAGCGCCTGCAGCGGGTAGCTTTCGAGCGGCATGCGCACATCGACCATGCGCAGCAGCACGCTGGTGTGTCCGGCCGCCGACACGCCGATGCGGGGGGCGCGGATCACCCCGCGTGTGGTCTCAATGCCTGCGACCGCGCCGTTGCTGTCGCGTAGAAAACCGGTCACCTCGCAGTTCTCGATGATGTCCACGCCGAGGGCGTCCGCGGCGCGCGCGAAGCCCCAAGCCACGGCGTCGTGCCGCGCGGTGCCGCCGCGGGCCTGGAAGGCCGCACCCATGACTGGGAAGCGGATGTCGTCGACCTTCAAAAGAGGGCAGATGCGCTGCGCTTCCTCGGGGGTCAACCACTGGTTGTCGACCCCGTTTGCGCGGTTCGCATAGATGTGCCGCTTCGACACCTGTACGTCGTGCACCGTGTGCGCAAGCATCATCACGCCGCGCTGGGAGAACATCACGTTGTAATTGAGCTCCTGGGAAAGCGTTTCCCAGAGCTTCACCGAGTGATCGTAGAGCGCAGCACTCTCATCGAACAGATAGTTCGAGCGGATGATGGTGGTATTGCGTCCGGTATTGCCACCGCCGATCCAGCCTTTCTCCACGACCGCAACACGCTTCAGGCCGTGCTCTTTGGCCAGATAGTACGCAGTTCCGAGACCATGTCCGCCACCGCCGACGATGATGGCATCATAAGAGGGCTTCGGCTCGGCCCGGCGCCACTGGGGCTGCCAGCCGCGCTGACCGGAGAGGCCCCGCCGAAGCAGCGTCAGGCCGGAGAAGCGTTGCATGATGGGTCCTCGTGCGCTCGGTGCGTGCCGATTTTGCGCGCATCATGCCGCGTGTCCCAAGGGCCTACGAGCATACGCCCGCCGACTCACTTGAACGGACGCGACATGCGCAGTACGCTTGCGCCGTCGCGAGATCGGATGTGTGCGGCCAGACCCTGTGCTGCCCGTCAGTCGCCCGGACGGTTATGGATAAGTGCATGCCGCAAATTGATCTGCCGGTAGGCAGGCGCCGCGTTCATACTAATGGGGTAGGTCCATCCGGACGTCCGATAAACTTGGGGATTTCCTTTGCAAACGCAACCTACCTCCGCCTCCCGGTCGCGCCGTCCGAGCGGGCGTGATGCCAAGCGGGCCGCTCGCACCGCGCGCTCGCATACCTCTGTCCCGTTCATCACCCGCAACATTCCCCTCTATGAGGTGCTGAATACCGACGGGCTTGAATTGCTCGAGCACAATGCCGATACGATCCTCGAGGAGATCGGCGTCGACTTCCGTGACGACCCGGAAACGCTCGACATCCTGCGCAAGGGTGGGGCCGATGTGCAGGGGGAGCGGGTGCGCTTTCCGCGCGGCATGTGCCGCACCATCGTCACCCGCTCCGCGCCGCGGGAGTTCACCCAGCACGCGCGCAATCCCGAGCGCAGCGTAGTGATCGGCGGGGCGCGCACGGTGTTTGCGCCGGCATATGGCTCGCCGTTTGTCCGTAACCTTGACGAGGGCCGCCGTTACGCACGGCTCGAGGATTTCCGCAACTTCGTCAAGTTGACGTACATGTCGAATGCGCTGCATCACTCCGGCGGCACGATCTGCGAGCCAGTCGACTTGCCGGTCAACAAGCGGCACTTCGATATGGTCTACAGCCACATGCGCTGGAGCGACAAGCCGTACATGGGCTCGGTCACGGCCGCCGAACGGGCTGCTGACACGGTGGAGATGACCAAGATCCTCTTCGGGGAGCGGTATCTTGACCCCGACACGGGCAAGCCGCGTACCTGCGTGATCAGCCTGATCAACGCCAATTCGCCCATGACTTGGGATGCGACCATGCTCGGGGCCTTGAAGACGTATGCGCGGGCCAACCAAGCGACCATTCTCACCCCGTTCATCCTGGCCGGGGCGATGTCCCCGGTGACGGTGGCCGGCACCGTCGCGCAGACGCTCGCCGAGGCCCTCGCCGGCATGACCGTTGCGCAATTGGTCAACCCGGGCGCCCCGGTGGTGCTCGGCAGCTTCGCCTCATCGCTCTCGATGCAGTCGGGCGCTCCGACCTTCGGTACGCCGGAGCCGGCCCTGGTGCTGTACGTCATGGCGCAGCTGGCGCGCCGGTTGGGTGTGCCGTTCAGATCCGGCGGCTCGCTGTGCGCTGCGAAGATCGCCGATGGCCAGGCGGCTTTCGAATCGGCGAATACGCTGCTGCCGACGTGCATGGCGGGCGTGAACTTCGTGCTGCACACCGCCGGATGGCTCGAAGGCGGGCTGACCATGGGCTACGAGAAGTTCGTGATGGATGCCGATCAGGCCGGCATGATGCACACGCTGCTCGCAGGCGTTGATCTCAGCGAGAACGGCCAGGCGATGGAAGCACTGCGCGAAGTGGGTCCGGGCAAGCATTTCCTAGGCTGTGCCCACACCCAGGCCAATTTCGAGACCGCGTTCTACCGCTCGCCGCTCGCTGACAACAACAGTTTCGAGCAATGGGAAGCCGAGGGCGCGAAGGACATCACGCAGCGCGCAAACGCACTGTGGAAGAAGCAGCTGTCCGAGTACGAGGCCCCGTCGATCGACCCGGCGACAGACGAGGCGCTGCTCGATTACATGCAGCGGCGCAAGGCTGCGTTCCCCGACTCGAACGTCTGAGCATGTTCTGCATTACGCCCGTCCAACCTCTATGTGATGACAATCAGCCATGACCACCACCATTGAAGAATCACGGCCCGCCGCCGCTCGCGCAGAGCACGGCCGCGCCTCTGAGTCCCACGCTGCGAAGCAGCCGGCGCTCTACACGCTCACCACGGCCTGTCCAGACACCACCGGCATCGTGGCGGCAATCGCCGGATTTCTTGCCGCGAACAATGCGACCATCACCGAGGCGCAGCATCACAACGATCCGCGCACACGCATGTCCTTCATGCGCACCGTATTTCGCGACGACGGGCATGGGATCGCCTCCCTCGAGGCGATCGATCGACTGTTTGCCGAGCAGGTCGGTAAGAAATTCCAGATGCACTGGCGCTTCCAGGCCGCAGCGCGTCATTGTCGGGTGGTGCTGGCGGTCTCACGCCAGGGGCACTGCCTGAACAGCATCCTGCATCGCTGGAGCACCGGCACACTGCCGATTGAGGTGGTGGCTGTGGTGTCCAATCACCAGGACATGCGTAGCCTTGCCGAGTGGCACGGCATTCCGTACCACTACCTGCCGATCATCGACGGCCGCAAGGCCGAGCAGGAGCAGCGCATGATCGAGCTGTACGAGAAAGTGGATGCCGAACTGCTCGTACTGGCCCGCTACATGCAGATTTTGAGCGGTGATGCGTGCCGCTACTTTGATGGCAAGGCCATCAATATCCACCACTCCTTCCTGCCGGGTTTCAAGGGCGCGAAGGCCTACCATCAGGCTTACGAGCGCGGGGTGAAGCTGATCGGCGCCACGGCGCACTACGTGACGACTGATCTAGATGAAGGTCCGATCATTGAGCAGGAAGTTGCCCGTGTCGATCACACCCAGTCGCCCGAGGACCTCACGGTGATCGGAAGCGAACTCGAAACGGTGGTGCTCAATCGCGCCATCAAGTGGCACGCGGAGCGACGGGTGTTCCGGAATGCCAAGACCACGGTCGTTCTGAAGTAGCCGCAGAGCTTCGACCCAGCGAGCAAAGCGCAAAGGGCCGCGTGCCATGCACGCGGCCCTTTGCGTTTCAATAGAACATTCGGCGTGACCCGTGCGTCCTCTGTCAGGGTGGGTGGATCAAGAGGCCGCCCCCCTCGAAGCAACGACACCTCGAGCGCAGCGCTTCGCGCTCGAGGTGAGTCGGCCACGGGCGGGCACAAAGCCCGCGGTGAGCGTCAGTGCGCCCGCGCGGCGCGGCGCTGGGCGATGAGGCTCTTGGCGGTCTCGACTGCTACGGCGGCGTCACGGCAGTACGCATCGGCGCCGACGGCTTTACCGAACTCCTCGTTCAGCGGTGCGCCACCGACCAGCACGATGAAATCCTTGCGGATGCCGAGCTCCTGCAGCTTGTCGATCA
>JAKBCE010000057.1 GCA_021808195.1 Pseudomonadota bacterium
GTGCGGGGTGTTCACCTTCGAGATCGCCGAAACCAAGGTCGCGCAGGTCACCACCTACGCGCGTGACAACCAGCACCCGTTGATGTGCACGCTGGAAGAGGCGTGAACGGCAAGAGGCTCGATTACAGTGTTGTCGAACGAGCTTGAATTCTGTCTGAACGACGCGTTCCACCAGGCCCGCGAGGCGCGCCATGAGTACCTCACGGTCGAACATCTGCTGCTCGCGATACTCGACACTCCGCGCGTGCGCGAAGTGCTGCGCGCCTGCGGGGCGGATCTGAGCCGCCTGCGCCAGGAGCTGAAGGAGCACATCGAGCAGTCGACCCCGCGCGTGGCCGAGGGCACCGAGCACGAGGTACAGCCAACACTCGGTTTTCAGCGCGTGCTGCAGCGCGCGGTGTTCCACGTGCAATCGAGTGGCCGCAAGGAAGTCGGCGTCGCCAACGTGCTGGTGGCGATTTTCAGCGAGAAGCAGAGCCACGCGGTGTTTCTGCTCAACCGCCAGCACATCACGCGGCTCGACGTCGTCAACTACATCTCCCACGGGCTCTCCAAGCTCGCCGAGGAGAAAGCGAGCGAGGAGCCGCAGCTCGAGGAGCGTGATCCGGAAGGCGGCAGCGCGCTCGACAAGTACACCACCAACCTCAATCGCATGGCGCAGGAGGGACGGATCGATCCGCTCATCGGGCGCAAGCTCGAAGTCGAGCGCACCATCGAGATCCTCTGCCGCCGGCGCAAGAACAATCCGCTCTACGTCGGGGAGGCCGGGGTCGGCAAGACCGCCATCGCCGAGGGGCTCGCCCGTCTGATCGTCGAGGGGCGGGTGCCCGAGGTGCTCGTCGATTGCACGATCTACGCGCTCGACATGGGCGCGCTCATCGCCGGGACCAAGTACCGCGGGGACTTCGAGAAGCGCCTGAAGGGCGTGATCGGGGAGCTGAAGAAGCTCCCGGGGGCGATACTGTTCATCGATGAGATCCACACCGTCATCGGCGCCGGGGCGGCATCCGGCGGGGTGATGGACGCCTCGAATCTGATCAAGCCGGTGCTCACCAACGGGGAGATCCGCTGCATCGGCTCGACCACCTATCAGGAATACCGCGGCATTTTCGAGAAGGATCACGCGCTCGCGCGCCGGTTCCAGAAGATCGACGTCACCGAGCCCTCGGTGGCTGAGACCGTGGAGATCCTGCTCGGCTTGAAGGGACGCTTCGAGGAGCATCACGGCATCCCGTACACCCCCGAGGCGCTGAAGGCGGCCGCCGAGCTCGCCGCACGCCACATCAACGAACGTCATCTGCCCGACAAGGCCATCGACGTCGTCGATGAGGCCGGGGCTCGCCAGCGCCTGAAGCCCCTCGGGGAGCGGCCCGCGGCGATCGAGGTGACGCACATCGAGGACGTGGTGGCGCGCATGGCGCGCATCCCGCCGAAGAGCGTCTCGACCTCCGATCGGGAGGTGCTGCGCAGCCTCGAGCGCAATTTGAAGCTGGTGATTTTCGGGCAGGACAAAGCCATCGAGGCGCTGGCCGCGGCGATCAAGATGGCCCGCTCCGGGCTCGGCGATCAACGCAAGCCCGTCGGCAGCTTCCTGTTTGCAGGTCCCACCGGAGTCGGCAAGACCGAGGTCACCCGCCAGCTCGCCATCACCCTCGGGGTGGAGTTCCTGCGTTTCGACATGTCGGAGTACATGGAACGGCACACCGTCTCGCGGCTGATCGGGGCGCCGCCGGGCTACGTCGGCTTCGATCAGGGCGGGCTGCTCACCGAGGCGATCACCAAACATCCGCACTGCGTGTTGCTGCTCGATGAGATCGAGAAGGCGCATCCAGATGTGTTCAACCTGCTGCTGCAGGTGATGGATCACGGTACGCTTACCGACAACAACGGGCGCAAAGCTGATTTCCGCCACGTCATCATCGTCATGACCACCAATGCCGGGGCCCAGGAGATGGCCCGGCCCTCGATCGGCTTCACTCAGCAGGACAACGCCACCGATGGCATGGAGGCGATCCGGCGGCTCTTTACCCCGGAGTTTCGCAACCGCCTCGATGCGGTCATTCAGTTCTCGAGCCTCGATGAGACGACCATCGAGCGGGTGGTCGACAAGCTGATCCTCGAGGTGGAGATGCAACTCGAGCAGAAGGGCGTGACCATCTCCCTCGACGATGCGGCACGGCGCTGGATCGCCGCGCGCGGCTATGACCCGAAGATGGGCGCTCGGCCGATGGCGCGCACGATTCAGGAATTCATCAAGCGTCCGCTTGCCGAGGAGCTGTTGTTCGGCCGGCTGGTCGGAGGTGGCCAGGTGCGGGTTTCAGTCGCCGCCGACGGCTCGCGTCTGGAACTGGAGTGCACCGCCACCGCGCAGCCCGAAGTGACGGTGTAACCGGCACTCGTGCGTGCGCCGCACAATCGGTGCTCAGGCGTTCAGCGGCCGCGATAGACGATGCGGCCCTTGCTGAGATCGTAGGGGGTCATCTCCACGGTGACCTGGTCACCGGTGAGAATACGGATGTAGTTTTTGCGCATCTTGCCCGAGATGTGCGCGGTGACTACGTGGCCGTTCTTCAGCTTCACACGGAACGTGGTGTTGGGCAGCGTTTCCACTACCTCACCTTCCATCTGGATGGCATCTTCTTTGGACATATGGCCCTTAGCGTTGCGGGGGCGCGAATTGCAGCACAAATGGCCGTGGCTGTGCAATGAACTTACGGCGGACGTTGCGCCGGCGCCTCGGTGCGCAGTGCGGCCGGCTCCGGGCGAATCCAGCGCTCGAGCAGTCGCTCGAACTGCCCGCGCGCGATCGAGCGGGCACCGAGGCTTAAGAGGTGCGCCGAGGGCATCTGACAGTCGATGAGCGCTATGTCGTTCAGCGCCGTGAGCCGCACCAGCTGTGCGAGCGCCACTTTTGAGCCGTCGCGCGCCCGGCTGAACATGGATTCGCCGAAGAACACCCCGCCGAGGCGCACCCCGTAGAGCCCGCCGATGAGCTCGCCGGCCTCGCGGACCTCGATGCTGTGCGCGAAGCCGAGCTGATGCAGTCCGACGTAGGCGGCCCGCATCTCCGCCGTGATCCAGGTGCCCGGACTGCGCGCGCGGGGCGCGGCGCAGGCGTCGATCACAGCCTCGAAATCCGCGTTAACGGTGATCTGCAAGCCTCTGTTTCGCATGGTCTTGGCCAGACTCCGATGCAGGCGGAATTCGGCCGGAAACAGCACCGTACGCGGATCGGGTGACCACCACAGCACCGGCTGGCCCGGTGAGTACCAGGGAAAGATGCCGCGTCGGTAGGCCGCCAGCAGCCGCTCGTTCGACAGATCCCCGCCCGCGGCGAGCAATCCCGAGGGCTCATCGAGCGCCTGCTCGAGCGGCGGAAACCAGTCCCCCGGGGCGTGCGGGGAGAGCCAGGTGATGCGCTTCATGGCGGGGCTTTGCGGTACGGCACGTGTGCGCCGATTTCACCGACGTACTCATCCACCCAGCGGGCCTCCCGCCCGAGGTACTCGCCGATGGCGGCCCGGAAGCGCCGGTCGCGGATCTCGTGCGCCGACCAGGTGAGGCTCGGCTCGAACCCTCGGCTCACTTTGTGCTCGCCCTGGGTGCCGGGCTCAAAGCGCCCGATGCCGCGCTCGATGCAGAACTCGATCCCCTGGTGGTAGCAGGTCTCAAAGTGCAGGCTGTGGTAGTCCCCGGCGGCTCCCCAGTAGCGTCCCCAGAGCGCCTCTTCGGACCAGAAGAACACCGCCGCGGCGACCGGCGTGCCCCCATGCCGGGCGATCTTCACCATCAGCGCCTCGCCGAGCGTGCGGCAGATCTCCGCGAAGAACTCGCGCGTCAGGTACGGCTCGTGCCCGTGGCGCAGGAACGTTTCGCGATGAAAGGCGTAGATGCAATCGAGCAGCGGCGCATCGAGCTCGCAGCCGAGGCGGGTTTCGAAGCGGATGCCCGCTTCCTCCACGCGTCGCCGTTCGCGCCGCGCCTTCTTGCGCTTCTCGGCGGTGAAACTCCCCAGGTACTGCTCGAAGTCCGCGTAGCCGCGGTTGCGCCAGTGAAATTGACAGTCGCGCCGCAGCAGCCAGCCGGCCTGCTCGCAGGCGCTGCGATCGGCCGCGGTGAGAAACAGCATGTGCGTGGAGGAGCAGCCGTGCTCGCGCGCCAGCTCATCCAGCCCCTGCAGCAGCTGTGCGCGCACCGTGGCGGGCTCGAGCCCGGCGCGCACCAGCAGCCGCGGCCCGCTGGCCGGGGTGAAGGGCACGGCCACGGTGAGCTTCGGGTAGTACTCGAGGCCGTGGCGCGCATAGGCCTCGGCCCACGCGAAATCGAACACGAACTCGCCGAAGGAGTTGTCCTTGAGGTAGGCCGGCACCGCCCCGGCGAGGCCGGCGGCATCGCGGAGGGTGAGCAGGCAGGGCTGCCAGCCGCGCGCCGCGCCGAGGCAGCCGCCGTGCTCGAGGGCGGCGAGAAATTCATGTCGCAGGAACGGATGGGCCGGCCCGAGCAGCGCATTCCACTGCGACGGGTCGATTTGATCGATGCTCGAGTGGACGGCGAGCGACATCCGCTACGGCGAGTGGCCGGCCTCCAGCGTCTCGAGATAACGGTCCGCATCGAGCGCGGCCATGCAGCCTGAGCCGGCCGAGGTGATCGCCTGGCGGTAGATCGGATCGGCCACATCGCCGGCGGCAAACACGCCCGCAATGCTGGTCGCTGTGGCGTTGCCGTCGGCGCCGGCGCGCACCTGCAGGTAGCCGTTGCGCATGGTGAGCTGGCCGGCGAACAGCGTGGTATTGGGTGCATGCCCGATGGCGATGAACACTCCGGTCACGTCGAGCTCGCGCGCTGCGCCGCTCTGCGCGTGCGTGATACGCACGCCGGTGACGCCTTGCGCATCGCCCAGCACTTCGGCCACGGCGTGATCCCAGATCACGGTGATCTTGCCGGCTTCGACCTCGCGCATCAGTCGGTCCTGCAGGATCTTCTCGGCCCGCAGCCGGTCGCGGCGGTGCACGAGCGTGACGTGCGCGGCGATGTGCGAGAGATAAAGCGCTTCCTCGACTGCGGTGTTGCCGCCGCCGATCACCGCCACGCGCTGGCCGCGGAAGAAAAATCCATCGCAGGTCGCGCACGCCGAGACGCCCCGGCCGCGGAATTTCTCCTCCGAGGGCAGCCCCAGATACTTCGCGGTGGCGCCGGTGGCGACGATGAGCGCATCGCAGGTGTACGTGCCGGCATCGCCGCGCAGGCGGAATGGGCGCACCTGCAGATCGCACTGGTTGATGTGATCGCTCACGATTTCGGTGTTGAAGCGCTCGGCGTGGCGGCGCAGTCGCTCCATCAGCGCCGGGCCCTGCAGACCCTCGACGTCTCCCGGCCAGTTGTCAACGTCGGTGGTGGTCATCAGCTGGCCGCCGGCCTCCAGGCCCGTGATCAGCAGCGGGGCGCGATTGGCGCGGGCGGCGTAAACGGCGGCGCTGTAGCCGGCGGGCCCTGAGCCCAGGATGATGAGTCGGCTGTGCCGGGGGTCGCTCATGGAGACGGGTTCCTCAGAATGGCTGGGGGCGCTGGCACGCTCGCGCGGCGGGGGCGCCCGATACGGATCCGGATAGTACCAAGGGTGGGCCGGCGGGACCTGCGCTAAAATTACCTGCTGAGTTTCCCTAGTCTCTCCTGGAGCCGATCCATTGGCTGAGTCCCAGGCGCTCGCGCGCCGTTCGTCCCGCTTCAGCGCCACAGTGACCCGAGCACTGCGTGAGAGCGCCGTCATCGCCACGGCGGCTGCCGCGCTGGTGGTGCTGATCGCGCTGGCGACCTATCACCGTCACGATGCGGGTTTTTTCTACAGCGGCGCCGGCCGGACCGTACACAACCGCATCGGACCGGTGGGCGCGTACCTGGCCGATGCGCTGCTTGGCCTCTTCGGCTGGCCCGCCTACTGGGTGCCGGTGCTGCTCGGGCTCGCCGCCTGGCGCATGCATCGCAGCGCGCACGAGGAGCCGCCCGCCCGAGCCACCCGCTGGGCGCGGGCGGCGGGCCTGGCGCTGCTGCTCACGGCGAGCTGTGCGCTCGCCACGCTCAACTGGCATCCCGGGGCGTTGCACGAGGGGGCGGGAGGACTGCTCGGCAAGCTCGCCGGCGGCGGGCTCGGCGAGGCGCTCGGGTATCTCGGCGCGACGCTCACGTTGCTGGTGGCCTGGATGGCGGGGCTGTCGCTCGGCCTGGGGGTCTCCTGGTTCACCGTGATGGACCGGCTCGGGGCGTGGGCCTGGGCGGCGCTCGGCTGGGTGCGTGCGCGGCGCTCGGTCGCACGCGACGTGGCGGTGGGCCGCGAGCGCCGCCAGGCGCGCAAGGAGGCTGTTGCCGTCGAGCAGCAGCGTGCCGCCACGCGCGCCCCGCCGCGCATCAGTGTGCCGGCGGTCAAGATCGAGAAGAGCGAGCGGGTCGAGAAGGAGCGGCAGGTGCCGCTGTTCGATGCGCAGAAATCCGGCGAGCTACCGCCGCTGTCCCTGCTCGATGACCCGCCGCCGCGCGAGCCGCTGTACTCGAGCGAGGCGCTCGAGGGACTCTCGCGTCTGGTGGAGATGAAACTCAGGGATTTCGACATCGAGGCCGAGGTGGTTTCCGTGCAGCCCGGCCCGGTGGTCACTTGCTTCGAGCTGCGGCCCGCCCCGGGGGTCAAGGCAAGCCAGATCACCAGCCTCTCGAAGGATCTGGCGCGCGCGCTGTCGGTACTCAGCGTGCGCGTGGTCGAAGTCATTCCCGGCAAGAACGTGATGGGACTCGAGATCGCCAACGAGAAGCGCGAGATCGTCACGCTCGGGGAGATCATCCGCTCGAAGGCCTACGACGAGGTGCACTCGCCGCTCGCGCTCGCGCTCGGCAAGGACATCGGCGGCGCCCCCGTGGTGGCCGATCTGGCGCGCATGCCGCATCTGCTGATCGCCGGCACCACCGGTTCGGGCAAGTCGGTGGGCATCAACGCCATGGTGCTCTCGCTGCTGTACAAGTCGACCGCCGAGCACGTGCGCTTGATCATGATCGACCCAAAGATGCTCGAGCTGTCGGTCTACGAGGGGATTCCGCATCTGCTCTCCCCGGTGGTCACCGACATGAAGCAGGCGGCGAACGCGCTGCGCTGGTGCGTGGCGGAGATGGAGCGGCGCTATCAGCTGATGGCGGCGCTCGGGGTGCGTAACATCGCCGGGTTCAACCGCCGCGTCAAAGAGGCCACCGACGCCGGCAAGCCGATTCTCGATCCGGTGCTGCTCGCGCGCGCGGCCAATGACCCGACGCTCGATCAGAGCCAGATCCCGCACCTCAGTGCACTGCCGTACGTCGTGGTGGTGATCGATGAGCTCGCCGATCTGATGATGATCGTCGGCAAGAAGGTGGAGGAGCTCATCGCGCGTCTCGCCCAGAAGGCACGCGCCTCGGGCATTCACCTGGTGCTCGCCACCCAGCGGCCCTCGGTCGATGTGATCACCGGCCTGATCAAGGCCAACATTCCCTGCCGCATCGCCTTTCAGGTCTCCGCCAAGGTCGACTCGCGCACCATCCTCGATCAGATGGGCGCCGAGACGCTGCTCGGGCACGGCGACATGCTGTACCTGCCCTCGGGGACCTCATTGCCGACGCGCGTCCATGGGGCGTTCGTCTCCGACCAGGAGGTCCATCGTGTCGCCGAGGCGCTGAAGAAGGTGGCACCGCCGAATTACATCGAAGAAGTGCTCTCCGGTCCCCAGACCCCGATTCCGGGCTTGCCGGGGGAGGAGGGCGAGGGCGGCGCCGGTGCCGATCCGGAGCAGGACGCACTGTACGACGAGGCGGTGCGGATTGTGACCACCGAGCGCAAGCCGTCGATCTCCTACGTGCAGCGACGGCTGAAGATCGGCTACAACCGCGCGGCGCGTCTGCTCGAGGCGATGGAAATGGCGGGCTTGGTCGGCCCCCTGCAATCAAATGGCGCGCGCGAGGTTCTCGTGCCGGCGCGCCCGGAGGACTGATTTCCCATGGCAAAAGTGGTGTATGTGACGGCGCTCGCGGCCGCCGCGATGCTCGGCGGGTTGCTGCCGGTGGCACGGCCGGCGCACGCCGCGGTGGCGGTGCCGGCGGCGCAGAGCCCGACCCCGCTCGATCGCTTCCTCAGCCGCCTGCACACCCTGCAGGTGAGCTTTCGCCAGACCCTGGTCGATGCGCATGGGGCGCTGCTGTCGCGCGCGGCCGGCACGCTCATCGTCAAGCGGCCGGGTCGGTTCCGCTGGAGCATACATCCGCTGCCGATGAAACCCGGCACCGCTGCCGCGGGAGCCGGGCAGCTGATGGTGGCCGACGGGCGCAACCTGTGGTTCTACGACCGCGATCTCGAGCAGGTGACGGTGCAACCGGTGAGCGCGGCGCTCTCGGCCACACCGGCGATGCTGCTGTCGGGCACCGTTGATGTGCAGCGGCATTTCAGCGAGCGCATGGCCGGCCGGCGTGAGGGACTCACCTGGGTGTTCGTCGAGCCGCTGCATCCCTCGGGAGCGGACTTTCGCAGCGCGCTGTTCGGCTTCGAGCACGGCACGCTCAAGCGGATGATTCTCGAGGACACGCTCGGGCAGGAAGCGACCATCGTGTTCGAACACGTGGTGGTCAATCAGCCCGTGCCGGCCGCCGCACTCACCTTCACGCCGCCCGCCGGCGTCGATGTGATCGGCAAGCCCGCCCAGTGAACGCTCCGCAGAGCTCGCCGGCCGATCTGACGCGGCCGCTCGCCGACCGCATGCGGCCGCGCTCACTCGATGAGGTGGCCGGCCAGCGGCACCTGCTCGCCCCGGGCAAGCCACTGCGCCAGGCGATCGAGTCCGGACGGATGCACTCGCTGATCCTGTGGGGGCCGCCGGGCACCGGTAAGACCACGCTGGCGCGCTTGATCGCCCAGCGCAGCGGCGCGCAGTTCATCGCGCTCTCGGCCGTGATGGCCGGCGTGAAGGACATCCGCGCGGCGGTCGAGGCGGCGCGGGCCGAGCGCCAGAGCCATGGCCGGCCGACGGTGTTGTTTCTCGACGAGGTGCACCGGTTCAACAAAGCGCAGCAGGACACTTTCCTGCCGTACCTCGAGGACGGCACGCTCACGTTTGTCGGGGCCACCACGGAGAATCCATCGTTCGAAGTGGTGAGCGCGGTATTGTCGCGGGCGCGCGTCTACGTGCTGAAACCGCTCAGCGAGTCCGATCTGGTGCACCTGCTCGGCAGCGCGCTCGCCGACCGCGAGCGCGGCCTCGGCGCGCTGTCACTCAGCGCCGAGCCGGGCGCGCTCGAGCTGATTGCGCGCGCGGCAGACGGGGACGGGCGCCGCGCGCTCAACATGCTCGAGCTCGCCGCGAGTCTCGCCGAAGCCGATGGCCCTGGCGCACGCATCACGCTCGCGCACGCCGAGGAGATGGCGAGCGGCACGCGGCGGCGCTTCGACAAGGGCGGGGAGCAGTTCTACGATCAGATCTCAGCGCTGCACAAGGCGGTGCGCGGCACCGATCCGGACGGGGCGCTCTATTGGTTGAGCCGCATGCTCGACGGCGGCTGCGATCCGCTCTACATCGCACGGCGCGCCGTACGCATGGCGGTCGAGGATGTGGGGTTGGCTGATCCGCGCGCCTTTACCCTGACACTTGAGGCCTGGGAGGCCTACGACCGCCTCGGCAGTCCCGAGGGCGAGCTGGCGATCGCCAATGCGATCGTGTATCTCGCCTGCGCGCCCAAGAGCAACGCGGTGTATGTCGCTTGGGGCGAGGCGAAGTCCGACGTCGAGCGCTTCGGCACACTCGATGTGCCGCTGCGGCTGCGCAATGCGCCCACGGGCCTGATGAAGCAGCTCGGCTACGGACACGGCTATCGCTACGCGCACGATGAGCCTGGGGCCTACGCGGCCGGGGAGCGTTATCTGCCGGATGAGATGCCCGATAGGCGATACTATCGCCCGGTGCCGCGCGGACTGGAGATCAAAATCGGCGAGGCACTCGCGAAATTGAGGAACAGCAAGTCATGATCGATCCGAAGTTGCTGCGCTCCGATCCGGAAGGCGTGGCCCGCAATCTCGCCCGCCGCGGTTACCTGCTCGATGTGGAGCGCCTGCGCGCGCTCGAGGAGCGCCGCAAGAGCGCCCAGATCGAGTCCGATCGGTTGCGTGCCGAGCGCAACACCAATGCCAAGGCAGTAGGCATGGCCAAGGGGCGCGGCGAGGATGCCGGTGCGCTGCTTGCGCGTGGCGAGCAGCTCACCGGGGAACTCGCTGCCGCCGAGCAGTCGCTGAATGCGGTGCAGGCCGAGCTCGACGCCTGGCAGCTGACGCTGCCGAATCTGTTGCACGAGTCGGTGCCGGATGGGGCCGGCGAGCAGGACAACCGCGAGGTGCGCCGTTGGGGCGAGCCGCGCACGTTCGATTTCGAGCCGCTCGATCATGCGGCGATCGGCGAGCGGCTCGGAGGGCTTGATTTCGAGGCGGCCGCGCGACTCTCCGGGGCGCGCTTCGTGGTGATGCGCGGTCAGATTGCGCGGCTGCATCGGGCGCTCGCGCAGTTCATGCTCGATCTGCACACGCTCGAGCACGGCTACACCGAAGTGTACGTCCCGTACCTGGTGCAGAGTCAGGCGCTGCTCGGCACGGGTCAATTGCCGAAGTTCGAGCAGGATCTGTTCGCGGTGCGCGGCGAGCAGGGCTTTTACCTGATCCCGACCGCCGAGGTGCCGGTGACCAACCTCGTGCGCGAGCAGATCGTGGCGGCCGAGGCGCTGCCGCTGCGCTTCGTGTGCCACAGTCCGTGCTTCCGCTCCGAGGCGGGCGCGGCCGGCAAGGACACCCGCGGCATGATCCGCAGCCACCAGTTCGACAAGGTCGAACTGGTGCAGATCGTGCGACCGGAGGAGTCCTACCGCGCGCTCGAGGAACTCACCGCTCACGCCGAGCAGGTGTTGCAGCGCCTCGAGTTGCCGTACCGCACCGTGGCGCTGTGCACGGCGGACGTCGGTGCCGGTAGCGCCAAGACCTACGACCTCGAGGTGTGGTTGCCCTCGCAGCGGCGCTACCGCGAGATCTCCTCGTGCAGCAATTTCGAGGCCTTCCAGGCGCGGCGCATGCAGGCACGCTGGCGTGCGCCGCAGGGCAAGCCCGAACCGGTGCACACGCTGAACGGCTCGGGACTCGCTGTCGGGCGCACGCTGGTGGCGGTGCTCGAGAACTATCAGCAGCCCGATGGTACGGTGCTCGTGCCAAAGGCGCTGCGGCCGTACCTCGGCGGCTGGGAGCGCATTGGGACGAGCCGCTGAGCGCTCCGCTCGTTCGGCCGATGACGGCCGGGCGAGCGGGGCGCGGGTGCGCCGAGCCGAGCCGCTGGCGCGTCCGGTGCGCTTACTACTGATGGTAGTAGTTGGGCTCGCGCCGCTTAAATAGGCCCATCCATCGCTGACGCCGCGCGCCCCCGCAACGGCGCCCCGTTGCGGGGTCTCACCCATTCGAATTGAGAGGTTTTCGTGAAGGTCATCGGGCAGGCATGGGCTACGGGGCTCGCGCTGTGCTGCGCCGTTGCGCACGGACAGACGCTGGCGCTCAGCAGCCCCGGCGCGCGCGCTGCGGAGCATCCCGCGGGCGCAAACCACTCGGCCGCGGACAGCCGGGCGGGCGTTGCGCAGGTGCTGATCCAGGCGCCGTGGCTGTACAACGCGAGGACACGCTACGCTCACTCCATGCCGGAGATCTCCGGAACGCAAATCACGGTGACCCGCGACACCACCGTCGTGAAGCTCGACCAACAGCCGCCGATCATCAACAACCAGCCCCGGCAGCTGTTCGACCAGCTGCCGGGGCTGGTGCTCGCCGAGCAGCAGAACCCGACCAATCTCAATCTGTCCTATCGCGGTCTCGGCAATCCGCAGGAGAGCGAGTACCTGCTGCTGCTGCAGGACGGCATTCCGATGGAGATGGACTTCATCGGCTATCCGACGCTGTATTACCTGCCGAACTTTCAGTCCATTTCACAAGTGCAGATGATCCGCGGCGGCTCGGGGCTGCTCTACGGCCCGCAGCCCGAGCCGGTGATCAATTTCATCTCCCGCCGGCCGGGCAAGACGACCCAGGCGAGCACCGATCAGGTCTTCGGCAGCGATGGACTGTACTCCACCTACAGCTCGATCAGCGGACCCGCCGGCCGCTGGGACTACCTCGCCGACTTCTCCCATCGACACTCGAACGGACAGCGCAGCAACGGGGATTACACGGTCGATTCCGGGGACTTGATCCTCGGTTATCGCATCGATCCGGCTCAGAAGCTCAGCCTCGCGGTGCACGCCTACGCACTCGCGAGCGGCATGCCCGGCCTGCTGAGCGGCGCCGAGTATCGCGCCGATCCCAGCCAGACGAGTACCCCGGACGATCGGGACTGGGCGCATCGCTACACGGCGGTGCTCACCTATCGAAATCAGATCGATCACAGCAGTCTGTTCGTGCAAAAACTCTGGACCGGCTATCAGGATCTGGTCACACGCGCGGGCCGCTACGCCGCGGGCGGCCCGGTGCTGGCCACAGGAGCGACGCTCGCGTCGCAGAAATTCCATTACACGGGGCTCGATGGTCGCTTCCTGCATCACTGGGGGCACGGCAGCGCCTTCACCCTCGGCTACACCGCCTATGCCTCGAACAGTCCGTACACCGAGATTGACAGTGCCAACGCGCTGATCGCCCCGTACGGAGCAAGCGGTGCGCTCTTCTATCATGACCAGCGCCGCACGCGCTACGTGGCGCTGTTCGGGGAGAACCTGTACCGCTTCGGCCGCTTCCACGTGGTGACCTCGGCGCGGATCGATCACGAGCAGCTCTACACGCACGAGACGGTCGCGCCGCACCCGAACCTCGCGCACGGTACCTTCAGCCGCACCATTCCGCTGTTCGGCATCGGGTTCGGCAACGACTTTGGCCGCGGCAACGAGACCTATTTCAATCTCTCGCAGGGCTACCGGCCGGTGCGCTATCTTGACATCGCCAGTCCGTTCAGCAATTTCGCCGGCGTGAACAATCCGGCGAGCACGCACTATCTGACCTACGAGGCGGGCGTGCACGGCTGGCCGAAGGCGGGGCTCTACTACGATGCGAGCGTCTTTCAGATCAATGCAACCAACGAAATCGAGACCGAACAGCTGACCCCGACGGAAACGATTGATGTCAACAGCGGCGATCTGCGCAGCCGCGGCGTGGAGGCCTCGGGCGCCTATGACCTGTTGCGTCTGTGGCCGGATGTGTCCTCGGCCGAGCACCTGACGGTGTTTGCGAATGTCAGCCTCCTCAATGCGAAGTTCACTTCGAGCCGCATTCCCGGCCAGACCGGCAAGGTGCCCGCCTACGCCCCGCACTACGTGCTGAAGGGCGGGGTGACGTTGCGCGGGGTGCGGGGTGTGACGCTGAGTCTGATGGTCGATGCGGTCGGAGCGCAGTACTTCCAGAACAGCGACACGGCGCTCGGCAGCACCCCGGCGCTGATTCCCGCGTACACGGTAGCGGATTTGTCCGGACAGTATGCCTGGGGTGCGCACTGGCGGATCGAGGGTGGGGTCAGCAACCTCGGTAATCATCGCTACTACTCCCGGGTATTTCTCTTCGGCGGCATGCTCGAGCCGGCATTGACCCGCCAGTTCTATCTCGGCATCGCCTATCACCGGTAGGAATCGACGACTGGTATCATCCGCACCGGGCCGCCTGCGGCCGTCATGGGAGCACTGCGATGATCCAGGGCAGCTCGGTCCGCCGTGCGGACCATGCGATAGATAGCCAGTTTCTCGACCGCTGGTCGCCGCGGGCGATGAGCGGAGAGCCACTTGCGCGCGAGGAACTGCTCAGTCTGTTTGAAGCGGCACGCTGGGCCCCGTCTTCGGGCAACGCTCAGCCCTGGCGCATGCTGTTCGCGCTGCGCGACACACCCGAGTGGCCAACCTTTTTCGGTCTGCTGGCGAGCGGCAATCAGGCATGGTGCGTGCGGGCCTCTGCGCTCGTGGTGTTCGTCTCGAAAATCCTCAACGCATACACCGGGCGGGAGGCCGTGACGCACTCGTACGATACCGGCGCCGCGTGGGGCTATTTTGCGCTACAGGGATTTCGCAACGGCTACGTGGTACACGGGATGGAGGGCTTTGACTACGAGCGGGCGCGGCGCGAGCTCGCCATTCCGGAGGCGTTCCGCATCGAGGCCATGGCGGCGGTCGGCCGGCCTGCCCCGAAGGAAATGCTGAGCGAGACTCTGCAGGCGCGCGAGACACCGAGTGAGCGTCGGGCGCTGGCGGCTAGCGTGTGCGAGGGGGCTTGGCGGCTGGAGTGATGCGCTCCGGCTCAAGATGCGGGAACGGCCTCGCCGCTGTGCGCAGGGAAGATCCATTCTGCTAGCATCTGTCGCTGATCGCGACCGTCATGCGGAGAGGTGGCAGAGCGGTTGATTGCACCGGTCTTGAAAACCGGCGTCCCTTCACGGGGACCGTGGGTTCGAATCCCACCCTCTCCGCCATATGTAAAATTTTTCGACGCACGCCGGACGGTGCAGGGGGAAGTCTCCCCCTGCGCCCACTGAAAAATATCCATTGAATCAAATTATCGAAGCGCCAACCGGCGTCGCGCCGCAAATCCCACCAGCGCCAGGCCCGCCAGCATCAGCGCAAACGCTCCTGGCTCCGGAACGCTCGGCGCGGCGCCGGGGTCGCCCGAGTGCACGGCCCACGCATACAAAACAGTGGGCTTGCCGTCGGTGCCCTGGCCGCCATTGCCGAAACCGAAGCTCCACGCGCTGACGCCGACCGTATCGGGCGCGTACTCCGTGGCCGACCAATAGTAGTAGGGCTGGACGTTGGAAAAGTCGTTGTAGTTACCGTTGTGGCTGCTCGTGATGGAACTCCCGGACGTTCCGCCCAGCCCGTTATAGAACAGGTTCCCCATCTGGCTGCCGGTGCAGTTGAACCCATATCCTTGCACCGGAAAGCCGCCACCGGGGTTGATCTGGTATCCACATGTCGAATCCGGCTGCACCGTCGTCGGAAGCCCCCAGCCGGCGACGGTGACTTGCTGCCCCGCGCTGTTGTAGCCCGTGATGCTGAGGTTGTCCGCCCAGGTGTTGGCCGCCGACCAGTTCATCTTGCCATTTGCGTTGGCATTGGCCAGCCACGTCAGGTTCGTCGTCGAATCGTAGTACGCCTGATAGTTCGTGCCCCCGAGCGTCGTCGCCAAGATCCCGGTGATCGTGTCCGCCTGTGCCAAACCAGCCATCCCTAGCAGCAGCACTCCGAACAATGCCCACTTCGCGTTGTAGATTTTCATGATTCTCCCGTC
>JAKBCE010000322.1 GCA_021808195.1 Pseudomonadota bacterium
GTCCGTCCCAGTGCGGCGGATCGGCCAGCGCCAGCGAGCTCGTCAGCAGCGACAGCACCATGCCGGCGATGATCATGCGTTTCATGGAACACTCCCCGTAATACGGCCTCGAGCCGCACCGACAGGATCGCGTACGTTCCCTGAGCGCCCGCTGAATGGATCCGCCGGCTTCGCCCCGGAGGAACTGAGTGGCGAGCGGTCCGGCTGGCGCACGCGCCGCCCATCGACCCGAGCAGCTCAACCTGTACCGCCGGGGAGCCCGCCGCACATCCCGCGCGCGGTCACGGCAGGGCCCTGCCCGCCGGCGAGCGTCAAGCGCAGCCTCGGCCGCGGGCGCGAGACCGAAACACGCCGGCAGCAGCGCCCGAGCGCAGACGCTGCTAGAGTCTGCGCCGCCCGTCCCCACCGGGACCGCACACACTCGAACCCGCCACCATGAGCACCCAGCTGAAAGCCGGCTCCCTGTCCTTCATCGAATCCCTCGTGATGGGGGTGGCCGGCAGTGCGCCTGGCTACTCCATCGCGGTGAGCACCGTCGCGCTGCTGGCCGCCGCCGGCACACTCGCGCCCGGCGCGCTCATCATCTTTGCCGTACCCATGCTCGGCATCGCGGTCGCCTACAAAGCGTTGAACCGGCACACGGCACACGCGGGAGCCGCTTATCAGTGGACGTCGGCGACCTTCGGGCCGCTGCTCGGCTATTTCTCCGGATGGGCCCTGCTGGTCGCGTCCATGGTGTTCATGATCACCGGCTCGCTGCCCATCGCGACCTCGACGCTCGATTTCATCAACCCGGCGCTCGCCGGCAACGTGGTGCTCACCACTGCGGTGGCCACCGTGTGGTTTCTGCTGGTGGCGGTGATCCTGATCAAGGGCATCGAGATCACTAGCAAGGTGCAGCTGATCCTGAGCTCAATCGAGTTGGCGATTCTCGGGCTGGTCCTGGTGGCGGCGTTCGTGCACGCCGGCGCCGTACCGCTCGCCACTCCCTTCAGATGGTCGTGGTTCGGGCTGCACTACACCCCTGCCGCCCTGTCCGGCGCAGCCCTGGTCTCGATCTTTTTCTATTGGGGCTGGGACGTCACCGCCAACCTCTCCGAGGAGACGCGCGACGCCGAGCAGACCGCCGGTAATGGCGGGTTCTCCTCCGTGTTCGTCACGATCGGCTTTTACGTCGCCTTCACTCTGGCGACGCTGTTCCTGTTCACGCTGCACGATGCCCGCAACGTCTCGGACAACATCATCTACGCCATCGCGCTGCGCGCCGGCCTGGGACGCGCCGGGGCGCTGTTCGCCTCCATCGCCGTGATCCTCTCGAGCATCGGCACGCTGGAAACCACCATGCTGCAGTTCTCACGCACGCTGTTCGCCATGGGTCGCGACGGCGCCATGCCGCCCGTGTTCGGTGTGTGCAGCCCACGGACCCAGACGCCCGTGCGCGCCATGTATCTGTTGATCGGCATCGGGCTTGCCGTCCTGTGGGCGGCGAGCCTGATGCCGAGCGTCAACGACATCATCCAGGACAGCGTCAATGCGATCGGCGTGCAGGTCGCCTATTACTACGGTCTGGCGGGGCTGGCCGCGGCCTGGACGTTCCGCTCTCTGTACAAGGAGTCCGTGCTGCGGTGGCTGGGGATTGCGGTCTTTCCGTTTCTGAGCGCGGTCTTTCTCATCGGCATGGGCTTGTACGCCATCACAACCTTCAATCCCCTCACCAAGGCCGTAGGCGTCGGCGGACTCGCGATTGGCATCGTGTTCTTCCGGCCTCGTCGGCGCGTGACGCCGGCCTCTGCTGTGTCTGCGGCAGAATGACGCCAAACGGCAGGTGCGCCGCCGCGACAGGACCGCACGCACCTCGGGGTGCACCGAGACTCGGGCGGGCGGAGGGCAGCCGCGACCGGCGCAGGAACGTGCGCACTGGGCACGACTTGATGTCCACTCCCGCGCTTTCCTGCTGATTTATTGCCGAGATTTCTTGCATGGGCATGGAGAGAGTACTGGTACCCCTCGGGCTGCTCGGCCTTGTACTCCTGCCACAGCAGAGCGAGGGTCACGCGGTGATCGCGCCGGGCGAGCTCGCCGCGGATATAGGCCCAGGCCGGCTCCGGGCGCCCCCCGTCCCTTGAGCGTCGAGTTCCCCTGGGTCGGGTACAGCCGCGCCTCGAGTTCGCCCTCGTTCAGGGCGGCCACGACCGCCCAATCCGTGAGCCCGGCCACTTGGGCGCGCCTGAGGCAGTCTGAGACCGCCGCCTTGCCGCACCCCACCACTCGCACCAGCTGCCGGCGGCTCCTCACGCCGCCCGCCACATGCAGCCGCAGAACGTCTTCGAGCTTTTGTATCGCAAGCCTCTCTCGGGCCACCGCATCGCTCCCGTTGCCCAAAGGGGTGAACGGTGGCGGTGGATAAGGCGTGCGTCGAATCGCTCCGGCCCGGGGCCGCCCGGGCTCCGTAAACATGCCGGACAACGTTCCAACCAAGGCGGACAGTAATCCGGCCGGCCGTCCAAAGTGTCCGCCATCCCTCCGGAACAGTATCCGTCATGCCGCCGGACTGGTGTCCGCCATCACTCCGGAATCGCGTCCGTCTTGGACCGGTGCACGCAAGATGGACAGAGCGTAAGGGGGAGTCGTCTGCGTTTGCTCCATTCACTGATCGGGGTGGAGTGACCGCCCGGGTTCGAATCCGAGCATGCACTCGTGCAGCAATACGTGACGCCTGCGTCAGTCGAGGACGAACCGGGCGCTCGCGGGTCTCCAGAGTCCGCGGCGCACGGCCAGCGCGAGCAGTACCAGGGCCGCCGCGAGACATACGGCAATTGCGACGATCGATGCTTCGGGCCCGAACTTTCCGCCCGTCAGCAGC
>JAKBCE010000323.1 GCA_021808195.1 Pseudomonadota bacterium
GGCGCGGCATCCCACCGGCGCGCGATGGCGGATCGGCCATTCGCGCGCGCCGACATCTTACGGAGTGCCGTCATGTCGCAATCCAAACGGCCTCAGCTGCTCGATCGCCACTGGGCCGAGAGCGTGCTCGCCATCGGCGCCATCATCATCGCGGCCGCCTCGCCGTGGGTGGGCTACGACACCGTGCGCACCCACCACACGCGGGGGGTGGCCGCCTCGTAGTCCTATCTCGAGAAGCACTTCAGCGACGCGACGTACGCGCAGCAGCCGCGGCTCACCGTGAATGTCACCCCTGCCGGCATCGGACCGGCCAAGGTCGAGAGTGTCGCGCTCTTCTGGCACGGCAAGGCCTAGCGCAGCGCCCAAGACCTGCTGCACGAGCGCTGCGGCTACGATGCCAAGACGCAGGCGCAGAACGACAGGATCACGAGCACCCTGCAGGGCTGGGGGATGAGCCCCGGCCAGACGGTGCACCTCATCGGGTACGCCCGTGCGGCCACCGATCCGGCCGCCTGGGAGAACTTCAACGCCGTGATCGAATCCGGCGCCGCTGCGCCGACGTTCCGCAGCTGCTCTTGCTCGGCCTTCCATCAGTGCCGGCGCACCCACGGCCATTCGCTCGATCCGCCGCGCGTGAGGGTCTGTCCCGTCGCGAAGGTCCCGTTCACCGGCTGAGGCCGCCACCGCGCCGCTGCCGATCGGCGCGCATCATCGCTCGGACCACTCCACTCGCCGCAGCGTCCGCAACCTCCGCGGCCGGCGCGTGTTATCGCCCCCGTCGAACGCTCAGGGGGATCGCTTGAACCGCATGCTCACACTGGCCTGCGCCGCGCTCGCGGCGCTGCTGGCCGCAATGGCCGTACCCGCCGAGGGCGCACCGGGCCCGCGCGCGCACGCCCCGGTCATTCCGGATCTGACCGCCTGGCTCGGCCGCCACGGCCGGCCAGAGGCTGCCGCCTGGGCGCACGCCGCGCACTTCTCGATCGGCTATGAGATCGACCCCGCGCACAACGCACCGGCGCCCGTCACCACCCGTGTCGCGGTCGGCTACACCGCGCGCGCGCTGTGGCTGCGCTTTCAGGCGCACGACCCGCACCCCGGCCAGGTCCAGGTGCGCTACCGGGAGCATGACGACATGTCGGGCGATGCGGAGGACTACGTCGGGATCTTCCTCAGTCCCTTCGACGACACCCAGTGGGCCTATGAGCTGTTCTGCACCCCAGGGGGCGTCGAGTGGGACGCCTTCCGTCTGCAGAACGATGAGTACTCCTCCTGGAACGCGGTCTGGCAGTGCCACGCGCAGCGCACGCGGTACGGCTATCAGGTGGTCATGCGCATTCCGTTCGCGGCCATCAAATTCCCGCACAGCGCACACCCACAGCATTGGGGGTTGATGTTCTTTCGCAACTGGCCGCGCGGCCTGCGCCACCAGTTGCTCAGCCGCCCCATCGACTACAACAGCAACTGCACGCTGTGCTCGCTGCAGGCGGTGCGCACCGCCACGCCCGTCAAGGCCCAATCGGCCAACGTGCAGCTGATCCCGGCACTTACCGTGATCCGCACCGACCAGCCGCACACCCCCGGCGGGCCGCTCGCGGCCGGATCGCCGAAGCTCAAGGCGAGTCTCGATGCGCGCTGGGTGATCCGCCCGGATCTGGAGTGGTCTGCCACCCTCGATCCGAACTTCTCCCAGGTCGCCCCCGATGTGCTGCAGCTCTCCGTCAATCGCCAGTTCGCCCTGAATTACGCCGAGAACCGCCCGTTCTTCGAGCAGGGCACGCAGGTGTTCAACACCCCGGATTTGCGCCTGAGCACCGATTCGTTCTCCCCCTCCGGAGCGCTGGTCGACACTCTGCAGATCGTCGATCCGCGCTGGGCGAGCAAGCTCGCCGGTCAGGTCGGACCGAACGCCGTCGGCGCCCTGGTCGCGGACGACTCGGCGACCAATATCCTGATGCCGGGCCCGCAGTCCTCCGCGGTGAACAGCTTCGACTTCGCCACGCACGACGCGCTGCTGCGCTACCGACGCGACGTGGGCGCCTCGGCGTTCGGACTGATCGCCACCGAGCGCTCCGGCAGCGGCTACCAGAGCGCCATGTACGCCTCCGATGGGCTCTGGCAGATCGACCCCAGCGACACCGTCACGGCGCTGCTCGGGGCCTCGCAGACCACCTACCCCGCGGCGGTGGCGCGCGCCTTCGGGACTCGACCCGGGCGCATCGGCGGTAGCGCCTGGCTGCTCGATTTCGCCCGCAGCCGCCACAACTACAACTTCGACATCGATGCGGAGCATCTGGGCTCGAGCTTCCGCGCCGATCTCGGTTACCTGCCGCAGGTCGGCTACAACCAGCTCGCGCTCGATGGCGAATACGACTTCTACGCATCGGACCGCGACTGGTGGCAGAACAGCGGGTTCGGCGTGCTGTCGAACTGGACCGATGCGCTCACCGGGCCGGGCGCCCTTGACCGCAAGATCAAGCTGTACGCGTTCGTGCATGCCAAGGCACAGACGCACATCGTTCTCTACGCGACGCGTGAAAATCAGACCTACGCCGGGCGTACCTTCGCGCTCACCCAGTTCGAAGTGGACGCCCTCGCCCAGCCGACCGACTGGCTCAATGCCGAGGTCGACGTGGTGGACGGTGACGGCATCGATTACGTCGGGGTGCGCAAGGGCAAATTGCTCTCGGTGGATACCACGCTCGAGGTGACGGCGGGTCGGCACCTGAAGATCAATCTCGTCGATGACGACCAGCGGCTGAACGTGGCCGGCATGCCGCTCTACACGGCCAACCTGTACGACGTGCGC
>JAKBCE010000324.1 GCA_021808195.1 Pseudomonadota bacterium
TTCCAACTCATCGAGTTTGAGCGGCGGGGAATTGAAGCCGCGCCGGCGCAGCTCGCGCAGCGCCTCGCGCACGGCATCGCCGAGCCCGTCCTGAACGACGACCTGTCGCCAGCGCAATCGATACTGCTCGGCGCCCCCGTCGCAATCGACCGGCCCCACTTCGCGCAGCTCCACCAGCACGCGCGGATGGCCCGGTAGCGGCTTCTGCCGGCTCATCGCCGGTCGCGGCGTGCGTCGTCCTGCGTCGCCCTCATGTGACGTTCCAAGGCGCGCTGGGCGCGTCGCTGTGCTTTGCCCGGGGGGCCTGCGGCAGCATCCTTCAAGACGGCGAGCGCATCGGCGAGCGAGGCGCGTATGCGCTCCTGTCGCGCGGCGAAGTCGGGGTCACTGGTACTCATGACGGCTCTCCCGGTGGAGTCCACGCGGTAAGGTCCGCGACGCGCGGGTCGTCCCAGGTGCCCGCGATCTCGGACACGGTGATGGTGCCGTCGGGCTGGCGTCGCGCGGTCACCACGGCCACGAGCCGCTCGCCGGTCTGCGGGTCTGTGACCGTCCGGTAATTCGCGAGCCCGCTCGCGGCGACATCCCGGGCGATCTCGGACAGCATGGCGGCTCTGGTGCGCTCGAACGTGGCGGCGTCCTGGTCGCTGAAGCGCTCGGCTATCGAGGCGCCCGAGTGCTCGTGATTTTCGCGTTTCGGCTCGGCGGCTACGGCTACAGTGGCTACTTTGGCTACAGGCTGGCGGCATTGCATGGGTTCTGTAGCCGTTGTAGCCGTTGTAGCCGTAGCACCCACTCCAGAATGTGATGTTTCGCCACTCAGGCACTTCAATCGGAAACTCATGATGCCCCTCCCGTGACGAGCACAGCCGGGTGAAGGTGGAAGGTGCGGCCATCACGAGTAGCCGCCCACCCGTACTCACAGAGGGTGCGCAACGCCTCCTTGGCCGCCTGGGCGTGGCGGATCGCGCGGCCGGGTCCGAACTGCGTCACCTGCCGGACCGTCAGCGAGCGCACCCGCTTCGCGCGAATCCACGTCAGCAGCGCCTCGGCCCTGCGGATGTTCTCCGGAAGATCGGCCGCGCCCACGAGCCGCTCGTATTCGCCCATAAAGTGCTGCACGAGCTGCAGCGCGTTGCCCATAGCATCGGCACCCACAGCGAAGGCTTCAGGGTCGCCCGCGAGCGTCAGCACCGCCGCGATGCGGCAGGCGTGCTCGCACGCCTTGCTCGCCCATTCTCGGACGCCTTCGAGCGCCCCCTCACGCGCTTGCGCGCCTTCCATCTCGTTGTAGGCCGTCACCAGAAGCGCACGCGCATCGGGGTCGAGCGCGAGGCATGGAGGGTCGAGGCCACCGAGTTCGCGTTCCTCGTTCGCGACTCTGGCGAGCAGTGTTCCGAGCGCGGCCGAGTAGCGAATGATTCGCGGATCAGCACCAGGGTCTGGGCGCGCCGGGTCGTGCCGGCGAGTGCCCGCCAACGAGTCGGGCGCGGCGAGCAGCCAACGTGCAAGAAAGCCCTGGCCGCGATATAGCGCCTTGCCGAGCATCCGAGCGGCAACGTCCGGCTGGACAAGCAGGTGCATGCTCAGGCGGCGACCGTACAGGATCAAATGCTCGCGGTCTGTGGCGCGCACGCGGTCGATGCGGTCGCCCTGCCAGAGTCGAGACAACATGGCGATGGTCCGCAATTCGGATTCCTCGCTCATGCCATGCCCTCCGATGAACTGCCCCCCTTCGTCAGTGAAGATGCCTTGCGCCAACTGGCCGTCCCCCAGGGAACGCACGAGGCCCTCGGCGGTCGGCTCGGAGCACACGAGCCACGGCTTGCGCGGGGGCGCGTCGGCTTCCACTGCGGCCAGCCGCTCCCGGTATGCCGCGCCGTCCTGCGCCTCGCCGCGCGCCTTCTTCATGTCGAGTTTCAACGCCTCTTGCGCGAGGCACCATTCCTGCTGCGCGCTCGTGAACGCCTTGTGCAACTGGCGCTCGTGCTCACGGATCGGTGCGAGCGCAACCGCATCAGCGCTTGTTTTACGGTCGCCCGATCCCGCAATCGTGAGGATAAACAGCGACAGCGGACGGGCACCTCCCAGGGTTTGAACGTTCGCGTGCGGCTGCGCCGCCAACGCGGCGGCAGCGAGTACGCTGTTGCCGGCGAGTGCGTGCGGTACCTGGACGATCTCCGCAATTGCCTGCGCAGCGGCCGCAAGAATCGGACCGAGCGCCGCAAGCGGGAACGGCTCGGGCGGCGGCGTCTCGCGAACGAGGGGTGCCGGTGGCGACAGCATCGCCTGTGCGTCCTGCAGGTCCTCAGCATCCAATTCATTGCCGAGCCATTCCGCATCTGCGCTCAAGCGAGCCTCGGCGAGCGTGCGCGGATCGGGCGCGGGTGTGGTACTATTCAACTCGTTCATTTCTCAACTCCGCGCCCCGGACTGTGCAGCAGTCGGGGCGTTTTCGTTTGGTCACCCGGGAATGCTCGAGGCAATCTCGGCCCATGCCGCATCGACGGCTGCCGCCACGGTGGCCGGTCGCGAGCCGCTCCATTCGCGCCACGCCGCATCGACGGCGTCAGCGCCTCGGCTTGCCAGGCCGGCGTGTCGATCCCGCGCCCGCGACCACGTCGCGGCGGCAACGGCCCGCGCCGCTTCGAGTTGATCCTCGAGCGCGCGCATCTCGGCGTGCTGCGTCTGCCACAACTCAATGAGATGGGCGGCGACGGCCGCATCCACCCTCGCATTCACCGGGCCCAAGCGCTCGTTGATCGTGCTGTGCTCGGCGTGGATCCCGGCCAGCGTGCTTTC
>JAKBCE010000325.1 GCA_021808195.1 Pseudomonadota bacterium
GCGCGGGCCGCAGACGAGCGCCCGTCGCTCGAGCCCCTGATGGATCCAACATCGACTGCACGGGAGAACGCCACCTTGGAGCAACGCAGACTCGGTACCCGCGGTTTTGAAGTCTCCGCCCTCGGCCTCGGCTGCATGGGGCTCAGCCACGCCTACGGCCCGCCGGTGCCCAAGGCCCAGGGCATCGCCCTGATCCGCGCCGCCGTGGAGCGCGGCGTCACGCTATTCGATACGGCCGAAGTGTACGGGCCGTTCACCAACGAGGAACTGCTCGGCGAGGCCCTTGCGCCCGTGCGCGATCAGGTCAAGATCGCCACTAAGTTCGGCTTCCAGATCGATTCGGACCGATCAGACTTGCGCCGCCTGAACAGCCGGCCGAAACACATCCGCGAGGTGGTCGATGCGTCGCTGCGGCGCCTGAGGACCGATCAAATCGACCTCCTCTACCAGCACCGGGTCGATCCGGAGGTGCCGATCGAGGACGTCGCCGGCACCGTCAAGGATCTGATCGGCGCGGGCAAGGTGCGCCATTTTGGACTCTCGGAAGCAGGCCCGGACTCCATCCGCCGCGCTCACGCCGTCCAGCCGGTGACCGCGCTGCAGAGCGAGTATTCGCTGTGGTGGCGCGAGCCGGAGCGCGAGATCCTGCCGCTCTGTGCCGAGCTCGGCATCGGCATCGTTCCCTTCAGCCCGCTCGGCCGGGGATTTCTCACCGGTGCGATCGATGCGCACACGCAGTTTGCGAGCAACGACTTCCGCGCGCAGGTGCCGAGGTTCAGCCCCGAGGCGCGCCAGGCGAACCAGGCGCTCGTGGCGCGCATCGGCGACATCGCCTCGGGCAAAGGCGTGACCCGCGCCCAGATCGCACTCGCCTGGGTGTTGGCGCAGCAGCCCTGGATCGTGCCGATCCCCGGCACGACCCGGCTCGAGCGCCTCGAGGAGAACCTGGCGGCGGCAGAGATGACGCTCACCGGTGAGGATCTTCAGCGCATCGATCAGATGCTCGCCCAGGTCACCGTGCACGGTGCGCGCTATCCGCAGCAACTGCAGCAGCTCGCCGGCCGCTGAACGGCCCGGCGTGCAGGAACGAATTCAACGGTTCAGACTTTCGATGATCGCTGCACAACGGAGAATCGAATCATGAAGACACGCATGTTGGGCCCGCTGGCCGTTGCCGAGATCGGCTACGGCGCGATGAGTTTCGCCTCGACCTACGGCGCGTCCCCGCAACGCAGCGAAGCGCTGCGGGTGATCCGCGGCGCGTACGATCTCGGGGTCACGTTCTTCGACACCGCCGAGGTCTACGGGCCCTTCACCAACGAGGATCTGCTCGGCGAGGCCCTCGCGCCGGTGCGCGAGCAGGTGATCATCGCCAGCAAATTCGGCTGGAACGTCAACTCCGACACCGGTGAACGCGGACCGGGGTTGAACAGCCGGCCCGAGCACATCCGCCGCGCCGTGGAGGGCATGCTCAAGCGCTTGCGCACCGACCGGATCGACCTGCTCTACCAGCACCGCGTCGATCCCGAGGTGCCGATCGAGGACGTCGCCGGCACCGTGAAGGATTTGATCGGCGCCGGCAAAGTGCGCCATTTCGGGCTGTCGGAGGCCGCCGCGGACACCATCCGGCGGGCCCATGCCGTGCAACCGGTCGCCGCCATTCAGAGTGAGTATTCGCTGTGGACTCGCGAGCCGGAGCCCGAGATCCTGCCGCTGTGCGCCGAGCTCGGGATCGGCTTCGTGCCCTGGAGCCCGCTCGGACAGGGCTTTCTCACCGGGACGATCGATTCGAACACGCGCTTCGAGGGCTCGGACTGGCGCAAGAACTTCCCGCGCTTCACGCCCGAGGCGATCGCCGCCAACCAGGCGCTGGTGCGCCTGCTGCAGGACCTCGCCGCCGCCAAGGGCGCCACACCCGCGCAGATCGCGCTCGCCTGGCTGCTCGCGCAGCAGCCTTGGATCGTGCCGATTCCGGGGACGCGCCGTCTGGAGCGCGTTCGGGAAAATGTCGCCGCCGCCGACGTCACGCTCACGGAGCACGATCTGTCAGCGATCGCCAAGACCTCTGCCGGCATCGAGATTCAGGGCGCGAGACTGCCGGAGGCAATCCTGCAGTATTCCTACCGCTGACTCGACGCATCGCGCCGCCGGCGCACTCACGGGCCGGCCGGCGGCGCATGCGCTGCTCGAACGCCCTGCCTACCGCACGTGCATCTTCAGCACGCTGATGGAGTACGCCGGAAAGACGTGTCGTATGTCCTTGCCGAACCAATGCACGGACTGCGTGTGCGGCACCACGCGATGCGGATGCGCAAGCGAATTCCTCGCATGCGTGCTGTCGGCCCGCAACGTCACGAGCGTGCCCGCCTGCGCCACGTCACTCGCGCCCTCGATGTGCACCGTGAGCGCCTGCGGCTGCGGCGCCGCATTGACGATCTTCACGTAAAGCGTATGCGTCGCGGCATCCCGCGTCACCGACTCGAAGCACAACGGTCCGGCATGCTGGAGTTTTGCATCGAGCACCTGGGTGCCCAGATAGCGGCTGAACATCACCTGCGCGTAGTAGCTCGGCGAGCCGAAGCTGTGCAATGCGTCATAACCGATCAGGTTCGTGCCCCACTGCGCGGCCAGCGGATTGACGTTGACCAGCAGCGGCGCGTAGCTCGCCATGATCACCAGGTCGCTGTTGCGCTCCAGGCCCGTCATCCAGGCCGCATCGCTCAGCGCCGCCCCGAAGTCCGGCGTCGGCGTGCCCTGGATCGTGGCCCACTCGCCGACGAAAATCTTCGGTCCCGTGCGGC
>JAKBCE010000326.1 GCA_021808195.1 Pseudomonadota bacterium
AAATACCCGACAACCGCAAGGTCCGCGTCGTCACCGCGGTCGGCAGGTAATTCATGAAGATCGTGCGACACACGGCCCCGGATATGCGCCAGGCACTGCGCGCGATCCGCGAGCAGCTGGGCGAGGACGCCGTCATCCTCTCCTCGCGGCGCGGTGGACAGGGCGTGGAAGTCACCGCGGCGGTGGACTTCGATGCCGCCCGGCTCGACGGCACCACAGAGACCGCGGACCCGCGCATCGGCGCGGCGCCCGCCTTCACCACGACGCCCGCGTTTTCCCTCCCCGCCGGTGATGTCTCGGCTGAATCCATGGGTCATGAACTGAAGACGCTGCGCCGGATGCTCGAGACGCAGCTCGCCCAGCTGGCCTGGAACGAGCGCTCCCGGCGCAACCCGGTGCACGTCGAGCTGCTGCGCGAACTGTCCGAGATCGGCATCGCCCAGGATCTGGCCGACCACCTCGTCGGACAATTGCCGGGAGACGTGGATTTGACGCAGGGGCGTCGGTTTACCGTCGCCGGCCTGTCCCAGTACCTGCAGGTGAGTGGCGAGCGGTGGCTCGACAGCGGCGGTTGCGTCGCGTTCGTCGGGGCCACTGGCGTCGGCAAGACCACCGTGCTCGCCAAGCTCGCGGTGCGCTGGATTCTGCGGCACGGCCCCAACGAGCTGGCGTTGGTCGCCTCCGATACGGTGCGCATCGGCGCCCAGGACCAGATGCATGCCCTCGGCCAGCTGCTCGGCGTACCGGTGCACGTGCCGGAACGCTTCGAGGCGCTGCCACAGCTCCTCGCACGGCTCAAGCGCCACCGGCTGGTGCTGATCGATACACCGGGCACCAGCGTGCGCGACAGCCAATTCGAAGCCCGCCTTGCCGTGCTCGGCGCCTGCGCACCGCAGCTCGAGACTGCACTGGTGCTCGCCGGGAGCACCCAGGCCGGTGCGCTCGAACAGACCATCCAGCGCTGCGCGCCCCTGCAGCCGGCCTCCTGCGTACTTACCAAAGTCGACGAGGCGGCGAGCCTCGGTGGCGCACTCTCGGCCCTGATCCGCGCTCGGCTGCCGGTCTCCTACGTGAGTGACGGGCAGCGCGTGCCGGAGGACCTGCGTCCGGCGCGCGCGCTGGAGCTGGTCAGTCAGGCGGTACGGCTCGCCAAGGCGAGCGGCGCGGCTGCCGATGAAGATCTTCTGCGACGACGTTTTGGAAAACTTGCCCATGCCAACTCCTGAGCTCAGCTTGATCAATAACGCGAAACTCAAGGCGCTCGCGCAACCCGTGCAGGTCATCGCCGTGACCGGCGGCAAGGGCGGCGTCGGCAAGACCAGCGTCTCGGTCAACCTCGCCACCGCGCTCGCGGCCCGTAAACGGGTCGTGCTGCTCGACGGGGACCTCGGACTCGCGAATGCGGACGTGTTCCTCGGGCTCTCACCGCGCTACACGCTGGCACACGTGATCAGCGGCGAGCGCACGCTCGATGAGGTGCTGATCGAAGCGCCGCAGGGCTTTCAGGTCGTGCCGGCAGCCTCGGGGGCTGCGGATCTGGCCTGCATGGGCGCAGCGGAGCACCTGGGTCTGGTGCGCGCCTTCAGTTCCCTCGCCGCGCAGGTCGAAGTTCTCATCATCGACACCGCCGCCGGCATCGCTCATGCGGTGCTGCAGTTTGCGCAAGCCGCGCAGCAGGTGCTGGTGGTGATCTGCGACGAGCCGGCCTCGCTCACCGACGGCTACGCGCTCATCAAGGTGCTCAGCCGCAATCACGGCGTCGGCCGCTTCCGGGTGCTCGCCAACCGGGTACGCAGCCGCGGCGCCGGTCGAGAGCTGTTCGAACGCTTCGAACGGGTCACGACACGATTCCTAGACGTAGTCCTGGAATTCGCCGGGGAGATCCCGGACGATGAATACGTGCACCGCTCGGTACGCGAGCAGCGTCCGGTTTGTGACGCATATCCCGCAAGCAGTGCGGCCCGAGCGTTCAAGAAACTGGCCGAGGCGGCCGATACATGGCCAGTACCTCCCGGTCCACGCGGCAACATCGAATTTTTCGTGGAGCGGCTGGTGCAGCGCGGGCCGGCGAAACTCGCGGTGGTGCCGTGAACGCCGCAAGCGCTTATGGGGGTCCGCGTCAGCTCGGGGCCGCCGGCGACGCGGCCGACCTGGTGACCCGGCATGCAGAACTGGTCAAGCGCATCGCCTATCACTTGGCGGGGCGCCTGCCGCCCTCGGTGGAGATCGACGATTTGATGCAGGCCGGAATGCTGGGGTTGCTGGAGGCGGCCTCGAACTACGCTGCCAACCGCGGCGCGAGCTTCGAGACCTACGCTGGCATACGCATCCGCGGCGCCATGATCGACGCGCTGCGCAAACTCGACTGGGCGCCGCGCTCGGTGCACCGCAAGGCGCGCGCCGTGGCGGCTGCGGTCCAGGAGATCGAGCGGCTGACCGGCCGGGATGCACGCGACACCGAGATCGCAGAGCGGCTCGGCGTGACGCTCGAGGAATACCACTCGATCGTGCAGGACGCGGCGTGCTGCCGTTTGGCGGCGCTCGATGACGCGGCCGTCACGGTCGAGGGCGAGGCGGACCCGTTTCTCGAGACCGCCGATGACGAATTCCGCGGCGCGCTCGCCGGGGCGATCGATGGCCTGCCGGAGCGCGAGCGGCTGGTGATGTCGCTGTACTACAGCGAAGGATTGAATTTGAAGGAAATCGGTGCGGTGCTGAGGGTGACCGAATCGCGCGCCTGCCAATTGCACGGGCAGGCGCTGGTTC
>JAKBCE010000327.1 GCA_021808195.1 Pseudomonadota bacterium
GCACAACACGCTGTACCTGCTGTGGATGATTCTCGGCTATCAGGTGGTCACCAGCGTGCTCGTGGTGAGTCTCGGGCGCCTGGGCGACATGTTCGGGCGTGTGCGGATGTACAACCTCGGGTTCATCATCTACACCGTCGCCTCGCTCGCACTGACCCTCGACCCGTACACCGGCCAGGTTGGCGCGCTGTGGCTAGTGGTCGGCCGGGTCGTTCAGGGCATCGGAGCGGCTTTCCTCGTGGCCAACTCCGGAGCGATCCTCACCGATGCGTTCCCGCCCGAACAGCGTGGCCTCGCCCTCGGCATCAACAACGTCGCCGGAATCAGCGGCAACTTCCTCGGACTGATTCTCGGTGGCGTGCTCGCGGCCATCCATTGGCGGTTGATCTTCCTGGTGTCGGTGCCGTTCGGTCTGTTCGGCACCCTGTGGTCCTACTGGAAGCTGCGTGAGATCGGCCAGCGCACGCGCACCACCGTCGATTGGGGCGGCAATGTCACCTTCGCCACCGGGCTGACCCTGATCATGATCGGCATCACCTTCGGCATCCAGCCGGCCGGCACTCATGCCATGGGCTGGATGAGCCCGCAGGTGCTCGGGTTGCTCGGGGCGGGCCTGGCCGCCATGATCGCCTTCGGCTTCATCGAGGCGCGCGCCCGTGCCCCGATGTTCCGCTTGCCGCTGTTTCGCATCCGGGCGTTCTCCTTCGGCACGCTCTCGACGTTCCTCTCGGCCATCGGCCGCGGCGGCCTGATGTTCATGCTGATCATCTGGCTGCAGGGCGTCTGGCTGCCGCTGCACGGATACAGCTTCGCGCAGACTCCGCTCTGGGCCGGCATCTTCATGCTGCCGCTCAGCGCCGGGTTCCTGATCGCCGGTCCGCTCTCCGGGATTCTCTCCGACCGGCTCGGCGCACGTTATTTCGCCACTGGCGGCATGATCGGCGCGGCGCTCAGCCTGGCGCTGCTGATGCTGCTGCCGATCGACTTCGGCTACCGCGCGTTCGCCGCCATCCTGCTGCTCACGGGCATCTCCATGGGCGCCTTCGCCGCCCCGAACCGCGCCGCGGTGATGAACAGTCTGCCGGCGAGCGACCGCGGCGCCGGCGGGGCGATGAACGCCACCTTCCAGAACTCGGCCCAGGTCCTGTCCATCGGGATCTTCTTCTCGCTCATGATCGCCGGGCTGTCCGACACCCTCTCGAGCACGCTGCGGCAGGGTCTGATCAAACACGGCGTCTCGGCCGCGATCGCCGCGCACGTCGCCTCGCTGCCGCCCGTCACCGTGCTGTTCGCGGCATTCCTCGGCTACAACCCGGTACGCGCCCTGCTCGGCCCTGCGGTGCTCGCGCACCTGCCGAACGCCGATCAGGCCACGCTCACCGGACACGCCTTCTTCCCGCGGCTCATCGCCGCGCCCTTTCACGCCGGTCTGAACGCTGCCTTCTCGTTCGCCATCGTGGCTTGCCTGATTGCCGCCGCCGCATCCTGGTCGCGAGGCTCCCGCTACGTTCACCGCGACGAGGCCGCAGCACCGTCGAAGACGCACGGTCCGCACCCGCCGGCCACCGAGACCGCCTCGCATCCCCAATTTGAAGCGCCGCGCAGTCCTGCGCTGCCGGCAGACACAGGAGAGCACAGATGATCGAACGGCACGAACGCATTGAGGGCGCAGATGGCGCGATGGACCTGTTCATCACGCGGCCCGAGGGTCCCGGCCCCTTCCCGGTGATCGTGGAAATCATGGACGCCCTCGGCATGCGCGAGGAACTGCATGCGCACGCCCGCCGTGTCGCCGGCTGGGGCTACTGCGTGCTCGCCCCGGACCTGTTCCACCGCGCCGGACTCAAAGGCCCGCTGGATCTGACCCGTCCGGACACCCTGACACAGATCCGCGCCGCGATGTCGGCACTGACCGACCCCCTGGCTGCGCGCGACGTCGAGGACGCCCTGGCGCTCGTCGCGGCGGACCCGGCGGCCGACACGGCGCGCATCGGCCTGTACGGATTCTGCATGGGCGGGCGATTCGCCCTGACACTCGCGCAGCGTCTCGGCGCACGCGTCGCCGCGGCCGCCTCGGTCCATCCGGGCGGACTGGTCACGGACGAGCCCGGATCACCGCACCGGCACCTCGATCGCGTCGCCGCGCAGTTGTATTTCGGCATTGCCGATCAGGATGCGCATGCAACGCCTGCCCAGATGCAGATCCTCGAGCAGGCGCTCACGGCACGGCAGATCGCCTATCAGCTCGAATATCATCCCGGCGCTCTGCATGGATTCATGATGCCGAGCCGCAAGGACGTGTACCACGCCGCGGCGGCCGAGAAGGTCTGGGGTCGCATCGAAACGCTGTTTGCGCGGACGCTCGCGCCGCGACCGGCCTGAGTCCGGGCGCCGCAGCGCGAGTGCTGCGGGGGCTTCGGCCCCCGCAGCCTCAATAGGCACCGCGGCCGGCGATGACGACCTTGACGGTCTGAAGCAGGATCTTCAGATCGAGCCCGATGCACATCTTGCGCACGTAACACACATCCATGATCACTCGGCGCCGGTAGCCGGTGTCATTACGCCCGGCCACTTGCCACAGGCCGGTCACGCCGGGGCGAACGGTGAGGTACGAGCGCAGATGCCGCCCGTAGCGGTGCATCTCCTCGGCGACGATGGGCCGAGGACCGACCAGGCTCATCTGTCCGCGCAGCACGTTCCACAGCTGCGGCAGTTCATCGAGGCTGCTGCGGCGCA
>JAKBCE010000058.1 GCA_021808195.1 Pseudomonadota bacterium
AGGTGAGTCTGGCGCACGGCTGGTCGAGCGGTGTGACGCCCTGGCTGATGCGCGAGGTGCTCGGCATTCACCCGACGGCGGGCGGCTTCCGGCACGTGACGATCCGCCCCGACCTGCTCGGGTTGAAGTGGGCTCGCGGCGCGGAACCGACCCCCCATGGGCTGCTGCGGGTGTCGATCCGCCGATCACTTGGTTACCGTACGACGGTTCAGCTGCCCCCCCAGGTCGAGGCGCGTGTCTCGATGCCGGTCACCACGCGCAGCTTCACGGTCATCGTCAACGGACGAGCGACCCGAGCAGTGCCCGCAGAGGGCGGTCGACGTGCCGTTGTCACGTTGAACGGGCCGGGCCGGTTCGAGCTGAAGAGCCCCTAGCGTCCCGAGGTCGATCCGCCGCGCCGGCGTTGGGGGGGCGGGTGCCGCCGTGAGGCGCGCTCAGCGCCGCCGCCCGCGGGCTCTCGCGCAGCGGCCGGATGGCGGCCGGTCCAGCCGAGGTCCTCGCTGATGCGCTGAGCGGTGTTGAGGACGTCGCGGCTGAGCGTCTGCATGCGCTGGTCGCTCATGTATTGCGCGGCGCTCGAGACGCTGATCGCCGCGATGGTACGGCCGGCCACATCGCGGATCGGGGCGGCAATGCAGCGGATCTGGTCTTCGTTCTCCTCCAGATCGAACGCATACCCGGCGCGCACGTAGTGGCGCATTCGCTCGAGCCACTCCGGCAGAGTCACCGGTGTGCGCCGTTCGCTGCGTTCGGTCCGGAACAGCTCCACCCACGCATCTTCGTCGAGATCGAGAATGAGCGCCTTGCCGAGGCCCGTGGAACTCACCGGCTGCAACTCGCCGATGCGCGAGCTGATGTTGATGCGGCGCTTGCCCGGTACCTTGTCGAGGTAGAGCACGTGACCGTGATCGATGACGCCGAGGTGCACCGTATCTTCGGTCAGCAGCGCCAGACGCTCCAGATGGGGTGCGGCCACGCGCGGCAGGTCGAGCTCGTCGCGGACCCGGAAGCCGAGCTCGAGCAGCTTAGGTCCGAGGCTGTAGCCGCTGTGCGGCACGAATGACAGATAGCGCCGGTCGGTGAGCGCCGAGGCGAGACGGTGGGTCGTGCTGCGGGTCAGCCCCAGTCGAGCGGCGAGATCGCCGAGCTTGATCGGCCCTTCGGCGACGACATCGATCACGTCCAGCCCGCGCAGCAGCGTCTGACTGCCCAGCCGGGCAGGCTGGGCGCCCTCGCCGTGCGCGCTGCCGTCGGACCGTCCTGCCTTTCGCGTGCTTCTCATTATGTGGTACCCGTATTAGTATGTGGGACAACGGCTGCGCCCGCAACCATCGCGCACCGCCGTCCATCCGTTCCATCCCGAGAGCTGTCGCCACCCATGACTTTTCCCTTGATACGACAAGTGCGTGCCTACGTCATCCGTGGTGGCGGCGCTGATTACCACGACCAGGCCGGCAGTCACTGGATCGATGATCACATCGCCACGCCGATGAGCCGTTACCCCGAGTACCGCCAGAGCCGGCGCAGCTTCGGCATCAATGTACTCGGAACTCTGGTGGTCGAGATTGAGGCCGCCGACGGGACGATCGGATTCGCGGTCACCACCGGCGGTGAGCCCGCCGCCTACATCGTCGAGCATCACCTCGCCCGCTTCCTCGAAGGGCGCGACCCGACCGAGATCGAGAAGATCTGGGATCAGATGTACTTCTCGACCCAGTACTACGGCCGCAAGGGTCTCGTCGTGAACGCCATCTCCGGCGTCGACCTCGCCCTGTGGGACCTGCTCGGCCGGTTGCGCGGCGAACCGGTCTACCAGCTGCTCGGCGGCAAGGTTCGCGACGAGCTCGAGTTCTACGCCACCGGTTCGCGCCCCGACCTCGCGAAGTCGATGGGCTTCATCGGCGGCAAAATGCCGCTGCATCACGGTCCGGCTGAAGGCGAGGACGGGCTGCGCCGCACGCTCGAGGCGCTCGGCGAGATGCGCAGCCGCGTGGGGCCCGATTTCTGGCTCATGCTCGATTGCTGGATGAGCTTGGATCTTCCCTATGCGATCAGGCTGGCACATGACGCGCAGGCGTACGGCCTGAAATGGATCGAGGAAGCCCTGTCGCCGGATGATTACTGGGGATACGCACAGCTTAAGCGTAGCACGCCGCCCGGGATGCTGGTGACCACGGGGGAGCACGAAGCGACCCGATGGGGCTTTCGCATGCTGCTCGAGATGGACTGCTGCGACATCATCCAGCCCGACGTCGGCTGGTGCGGCGGTCTCACCGAGCTGCAGAAGATCGCCGCGCTGGCCGAGAGCCGCGGCGCTCTGGTGATCCCGCACGGCTCGAGCGTCTACAGCTACCACTTCGTCATCACGCGCCACAACAGCCCGTTCGCCGAATTTCTGATGATGGCGCCCGAGGCGGACCGCGTCGTGCCCATGTTCCATCCGCAGCTGATCGGCGAGCCGGTTCCGGTCAACGGCCGGCTGAAGCTGCCCGACACGCCGGGTTTCGGCGTCGAGCTGAACCGCACGCTGCCCCTGCACCGGCCGTACCCGCGCTGAGCGGCACCGGCCGTCCCCTTTCGAGAACCGCAAGTCTATCCAAAAGAGATCCACCGACCCGCCATGAAACTGCTGCGCTACGGCCCCGCCGGCCACGAACAGCCCGGGATGCTCGACGCCCAGGGCACGCTCCGCTCCCTCGCCGGGGTCATTCCCGATCTGTCGCCGGCGCACCTCACGCCGCAGAGCCTTGCCCGGCTTGCGGCACTCGACCCGTCCACGCTGCCGGCCGTGAACACCGCACCGCGACTCGGGGTGCCGATCGCCGGCACCCGCAAGTTCCTGGCCATCGGTCTGAACTTCGCCGACCACGCCGCCGAATCGAACCTGCCCATTCCGACCGAGCCGGTCGTGTTCACCAAGGCGGTGAGCTGCCTGCAGGGGCCGAACGACCCGGTCATGCTGCCGAAGGACTCGAAAAAATCGGACTGGGAAGTGGAGCTCGGGGTGGTCATCGGATCCACGGCCCGCTACGTCGAGGAGCACGAAGCGCTCGAGTATGTGGCCGGCTACGTCCTGATCAACGACCTCTCCGAGCGCGAATACCAGATCGAACGCGGCGGAACCTGGGACAAGGGCAAGGGCTGCGACACCTTCGGTCCGGTCGGGCCGTGGCTCGTGACCCGTGATGAAGTCGGCGACGTGCAGACCCTCGACATGTGGCTCGAGATCAACGGCGAACGCAAGCAGACGGGCAACACGCGCACCATGATTTTCGGCGTGGCGACCCTGGTCAGCTACGTCAGTCGGTTCATGACGCTGGAACCGGGCGACATCATCACCACGGGCACGCCGCCCGGCGTCGGCATGGGACAAAAGCCCCATCCGGTCTATCTCGCACCGGGCGACCGGATTCGTCTCGGGATCGAAAAGTTGGGCGAGCAGGCGCAGACCGTACACGCCTGGCAGCGCCGCTGAGGAGGAAGGGTCGATGACAATCTATTCAGGACGCTTCGCACAGCGTGCGGCGGTCATTACCGGAGGTGCCTCCGGCGTTGGACGCGAAGCTGCCGCGCGCATCGTCGCCGAGGGCGGCAGAGTGTGTCTGTGGGACTGGGATGAAAAGGCACTCGCCGCGGCCGCTCAGGCCGTGCCAGGTGCGCTGACAGCCCAGGTTGACGTCGCCGATGCCGAGGGGGTGGTTCGGGCTGCTGCGAGCGCGTTCGCCGCCATGGGCCGCCTCGACATCCTGATCGCGAGTGCGGGCATCACCGGTCCGACGGCGACGCTCTGGGAGTACCCCGTGCAGGACTGGCGCCGCGTGATCGACGTCGATCTGCACGGTGTATTCAACACATGCCGGGCCGTCGTTCCGTTGATGTTGAAAAACGACTACGGACGCATCGTCAACATCGCCTCGGTCGCCGGCAAAGAAGGCAATCCGAACGCCTCGGCCTACTCGGCGGCAAAGGCCGCCGTGATCGGACTCACCAAGTCGCTCGGCAAGGAACTGGCGCCGACCGGCGTGCGCGTCAATTGTGTGACGCCGGCCACGTTCAAGAGCCCGATCCTGGCGCAGCTGCCGCAGAGCCAGATCGACTACATGCGCTCGAAGATCCCGATGGGCCGGCTGGGGGAGGTCGAGGAAGTCGCCTCGCTCGTCTGCTGGCTGGCGAGCGAGGAGTGTTCCTTCTCCACCGCCGCCACCTTCGACATTTCCGGTGGGCGAACCACCTACTGATGCAGGCCGCGCCCCGAACCGCAGGCTGCGAACCTCGCAGCGGCACGCGCGGCCGCTCAGCTGCGCACGCGTGGAGGCCGAGATGACCGAGCCGCTGAGTCTCACCGACGCCCACATGCATCTGTGGGATCTGCAGCGTCTGCGCTATCCCTGGCTGACCCCGCCGCTGCCGGTCGGCATCACCGGCGACGTCACGCCCATCGCGCGCAACTACCTGCTCGACGACTATCTCCGCGATGCTGCCGCGGGCGGGGTGCGGGTCGAGAAACTCGTGCACGTCGAAGCCGGCGCGCACCCAGAGGATGCGCTCGCCGAGACTCGCTGGCTGCAGTCTCTCTCCGACGTACGCGGCTTTCCCCATGCCATCGTCGCGCATGCGCAGCTCGAATCACCCGAGGCGGCGGCATTGCTCGAACAGCAGGCCGGGCATGCCGCGGTACGCGGCATCCGGCAGATCCTCAACTGGCATCCAGACCCGGCCAAGACCTACACCCCGCACGATCTGCTCGAGGCGCAACCATGGCAGGCCGGCTTCGCACGTCTGGCGCGTCACGGGCTGTCGTTCGACCTTCAGATCTATCCGGCGCAGATGCCCGCGGCCGCCCGGCTCGCGGCGCGCCATCCGGATACGCTGCTGATCCTCAACCATACCGGCATGCCCGTGGACAAGGACGAGCCGGGACTCGAGCTGTGGCGTCGAGGGATGCGGCTGCTCGCTGCGCAGCCGAACGTCGCGGTCAAGATCTCCGGTCTGGCAATGCTCGACTGGTACTGGAGCGGCGAGTCGCTGCGTCCGTTCGTGCTCGAAACTCTCGAGATGTTCGGTGCCGCGCGCACGATGCTGGCCAGCAACTTTCCGGTCGATCGCCTGTTCGGACCCTTCGGTCGCTATTTCGAGACCTACGTAGCGTTGCTCGGCGGCGCGAGCCCGAGCGAACGCGCCGCGCTGTTTGGCGGCACCGCGGCGCGCCTCTATCGCATCTGAGTTCCGATGCATCGTTGCGAAATCCTCCCTCCGTACTACCAGGCACCCTCTGCATGACACCCAATCCGCTGCTCGGCGTCCTGTTTCACTGGATCGGCGGTCTCGCCTCGGCCAGCTTCTACGTTCCGTACCGTGCGGTGCGCGGCTGGTCCTGGGAAGTGTTCTGGCTGGTCGGCGGGGTGTTCAGCTGGATTCTCGCGCCGTGGCTGTTCGCGGGGCTGCAGACCCATCAGCTGCTCGCCGTGCTCGCCGCCACGCCGTGGCGCACGCTCGCACTGTGTTATTTCTTTGGCGTCCTGTGGGGCTTCGGCGGACTGACCTTCGGGCTGACGATGCGCTACCTCGGCATCTCGCTCGGCACGGCGGTCGCACTCGGCCTCACGGCGGCCTTCGGCACGCTGATCCCGCCGCTGGTGAGCGGACAGCTGTTCGGCAGCCTTATTCACAGCACGGGCGGACGCATCGTGCTGCTCGGGGTGGCGGTGGCGCTCGCCGGTATTGCGATCGTCGGCAAGGCCGGTCATGCCAAAGAACAGGAGCAGGCCGAGCGCCACCTCACCGAGCGGGATCGCGCGCTGCCGCGCGCGGCCGATTTCCGTAAGGGCGTCGCAGTTGCGGTGTTCTCCGGCATCATGAGCAGCTGCTTCGCCTACGGGCTCGATGCCGGTGCACCGATCCAACACCTGACGCTCGCACACGGCACCGGTGCGCTCTGGCAGGGGCTGCCCGTGCTGGTCGTGGTGCTGCTCGGCGGATTCACCACCAACGCCATATGGTGCGTGTACTTGATCGTCAAGAACGCCAGCGGCCGCACGTTCACAGGCGGCGAAGACGCGGACGGCGCGCGCATTTCATTGCGGCGCAATTACCTGCTGTGTGCCCTCGGCGGCACGGCCTGGTACCTGCAGTTCTTTTTCTACACGATGGGGGAGAGTCAGATGGGCCGATACGCCTTTTCCAGCTGGACGCTGCACATGTCCAGCATCATCATCTTCGCCACCGTGTGGGGTCTGGCGCTCAAGGAGTGGAAAGGCGCGAGCCGGCGCAGTTTTGCGCTGATGAGCGCGGGCCTGTTGACGCTCATCGGTGCGACCGTCGTGATCGGGCTCGGCAATTACCTCGTGGTGCGCGGATGAGCGCCGGCCGCTGGGGCCGTGCGGCCATCCACGCTGCCGCCGCGCTCGCGGTGTCTCTCGGCGCGCCGGCCGCCTGGGCCGCAGGCCACTGGAGCGAGGCGTGGTATTCCCCGCCGTTCCCGACCACGGCGGTGTGGGGCTGCAACCAGCAGCGCACCTTCTCTCATCAGTCCGTGCGCCAGGTCGTGCAGCTTCAGGCCGGCGGCGATCGGGTGCGCGTGCGCCTGACCAACGAACTCGGACTCTCCCCGGTGCGCTTCGGCGAGGTGACGATCGCGGCGTCCTCGCCCAACGGCGTGTTGCGCAAACGGACACTGCGTGTGTTGACCTTCGGTGGCAAGCAGGCCGGACGCATTCCGATCGGCAAGGCCTGGGTGAGCGATCCGGTCGCGATGCGCGTGCACCGCTTCGAGAACATCGCGATTTCGGTGTATTACCCCTCGGGCGCGGCGCCCGCCGGCCACCTGGAGAATCTCTGGGTCTCCCCGCCGGGCAACCACGTGAGCGAAGCAGTCTGGTCTGACGGCGGACGGCCGCAGGCGCCGGAACTCGCCAGCGGGGTCGAAGTGTCGGGTCCGCATCCGCGGCCGGTGCTGGTCGCCTTCGGCGACTCCATCACCGAGGGCTTCTGCTCCACGCCCGGGACACATCGGGATTATCCGGCGCAGCTCGAGCGGCTGCTGGCACAACATGCTGGCGAGCGCCATTGGGTGGTGATCAACTCCGGGATCAGCGGTAATCGCCTGCTGCATGACGGTGCGGGGCCGAAGGCGCTGGCTCGGTTCAAGCGCGATGCGCTCGACATTCCGGGCGTGCGCGCCATCGTACTGCTCGAAGGCATCAACGACATCGGTTGGGCGTACGATCCGCGCGGCGACACCGGCCCGCTGCCGGCCTCGGCCATCATCGGTGCCTACCGAACCCTGATCCGCCGGGCGCACGCGCAAGGTATCAAGATCTATCTCGGCACGCTGACGCCCTACATGGGCTCCACATACGAACACCCACTCGGCGAGCGGGTGCGCCAACAGGTCAATGCCTGGATCCGCAAGGGGCGGGGGTTCGACGGCGTGATTCACTTCGATGGCGCACTGCGCGATCCGCGTCATCCACACCACTATCGGGGTGCTGATCAGTGCGGCGATGACCTGCATCCGAATGATGCCGGCTACCACCTCATGGCCGAGACGGTCTACCGCGATTTGTTCGCGCCCGGCAAGCCGCTCGCGCGGGCCGCCACGGCCCACGCACCGCGCTGAGGAGGTGGGCCGTGACCAAGATCAGCCGCCGCCGCGCGCTCCTCGGTACGGGGATGCTCGCGGCAGCGCCAGTGCTGCTGCGTGCGGCTGAGCCGCAGAACGAGCGGGCTCGCCCCGCACGGTCCCGCGAACCGCTCCGAGCGGTTCATCTGCGTGTCGAGCGGATCGAGCAGCCGCTCGGGCTCGAAATGCCGCAGCCCGGTTTTTCCTGGGCGCTCGAGAGTCGCGCGCGCCGTGCCGTGCAGAGCGCCTACCGGATCACGGCGGCGTCCAGTCGTGAACGGCTGCAGACCGCTCAGCCCGATCTGTGGGACAGCGGCGTGGTCCGTACGGACCGCTGCTTCGATGTCCGATATGCCGGTCGAACATTGACCTCTGCGCAGCGGGTCTGGTGGCGCGTGCAGGTCTGGGACGGTCGTGATCGCGCCGGACCGCCGAGCGAGCCGAGCTGGTTCGAGATGGGATTGCTTCAGTCCTCCGACTGGCAGGCCGAGTGGCTCGACATCGAGGATTCTGAAGAGCGTGCAGACCGCTTGACCGGCGTGCACTGGATCTGGAGTGATGCGCCACCGCTGGCGCCGCAGCCCCAGCAATTCCGCTACGGCTTCGAGCTGCCCGCCGGCGTGCGCCGGGCACGGCTGTGGTTGTCCGCCAAGGATGATCTGCTCGCCGTGTGGGTCGATGGCGAACCGCTCGCGCTGCCGGATGAACGGCCCTGGGGGTCTATGCAGGACCTGCCGCTGCCGGTCACACCCGGCCGGCACGTCATCGCGGTGAGCGGCCGAGCCGATCCGGGCACGTTTATGCCCGGTACCGGCGGGGCGCTCGCTGCGCTCGTGAAGATCTGGCACGCCGATGGGACTGTCGAGCGCCTCAGCAGCGGCCCGCAATGGCGCGCATCGCAAACGGCTCCGCAGGGTTGGATGCATGCGGACTTCGACGACCGGAGCTGGGCGCAGGCGCAGCCGGCTGCCACCGCCCCGCCGTGTGATCCCCGGCCGCCCCGCCCGGCCGTGTTCGCACGCCGGGATTTCGTCATCACCAAACCCGTCGCGCGCGCCAGACTGTATGCCACGGCACTCGGCGCCTACGAGCCGCACATCAACGGTCAGCGCCTGGGGACGGCTCGGCTCTCTCCGGAGATCACCGTTGCCCGCGACCACGTGCTCTACCAGTGTTACGACGTCACCGCTCTGGTACATCCCGGCGCCAACGCGCTCGGGGCACTGATCGGCGACGGGTGGTATGCCTCGGCATTCAGCTGGAACAATGAGCGCTACTCACTCGCGGGCAGTCCACGGCGCTTCCTTGCCCAATTAGTGGTCGACTTCACCGATGGCGCGCGCGAGGTTTTGGTCACGGACTCGAGCTGGAAACTTGCCGAGTCGATGATCCTCGCCTCGGAAATCTACAATGGCGAGGAGTACGACGCCCGCTTGGAGCAGCCCGGGTGGGACAACCCGGGCTACGATGCATCCCGCTGGCGGACCGCCACCGTGGCCGAGCGCCCGCGCGAGCGGCTCGTGGCGCAGGTCGATCCGCCCATCCGCGCGCTGAGGATGTTGGCCGTGCGCACCGTGACCGAACCACGCCCCGGTGTGTACGTCTGCGACTTCGGTCAGAATTTCGCCGGTTGGTGCCGGTTGCACGTCCAGGGACCCGCCGCCACTCGGGTGCGGCTGCGACATGCCGAAATTCTCCATCCCAACGGCATGATCGATACCTCCAACCTCCGAGCAGCGAAAGCCACCGACCATTACACGCTGCGCGGGGATCCGCACGGCGAGATGTACGAGCCACACTTCACGTACCACGGCTTCCGTTACGTCGAGATCACTGGATTCCCGGGAGTGCCGACCCGCGAAAACCTCGATGGGGTCGTGGTGCACACCGATGCTGCCGAGACCGGCGCACTCGAACTCGACCAGCCGATCGCCCAGCAGATCTGGCACAACGCGCTGTGGAGCCAGCGTTCGAACTTCTTCGGTGTGCCGACCGACTGTCCGCAGCGCGACGAGCGCATGGGTTGGATGGGTGACATCCAAGTCTTCCTCGACGCCGCAGCGTTCAACATGGATGTCGATGCGTTCATCCGCCGCTTCCTGGGTGAAATACGCGCCGGGCAAACGCCCGACGGTGCCTTTCCGATCGTCACGCCCCAGCCGGCGTCGTTTCCCGAACTGGTCACCGCCGGGTGGAGCGATGCGGGCGTCATCCTGCCCTGGACCCTGTACCGGCGGTACGGCGACACCTCCGTCATCGCGGAAAACTGGCCCCACATGCAGCGCTGGGTCGACTACGTGGCGCAGGCCAATCCGGATTTCATCTGGCGTCGCCGCCGCGGCCTCGACCTCGGTGACTGGCTGTCCGTGATCTCGACCAATCCAGACGTGGCGCCGAACCCGGCCGAGGCGACGACACCGAAGACACTGGTCGCGACCGCGTACTGGGCGCGCTGCGCGGCGATGATGGCCGAGATGGCCGAGGCCCTCGGGCACGCCGACGAGGCGCAGCGCTACGGACGCATGCGCGAGCGGATTCTCATGGCCTTCCAGAACGCGTTCGTACGCGCCGATGGCACGGTCGGAAACGGCAGTCAGACCAGCTACGCCCTTGCGTTGCGCTTCGGTCTGGTGCCGCCGCCGCTGCGCCTGCGCGCCGGGGCGCACCTGGCCGCCAATGTGGCGGGCCGCGGCAATCTGCTCTCCACGGGATTTCTCGGCACGCCCTGCCTGCTCGATGCGCTCGCCGACAGCGGTCAGGCGCACCTGGCCATCACCCTGCTGCTGCAGACACGCTATCCGTCCTGGGGCTACATGATCGAGCATGGTGCGACCACCATGTGGGAGCGCTGGAACGGCAACGCCGTCGACCGGTCCATGAACTCCTTCAACCACTACGCCCTCGGCGCCGTGGTCGGGTTCATGTACCGGCGTCTCGGCGGCATTGATGCGGCGGCGCCCGGTTTCCGCCGTATCCAGATCGATCCGCTATTCGACCCACGCATCCCGCGCGTGCGGGCGCACTACGACTCGTGCGTCGGCCGCATCGACACCGAGCTCGAGGGGGGCGCTCAGGGCCTGACGCGGTTGCGGCTGCGCATCCCGGCCAACAGCAGCGCGCAGGTCCATCTGCCGGGCGAGCCGCATCAATGGCGCGCCGACGGTCAGCCGCTGCGCACGGCGGTGCTTCGAGCAATACGGCCGCGTGCCGGCGCGTTCGACGCCGAGCTCGGCTCGGGCATCTATGAACTGACGAGAGACTGACATGACGCCACGCAAACTCGCCCTGCTGCACACCTCGCCGGTGCTGACGCCGCTGTTCGCCGCGCTGTGCGCCCAATGGCTGCCCGAAGTACGGATCTTCCACACCGTCGATGAGAGTCTGATCAAGAACACCATCGACGCCGGGCGCCTACAGAAGACCACCGTGCGGCGGCTGGCCGCACTGGCCGGCTCGGCGCTCGAAGGCGGTGCCGACGCCGTGCTGGTGACCTGTTCGTCCGTTGGTCCGGCCGTCGATCTGGCCCAACAGCTCTACGACGCGCCGGTGCTGAGAGTCGATGCGCCCATGGCGCGCGCCGCCGTCCAGCAGGGACGGCGCATCGGTGTGCTCGCCACACTGCGCACGACGCTCGAGCCGACCTCGGCGCTGGTGCGGCGCGCAGCAGTTCAGGCTGAACGCAAGATCGAGGTGATCGAGTGCCTGTGCGAGGGCGCGTTCGATGCGGTGCTGGCGGGCGATACCGCAACGCACGATCGACTCGTAAGCGCCGCGCTGACGGAACAGATGCGGGACGTCGACGTCATCGTGCTCGCGCAAGCGTCAATGGCCCGCGTCGTCGCGGCGTTGCCGCCGGGCGCCGTCACCGTGCCGGTGCTCTCCAGTCCAGAATCCGGCGTCCGCCAGGTTCGGGAGGTCTTCGGTCTCGGAACCGCCTGAATGCTGCGCAAGCGCTACGCCGTCGTCGCCCTGCTGAGCGTCGTCTCGGTCATCACCTTTCTTGACCGAATGGCGATTGCCGTGCTCGGGCCTCGCATCCAGCGCGATCTCGGTCTGACCCCCGAGCAGTGGGGCTGGGTGCTGAGCGCCTACGTGATTGCCTACGGTCTGTTCGAGATCCCCTCCGGTGCGCTCGGGGACCGCCACGGCCAGCGGCGCGAGCTGTCCCGGATCGCCGCCTGGTGGTCCGGTTTCACCGCACTCACCGGTGCCTGCACCCGGTTCGTGCCGCTCGTGATCGTGCGCTTTTGCTTCGGTCTCGGCTCGGCAGGCGCGTATCCGAATGCCTCCGGTGTTCTGTGGCGCTGGCTGCCGGCGCGCGAGCGGGCGCGCGGCCAGGGGGCGGTGTGGGCCGCGAGCCGGCTCGGCGGGGCGCTCGCTCCGTTGCTGCTGGTGCCGCTCGCCATCCACTTCGGGTGGCGGAGCGTCTTCTGGGTCCTTGCGCTCATCGGTGCCGCCTGGGCCGTTGCCTGGTGGGGGTGGTTTCACGACCAGCCCGCCGAGCAGCCCGGTATCCAGCCGGAGGAGCTGGCGGAAATCGGCACCCGCAGTGCGCCGGCGCACGGCGGCAAGGGTGCCCTCCGGCGGCTGCTGCGGTTGCGCCAGCTGTGGCTCATCGTGCTCGCCTACGGGTGCTACGGGGCGGGCAGCTGGTTCTATTTCAACTGGTTCCCGACCTGGATGGTCCATGCCGGACACTTCTCGCTGCGGCAGATGGGCGTCTATGCGTCCTTTCCGTTCCTGCTCGGTATCGGCAGCAATCTCGCCGGTGGCGCGATCTGTGATCGGCTGGGTCAGCGCATCGGTCTGCGCAACGCCACTCGCCTGATGAGCGCCGGGTGTCTCACCGTCGGTGCCGCCTTGCTGTTTGCGATGAGCATGGCCACCGATCGCACCGCCGTCGTCGTGCTGGCGAGCGCCGGCTTTGCCACCATGGACCTGATGCTGCCGGCCGCGTGGGCGATGTGTATGAGCATCGGCGGCAATCACGGCGGCGCGGCCACGGGGGTCATGAATACCGCCGGTCAGGCCGGCGGGGTCCTGTGCACGCTCGCCTTCGGCTACATCGTCGGTGCGACCGGGAACTACGAGTTGCCCGTGCGGGCCGTGGCGGTGATGGTGTTGGCTGCGGCGCTGGTGTTCGCCTGCATCGACTGCACGGCAGGGCTAGCGGCCGAGTCGGACCCGCTCGAAGAACCCCTCGCTGCCGACCTGGCCGCCCTTCAGAACAAGCTCTAATCCGTCCAGCGCCGAGCCGCCGGCGTGAGCGCGGCACAGCGGTGCGCCGGGCTCCAGAGCGGTGATCCAGGTGAGCGCCTGCAGTCCCAACTGCGCCACGGCATGGCTCGAGGTATCGCCGCCGGCCAGCACCACGCGTGGCAGCGGCACGTCAGCGAGAATGCGCGCGGTGAGCGCACCGAGCCGCTCCCCCAAGGCCGCGCCGGCGGGTGCCGTTCCCGGCCGGAGTGCGCCAAGCGCGCTGTACACGAGCGTGCTGCGGCCGTCGCGCAGAGCGCGGACCGCCGCCTCGACCAGCCGCCCGGCTGTTTGCGCACCCCGACCGTCACTCAACAGCGCTTCGGGATCGACCGGCAGACCGTGATAGCCGCTGCGCAGCGCCGCCTGGATCTGCCGCTCGGTGGCGGGTGAGCAACTGCCGCTGACGACGAGCAAGGTGTCGACGGTGCGGGCCGTGTGCCGCGGTGCCGGCGTTGCCCCCAGCAACCCCGCGGCCCGCCATGCGCCAAGGAGCGCATAGGGAAGCCCTGAGCTCCCGGCGCAAAACAGGTGTTGCGCACGCGCCCGGTCCCAGAGCAGCCTTCCAATGCGTAGCAGATCCGTCTCGCTGACACCGTCGAACAGCACCGCCTCGTCACCGGCGGATACGCAGCGGTTCAATGCCTCTGCGGCGGTGTCTTGGGCCAGCGCAGGCAGTTCCACACGACCGATCCGCATCGCGGTCTGCGCGCCGAGGTGACGGCACAGGTCCGCTTCGAGCATCGGCGTCACCGGGTGCGAGCGCATGGTCGGGTGCCGGTCGATGCGGTAGACGGTCCCCGCAGCCGCGGCGAACAGGTTCCCGAATGCCACGTAGCGGCCCAGGTGCGGTGCGGGTACCACGATCGGAATGAACGGACCGGGCAGCGTTTCCCGACCGATTTCCAGCGCGCGCCCGATCGAGCCGATCTCGGGCGCGCTGTCGAACGTCGAGCAGGTCTTGTACTGCGTGATCGGTGCCCCGAACGCGCTGAGCCGTGCCAGGAGCGCCGGCAGGTGCGCACTCATCCACTGCGGTGAGCGGCTGCGGCTGTCACCGGCGATGCCGAATGCCCGGCACTCGACGAACTGTCGTGCGAGCGTCTCGCTCGGCGCACCGATGAACAGCACGCTGTCGACTCCGGCCGACGCCAGCACCTCGAGCACATCGGTCGAACCGGTGAAGTCATCTCCGTAGTATGCGTACAGGGGCGGGGCCATGCGGCGCTCCTCAGCGACCGAAGTGCTCGAGGGCCTCGGCGAGCTCACGGTGCTCGCGCGCATATTCGCGCAGCGCAATGCCGGCCACGGCTGCCTCCCACGCCTGGCGCAGGCTGCGCACTCCAGCGGCCGCCCCGCCCGGGTGGCCGATGATGCCGCCACCGCAGGCGTGAATGAGATCCACCGAGCCCAGTGCCTGCCACGTGCCCGGCACCTGCAGCGCGGTCTGGCCCGAAGAGAACACTGGCATGATCTGGCAGCCGGGGGCGGGCGGGGCAAACATCGGCGTGAGGCACTCGCGTGCCGAAGCGATGACTGACGCGTTGCTCTCGCAGAATTTGTTGTCGAGTCCGTTGACGTGGACGTGATCGATGCCCGCGAGCCGCCAGAGCTTCTGCCATGCCGGGAAGCTCACGCCAATGGCTGGCGAGCGGCCGAGCAAGCCCCAGCCGTTGCGGTGTCCATGGATCGGGACTTGGCAGTGGGTGCGCAGGGCGGTGAGCCCAGCGAGGCCCACACTGTGCAAGCTCACCATCACGCAGTTACCGCCCCCGGCGATGACACGCTCGTGTCGGCGCAGCATCTGGTC
>JAKBCE010000059.1 GCA_021808195.1 Pseudomonadota bacterium
GGCGACCGTTCGCCTCACCCCTCGCGCTCGGCTACCCCGGAAACGGGAGAAGAACCCAAAAAAAAGGACCACCAAAATTTATTGCGATCAGCGCGAAGTTATAGACAGATAGGTGCCAATGATCGCCAGCAATATAGATATCATGGCAATAACTTTCTTATAACGTGAAGATCGAAGGCTTCCTGTCTTGGCGTCTGTATAAATCTGTCCAATTGTGCGCTTATCTATCGTGGGCCACATCGATTTTCGAGTTGTTAGAGAAAGTAATAAACCAATAAGAAGTAGGGCAGTCCCAAGCTTCATTTGGCGCCTCCTGTTGATACTAAAAAATGATTCCCTACAATAAAATAGTATATCTATAGGAGAGGCTTAGTGTCGGGTGGCTGGTGTCCTCGACATAGGCCTCATCGAAGGCGAAGAGATATCTGTCGCCCGACAGGCGATTGATGACTCCGATCCGTTTTCCGTGGAGGAGGACCACGAGCGCAGCTGGCTGTCTGGTGGGACCGCTCATGGTGTGTCGCCACCACCTTCACCACCGTCATCGTCGTCGGCAGCGTAGAGCGGGCGCTCGCCGGCTTTGCCCGTGTGGCTGTCATGCACTAGGGCGTTGACTGCAGGAACGAGGGATTGCGGCACTAGAACCAGATCCATGCCGAGTACCCGCACCAGATCGAGCAAGGTATCGAAGCGCGGCACGATGCGGCGGGTCTCGATACCGGAGATATGGGTCTGGGGAAGGCCTGCACGCTTTCCGACCTCTGCCTGGCTCCAGCCGCGTCGAAGTCGGGCCGCCTTCAGCTCCCGGCTGATCTTCTCGGGCAGGCGGTCCATTCGAAGGGGCTTCATATGTGATTTCGTCTATGTGATCCTTCTCTAAAATAGATCGCATATGGCTACTTGACGTGCAATATGTGAATTTATCTGAATAGGCGCAATTTAGATGAAATCACATATCACGGGTGCCTGGTAGATCGGTTGCGCAATAGCGGCTCGCTGATCGGCTGCTCGAGCCTCTGTCCAGGCGGCTACCCGCCCAGGAACTGGTTTGAAGCGCGGGACTGGGGAGTCAAGCGCAGGCCTGTCGTCCCTATCACGCTCCCGCCAAGGGCAACGTGGAGCGCCCCAACGGGTTTTTCAAAGGCAGCTTTCCCGTGCCGCCGGCGGTGACACTCGGGGCCGGGAGCCAAGGCGGGTCAGTTTTCAATCGGCGTTGATCCTGGAGTTCCCAGAGTGTCCTGGGCGCCCAATACTCGCTGAACCGGGTCGCCTGGCGGGTTGCGGTAGCGTGCCGCGATGGCGTCACCGTCACAGGTGTTTGAGCGTCATGTCTCATCAGCCTTCAATGGCTATCTCGAGTGAACGTTCCACGGCGTTACGGCTCCCACTCGGCTGCCATCGGGCACGAAGCCCCCGGTTGATGGGCTCGGAATAGAGTCTTGCGGTCATCGTACCGAGGAGGCCGGCGGCAAGGATGGTCGTTACAAATAGCGGAAAAATCGCGTATGCGGGACTTCCGAGTTTCAAGAACAGATCGAACAGCGCAAACACGATGAACATGTGAGTGAGGTAGGTCTCGTAACTGCACTGGCCGAGTTTAGACAGAGGTCTAAGAAGCGCTGGACTCTTCCAGCCTGACGATGCGCTTGTGACGATCAGCAAACAGGTGCCGATCGCGACAACCGACATGTGCAAGCCCGTATGTGCGAGCACCGGGATGCGGCGGAACGCCAGCGAAAACGCGACTAACGCAAATCCGGTCAGCCCCGCGAGCCGCAAGAGGTGCCGGTTGAGGTGGACTGCAGACAGGATCAGCGCGGTGAGGCTGCCAAGCGCAATGGCATCCATTCCGCCAAGATAGGAGTACTCGTACCAGATGCCGTTTCCCCGGTCGAATACGGCGCGGGCAACGGGTCCAAGCACGACGAAAGTCAGCAATGCTGCGACGAACAGGGGCTTTCGTCCGCCCAAAACCCGAGACACCAGGGGAAAGAACGCATAGAAGGTCTCCTCGACCGAGAGTGACCAGAGCACGTCCCAGCTGCCCGGCAGGTAACCGCGCCGGGCTTCCAGCACATTCAGGCGAAAAGTCAGCGCGGCCCAGAGCGCCGAGTGCAATCCACCGGTCTTGGAGGCAATGACGTAATTTTGGGCGTGGATCAGATCAAGGATACTCAGCAGGAGCAGGACCAACAGCAGGAGTGGCGCGATGCGGGCAAAGCGTATCCGATAGAAATCAAGCGGCCGCAATCCCGAGAGCGCTCTCCATCGTTTGATGGAAGTGGCTGTTATGAGAAAGCCCGAAATCGCAAAGAAGATCTGCACACCGGTCTGCCCGTTCCACACCAGCATCGAGAGCAGAAATGGTGGCAGCGCAGCCCCGTAGGGAATATGTGCGAGAACCAGCCGCATGTTCACGTGGTTCAGGAGCACGAGAAGAATGGCTAAACCGCGCAGCAGATCAACGCCGTCGAGGCGCGACCATCTCGTTCCGAACGGATTATCGGGTTGCGATTCCATGAAGTGGGCTGCCGCTACAAGGTCTGCAGATCTATTTGAATCCTAGCACGACCCGTGTGATCGAGCGCGCTTTGCGGCTCGGGAAGATCGAGCTGCGCGTGTCAGACGCAGGAGCGTGCACGGCTTCTGCCGGTGCAGGGTTGTCTGCGTAGCTCTGCTCAGGATCGTGCCGAGGACTCGACTTCAGTCCCGGCGTAGAGAACGGTTCGGGCCAGCGGGGAGCAATTGGTGTAGTGAGCCATCGATGGGACGCCGGTGATCCAAGAATTCGGACATTGTAGTTGTGTATGTTTCCAGTGGTGGTGTGTGGGGGGCTCGTTTAATATCGGGTGAGACCGTTCGCAACGCGAGTGGCAATGGAGATCACCTCATGAATACTCAGGTCGATCCTGCGAAGATTGCTCTGGCGATGCTTCCTGAGTTGCTCCCGGATCTCGAGGGGATCTACACCGACATTCACGCGCATCCTGAGCTTTCGATGCAAGAGACACGCACGGCAGCGCTGGCTGCTGAGCGTTTGCGTGCCAGCGGCTATGAGGTCACGACCGGCGTCGGCACGACCGGCGTGGTCGGACTCTTGCGAAATGGCGACGGTCCCGTCGTCATGCTGCGCGCCGACATGGATGCGTTGCCGATCGAGGAGGCCACGAGCCTGCCCTATGCCAGCAAGGTCAGCGCCGTGGACCGAGAGGGAAACACCGTGCCAGTGATGCACGCGTGCGGCCATGACATGCACGTCACCTGGTTGATCGGAGCGGCGACGCTGATGGCGAGCGCTCGTGCAAGCTGGCGTGGTACGCTGATGGCGGTCTTCCAGCCTGCGGAAGAAACGGCCGAGGGTGCTCAGGCGATGATCGATGACGGCCTGTTCAACCGTTTCGCCAAGCCAGACGTCGTGCTTGGCCAGCACGTCATGGTGGGACCGGCGGGTACCCTGGGAGGGCGCATTGGCGTCATCACCTCGGCGGCCGACAGCTTGCAGATCCGGCTGTTCGGGCGCGGCGCCCACGGCTCGATGCCGCAGGCCAGCATTGATCCGGTGGTGATGGCGGCATCGACGGTCATGCGATTGCAGACGATCGTGTCGCGCGAAATAGCGGCTGCCGAATCTGCCGTGGTGACCATCGGCTCGTTGCAAGCAGGCACCAAAGAGAACGTTATCCCCGATGAAGCCATCATCAAGCTCAATGTGCGTACCTTTGATGCCAACGTGCGCCAGCGTGTGCTGGCGGCGATTGAACGCATCGTGAACGCTGAAAGTGCGGCCTCCGGGGCGCCCCGCGCACCCGAGATCACGACGCTCGATCGCTATTCGCTCGTAGTCAATGACGCGGTGGCCAGCCAGCGTGTCCTGGCGGCGTTCCGGCGTCACTTCTCGCCAGAGCGGGTGCGCGAGACCGGTCCGGCGCCGGCCAGCGAGGACTTCGGGTCTTTTGGGGCCGAATGGCACTCCCCGTCGGTTTTCTGGTTCGTCGGCGGCACCGATCCGCAGCAGTATGCCGAGGCGAAGGCGGCGGGTCGGCTCAATGAGATTCCGACAAACCACAACCCCCGGTTTGCGCCCATCATCCACCCGACCTTGCAGACCGGCGTTGAGGCCATGGTCGTCGCCGCGCACGCATGGCTCGCGGCCTGAGGCCGCAGGCTCCCATGACTTCCGAGCGGCTTGCGCTGATTTCGTTGAGGAATAGTCGGTGCATACGCTGCTGCTGATACTGGGCCTCACGGGCACTTTCGTCTTCGCATTGAGCGGAGCGATTGCCGGGGTCAAGCGACGGCTCGATCTGTTCGGCGTGCTGGTGCTGTCCTTCGCCGCCGGAAACGCGGGGGGCGTCATCCGCGATCTCTTGATCGGCGCGACCCCGCCTGCCGCCATCAGTGATTGGCGCTACCTCGGCGTTTCAGTGCTTGCGGGCGTGGTCACCTTCTGGTGGTCGCCCCTGGTGGATCGTATCTGGAGTCCCGTGCTCGTATTCGATGGGGCGGGACTGGCGCTGTTCACCGTCTCCGGCGCACAGAAGGCACTCTTGTACGGCCTGAATCCCCTCATGGCGGCGCTTCTGGGCATGCTGACGGGCATAGGCGGCGGCATGATGCGCGACCTGTTGCTGGCCGAAGTGCCCACGGTGTTGCGTACGGATCTCTACGCAGTGGCCGCGCTTGCCGGTGCGGCGGTGGTCGTGGTCGGGGCGGGGCTCCATTTGCCGTCTGCGGCGATGATGATTGCCGGTGCACTCGTGTGCTTTAGCTTGCGTCTCGGCGCCATTCATTATCGATGGCATTTGCCCATCGCACGGTCTTCGCTCCCAGCGGCTGCCACGACGGACGGTTCGCGCGAGCGCAAAGAGGATGTTCCACGACGTCCCTGAAAGGAGATTGCGGGACTTCGATGGCGGTTCCAAGCCGCGAGAGGGTGTCTGAAGCGATCGGTGAGACGCTCGGCAGTTCTGCCGAGATTTCGCGGCGGCAGCACGGATTTCGGTGGATGAGCCTTTGGCGGTTGACCGGTGTTCTCCATGCGGCGATCTCGTCGGTGCTTTTGCGCGCCGACGGGTCGTCGTTCGCTGTGCCAAACAAGGTGAAATAGCGGCATGGTTGTGTACGGGATGAGCCGACAGAATCGCAGCGGCGGAGGGCAGTCGCGAGCGGTGGCGCTCGCCGAGTGAGTCGTTGGCCAGGGTGTCGTATGCCCATGGCGTGAAGCGTCCCAAACCCTGGAACGGATTGATCAGTGTGCGGCGAGCAGCGGACCGGAAGGATGCACTCGTCGGCGGCACTGGGGGTCAGTCAATTCCCGGAGTCCAGAACACCCTGTCGGCGCCGAATGAGCTGGAGTCTGCGGCGCATTGGCGGTAGGGTGGCAACGCGCCTGTCACACGCAGGAGCCATTGACGTCACATGAGATGAGGGCATCGCCATGGGCCTGAAGGTCGTGGGTACGGGGCTGGGTCGAACCGGCACCAAATCGCTGCATACGGCGCTCGCGATGCTGGGCTTCGGTCCCTGTCATCACATGGTCGAGGTGTTCCAGCACCCCGAGAGCATGGCGCTGTGGATCGATGCGGCTCAGGGGCGGGCGGATTGGGAGGCCATCTTCCGGGACTACCATGCGGCGGTCGATTATCCGAGTGCCGCGTTCTGGCGGGAGCTGACGAACCATTATCCGGCCGCGAAGGTCATCCATACCGTGCGCGATGCAGACCCGTGGTTCGACTCGGTGCATGCGACGATTTTTGCTCCCGAAAGCCTCGCGCGCCGTGCCGGCGAGGACGAACGGGCCCGATTTTTCGCCGGCATCCTCGAGCGGGTTCCCGCGCAGCTCGACGACCGCGCGGTGATGACCGAGTTCTTTCAGGCCCACACCCGGGCCGTGATCGCTGCGATCGCGCCGGAACGACTGCTCGTGTATCGGGTGGGCGACGGGTGGGAGCCTCTATGCCGGTTCCTCGGCGTCGCGCTGCCCAGCGCGCCGTTCCCCTCCGAGAACTCACGCGCCGAGTTCATTGATCGCGTCCGAGCCCTGCAGACTGCGCCGCCGAACGCCTGATGGATGCTTGGCGAGGGCGTGCCACTCACGGTCTCGCACGTCGTTGCGCGGTCGAAATTCAGGCGCTCGCGCGGTAGCGAATCAGCGCATCCCCCAAGGCATGTTCGAGCGGTGACAGCCAGGGCTCGAAGTGCCGCCAGTGCTCGAGTCCAGCGCGACTGATGGGGCGGCGTACCTGCTCTGAACTCGCCGTGCGAATGCTCCGCTCGGTCTTGTGGAACTCCAGACAGGCCGGCTCGAACGGCAGGCCGCAGAACGCCAACATGCGCCGGACGCTGCCCTCGAGGTCCGTGATCACGTCTTCGTGGTGGACGGTGAGGATCTTTCCGGGCAGTACCGCATTCCAGTGCTCCATCAGCTCGAGGTAGGTGCGGTAATACCGGGCAATGTCCTCGACACTGTAGGTGAACTCCTGGCCGCTCGCGAACAGCTGTTTCAGATTGCCGAAGCAGCAGGCCATCGGTTCCCGACGCGCATCGATGATTTTGGCATTCGGCAGCATCAGGTGAATGAGACCGATGTGCCGGAAATTGTTCGGCATCTTGTCGATGAACAGGCGTCGGCCCGTATGCCGATAGACGCGCGTTTCGGCGAGGAATCGCTCGCCGAGCTGGCGCAGATCCTCGGCCCGGAGTTTCGTCAATACGCTGGGATAGCGAGGGTCCTCGGGGTCGGCGGACGCCCCGCGCAGTTCCACGGTATAGCGGTGGATCTCGGCCAGTTCCTGCGTGCCTTCGACCCGGGAGTGCGACGCGAGGATCTGTTCGAGCAGCGTCGAGCCGGCCCGGGGCAGGCCCACGATGAAGATGGGGTCGGGCTCCGGAGTGCCCCAGCCTTGCCGCGCGGCGAAGAACTCCGCGGTGCACACCGCCTTCTGCAGGCGCGTATTGGCTTCGACGAACTCGGGCCGGTAGCGGCTCTCGGCCCGCTTCAACGCATTGCCGCGCGCATAGAACTGCCATGACGTCTCATAGTCACCGCGGTCCTCCAGCGCCTTGCCGAGCGCGAAGCACAGGTGATAGAGGTCCACCGTGTGGGTCCCGGGGGCCTGTTCCGCGGCGCGCATCTGTGCGAGCTCTGCGTCACTGAAGCGGTAGGTCTTCAGGTTTGCAAGACTCCACCATGCATCGCCGAAATCCGCTCGCGCCGCCGCGGCGGCCCGGTAGGCTTCGATCGCCTCGGATTGACGCCCGAGGGTCTTCAGTGAGTGCGCCAGCCACAGGTTCACGTCGGCGAGCGCGGCCGGATCGGTCAGTTCGCCGAGCAATGCCCGATAGATCGAAATCGCTTCTTCGTGCGCGCCGAGTCCGACCAGTGCGGTGGCTTTGAGCGCGCGATAATCCGGGTGGTGCGGGTCGCTCTGCAGGAGCGTCTGTGCCTGCTCATGTGCCTCCCGATAGCGGTGGCGGCGTGCGAGCACGGTGCCGTAGTCGGCGCGGGCGGCGCGGTAGCCGGGCTCCCGGCGCAGGACGGCTTCGAGCAACATATCGGCGTCATCCAGGACGTCCCGGGCGAGCGCGATCCGGGCCAAGAGGCGCATGGCCTCGACGTGCTCTCCATGCTGCTGCAGGTAGGCCCGCGTGACCGCCTCCGCAGCGGACAGATCGCCGTTGGCAAAGAGATCCGTCGCCTGAACCACGGCGGCCGGCAACTCGCGCAGAATCGCGACGTGCTCCGCGGCGGTAGCGGCGTTGCCCGATTCGCCCAGCATTCCATAGAGACGCTGCAGCATGCTCCAGCTCGCCGGCAGGGCCGGGTTGAGATTCACGGCCCGCAGGAACGAGTCGACGGCTCGGGGCGCATCCTGGCGCAGCACGTAGCAGCGGCCGCGCTCCTGGTACAGATGGCTGAACCGCGGGTGCAGTCTCTCCAGCTGCTCGAGCACCTGGAGAGACTCATCGATGCGGCCCAGATCGCGAAGGCTGCAGGCCCGCAGCAGCAGTACGTCCCGGTTGTGCGGTACGGCTGCCAGAAGGGTCTCGGCGGCCGTGGCCGCCGCCGCGAAATCGCGGCGGCGCACCAGCGCGTGGATCCGGCGCACTTCCTGCTCGACGGCTGACGGACCGGAGGCGTCCGTTTCGGGTGCAGGCGTGGGCTTGGGGACGTTCATCAGGCTCATCGGACACTCGCGGGGCGGGCTTACGGCCGGCCCCGCGAGTGTAGCGTGGTGCCTCAGAACCGGTAGCTGACGTTCACGCCCAGGACCCGGGGCCGCAGCGGGACCTCGGACTTGATGAACTGGGCGGTGGACGTGAACTGGCTGGCATCGCTGTTGCCGAGGTTCTGGCCGAACAGCGTCGCGGTCCACGCATCCTTGGAGACCCCGATGGAGGCATCGTACGTCGTGTACGCCGGCTGTTCATAGCGGCAGAGCGTCGTACCGGGGAACGAAGAGCCGCCGCACTGCGGATTGGTCAGACCGTCCGGATAGGAGGCCGGCTCGTTGTACATGCTGCCGACGTGTGCGACCCCGGCCTGCACGAACGACTCGTAGTCGCCTACCATCCAGGTGTAGCGCACATGCAGGTTGAACTCCAGCTTCGGAGAGAACGACGGTGTCGTGCCGGCAGGACCGAGCGGATTGGTCGCCGGCTGTCCCTTGATCTCGGTGATGCACTGTCCGTAGTTCGGATTCGCCCCGCCGGTCTTCAGCAGCGTCGGCTCATTGTCCACCAGACACGGCGAATTGGTCTGAGTGGCGTTGTTGTACGAGAGCGCGCCCTGGATGGTCAGTCCGGTGGTCACGAGCGCGTTCAACTGAAGCTCCCCGCCGTCCACCTTGTAGTTCGGGCCATTGAACGCGAACGAAGTGTTACCCCAGCCGCCGGCCGGATTGAAGAAGAGGAACTGGGCGTTGTTCCACAGCATGTGATAGGCGGAGAGATTCAGCTGCACGCGGTGATCGAGCAGCTGCGTCTTCAGGCCGATCTCGTAATTATCGAGCGAGTCCGGCGCATACGTGGTCTGGACCTGATATTGCGGATTGCCGTTGGCGTCCGGCGCGACGTTCTTCTGCACTCGATTGAACGCGCCCGGCCGGAAGCCCTGCGAGTACGTGAAATACGCCATCACGTCCGGAGAGATATGCCACGTGACGTTGAAGCGGCTCTTGAAACCGTGGTAGCTGGAATGGTAGTTCATCGGGAACATGCCGCCGCTGCACTGCCCGTTCGGCACGTCGACACAGGAGCTGCTGGTCCCGTACTGGGAGCCGATCTGGTATTCGGTGTAGTGGTAGAAGCGGGTCCCGGCGGTCAGGGTGAGGATCTTGGGGAGGACGTCGTAGGAGACCGATGTAAACGCGGCGGTTTGCTTGTACCCGCGCTGGTCGTCCTCACCGAACGCCGTGGTGTCCGAGCGCACGGAGGGATCCCATGCTGGGGATCCGGGGGCCGGCCGGACGTCCGCGACGCACGGTGCGCCGCCGGCGAGCGCGGCCGAGAGGTTCTGGGCGGTACAAGACGGAATCGTCTTGTAATCGAAGTTCATGTTGTCCTGAATATTGAAATTCTCGTAGTAGAGGCCCACGAGGCCATGCACGCGCCAGCGGCTCGGGGTGCTGATGCGAAGTTCGTGGCTCTGATGCGTGTTGCGCACCCGATCGTTCCAGTAGCCGATCGGGGAGTAGCAGGTGGGCGTCGTGCCGGAGCCGAAGCCGGTGCCGCCCGAGCACTGGTAGTATCCGCCGCCTGCGCTGCGTGCGTAGTTTGAGTAGTCTTCCTGCTGATGGATGTTGCGCACCGTGTATCCGCCGGTGTACACGACCTTGAAGAGGTGATCGATGTCACCCTTGAGGGTCCAGGCGGTGTTCTCCAGACGGTCTTTGTCGTACGCGGGGGTGAACAGGGTGGCCTCCCACGGGCCGAGTGACTGTCCCTCCGACCCGGTGGGGTACTGGACATCCTGACCTTGGGCGTTCATGTCCTGGTACATCTGTTCGATCAGGAAGTTCCAGTCGTCGTTGATCTTGTACAGCGCCGAGGCGCGAAAGCCGGTGTAGTCGACCGGATTCGTGGCGCGGCCCGCCAGTGCGAAATTGTTCGCGACCGGACTGCCGGGAACGGCGCAGTAGCCGGTCTTGGTGGGCAGTCCGTTCGGGCACAGTCCGTTGCTGCCCGGGGTGATGTTGAAGTAATGGTTGCCGGCATCGTTATTGCTGCGCGTGAAGGTGCTGGCGACGTTCGTGATGTATCCCCCCTGATGATCGTCGTAGATGACGAAGCGGGCGGCGAGGCGATCGGTGATCAGCGGCAGATTCAGGACCAGGTCGGCGGCGGCATTGGGATCGCCGTGAGCCGTGACGCCGTAAGTCGCGCTGGCATCGCCGGAGGTCCGGTTCAGCACGGGCTTGTTGGTGATGTAGCGTACTGCGCCGGCTTCGGCGCCACCGCCGAACAGCGTGCCTTGCGGTCCTTCCAGCACTTCGATGCGTTTCATGTCGACGAAGTAGATGTCGGCGTTGCGGCCGGGGAAGGTCATCGCCTGGTTATCCAGGTACAGCGCGACGTTGGGGAACGGTGCAATGGTGGCGCTCGACTGGTTGCCGGCATTGCCGGCCGAGAGGCCGCGCATGTAGATCTGGCCCTGGCCGGGTCCGTTTGAGGCGAGCTGGACGTTCGGCAGGTACTGCACCACCTGATCGATGGTCTGTACGTTCAGCTGCTTGAGCTGCTGACCGGTGATCGCCTGGATGGTGATCGGCACGCTCTGCAGGGACTGACGCCGCCGCTGGGCGGTGACGGTGACCTCCTGGAGCACGTCCGGGCTGAGGTTCGCGGCATCGCCGGCGCCGGCCCCGGCCGGAGCGGGCTGCGGGGCTTCCGCGCCATGGGCCATGCCACAGAGTGCGTGCGAGCCGAGCGCGATCATCACGGCGAGCGTGACTTTGTGATTTATTTTCAAGGCGATCTTCCCCGAGAGTCTGGTCTGAAGAACGAGAGGGCGAGTCGGTGCGACTCGATGGCCGCGACTATAGGCAGCGCCATGTGACGCTCCGGTGAAGGATCGGTGTCAGTTTCGTGCAGATGTCACCTTGGTTGCACGAACACGGCGAAGGTGGGGTGGCGGCAGGTGGCCGACACGCGGCTGCGGATCCTGTTCAGGTCAGCTCGGCCGGCGGAGGCGGCCGGGATGTGACATCCGACTGGCGGGGGGATCGCGGTGCGGAGGGAAGTCGGAGGGGGCGACAGTTGCCGGGCAGCGTCACGCCGATCGCAGGAGCAGTTCGAATCAGTGCCGCGGCGCCCGAGCTCCGAAGACGCCCTTCGGGGCGCAGCGCAGGTCGGTCAGGCGCGCTGTGCGCCAGTGAGCCGCCGTTGCACGAATTGCTCCGCCGAGGCGAGATTCGCAAGTGCCGCGGCGTCGGTCTCGGTGATCTCGATGCCGAACGCCTCGCTCACCGCGACGGCGAAGTGCAACGCATCCATCGAGTCGAAATCGAACTGATCGCGCAGGTTGCGCGCCGGATCGACGCTCGCCGGATCGATGTCCGGTGCGACGCCGGTGAGCAGCGCGAGCAGTCTGGTATGAATCTCGTTTCGGTCCATGGCCGTGGGCTCCTCGGATCAGAGGGACTGCGGATGGGCGAGCAGGTCGGCGACCGCGCGCAGGAAGCGGGCGCCGGAGCGACCGTCAGTGACTCTGTGATCGGCGGCGAGGGTCAGTGTCAGCACTGCCCGCACGGTGAGCTGCCCGTTCTCGACCCAGGGATGATCGCGGACCTCCCCGGCACCGACGATGGCAACCTGCGGCGGGTTGATGATGGGGTAGAGGATATCGACCCCCTCGGTGCCCAGGCTCGTCAGGGTGAGGGTGGCGGCGGAGAACTCCCCGGAGCGCAGGTGCCCGGCGCGCACCCGCGCGACCAGTGCACTGAACTCACGCATCAGGGTGGGCAGATCCTTCTGGTGCGCATCGAGGAGCGCCGGTGCGACGAGCCCGCCGCCCCGTATGGCGATCGCGGTTCCGAGGTGCACGGCGGCGGACGGATGGAATTGACCGTCCTGGAACGTGCCGTTGAAGCCCTCGAGGCGAGCCGCTGCGAGCGCCACGGCCTTCACGATCAGCACCCCCTCGAGGAGCTGGTCTTTCACGGTGCGCTCCGCGTTGTACCGACTCACCCATTCGCGTGCCGGCGTGAAGTCGACGCGGTGCCCAAGATAGTAGTGCGGGATCTCCCGTTTCGAGCGCGCCATGGTTGCCCCGATGGTGGCGCGCATCGCGGTCCGCGCGTCGCCAGCTGGGGCGCGCGCCGCGAGCTTCTCGACCTCGGCGATGTGGACGATGCCCCCGGCGGCGGCGTGCTCGAGCGACTCGAGCGGTACACCGAGTTCATGGGCACGCCGCCGGGCCGCCGGAGACATCCGGGTGCGGCTCGAGCGCCCCTCGCCGGGCGCCGGCGCAACGGGCGCCGAGGCGGCGGGCGCCGGCGGAAGGGCTCCGGGAGCGATGCCCGGTGCGCCCGGCGGAGCTGGCGCGGCATGGGCACCCGGGTCGACGTCCAGGCGGGCTAGGGGACGTCCGACCGGCACATGCGTGCCCGGCGGCACGAGGTGCTCCAGCATCTGACCGTCGTCGTAGGATTCGATGTCGATCAGTCCCTTGGTGGTCTCGACGGTCGCGAGCGGCTCGCCGCGGCGAACCCGATCGCCGGGCTGCTTCAGCCATTGCGTGAGGGTCGCGCCTTCCATGTCCGCGCCGAGGGAGGGCAGCACGAATTCGGTGTCCATCAGCCGCTCCCGCCGCGCGCAAGCAGGGCGCGAACTGCGGTCACGATGCGCGCGGCGCTCGGTAGCGCGGCCTCTTCGAGATGCTTCGCATAGGGGACCGGCACTTCTGCGGTACACACCCGTGCCGGTGGCGCATCGAGGTCATAGAAGGCCTGTTCGCTGATGCGGCTGATGATTTCGGCCGACAGGCTGCCGCTGCGCCATCCCTCGTCGACCACCACCGCGCGGCGGGTGCGACGCACGCTCGCAATGAAGGTCGCTTCATCGAGCGGGCGCAGCGTGCGCAGATCGATCACCTCGGCCTCGATGCCGTCCCCGGCCAGGGTCTCAGCGGCCTCGAGACACTTGTACAGGCTCCACCCGTAGGTGATGAGCGTGACGTCCCGTCCCGGCCGGCGGACCGCCGCATGATCCAGATCGACCTGGCGGACGCCCGGCGCGAGAGCGCCTTCGAGGTTGTACAGATACAGGTGCTCGAACAGCAGGACGGGGTCCGGACAGGCGAGTGCCGCCTCGAGCATGAAGCGCGCGTCCTCGAGTGTCGCAGGCACCGCGATCCTCAGTCCCGGGATGTGTGCATACCACCCCTCCAGACTGTGCGAGTGCTGCGCGGCGAGCTGTCGGCCGGCGCCCGTCGCCAGACGGATGACGAGCGGAACATTCAGCTGGCCGCCGGACATGTGCGAGAGGGTCGCGGCGTTGTTCACGATCTGATCGAGGGCGAGCAGGCTGAAGTTCACTGTCATGATTTCCACGATGGGGCGCATCCCGCCGAGTGCGGCACCGATGCCGGCACCGACGAACGCGGACTCCGAGAGTGGCGTGTCGCGAATGCGCTCGGGCCCGAACTCCTCGAGCAGTCCCTTGCTGACCGCGTAACTCCCGCCGTAGCGGCCGACGTCCTCGCCCATGAGAAAGACGCGGGGATCGGCTTTCAGAGCGCAGCGCAGCGCCTCGCGGACCGCGTCGCGATAGGCGATCGTGCGCTCGGGTTCAGGCGGTACGTTCGGCATAGACAAACCGCTCGAGATCCGACACCGGCTCCCACGGGGCGCTTTCGGCGAACTGCACGGCGGCGTCGAGTTCACCCATGGCCTCGCGCTCGAGGCCTCGATAGTCGTCCTCACTCATCAGACCGGCCGAGCGCAGACGCGCACTCAGCGTGACGATCGGATCCTTTTTCTGCCAGGCTTCGACTTCCGCCCTGTCGCGATAGAGTTGAGGATCGAACATGGAATGGGCGCGGAAGCGGTAGGTACGCATCTCGAGCAGAGCCGGTGCGCGGCTCTGGCGCATCTTCGCGACCGCATCGTGGACTGCGGATTCGACCGCGAGCACATCCATACCGTCGACGGCCTGGGCCTCGATGCGGTATGCGGCGGCCTTGGCCGCGACGTTGGTCTCAGCCTGGGCCCGTTGCAATGCGGTGCCCATGGCATACAGGTTGTTCTCACAGATGAACAGAACCGGCAGCGTCCAAAGGGAGGCGAGATTGAGCGATTCATGGAACTCGCCCTCCGCCACGGCCCCATCGCCGAAGAAGCAGACCGTGACGTCGCTGCTGGCCTGAAGCTGCGAGGCGAGCGCCAGACCGACCGCGATCGGCAGCCCGCCCGCGACGATGGCGTTGCCGCCGAAGAACCGTCGTTCGGCGTCGAAGAGATGCATCGAGCCGCCGCGGCCGCGGCTGCAGCCGCTCTGCTTGCCATAGAGCTCCGCCATCAGTCGGGTCATCGGAATGCCGCGGACGATGGCATGTCCGTGCTCTCG
>JAKBCE010000328.1 GCA_021808195.1 Pseudomonadota bacterium
TCACCAGATGCGGGTGATGCTTGAAGTGCCGGTTGGCGGTAAAGGGCATCCAGAAGGCGGACAGATCGGGCGTGTGTGCGGTGTTCATGGACGCCACTATAACCAATGACCCGGCGGCGCGGATCCCCGGGGGGCGGGCGGCTCCGCCGCCGAGCTTGCGGTGCAGACCGCAGGCCCGATACAGTGCCGCCCATCGTCATTCCGGGGGGGGGATTCGGCATGCGCGGACTCGTTGCGATGAGCGTCGGGGCACTATCCTGTCTGGCGTGCGCGCCGGCCTTTGCGGTCACTCTCAGCTGTACCTCGGCGACGGCGCTCTCGGCAGACCTCGCCGCCCACCGCATCACGGCCACGGCACTCGTGCGCCGCTACGAGGCCCGCATCGCGCGCATCAATCCGAAGATCCACGCGGTCATCGCGCTCAACCCGCGTGCCATGGCCGAGGCACGCGCCTCGGATGCGCGGCGGGCGGCCGGCCACCCGCTTGGGCCCCTCGACGGACTGCCGATCCTGGTGAAGGACAACATCGGCATCGCTGGCCTGCCGACCACCGCCGGGTCGCTCGCGCTGGCGAAGAACGTCCGCCCGGTGAGTTCCACCGTGATCCAGAATCTGCGCCGCGCCGGGGTGGTCATCCTCGGGCGGGCGAACCTCTCCGAGTGGGCCAACATCCGCTCGGGCCATTCGACCAGCGGCTGGAGCGCAGTCGGGGGCCTCACCCGCAACCCCTACATGCTCGATCGCACCGCCTGCGGGTCGAGTTCCGGATCGGCCGCCGCAGTCGCCGCCGGGCTCGCCGCGGCGGCCATCGGCACCGAAACCGACGGCTCGATCAGTTGCCCCTCCTCGATGAACGGCGTGGTGGGTCTGAAGCCGACCGTCGGGCTGGTCTCGCGCACCGGCATCGTGCCGATCAGCCAGTCGCAGGACACCGCCGGGCCGATCGCGCGCACCGTGCGCGGCGCGGCGATGCTGCTGAGCGCGATGGCCGGGAGCGATCCGCAGGACCCGGCGACGGCGCACGCCGATGCGCACCGCACCAACTACGCCGCGGACCTCAGGCCCGGGGCGCTGAAGGGGGTGCGGCTCGGCATCGCCGAGTTCCTGCTGAAGAACTTCACGCCGAAGACGCTGAAGGTCTTCCGGCACGCCCTCGCGCTGCTGAAGGCCGAGGGCGCGGTGCTGGTGAAGGTCGATGACGAGCACCTCGCCCCGCTCGCCAAGAACGAGAACCTGGTACTGATGACCGAACTGAAGGCGGACATGAAGGCCTACCTCGCCGCCTCCCCGCCCGCGGTCCGCAGCCGCACCCTCGCGGACCTGATCACCTTCGACAAGACCCATGCGCGTGAGGAAATGCGCTGGTTCGGGCAGAGCCTGTTCCTCGCCGCGGAGCGCACCCAGGGACTTGAGGATCCGGCCTACCTGCGCGCCCGCGCGACGAACCGGCGCCTCGCCGGACCGCAAGGCATCGAGCGGCTGCTCAAGGAGCATCACGTCGTGGCGTTGATTTCCCCGACGCAGGATCCGGCGTCGGTCATCGACCTGATCAACGGCGACGCCGGGATCGGCGGCGGGGACAGCACGCTGCCGGCGATCGCCGGCTATCCCTACATCACGGTGCCGATGGGACAGGTGCAGGGGCTCCCGGTGGGCCTGTCGTTCATCGGAATGAAGTGGTCAGAGGCGCGGTTGATCCGCCTGGCCTACGCGTTCGAGCATTCGGCGCAGGCCTTCCGCACGCCGACGTACTCGCCGGACGTGCTGCATCGCAATCCGGTCGGGCAGCCCCTCTGCGGGGGCTGAGTCGCCTCTGGAGACGGCCGCTCACGCGGCGCCGGCTTCGCCGCGGTATCGCGTGAGCCAGACCTGCAGCCGCGCTGCGTCCATCGGCCGGGCGATGAGAAAGCCCTGGTACTCGTCGCAACCGGCGGCGGCGAGCAGGTCCCGCTGGCGAGGATCCTCCACCCCTTCGGCAACGACCCGCGCCCCGATCGAGCGGGCCATGTCGATGATCGCGCGCAGGATTGCCACATCGCGTGTACGCGTGGCGATGCCCGCGACCAGGGAACGGTCGATCTTCAGCGCCGCGAGCGGCAGACGCATCAGCTGACTGAGGTTCGAGTACCCGGTGCCGAAGTCATCGATCGCGACGCGTACGCCGAGGCGGCCAAGTTCCCCGAGGCAGCGCAATGCGGCGCCGGCGTCGCGCATCAGCGCCGATTCGGTGATCTCCACCTCCAGATGCGACGGGTCGACGCCGTGACGCTGCAGCGCTGCGTCGATCTGCTCGTGCATCTGGCGCGAACACAGCTGCACCGCGGAGAGGTTGACCGCGACCGGGACGTCGAGCACCCCGTCCCGATGCCAGCGCCCGAGCTGCCGGCACGCCTCCTCCAGCACCCACTCCCCGAGCGGGATGATCAGACCGCTCTCCTCGGCGATCGGAATGAACTCGGCCGGTCCCACCGCGCCCTGCGGGCCGTTGCGCCAGCGGACGAGCGCCTCGAGGCCGCTCAGGCGCCCGGCGCAGAGCGAGAGTTTCGGCTGGTAATGCAATTCGAAGCGACCGGCTTCAATCGCCGCGCGCAGGTGTGCCTCGAGACTCACCCGACGCAGCGCCGCCTGGCGCATGTGCGGAGCGAACACCTGCGTGTTGTAGAGCCGGCGGGCACGCGCGTCGTGCAGCGCCGCATCGGC
>JAKBCE010000329.1 GCA_021808195.1 Pseudomonadota bacterium
GAGATCCCTCGACAGGGGCGCGACCACGTCCATGAACAGGAAGCAGAAGCGATCGAGCGCTTCGTACACCTGCAGTTTGAGTCCGGCATTGACGCTCCAGCCATGCGGCGTCGAGAGCGTCTTGCAGGACGTACCCCGCGCCGCGAGCGATCCGATCAGATCGGTCTTGTACCCATGGGTGTGAAGAATGTCGATCCGGTGATCGATCAGAACGCGTCGCAGCTGGCCGACGGCGGAACGACTGAGCTTGCCGTAGGACTCGATCACGTGGGTTTGGAAGCCGAACTCGCTCGCAACGGTGCAGAGGGGCGCCTCGAGGTCGGGTGCGTCCTTGATCACACCCACGACCGATTCGATGTGCTCAGGCTTCAGATGTTTGATGAGCGCGAGGATCCAGCGCTCTGCGCCGTACAGTCCGGTCGGGCTGCCCATGTGCAGCACTCTGAGGGGTCTTGCGGGCACAGCCGACAGTGAGGAGAGCGAGGATGGCATGATGCTAGGGGACCGCAGTGAGCCGGGAGGAGGTCTGCTGCCAGAGCGTGAGCATCATCAGTCCCCACAGAAAGACACTGTGGTCTCGGGCTCCGCTGAGATGCTGGGCCCAGAGCTTGCGCACGACCCCGGGGCGGAGCATTTCCGACGGCAGTCCGTCGGTGCGACCGAGGGACTCCTCGACCAGCGGCCGCAGCGGTCCGCGCAGCCACTCGGCGGCGGGGATCGAGAACCCCCGCTTGGGCAGGGAACGAATGTCCGCCGGCAGGCGTTCAGCCGCGAGGCGGCGCAGCGGCAGCTTGCCCTCGCGGCCATTCATTTTGAGCGCACTCGGGAGCCGGGCGGCGAATTCCAGGACACGATAGTCGAGGAGCGGTGCGCGGACTTCGAGCGAATGCGCCATGCTCATCCGGTCCACTTTCACCAGCACATCATCGGTCATGTAGAAGTGAATGTCCGTGAACTGCGCGCGGCCCAGAGCGTCGGCCGCGCCGCTCGCGGCGTAGTACGGCGCGAGGGTTTCCATGGGCGTGAACCCCTGCAGTGCGCCGAGGAATTCGGGAGCATAAAGGGCCGCTCGTGTGTCGCTGCGCAACCACACCAGGTCGCGGTAGAACGCCTCGGCATCCCCGACGGCCAGGTTCTCGAAGATCGTCTTCAGGCGCAGCGGCTTCGGCAGTGCCGCGGATCCCGGCCATGCGGCCCCCAGGGCGCCGAAGAGCGGCGCCCTGAGGGCCGCTGGCAGTCTCTGGCGCAGGCGCGCCTCGGCCGCGTGCGGCTGATACCGGAACGTATAGCCGCCGAAGCCCTCATCACCGCCGTCGCCGGAGAGCGCCACGGTGACGCTGCGGCGCGTCATCTCGCACACGTACCAGGTCGGCAGTGCGCTGGAGTCGGCCAGCGGCTCATCGAAGTGCCAGGCGATCTTCTCCAGAACGCCGGCGGCATCCGGCGTCACGGTGAATTCATGGTGGTCGGTCTTCAGATGCTCGGCGATGCGCGCGGCCGCCGGCAGCTCGCTGTGCTCGCGCTCACTGAACCCGATCGAATGCGTCCGGACCGGCCGGCCGAGTCGCTTGGCCATCGAGGACACCACGAGTGAGGAGTCGATCCCGCTCGAGAGGAACGCCCCGAGCGGCACTTCGCTCATCAGGCGGCACTCGACCGCCTCATCGAGCAGGCAGCCGAACTCCTCGGTGGCTTCATCCAGGGTTCGCGCCACGGGATCTGCAAAGCTCAGGTCCCAGTATTTGCGGCCCGATGCTCCGTCGGCCGTGAGCGAGAGCGTGTGCGCAGCCTGCAGCTTCTTCACCCCGCGGTAAATCGTTCGCGGCGCCGGGACGTAGCCAAAGCTGAAGTAGCAGTCGAGTGACTCCGGATCGATCTCCGTCGGACACAGATCGCCCGCACGCAGCGCCTTCAGCTCGGACGCGAAGGCCACCACGGAGCCCATACGGCAGTAGTACAGAGGCTTCTTGCCCACCCGGTCGCGGCCGAGGAACAGGCGGCGGCTGCGCGTGTCCCAGATGGCGAAGGCAAACATGCCATTCATCTTCTCGACGCATGACTCGCCCCACTCGACGTAGCCGTGCAGCAGCACTTCGGTGTCGGAGTGCGTCTCGAAGTGATGTCCAAGCTGCTCAAGCTGTGCGCGGATCTCGAGGTAGTTGTAAATTTCGCCGTTGAACACGATCTGCACGCGGCCGTCGAGGGCGCCCATGGGCTGCTGTCCGCCGGCCACGTCGATGATCGCCAGGCGCCGATGCCCGAGCGCTGCATGATCATCGACGTAGTAGCCGCCTCCATCCGGTCCCCGATGCAGGATCGCATCGGCCATCCGTCTGACCCGCGCGGCGGCGGCGTCTCGCGCGTGGCCCTCGAAACTGATGAATCCGGTAATACCGCACATGTGGGTCAGGTTCCTGGGGCCGTCGGTGCCCGTTCGATGTCCCGGATGACGCGCGCGGGATTGCCGCCGATGAGCTTGCCGGCCGGCATCGCCTCAATGACGACGCTGCCCGCCGATACGATGCATCCCTCAGCGACGTCCGCCAGCAGGATCGCACCCTCCCCGATCCAGCACTGCGCACCGATGCGGACGTGATCGAAGCGGGTGACCGGGGCCAGACGGCCGGCGTCGTCCAGGTGCTGGCGCTTGCCGCTGGGAATGCTGACCCGGCTGCCCATCATCACGTCCGCTCCGATCA